>JABLXC010000094.1 GCA_013178185.1 Anaerolineae bacterium | reverse complement strand
CCAGAGTCCGGGTATCAATCGCCAAGGAACTATCCGCATGTAGCAGGCATATCCGTTAATCATTTTTTCTTCTCGAAGGATCCGCCAACATTGAATGAACGTCAGCGCAATAGATAAAAGAACGGCAGTGATCCAATCTGGAGAACTGAAAACCATCATTGCCCGAAATATGAGCTCTCCCAGATACATCGGGTGACGCAAAAACCGATAGGGGCCACGACTGGTCAGTCCGCGATCCGCGGGAGCAACCCCAAAACGCGATCCTAAAGTGATGAGAGACCACAAGATCAACGAGTACCCAGCCAGGGCAGGTATGAGTAAAAACCACTCGCTATGGCTGGAAATTGTGAATGTGGGCAAGAATGCGGCGATCATTCCGAGCCATAATCCGGTGCGATCATATTGTTTCGCCGGTGTTCGCCGGGTGTAGAAGAAAGCTAATAACCCGTTATGAATCGCAAACAGCCACGCCAGGATAGAAGGATGCTGCCAGGCTACCAACCCGGAAACAAGTGTGGCAAAAAGAAAGAAACCAAAACCGGCCAGGTCCCGTATGCGATCGGAATAATCCCGAATGATTTGGAGGAGATTGGCAATCATTACATCGCACCCAAATTCTGGACAATTGGCCATCCGATTACAGCGAGCAAGGTCACCAAGAATGGCAAGAAGTAAAAAACCACCATTGGGATCACAAGCTCGGATCCCACCTTTTCTGCCCGTTGCTCAGCGGATCCAATATAGTCAGCTGCAATACTGGTAGCCAGCTGTCCCATCAATTCCTGTTGGGCTGTACCACGTCGGATGAATTCCAATTGAACAGACATGCCGATCAATTCGGGGAGATGCGATTCCTGGGCTTCGCGCTGCATTTGCTCGATCAGATCACGACCTTGCGCCATCTGAAGAACCCACCGCATCCATTTGCCTACCAAGCTTTGCGCTTGAGCTGTGCGACGTAAGGCTTCTTCCATCGAAACGTTGGCTGACATCTGGGCTGAAACAAGCTGAAAAAATTCTGGCAGTTGAGCAATAAACTGACGGCGATAACGACGGGCAACCCCGCCCATAGACATGGCAGGGTATTGAAATCCAACCAATCCCCCTACCAAAGCAAATACCGGTTCTGCAGTGGCAACCATCCCCAATCCAAATCCTGCTACAGCTAAAGCCACCCGCAGAGAGGTAAATTGCACTTCATTCCAATCGTTCCATCGATCTCCGATATGAGCCCAATACAGATCTGCCCTTGTTTTCCGTAAAAATCCAGCTGGCGTCCATCTAGATACAGGCTTGTCTAGAGGAGACAAGGATTTTCGCCACCCGGTCAGAATGACGCCATCCGCTGGTGTAAGAATCTCAGATAACCGACCTGTGGGCGCTGCAGGCGCAAGCTCAAGCGTCAGGTAGATGACCAAAGCAAAAACAGCGATTCCGGTGAGATAAATAAGAGCTGTCATCTACACTGCCTCCATAATCATCGAGCGGATGATAAAGTACCCACCTACCATGGCTGCCATCGTGCCACCAATTACGATTTGAACAGGAAGGGCAGTTAACGAAGTGCGCACCATCGGATCCTGGCTGAGATAAATCAGAATGAGAATCAAGACAGCTGGCAGGACTTTTGCTGATACCAGCGAATCACCGGCTTTCGCCTGAGCTCGATTCCGTGCAATCAGGATTTGCTGAACCCTGCTTGAGATATCCATGAGGACTGCGGTGTAGGCTCGTCCACCTGCTTCGGTAAATCCTTCCAATAGTTGAGCAAGATTGGCCAGGGATACCGATGGGCTGCGCGATGCCAGACTTCGCAACGCTTCCACCCTATCTTTGATTCGCATTTCTGAAGCAGTCAAAATGAACTCTGGGGTGAGTGGATTGGTTTTTTCCATCTCCAAGGACTCACCGACTTGTTGTAAAACATCGGGCACAGATCCACCCGCGAGTAGACCAGCGGCTGTCCGACCAATAGCAATAGGAAGCAGCTGGTCAATATTCCGGCCACGACTTTTCACTCGGTCATCCAACCATGCGCCAGGAATGTAAATTAGGATTCCACCAATGACAATTGCCGGCAGACCGG
>JABLXC010000093.1 GCA_013178185.1 Anaerolineae bacterium | reverse complement strand
CCAATTGAGTTTTGGGGAGGTCTAGGAATGGATACCTTTTCCCTTGTGGTGGGCTTTAGTCTGGCAATCGGAGTGGGCATGATTGCCAATACCGTAATATCCATTTTATTTGAAACAGGAAGGAGGCTTAGCAGTCCGATACAGCGTGGCCGTTTACACGCTCTCGGACTCGGAACCAAACATCAAAGCGACGAGAAAAGAACAGAAGAAGCAATTTTGGGGTTCGGCGACATTCCATGGGGAGCACTTTATGCGGGTACAGCCCTGATTGGACTGATCCTATTGGCAGTCTTAGGACCGCAGCTTCCCAGTATCCGGTTGGGTTTCCTGGCATTGCCAGGTCTGGTGTGGTTAGCCAAACGCTATTTGATCCAGCAGCGAAAACGGTTCATGGTCGGACAAATTCGACAGTTTCTGATCGATGTGCGTCTGCATATGAGCTTACAAGGTTCGCTCTTGCTTGGATTGGAGAGCTTGGCAAAGACGACCGTCGAAACTTCAGTTGTATACCAACGTCTACAAAAACGGCTGCAGGGTAGTTCTGCTCGCAGTGGGTTGGATTTACTTAACCAGTTAGCTGACGATTTGAAATCTCCCCAGTTGCTTCGCGTTGTACAACGTGTCCAGGCTGCTCAACAATCCGGAGGAGTTTCCGATGTTGATCAAGCGATTGCCAGTGTCATCGAAGAATTGAACGAAGAGATCGGTTACCAATCCGAGGAACAGATGCAGCGTTTGCCCCTGCGCATCACCTTGCTGGCTATGCCGTTTCTCCTTGGTCCAATTGTTATCTTGTTGTTTTACCCGCTCGTTGACCGCATCCTGAAAACCCTCTCCGGGGTGTCGATTGGCGGCGGTTTCTAACCCATTTTTCAAAACCCCCGCCCATAGTGCGAGGGAAAGGAGCCTGTTTATGTTGTTCGATAAGAAAGCATCCGAAATTCCACAGTTTGTTGTTGTTCTGGCGATCGCAGTTGTCTTGGGAGCAGTGGCTATCTGGGCCATCCTGAGCAATATCGGTACCCAAGGCGGCAGTATTGCGGACTGGATTAACAGCATCGCTGTGCCGGCTGCACACCCATAATTTTTTAGCAAACCTGGTGGCTGGTCTTCTATCCTGAAGACCAGCTATCAACCATTAACACTCCGCTTCCTCTGTAAAAGTGCAGAGGAGCGTTCCAAGGAGAGGAGGAATTATGTTGCATGATCGAAATGGACAGAGCGTTGTTGAGTACATCGTTGTCCTGGCAATCTTCATCGCTCTGGTTGGCGGTGCGCTCTGGGAAGTCTTTTCCACTTTAAAGGTCAAGTTCAATGATGTCAACGCCGAAATTGGGTCTTAAATCAGATTCAAAAGGGCAGGCAGCGGTTGAAGCCTTGTTAGTTCTGATGGTGCTTGCACTGGTAATTTTTGGTGGTATTGAACTCAGCCGTGGAGTGGCCATGAGGCAGGCATTGGACAGCAGTGCCGGCGCAGCTGTTCGCGCTTTATCCCTAGATCCTACCCAATGGAGTTATGCAAAGAACTTGATTCAAGAAGGGACGAACCAAAATGTGATGGGTACGGTTGAGGCTACGACTATTCAAGTTTTTGATGCTGCCGGCACTCCTCGGAGTTCTGCCTGGCTTTCAGGCAGCCCATTTGGAACTACTTTTATCCTGGAGGCTTCAGCACCATTTCAGGCAGATATTCCCTTCCTCTCTGAACCCATCATGACAATACGAGTTCAGCACTGGGGAATCGTGGAGCGGTATCCATGATCCCATTCTCTTTAAAAGCTTTTTCTGGAAATGGGATGATTATTGAAAGAAAAGCACAATCCGCAGTGTGGGGATTATTATCCATCCTCGTGCTTGTAGTGATTGCAGGTGGACTCGTGGATATTTACAGGTTATATGCGGCGCGTAATTGGGCTTATTCTGTGGCGCAAGAGGCTGCACTTGCAGGAGCATCCCGAGGAAGGGACTGGGATGCAGTTCTCAATACTGGCTTTATCCAACTGGATCAAGCCGTGGCCAGTTATGAAGCCCAAAACGTAGTTAATTCTGCTATGCAAGCGCGTGGAATTATTGGGTACACCTCGTCAATTCGGGTTCTGCCTGATCCTTTTGGAGGAACGATTTCCGGATTTCCACCCCGTCCAGTTCGCTTGGGAGATGGATTGAGCGATTGGTC
>JABLXC010000092.1 GCA_013178185.1 Anaerolineae bacterium | reverse complement strand
CATGTTGCTCTGGCGATCCATGTAGATCTGGCCAGCGGAGTGGCTGGTCTACTTCGTCCAGGACAGACCGTTACGGTGATTGGCATGATTTCTCCAGATATTCTCAAGACGAGTACCACCTCAGTGTTCACTGCGCCAATTGCAGAATTTACTTCACCCATTGTTTCACTCACTCCTGGCGTGAGCGCAACACCTACCCCAACTCCTACCCCTGCTCCGCCGGCTTCTCCTCTCGCTCGCCTGGCAATCACAGGTGTGCGAGTTCTGTTAGTACCTCAATCCTTTCGTTATGAAGAGGTTCCAGCCGGTGCCAGTGAAGAAGAATTGTTTTCCTCTGCTCGAACAAGCATGTCAGCTCAGGAAGGTAGTGTAATCGTTCTGGATGTTCCCACTGGGTTGATCGAGGTAACTCCAGGATTCAAGGTTGATCCGGCAACCTTACTGGCTGCTCTCGACCAATATGGCATTATTCACCTTGCCTTGGAACCAACCTCAGGGTTGGCGTTAGATGTCGCTGACGTGATTACCCTCAATCTGGGTGAGTTGTATAACGAGATCAACGGCCATTAACTAGTGAAAATGGCTTGTCCCTGAATCTAAATGGTTCGAGACAATAGGCTGGTTGATAACAGCCCTGGCAGCGATGTTTACTGCCGCGTTTGTATCTGCGGGCGCAGAGTGACCACAAGATACACAGGAGAAAATAGATTGAGTAACTCGATTACGCTTATCGACACAACCACATTTAGGGCAGGTTCGGCTGGTGTTGCGCGGGTCAACGAAAATTACTGGGACCCCAGCAAGTTCTGCCTTATAGGAGATATACTGCCGAAGTTGGTAAAACGACCAGTTAGCGTTCCGTGCCCTCTGCTTGCGACCTCTAACCGTTACCCGGTCACGAATACCGCCGAGATCTTCCATGGCAATAGCGCGTCCGGTGTCTTGCGCTTTCTGCACGAGCCGTTTGCTGATCAGGTGACTGGTGTCCTTCTGGAAGCGAGCCTGCTTGCCAGAAATTTTTTTGAGTTTACGCTTTGCTGCCTTCGTCTTTTTCCTTTGAAGGTTACGGCGACGGTGAGAATAAATCCTACGCTTAGTCTCTATGGAGTCCCCACTGTAAACAATTCCGTCACTGTCTGTAGCGATATTGACAATTCCCAGGTCCACACCCAGTGCTTCGGTAACCAGTTTGGGGTCTGGAACTTTCACTTCACAGGAGGTGGAAAGATAAAAGCGGCCTTCACGAATGCACAGATCACTCTCGCCCCGTATTCCAACCAACAATTCCCGCTGACGTTCCCCGCAAACAAATGGGATATGCATCCGCCCAGTAATAGTCCAGATCGAGACCTCAGATCTGTCCATTTTCCAGGACAGAATACGGTTGTCATAGGCGATTGCACCATGCGGTCTAAAAACACGCATTACCTTCTGGTCAACCTTATACGCATCAGCCACTTTGGCGATGCAGCGCACAACAACCTGAGCGGCCAGGGGAAAAATTTCACGAATTGCCTGGTATGTCAGGTGGTGAAGCGGAAACTGACGAAAACAGTGGGCGTTCCAGGCTTTTTGGCTGATGATATTGCAGGCATCGTTAGCAATTTCCAGCGTTTTCAGAAGAGCAAAAGCCTGGTCGGGATTTGGGAGAAGTTTAACTTGTGCCGTCAATTTCATATTTGAATTATAAAACAAATGTTCTGTTATTTCAATCTACAAAAACTAAAAAGGAGCTGCGCTTTCAACCCAAGGCCTCAAAGGCGGGGATCATCCGCGCTAATGTCAAATGAGTGACTTCGTTTACCAAACCAATAAAATAACCGTCATGCTGGCAGGAGCCGGTCATGATGTTGTTTACTACCAGATGCAGCAGCCGATCCTGGCAGACCAACGCTTTATGATCTCTGGTCACGCCGCTCAATGGTCTATGTTCGAGACGAACTTGAACAACCTGCGGCCGGATCTGGTGATTGTCCAGACAGATATCGCTCCTGATCCAGACACTCTGATTCGTTCTCTTCAGAAAATATCCGCCTGGCGTGGAATTGCGATTGTTGTTTTACCTTTGGCTCAAAAGGACTTTCAGGGAGCCTTTACCAAAGTAGATACTGTGCGTGGAGTATTCGTCGCACCGGTCAACTGGACTGAGATCATCCAGGCAGCTTACGGTGCTGCTATGACGGCACGGGCAAGCCTGACTCAAGCTGCACCCATGCAGCAAGGGGTATCCGGCTATTCCAACAGCGGAATATCTGCGTACATCACCGGCACG
>JABLXC010000091.1 GCA_013178185.1 Anaerolineae bacterium | reverse complement strand
AGCACTGTTTGATTGTTAATCACATCCATATAGGTGCAGTTCTGCCCTACCCTGCAGCCATTACGGATGAAGTAATAGCGCGAAAAATACCCCGGTGAGCTTGAGGTGATGACATTCCATAAAACAATTCTTCCAGCTCTGGGGAACGTGATCGAAACGGGATTTCGATTATAAGAAACGATAGGATGGCCATAATCCGCCAGTGCAGAGATCGTGATCACCAAACCAATCACAATGGCAAGGATAATTCCCAGAAATGTTTTCTTACGCTTCATCAGATTTAAGATAAATTTTTTCATTGGACAACCCCAGCGGATGCAAACACCTGAACGGTTTTCAATTCGATTCCGAAAATGTTTAGAATCGTCCATTGGATTGGAACCTCCAAATAGACTCCAACAGCAGGTTCATTACTTGACCAATCGCTCAATCCATCTCCCAAGCGAACTGAACGGGGTGGAAATCCGGAAATCGTTCCTCCAAAAGGATCAGGCAGAACCCGAATTGACGAGGTGTACCCAATAATTCCACGCGCTTGCATAGCAGAATTAACTACGTTTTGGGCTTCATTCCTGGCCACGGCTTGATCCAGTTGGATAAAGCCTGTATTGAGAACGGCATCCCAGTCCCTCCCTCGGGATGCACCAGCAAGCGCAGCCTCTTGCGCCACAGAATAAGCCCAATTACGTGCCGCATACAGCCTGTAAATATCCACGAGCCCACCTGCAATCACTACAAGCACGAGGATGGATAATAATCCCCACACTGCGGATTGTGCTTTTCTTTCAATAATCATCCCATTTCCAGTAAAAGCTTTTAAAGGGAATAGGATCACCCCATTTCCTCTACCTTCTTTTATATGAAATGGGGTCATGGATATCGCTCCACGATTCCCCAGTGCTGAACTCGTATTGTCATGATGGGTTCAGAAAGGAAGGGGATATCTGCCTGAAATGGTGCAGAAGCCTCCAAGATAAAAGTAGTTCCAAATGGGCTGCCTGAAAGCCAGGCTGAACTCCGTGGAGTGCCGGCAGCATCAAAAACTTGAATGGTCGTAGCCTCAACCGTACCCATCACATTTTGGTTCGTCCCTTCTTGAATCAAGTTCTTTGCATAATTCCATTGGGAAGGATCAAGGGATAAAGCGCGAACAGCTGCGCCGGCGCTGCTGTCCAATGCCTGCCTCATGGCTACTCCACGACTGAGTTCAATACCACCAAAAATGACCAGTGCAAGCACCATCAGAACTAACAAGGCTTCAACCGCCGCCTGCCCCTTAGAATCTGATTTAAGACCCAATTTCGGCGTTGACATCATTGAACTTGACCTTTAAAGTGGAAAAGACTTCCCAGAGCGCGCCGCCAACCAGAGCGATGAAGATCGCCAGGACAACGATATACTCAACAACGCTCTGTCCATTTCGATCATGCAACATAATTCCTCCTCTCCTTGGAACGCTCCTCTGCACTTTTACAGAGGAAGCGGAGTGCTAATGTTTGGTATCTGGTCTTCAGGATAGAAGACCAGATACCAGGTTTGCTAATAAATTATGGGTGTGCAGCCGGCACAGCGATGCTGTTAATCCAGTCCGCAATGCTGCCACCTTGGGTACCGATATTACTCAGGATGGCCCAGATAGCCACTGCTCCCAAGACAACTGCGATCGCCAGAACAACAACAAACTGTGGAATTTCGGATGCTTTCTTATCGAACAACATAAACAGGCTCCTTTCCCTCGCACTTTGGGCGGGGGTTTTGAAAAATGAGTTAGAAACCGCCGCCAATCGACACCCCAGAGAGGGTTTTCAGGATGCGGTCAACAAGCGGGTAAAACAACAAGATAACAATTGGACCAAGGAGAAACGGCATAGCCAGTAAGGTGATGCGCAGGGGCAAACGCTGCATCTGTTCTTCGGATTGGTAACCGATCTCTTCGTTCAATTCTTCGATGACACTGGCAATCGCTTGATCAACATCGGAGACTCCTCCAGATTGTTGAGCAGCCTGGACACGTTGTACAACGCGAAGCAACTGGGGGGATTTCAAATCGTCAGCTAACTGGTTAAGTAAATCCAACCCACTGCGAGCAGAACTACCCTGCAGCCTTTTTTGTAGACGTTGGTATACAACTGAAGTTTCGACGGTCGTCTTTGCCAAGCTCTCTAATCCAAGCAAGAGCGAACCTTGCAGGCTCATATGCAGACGTACATCGATCAGAAACTGACGAATTTGTCCGACCATGAACCGTTTTCGCTGCTGGATCAAATAGCGTTTGGTTAACCACACCAGACCTGGCAATGCCAGGAAACCCAACCGGATGCAGATGATTTGAGATAGTGGGGGCATCACGTTACTCCTATTGTCTTGGAGAAGGAGAACTTGGGAGGCTGGCCTCCGAGCAAGATCACCAGTTCTTCCAGCGGCAGGATGGTGAAAGCATTGGCGGC
>JABLXC010000090.1 GCA_013178185.1 Anaerolineae bacterium | reverse complement strand
CCACTTATCAGGTACCAGTACCCATCAATGCAATCCCTGCTTACGCAATTCTAGATGCAGACATGTTTCAAATGCGCGAGATGCCTCGCACGATGGCATCTTTACCCTATTACCAATCCACCCAGGATCTGGAAGGAAAGATCAGCACGGTTTCGTTGCCGGCAGAACTGCCGGTTGCTCAGGCAAATGCGGTGCCAGTCACGCAGTTTCGACTGGCCGATGCAGCATATGAAGTTCTCTCAATACCGGTTGAACCTGTTTCTGCAGTAGGTGGACAAATTCGAATCGGAGAACACGTCAATTTGTATCAAGTGCTTCCCGAGAAAATTGACCCTGAGAACACAGCGATTTCAGCCAACGATCAATCTACCTTCAAGGTCGAGCTCATCGCCAGGAGTGTTTTGGTAGTAGATGTCCGCAATGCACAAGGTGTCGCTGCAGAATCCAATCAGAAGAGTGATGATAACTCAACGTTTGGTGGCAGCCCTCAGAACGAACAAGTTCAAATCCTTACCCTAGCGGTAGAGCCGAAAGATGTGGACGTTATTCTCACTGCGGTTGCAGCAAGTAAAAAACAAGGTGGATTGTTATGGTCAACTCT
Source organism: Anaerolineae bacterium (assembly GCA_013178185.1). Lineage (GTDB taxonomy): Bacteria > Chloroflexota > Anaerolineae > Anaerolineales > Anaerolineaceae > Ch132. Next base: position 1,956 of record JABLXC010000090.1, on the reverse strand, counting down.
GGCACTTCCTTGATCCATGCAACCGTTCCACCAACCCTTCAGCCCTTAAACCAATCCGATCTGCTCCTGATTGAACGGGTCCGTGAGGAATTGGTACAGCGCGGAATCAACCCACCTAGCTGGCGAGAAGCAGACTCAGAGAAACGTCGTCGTTTCTATGATGAGGTGCGCTCTATCTTGATTGATCAGGGTGAGAATCGTAGTTCCGTCAATCGCAATGCACAAATTATCACGGATGCATTGTCCGGGGTGGGATTACTCGATCAGTTGCTGCGTGACCCATACGTGGAGGAAATCTTTGTGCGTAATGGGGAGGTAGCTGTGGAATATGATGGGAGTTTTTATCATCTGGGGAAACTGGCTGATGACAGCTATTTCGAAAACCTCGCTGTGCATGTTGCTGATCAAGGCGGCGCTACTTTACGCGGAGATCGCCCGGCTGTGTTAATTGATCTGCCAGGCGGAGAACGGTTTACCGCCATCGTTCCGCGCCTGTCAACCGAGGGGACTGCAATCAATATCCGTACTTTCGGACGGCGTGTTCGCACATTGGAAGAAATGGAGCAGACTGGCACTTTTGCCAAATGTGATCCGACAAAAATCGGATTGCTGCAGACATTTACTAGCCCTGCTGAAAAAGATACCAGGTCCGAACTAACCTATCGGATCCAATCCCTGAAAGACACACCAGATCGATTTCTAGCCTGGATGGTAGCCAACCTGGCTGGCAGCCTGATGATTGCCGGTGAAATGGGTTCTGGCAAGACGACTTTACTCAACGCTCTTTCGGGTTTCTTGCCTGTATCTGCACCGATTGCTGCGCTGGAAACCTTCCGGGAATTGGAAATCCAGCACCATTTTTTATTGCGTACTGTAGCTCCAGCTGAATTATCGCCTGGCACACCTGGCGTGACCCTGGATTGGGTCCTAAACGTCATATATACCCGTATGAACCCGGCAGCCATCCTGGTGGGTGAGGTGGTAGGAAATGAGGCACTGCAATTCTTAAAAGCCACCTGCCTGGGGCGCAAAGCATTGACAACCATTCACGGTGGGACGATAGAAGAGTCCCTGATGCGCCTTGAACAACTTGCCCTGGCTGCAGCACCGGAATTGGGATTGTCTGCTGTTCGCTCAATGGTTGCGATGGGATTGGATGTTGTTGCTTTGATGGGAAGGGTCAACCGATCTGGAAGAGTTCAACGCACCTTACAGGCCATCGCCACGATTAAAGGAATTAATGCGAAAGGTGATTATTGTTTGAACTACCTTTACCGGGCAGAAGGTGATGAGAGCCTCCCTGTCTTTGAACAAGCCTATCACCAGTTGGAGGGAATGAAATGAACCGCTTCTTAAAGTGGATCCTTGTCGTTGTATTTCTACTTGCTGTCGTAGGATGCCTGGTTTTTATTTTCGGGAACCTGCATGCCTTAATGAAGGTGGACCCAGCACCATCAAGTGTAGATTATTTCGAAGATGTGAATCATACAAACGAGGAAATCGAGAGCAAATTGCGGAATGCCCCCTGGCAAGGATTGCGTTTTATCCGGCAAGAACGAACGTGGCGTTTTTATGGGGTAGCTGGTGAAACTAAACAGATCGATTTTATTCAACCGATGAGCTTGGTGAAAGTCTACTATCTCGAAGCGGACGGGGACCTAAGCTTCACCTGGGCGGCTACTGAAATTCAATTTTCTGGAAAACCGGCATATTCATTGATTTCCCATCCTATCCAAGAAGGACAGTTGATTGGAGTTCAACTGAAAGGTGATTTTGTCACTCAAAATGGCGTTTATTGGGAGGATTGCGAGTCTGATTATTGCCACCTGGCGCAAATGATTGACACCATGATTGTGCTGGATGATGTGGGAACTGGACTCACGAACGGGTTTATTCGTTATGGTTGGGAACCGCCAACTTATCCAATGTATGGTTTTTTATGCTGGCAAATCATCT
>JABLXC010000009.1 GCA_013178185.1 Anaerolineae bacterium | reverse complement strand
AAGCCAGTGCCATCCTGGCTGACCGCTTACCCCCTGTGGATCGCTCATTACGGCGTACCGCAGCCCACCATGATCCAACCCTGGGCTTCCTGGACCTTTTGGCAGTGGACGGATAAAGGCGACGGTCTGGCTTTCGGTATGGAAAGCAAAGGTCTTGACATGAACTGGTTTAACGGCTCAGAGCAAGAATTGCGCCAATGGGCAGGCGTCGAACCCGCCCCACCCCCGGAACTTTCGCTGGAAGAAAAGGTCGCTCGTCTCTGGGCCGCCCACCCCGAACTTCACTGAGCGGAATTAAAACCCGTCGCACGCTTATTACCTATTTCCGGCTCACAAAGAGAAACCGGCCCACCACCAGGGTTTCAATTTGCGCCTGAATCGCCGAAGAGCAGCATCCGGTTCCTTCCAGCGGCCTTGGCGGCGTACAATGCCAGGTCAGCGCTGCGGATGACCTCCTCGCTGCTACCACCATGATCCGGGAAGATCGCAATTCCCCCTGACGCCGTAGCGGAGATCTCACTGCCCTGGTAGGGTACCCGCAGACTCTCAATCATCTCTCGAATCTGCGCCAGACGTCCCACAATGCACTCGCGCGGCAGGCCTGGAAACACCAGCAGGAACTCCTCGCCACCGTAGCGGCAAGCAATGTCCTCGCGTCTCACTCGGCTCATCAACAAACTTCCAAACGCCTTCAGGTAATGGTCACCGCCCTCATGCCCAAAAGTATCATTCACCCGTTTGAAAAGATCAATATCAATCATCACCACCACGATGGGATAACTCTGTCGTCCCGCTCGCGCAATCTCGCGCGGCAGAGTTTCTTCCAGGTAGCGACGGTTGAACAGCCCAGTCAGCGGATCTCGAATAGCCTGCTCTTGAAGCTGAGCTTGTAAAACTCGGATCTCGAATAACTGCGCTTGCAAGCGTTCGTTGGCCCGCTGCAAGGCAATCTCTGTGTTACGCCGCCGCGTGACATCCCGCACCAGGATCAAGCGTCCGGTCAGTCTTCCTTGCGGGTCCCACAGGATCGAGTTGTGCATCTCAAGGTAACAGGGCGGCTCGCTCTCCACGACTATCTCCGATTGGGTATCCTGCTCACTCTCGCAAAGCGCCATCAGCTCCGGCCAGCGGGCAAACAACAGCTCGGCGTCTTTGCCCAGGCCGTCCTGGCCCAGCCCCAGCATTCTCCTTACAGCAGGGTTATACTCTAAAAGGCGACCGCGCCCATCCAGCACCAGCAGTCCATCCGCCATATTCTCGACCAGCCGCTCTCTCGCCACCGGCGCCAGATCGAACAAACGATAAAGCAAAATCCCAGCCATCAAGAAAGCGCCTGTCATCAGGAAACTCAAAGGGACGATATCCATCCCCGGCAACAGATTCAAATCGAACGCGTACAGGATACTGGCTGCCAGCGGAGCGACCATCCCCCACAGCAAGATGCCAATCTGTCGTCGGTGTAGCAGTGAGGCATGGCGTGCTGTTCGGATCAACCGGATGATTGCAATCGCAAGGTAACCGTACACCACCAGCATTACCAGGTAAAATCCAGGTCCGTGCTGGTAGACGATCAGATTGCTCCCAACCGGTCCGGCCTCAAAACCCGGCCATACCAGGCGGTGCCAGTCGTTCGTTGCCGCCAACAGGACATTCACCGCCGGCAAAACCAACAACAACGCCCGCTGGAGCAGGCTCAGCCGTTTCTCCGGCTGAGTATATTCCAACACAAAAAACACCAGGAGCACCAGGCTCCCACTGGATCCTATATATTCGATTTGAGACCACAGAATCTTATAAGACTGTTCGACCGTTGCAGCCTCCAACCCGGCCGCCAAATTCCACCAGCAAACGAAAACCATCATCCACGTCAACGGCTCGCTCCCTGGCGTAGACCGATGTCGCCATAGCATACCAGTCACAACGGCCGCAAACAACGCAGTCACAAAAAAGATGATGGCGTAAGGGGTTATTTCGATACTCATTTCAAAGCATCAGCTCTGAATCCGTTTCGATGCGCACCGCTAATCTATTGTATTTTAGACCCCATCATACAAGTGTCAAGCCGTTCTCATTACCTGCCTTATACAACCTATTGAATTTACTGCACCATCATCTCCCCCTCAGACCAATACAAGGTGCGATGGCAACATTTTCATCCCCACGGGACACAAATTTCCTGCTATGATTGCGATCATGAACAATGCGAGGAACTCTATGACACCTCCCTTCCGCCGGGCAATGCTCCTGGGCATGCTCGTTTTCCTGGCAGCAGCTTGCAATTTTCCCCTTTTGACAAAGACCCCCTCCGTCGGCGAACCAGATGTGCAACAAACGCTGGCTGCGCTCTGGTTCGTTACGCCCTCCTCGCCCCTGACGCAGGAAACCAACCAGCCTTTCCCTGGCCTTGCCACTCCCACTCCTGCCACCCTGCCCGGCATGATCGCTTATCCTATCCAGTCTGGCGATACCCTCTCTGCCATCGCCAAACGTTTCCAGGTTCAGCCCCAAGACATCGTCTCTCCTTCTCCACTCCCTGCAGGGGGTCTCCTTGCTACAGGCCAGGTTATCGCCATCCCTGCCACCATCCAGGAAGAGGTAACCGGCGGCCCTCTGCTGCCGGATAGCGAAGTGATCTTCTCCCCTTCCGCTGCCGGTTTGGATATCGCCGCCTTCGTCCAATCCACCGGAGGCTACCTGAGTCGCTACAGCCTCCAGGTCGATGGAGAATGGCTGACCGGCTCAGAAGTCGTACAGCGCGTCGCCATCGAAACCTCCATCAACCCCGCCCTGCTCCTCGGCGTATTGGAATACCGTTCCGGCTGGGTATCTTCGAACCCCCCTGACGCTGGCCAGGATGAATTCCCGATCGGCTTTATGGTACCTTCTTACACCGGCCTGTACAAAGAGCTGCTACTCACCGCTCGCTACCTTACCATCGGATATTACGGCTGGCGTTCCGGCAACCTCACCCGGTTAACGTTCGCCGACGGCAGTAGCCTCCGCATCGCCCCGGCCCTCAACGCAGGCTCGGTGGGCCTGCAGTCCCTCTTTGCCATGTTCCATAACCAAAGTGACTGGCGCGCGGCGCTGTATGGCAACTCCTCCTTCCCAGCCGCCTACCGCGCCTTATTTGGCGACCCCTGGCAGCGTGCCGCCCTTGTGGAACCGCTCTTCCCCGCTGACTTGCAGCCCCCTACCATGGAACTACCCTTCCAGCCCGGTGAACATTGGTCGCTTACCGGTGGACCGCATGCCGCCTGGGGCGTCGGCAGTCCCTTCGGCGCCCTCGACTTTGCTCCCGTCACCGGTCAAAAAGGCTGTGAGGTCTCCACGGCCTGGGCTCTTGCTTCTGCCCCTGGGCTAGTGGTTCGCTCCAGGGATGGGGTCGTCGTCATTGACCTCGACAGCGATGGCCGTGAGCAAACTGGTTGGAATCTGCTCTACCTGCATATCGCCCGCGAAGGACGCATTCCCGCCGGAAGCTGGGTGCAAACTGATAACCGCATCGGTCACCCCTCCTGTGAGGGCGGCATCTCATCTGGTACGCATGTCCATCTCTCGCGCAAATACAATGGGGAATGGATCGCCGCCGATGGCCCCTTGCCGCTGGTATTAAGTGGCTGGCGCGCCTTCGCGGAAGAAAAAGCCTATCGCGGCGGTTTGATCAAGGGAGATCAGACGGTAACCGCAAAATCTGACGGCTCCAGTACTTCCTCGATTACCCGATAACTTCGACGCTCTGAACTCGTTATGCTGTAGCAATCTTCGTTAGATCATAGATCCACTTTCGGGAAGCAAAACGTACCAGCGAAATCCCAAGCTTCACCAGTTCCTCTGATGAAGCCATCAGCGCCACCCAGTAGACCGGCAAGTCGAGGACAAAAGCCCCCAACAGCGCCATTGGCACCCCCACCAGCCAGATGGAAAGCGAATCCAGCAAAAAGGAAAAGCGCGTATCCCCCCCAGCGCGCAATATGCCCACTACCATCGTCATATTGGCCGTCTTGGCCCATAGCATAACAGAGACCACTGTCAAAACATTGCGAGCATATTGGTGCACCTGTTCCGATACTTTATATAGGTTCAATAGCTCATCCGCCATCAGGTAGACCACTCCCCCCATCGCAATCGAACCTACCAATACCAGCAAGTAAGTTCTGAGTGCAAACCCATATGCGTCATCACCCTTCCCAGCACCAATTTTATTTCCAATGATGATACCTGTCCCATCTGATACCCCTAGAAACGTTACAAATGCCAGATTTTCTATCGTAGTCGCGATATTGACCGCTGCAATCGCATCCGTACCGATACGGGCATAAATGATGTTGAAAGCTGTCACCCCAGTAGACCAAAAAAGTTCATTCAATGCTACCGGCAGCGCTCGCTCTAAAACATTCTTGAAGTAAATAAAATCGAAATCCAGAAGTTCGTGCAACGAAGCGGCCATCGGCCCCTTCTGCCAATAGATCACCCAAAGTAGCAACCCGGCTTCTATTGCTCGTCCCACCACAATTCCTGCCGCTGCCCCGGTCACCCCCATTTCCGGCAAGCCTAGTTTTCCAAAAACCAGCAGGTACCCCAAAAGCGTGCTCAGTCCCAACGCGATTGCGCTGGTATACAATGGTGTCTTCACATCCCCGGCGCTGCGCAAAATCGTGCCATAAGCAAAAGAAACCGCCACCATTAAAAAACTGGGCGACATCATTCGCAAGAACTCCCCACCCACTGCTTGTACCAACTCATCGCTCGTATATATTCCAATCACTTCTTCTGGCCAGATCATCGAAACCAAGAAGAAGATCAATCCACCACTCACGCTCAAAAGCAGGCAAATGCCCATCACCCGCCTAAGATTCGGGATATCCCTCTTTCCCCAAAACTGCGCAGTGAATATTGCACACCCCGTCGAAATACCAAACAACAGCAGTGTCAGCACGAAAAAGACCTGGTTGGCCAGCCCCACCGCCGCCACCGGCACATCCCCCAGTTGGCCGATGATCAACCCGCTCACCAGATTCAACGCCGAGCGCACAAAATGCTGCAGGATAATCGGAATGGCAACAGTAAAAAGAGTTTTAAAAAAAGCCTGATTCTCGGTTGTGTTAAGCCTCATACGACTGCCAAAACCCGCCTTGGATGCCCGAAGCATCTAAAGATCAAGGAAGCCGGCCCGGAAACCCCCTGGTCAGAACCTGCTTCCCTAAATTTTTTAGAGGTACTGTAAAATTATATCATCAATAACATTTTCTCAAAAAACTTACACTACACCTACTCTCCAGAAGGATTAATCCATCCTTCTCTCTCAGAGACAAATTTCTTCCACCTAAAAGGGTAATTGGGGCTTGCGCGCCCTATCCCAACCGCGCCCGTTCTTCCTCGATGATCGCTGCATCCAGTTTTTTGAAGAGCGGTTCTGGTTTTTGCAGGCGCGTTCCTGGCTGCAGGCGTTCCGCCGCCCAGCGCCCGCTTGCTTTTTCGGGGTAATAATGCAGCGCCAGGTGCTCGCCCAGCGTGTCCGCGTGGCTTTCGACGCCCTGCTCCCCGAACAACGGTTTGCTGTACCCCAGTGTTTTGTGCAGCTTTTCGCTCGTAAACGGCAGGAAAGGCGACAATATCACCTTGAGCGCATTGATGGCGTTGATCGCCGTGTAAATAGCCCGCCCCGCCCCCGCCCTATCAGTTTTGATGGTCTGCCAGGGAGCTGTTACATCCAGGTAGCGGTTCACCTCAGTCGCCAATCGCATCGCCTCGGCCAGCGCGCTGCGCAGTCGCACGGCCTCGATCTCATGCCCCACCGTTTCAAAACCAGCTTCAACTGACTCGAGCAGTTCCTGGTCGATCGCCGTTAGTTCGCCGGGATCTGGCACAGCCCCTTCCCAATGTTTGTAAGCGAATGAAAGCACCCGGTTCGCCAGATTGCCCCATGTCGCCACCAGTTCGTCATTATTGCGCTTTAAGAAATCTTCCCAATTCCAATCAGTGTCCTTGCTCTCCGGCATGTTCACCGTAAGGTAATACCGCAGCGGGTCAGGGTCGTAACGGCTAAGAGCATCTTTGCCCCAAACTGCCCAGTTCCGGCTGCCGGAGATCTTCTCACCTTCCAGGTTCATGAATTCATTGGCAGGCACGTCATACGGCAGCACCAGCGGCTCGGCTGGTTTGCTCCCCATCAGTTCGTCGAAGCGCGTCCCACACCCGATCAATTGGGCCGGCCAGATCACCGCATGGAAGGGAATGTTGTCCTTGCCGATGAAGTAATATGAGCGCGGCTCTACGCCATGCCACCATGTACGCCAAGCTTCTGGTTCGTTCCGTAACAGCCCCCACTCAATCGTAGCGGAAAGGTAACCAATCACGGCCTCGAACCACACATACAGACATTTTCCTGTCCAGCCTTCCAGCGGCACAGGAATACCCCAGTCCAAATCGCGTGTAATCGGTCTGCCTCGCAAGCCTTCCGCCAGAATTTGCCCCAGCGATTGACGGATTACGTTGGGACGCCAATAGGATTCCCGCACCCGCAAGAAGCTCACCACCTGGTCCTGCAACTTGCCAAGATCCAGGTAGTAGTGTTCTGTCTCGCGCAGTTCGGGGCGACTGCCATCGATCCGAGAGCGCGGCTCAATCAGTTTTTCAGGATCCAGCAAACTGCCACACTTATCACACTGATCGCTGCGAGCGTTGCCGAAACCGCAAATATAGCAGGTTCCTTCGACATAGCGGTCCGGCAAGAAGCGCCCCTGGCTGGGGGCGAACCATTGCATCTCGCGCGCCGGGTAAAGAAATCCATTTTGCATCAAAGCCAGAAAGATATTCTGTGAAATCTTGAAATGGTTGGAAGTATGCGTGCTGGTAAACAGATCGTACGTCAACCCCATTTTCAGAAAAACCTCTAGAAAAGAGCGATGATACCGCTGGTACACTTCCTCCGGACTGGTGTTTTCGGCGTCCGCCCGCACCGTGATAGGCGTGCCATGCGCATCCGAGCCGGAAACCATCAACGTCGGACGTCCCATCAAGCGGTGGTAACGGGCGCAGATATCCGCCGGCAGGTAAGCGCCGGTTAGATTTCCAACGTGGATTTCGGCGTTCGCATATGGCCAGGCCACAGCAATTAGAACGGGATACGACATAACATCACCTCACGGGTCGAAAAAGTTGAATCAACAGCAGGATTTTATCACACGTTAATCGCACTGTTTACACAAAATCATTGGGAATGGAAAATCATCATCCAGAACCGGCCAAAAGCATTTCCATGATAAAATCTCAAATCTTGCGGAGGCGATGAAATTGATATGGCTTTACCAAAATTTTTAGATCGGTTCAGCGCTGCCCGGCAGGTGATGCCAGCGCAGTTCTGGCTGCTGATGGGCGGCGGTCTCATCAGCTCCACCGGCGGCGCCATGGTCTGGCCTTTTCTCAGCAGTTACCTGAAAGGAAGACTGGATGTTCCTCTCACCACCGTTACGCTCCTGCTGACGCTCAATTCGGTATCGGGCATCCTGTTCTCCTTTCTGGGCGGGATGTTGGCTGATCGTTTTGGGCGCAAGGGGGTTATGGTGGTATCACTCTTTGCCGGTGTCTTCTATTTTCTTCTGATGGGTCAGACCGGTTCGCTCTCCTATTATGCGGTTCTTCTGGTATTGTGGGGTGCGCTCAACCCGCTTTACCCGATCGGCGTCAATGCCATGATCGCGGACCTGGTGCCTCCCGCCAGCCGCATGGACGCTTACTCGCTCATCCGCATCGTCCACAACGCTGGCGTCGCCATTGGCCCCGTCATTGGTGGCTTGCTGGCAGGCGTCTCTATCAACGCCGCCTTTTATGGCGCCGCGGCTGCCTTTCTCGTCTTCGGCTTGTTCATCGTGTTCCTGATCCGCGAAACCTTACAAATAACCACCCGCCCCGGCGAGTCCATCCCAACCGGTGCCGTCACTGGCGGCTATGCGGTTTTGTTCAGGGATCGCCAGTTTATCGGCTTTGTCTTGAGTTTCATCGGTAGCGCCATGGCCTCGGCGGTGATGTTCATCCTGCTGCCGGTATATACCAAAGAGCAATTCGGGATGCCCGAAAGCCAGTATAGCTACATCGTTTCGATCAACGCCGTCATGGTGATCTTTGTCCAGTATCTGGTCACCCGCATCATTCGTAAATACCCATCCATGCCTGTGCTGGCAGCCGGCGCGCTCTTTTACGGTTTTGGCGTTGGCAGCATTGCCCTGGGGAGCGGCTTTTGGGGCTTTGCGCTGGGCATGGTCATCATGACCATCGGCGAACTGGTCATGACGCCCACCGCTACCTCACTGGTGGCCGCCTTGGCCCCTGCGGATATGCGCGGCCGCTATATGAGCGTTTATGGGCTCACCTGGCCGGTCGCCCTCGGCGTCGGCCCAATCCTCGCTGGCCTGCTCTATGACCATGTTTCTCCTGTCTCGATGTGGTACGGCGGATTTCTGTTTGGTTTAATCAGCGCCCTCGGCTTTCTGATCCTTTGGTACAAATTCCCGAATGAACGGGGTCAGGTTGTCTCCTCTACTATCGCCTGAGTTTTGCTCTGTTTCTGGATTACTAACACGCTCACCAAAACCACCAAGGTGTATGGGATCACCAGGCTGAAACCTGTCTGCATCCCGGCCACATCGATCAACAACCCGATCAGCCAGGGTCCAATTGCCCCACCAAGCCCGGCAAAAGAAAACAGCAGTCCAATCATCGAACCAATATTATCCCGATGCATATCAGTTGCAAAAGCGGTCGTGACCGGGAAGGTGATCGAAAAAAACAGACCTGAAAACGGCAAGAAGAACGTCATTCCAGTCGAGCCCGAAAGACCCAAGGCAAGACAAGCCAGCCCCCCTGTCGAAGCAATCAATAAAACCCTCAGATACCCAACCCGATGGATGACAAAGCTACCAATTAGGCGTCCAATCATCAGCCCACCAAAAAACAAGGAGACTGATTGTGAGCTCATCCGCACTGACATCCCATGAACCTCTTGTAGATAAGCTGGTAGCCACGAGGCCATGCTCATTTCAAGGCCAACATAAGCCATCATCAGGATATACAGCCAGCGCATTTGAGGCATGGTGATTTGTTTGCCAAGCGTCTTGAGGTTCATCCCTTCTTGAAAGGTTCCCGCCCCTGCCGGATACTTCGTCAGGCTCGCAAAGACGATCATGACCACTGCAAGGGCTAGCACAACCAGATATCCAGGCCGCCACCCCAAAGACCCCGCGATGAAAAACCCCGCCAGCAACGGGCTGATCATCGCACTGATCCCGTGCACAACACTGATCAGGCTGAGATATCGCCCTTTTTCTTTCGGCTGAAGGTCAACGATGATCGAATTGCCACCCAGGTCAAAACCTCCTGTACCAAGACCGATGATAAAGAAAGAGATGGTTATTCCCCAGAAAGTTTTTAAAGTCACAAACCCCACTACGCCCAGAAATATTGAGCATGCCGCCGCCAGCAATACCGCCCTCCGCCCTGCCACGTCTGCCAGCACACCCGTCAGAAGCGTTGCGGCAAAAAAGCCCAAGTAGGCCGCCAGCAAGATCGTCCCACCCTGAGAATAACTGAAGTTCATCTCTTTTAGCAAAGCCGGCATCGTCGGCCCCTTGAGATTATCCACAAACCCGATGATGAACGTACAAAAGAAAGCGCTTAAGGTGAAAAGCCGCACACCACGAACAGACAGCGAGGTTCCCATGAAGTGTTATCCTTTACATCAGAGAGATTTTTCGAAAAGTTTGCGCCGCCGCCAGTTGATGTAAGGCGCAGCAACCCGGCGCAACAAATACTTTGCATAAAGGATGGAGAAACGGGAACCACCGTCTCTCAGATGCACCCGCAGCATTTCCGGCCAGCAACGGTCGTCCGCCGCGATAGTCTTGCCACCCCCGTGCAGCCGAAAGTTCGCCCACACCCTGGGCAGGTAAACCAGCGGCGCCCTGGCAGCCAGCCTGACCCACAGATCATAATCCATCGCAAAGTAAAAAGAGGGATCCAGCGGTCCCACCTGCCGCCACAACTCTGCACGAAAGAAAGAAGCCTGTTGTGGAATATGAACATACCCCTGGCGCAGCCGCCGGTAATCGGTCTGGTGGGCCGGGAATCTGCCGATCACACGCCCATCCTCGTCAATAAAGTTTGTGTCGCCGTACACCATGCCGGCTTCCGGGTGGGATTGCAGGAATTCCACCACCTCCCGCACCGCCCCCGGCTGGTAAGTATCATCCGAATTCAACCAGGCCAGCACCTCGCCTCTCGCTCGGGCAAACCCTTTGTTGATCGCATCCGTTTGCCCCTGGTCAGGCTCCGAGACCCATCCGGCCAGCCGGTCAGCGTAACGTTCGATGATTTCCCGGCTGCCATCTGACGAGCCGCCGTCTATCACAAAATACTCAATGTGAGGGTAATCCTGTTGCAGCACAGACTGGATGGTGGCTTCGAGAAAGCGAGCCTGATTATAAGAAGGAGTAACGATTGAAACCAGCATGATTCCTCACTGAATCGGTAATCTAAGATCATAAATCACAGCATCACCCTCGCGAAAAACGATCGTGTACGAGGCCAGCAGGTCCTTCAACGCAGGCTGTCTTTCCAGTTCTTCCGGCACGGTCACAAGGAAATAATCCCTACCGGCTGCCTCTTGTTCAAACCGGGCGATGAGATCATCAGCCATCGTGGGCTGTCCCTGGAAGCTCAAATCACCCAGCCAGGGCCAGTTGATTGCCATAGCCCACCCCCAGTATGCCAGGCGCGCCCCGTAATCCTGGGTAAGAGCAACCACATTGGAATCGCGCCCTAAAAAAGCGCCAATCTCCTGCCAGTATTGGGCCTCAGGGCGGTAGTCCACACGCTTCAGGATCGTGCGAGCGTCCCAGGCGTAATACCCCACCCCAAAGATGAACAGGCTCCAAAGTAAAGCGTTACGTCGCCAGGTCGAAACCTGCAGGTGATCCCGTACGAGTGGGACACCCCCTGCCAACCCAAGCGCAACCAGCGGGATCAACGGTAGATGATAGTAATCGTGAGTGCTGATATGGTGGGGAAGTGCGATTCCATAAAGAAAATACCCCACCCAAAGGCTAAAGAGCATCGTGCTCACACGCCGTTCGCGGTACAAAAAGGATCCCAAAATGCCTAACAGGAACCAGTGCACCCCCGTCACCTGGTTGATCTTCCGGCTCCATTGCAAATAAAAGGCCGGGTCGAACCACATCGCCGGAAAAAATCGCTGGCTGAACTGGCTTTGGAGGAATCCGGCCACGTAGATGCCGTAGAAATGGTAAAGGGCATACGGCAAGAGCGCCAGGAAAGCCATCACCCAGACCCTACCCGAACGAAGCGCGTTTTTGAGCCCCAGCGTAGAAAGCACCACAACCGTAAAAGCCGGGGCGATAAAAAACACCGCGACACTCTTGCTCAGGATCGCTGTGCCGCCTAACACACCAGCCAGCAGGCTGTTCCCCCAGCTTGGATGAGCGCTCCAGCGCGAGACAGCCCAAAGCGACCAGACCACCAGCGCTGTCATTAGAGGATCAGGCTGGAAAGCGCGGCTGGCAATCACTCCATAAGGAAGAACCAGGTAAAACGCCAACGCAGCGATTGCCCCTTCCAAAGATCCAACTTTTCGGGTCCACAATAGCAAACCAACGCCGCCTGCCATCCAGAAGAAGATGGAGAACAAACGCGGCAACCATAGGAGTTCTTCGCCAGCCATCTGGTATGCACGCGCTGCCAGCCATTCCATAAAAGGCGGCTCAATAACGCCTTCCATTTTCCATTGTCTTACCGCCATCTCCCGCTGCCATTGGGGCGCGCTCTCCAAGTCCTGGTAATACATCCCACGTGCCATCAAGGCAGAATGCAACTGGCGGGTAGGGTGAAAATCCAGCGGCAGGTCCGTCAGGTCATAAAGACGCACAGCCAGCCCCGCAGCAAAGCACAACAAAACTGCTGCCCAAAGCGCTGCCTGGCGGATCGTGAAGGATGCAGATTTCGTCTCCATAGAGGGGTTTACTTGCGCCATTCTAAAAAAACGCGCTCACTCCTTCACATGGCGTGTCAGATCAAACACGATGAACCCGCTGCCTTCAGCGGCAACGGGGTAGTTTGTGGTGAGGATTTCTTTCAAGCGCGGTTGGGCTTCAAATTCGGAGAACGCGGTAACTAAAAAGTAATCTTTGCCGGCGGTAATTTCCTCGAAGCGTCGGTCATAATCAATAGCGTCATTCCCACTTAGGGTAAACAGGTTCAGGTCAGCGGAAGACGGCCAGTAATCCGACGCCTGCCGCCAACCGTAATAGTTTAACCGCATGCCATAATCGGCTGTGAGGGCAACAAAAGACTTTCCAGCCGGGATTGCCTCTCCCACTCGCCGCCAACTGGCCGGTTCAAGCTCATAACTGGCAGCGATCAGGATCGAACGAGAGACATAAATACCATAAAAACTGGCAAACAGCAGGACGCCCAGAGCGGCAACATGCCAGATGACTGCCTGCCGTCGCAATTGTTGCACAAACGCTTCCATAAAAGGCATGAGCGAAAATGCCATCAATGCAATCAGCGGGAGGTGATAATATTCGTGCGTCGTGTACTGGTAGGGAAAGGTGAGCCCATACAATGCATAGCCCAGCCAGCCCGCCGCTAGAAGAGCGCGCAGGCGGGAAGCCGCCACCATTACACCAAGTAGGGCAGCTACAACTGTGGTCAACCCAGTTAGCCCCTTGATCATCGCCAACCAGTCGGCATAAAAATTGGTCTGAAGCGTCAACTTCGAAAGCGAAACCACCCAGAACGAGAAAAAATCGGAGGAGCGCTGCGGGTTCAAGAACAAGTAATAGCCCAGCGCAGGTGTTACTGTCAGCAGGCTCAACACCCAGGGTTGCAAGCGTCTGAACAGGCCGCGCAACCCCACCGCAGAAAAGAAAACCGCCAGCAAAATCGGGGCCAGGAAAAAGACCGCGAAGATCTTCACCAGTATCGCCATCGCCCCCGCCAATCCCGCCAGGATGGTCCACTTCCAGTCTTCGGGTCGCTCGCTCCAGCGAAGCAGTGTATAGACCGCCACAAGGATCCACATTACCATCCATGGATCCGGCTGGAAGGAGCGACTGGCAATTACGCTGAATGGCAAATAGAGGTAGAAAGCCAATCCGGTCAGCGCAGCTGGGTAAGAAAGAAAGCGGCGCGCCGAAAAAAACATCGCTACTCCGCCCAAACACCAGAAAAAGGCGTTATAGACGCGGCCAAACCAAAAATTCTCCTGTTTAAAAAGCACATCCGTGAGTCCGACCAGCATCTCAAGGATGGGAGGTTCGTAGATTTCGAGCTGCCCAAGCCGGAGAGCTTCTTGCCGGAGAACGAGATCAGCCTGGCGATCAAACTGGTAATAGAAAGAGCGTGCCAGGATGGCCGATCGCAGTTGGCGAGCAGCGTGAAAATCCAGTGGAGGGTCTTTCAAGTCCACAAGGCGAATGCCCAATCCAATTACAAGCAGGAAAAGAAGCAGCAATCCGCGCAATAACGCCCCGCCGATCTGCAACTGGCTAAGAAATTGCAATCTCCGCAGAACCCTCATCGTGCTTCCTTTTTATTAGACGGCCACAACTTCATTACCAACTGCGGCGGCAGAGACTCGATCTGGCGGCGGGCGCGGCGGCGGTAATAAGATCTTTTAAGACCATCGCCCCCTAAAAGCTGCGCCATAGTAAAAAGAATACGACGCCAGTCGCGCAATGCCGTGGGTGGATAGATCAGCAAACTATTCAGAAAGGCTTTCAAAGCCCTAATCGGCATACCGCCTTCGGAGAAATAACGCCCATTGATCCAATGAACCCCTGCCAGGATCTTCCTTCGCAAGCGACTAAAATTTTGCGCTAATCTGGGCTCCTCCTCCATCCAATGGTACACTTCCCAGGCGTCCTTGCCAAAATCAGGCGCTCGGGCAATATTCTTAGCTTCCGCGTGGAAGCGCGCCGCGGAGAGCAGGCGCGGCACATGCCCAATCGGAAAGGCGCTGGCTATACGTAACCAAAGATGGTGATCCAGCATATAGTGAAAACGGGTGTCCAATAAACCTGCCTGCTGCAAGGCGCTGCGCCGCATGAAAACCGCTGGCTGCCCCAGAATCCTGTAACACATTAAATCTTCGAGCCCCCAATCTCCAAAGCGTTGAATGTTGAGGAGCGTTCCCTGTCCGTCAACTGCCAGCATATCCCCATAGACCAGCCCCCAATCCGGGTGCGCTTGCAGTGCTTCTACAGCAGTGGAAACCGCGCCGGGCAGGTAGAAATCATCAGAATTCAACCAGGCAATGATCTCGCCGCTGGCCTGAACCAATCCCTTATTGATCGCTTCGGCTTGCCCGCTGTCTTTTTCCGAAACCCACCCCTTCAGTCGGTGAGCATACCGTCGGATGATCTCGACGCTGCCATCGGTGGAAGCGCCATCAATTACAAAATATTCCACTTCAGGATATTCCTGATCCAGCACAGAACAAATTGCCTGTTCCAGATAAGCGGCCTGGTTGAAGGAAGGGGTAACAATGGTAACAAGGGGCAGGTCAGACATGGTTATTCAAAGAGCGCATCGTAATCTACTTTTTGGAAAACCTGCAGTTTACCACCAATTGTGGCATCCAATACTTGCCTCCCTGCTTTCTCGTAAGCCTGGCGCGCCAGCCGGTATGCGCGCTCGGAGGTCTCCAGATCAGGCAATTGCCAGCGAAACCCCTTGCCAAAATAAGCAGGGGAGAAATGATTGGGATCATCGCCCTGAGAAACAACAGTGGTATTAGGTATTCCCTTCGTGGTGAAATTGTGATCCACCCCGATCAAGATCACTTGCTCAAAACCGAGAAAGAAAGCCACTTGCAGCGCCGTGTATGTTACTGTTGCGCCCTCCCATAGTCTTCTGGCAGCATTAAGAGCAAACTTTGGCCCGGTGTACGTCGTGTACAGAAAGTAAAGATCATCTTCTGGCTGCAACCACCGGCGGGCTCGCCAGGCAACAAAACGAGGTATTTTGAGAGCCTGGATGTCAGCAGCGCACTGTTCGATCACTAAATCGTTGATTGCCAGGTAATAACTGGTCTGGAATCCCAATTCCGGAAACATCAAATAGATGCGATTCATACCGATGGTATATTCATCACGCAGACGGGTCATGTCTGTATTTCTCAGACTGGGTCCATTCCCGATGATGAAACAACGCTCACCCCGCCGGCTGTTGTGCAAAGCTGCCAGGCGGTGAACGGTGTCTCTGCGCCAGGGATGAAAAGTTGCTTCAGGCCACTCCCGCAAGCGCCCCAGCGCATCCCAGCCCTCTCGCAGCGCTCTGATCGCCGGAGCAGGCAGCATTTTCTTGATTGCACTCCGAAGTTCACTCATTCTGTACTCAACCGGGCTGTCGCGCCGCCATCAACAATTAGCGCCTGCCCTGTCATAAAAGAAGATTGTGTCAGATCTGCCAGGAAATAAATTGCGTGTGCAATTTCTTCCGGCTTGCCCACCCGGCCATTGACGGTTTTTCGGGCCAGGTCTTCCAACCGGTCCGTCACGGAAAAACCTTCAACATGGCCGCGCTGTAAACCCGCCCGTAGCATCGGTGTATCCACAGCGCCTGGCAAAATAGCGTTAACCCGGATATTGTCAGGGGCAAACTCGATAGCCATTGCGCGGGTCAGCGCAAGTAGCCCCCCCTTGCTGGCTGCGTAAGCCGCGATATTGGCTGAAGTCGCTACCGCGTGCACCGACGAGACATTCACGATCGCGCCGCCGCCAGCAGATTTGAACAATGGGTGACTCAGCTTGGCGCCCAGAAAAACAGAACGCAAGTTTGAGGCCATCACCATATCCCACTCCTCAACCGTGGTTTCGAGCAGAGGTTTTGCAATCTGCAAAGCGGCGTTATTGACCACAGCATCCAGCCTGTTCGTAAAGCGCCGCGCTTGCTCGTAAATCGAGTGAACCTGGTCGTTCTGTGAGATATCCGCCTGGATGAAGAACCCATTCGGGGGAAACGATTCTCCATAACTGGCTCGGTCTACGCCGATTACGCGCCAACCCGCTTGGGCAAACACCTGGACAGTAGCCCGGCCGATCCCTCCCGCCGCGCCGGTTATTAGCATTACACGTCCTTCTTCTGCCATAAAAGTCCTCCCCCTCTATTGTATCGCATCCAATTGCCCGCAGAGATTTTCAACTTTGAATTGCTCTGCCTGGTCAGGGGCGTTGGGATCAGGCGTAAAGTCCTGGAATTGCTGGCAATATCCGACGATAAAGAAATGATCTGACCTCAAGATACTGGCAATCCTATCAGCCTGTTCGTATTGCCAGAGATGAACGTAACCCTCGTAAAACGGAAGCCACTCCACGATATCCTGGGGCTGCAATCCTTTAGCGGCAGCTTCTTCTCCCAGGCGGACGATCTCCTCCCAATCGCCGCGTTGCCGGGCAAGACTGGCCTTCTGATAATAAAAACACCAGCTATGCCGCGGCTCAGGGCCAAAAATCTCCTCCGGTGGCTGATGTTCCTCGCCTTCTGCTCGAATCATCGAGAGCCTGGAATATTCCCCCGCAATGCGGATGAGAGGATCGTCATCCAGCGAGTATTCTGGTTTCTCGCCATCGAAAACATGCAGGCAGGAACCCGATGCCGGTATCGCCATAACCAGGCTGTTTTTGAAATCCACTGTGTATTCCACTTTTCGCATATTCCGCCCCAGGTTTAGTTGTTCGGTGAGGTAGAGGACGGTCTGGTTATTCAGGGCTTCGCCGCTAATCACAACACGGCTGTCGCCAGGGCGGTAAATCATATTGGCAGGCGCCCAGACCTCGTACCCTTCTGCCAGCCGGTACCCCGGGGGCAAAAGCGGGATAATGGTAGCGTTGTCCTTGATGTCCGGGGCGCGCCAGCTTAATTGCCACCAGAGTTGTCGCTGATACTCCCAAAAATTGCGAAAGGAAACCATACTGGAGAATTGCGTCAATACCCCAATCGCCACCAGAGCAATCATGAGGCTGTTCCGGTGGGCAGGGAACAAATAGGTATAGATCAAACTGACAAGAAAAATTGCCACCCCAGCCATTGCGGTCAGCGAATACCGCTCCAGACCATCTCGAAACTCCACATGGCGCTCTGCCAGAATGGGCGGCAAAACGGCGACCAGTACGGCAAGAGCGCCAATCCACAGCCCGGCGGAAAGGGGATCTCGCCGCTCAACGGCTGAGTCTGGCTGGTTGAACGGAAAAGTTTTCATATATAGAATACAAATCATTGTTATCGCCAACGCCAGCCCCAGGCCAGTAAGAGTATCTGTCGGGGTTAATGATTCGGCCAGATGGTAAAAGGGAGTGAACCAGGCTGAAAAAATCGTCTCGAACAGATCTTTGATACTCTCTATCCCGATCCGAAGCAAATTACCACCCGGGTCCGCCATATAGCGGCGAGCAAGAGCACCAATATCCGTCACCGAGCGGGCGCTCTTAAAAAAAACGATCCTCCAGATAAGATAGCTTGCCGCCCCTCCCAAACCGGGCAGCCAGGCCGGAAGCAGTCTCGCAAGGCGACGCAAAAAAACAACCGGTTTATCGCGGCGAGAGTCAAGATGCCAGAGCAACAGCAGGCGTAGTCCTTCCAGGCCAATCATCCACTCGAACATCATATAACAGGCCAGGCCAGAAAGGATCGAGAGGAAAGCCAGAAGCAGTTTTGCGCCTTTGAATTTCGCCTGGGTGAACTGGACAGTAAAAGCAATCGATAAGAGTCCGAACAACAACGCCAGCAAATGGTTCTGATAAGTGTGAGCGTTGGCTTGCTCGTAAAACCCCGGATAGACTACAAAAAGCAACGACATAAACAAGGTGGGGCGCTTATAAGTCGGCCAGACCGAACGAAGCAGCCAGAGCAGAACCCAGGCTCCAGCCACTCGCACCCCAAATGCAAAGAACTGCCATGCCATTGGCCGCTGCCCCAACAAGATATCCACACCTGCGTACATTACCCCCATCAACGGCCGGTCCAGGGTATGTTGGTCAATGACGCCTTGCGGTCCCTGTTCAACAGCCGCCCAAAGAACATGCCAGTCATCGCGATAATACCCAACGGATCCTGCCAGCGGCAAATAGGCTGCACATGCCGCCAAAAAGATGACCAGTGCGGCCCCCCATTTTTCAAGCCATGGCCGTTCGGAAAAGAAATGCCTCATGCTGCTATCCAGTTTCCTGCCCGTGTGACCATTGCTGCTGTCCGTCCGCCCAAGGGGC
This sequence comes from Anaerolineae bacterium, assembly GCA_013178185.1. Taxonomy (GTDB): domain Bacteria; phylum Chloroflexota; class Anaerolineae; order Anaerolineales; family Anaerolineaceae; genus Ch132. The sequence goes on along the minus strand of JABLXC010000009.1, from coordinate 131,871 downwards.
CGTTTTCTTCATCCCTACAAAAAACCACCACAGGTCGGTTTTCAAAGGGTGCCTTTTGGAGAAATAAATGAATCCAAATCATCCACCGGGATATCAAGCCCATTCAGCAAGTTCCGGATTGTGCTCCAATGAACACGTTCCCAGGCCGCCGGGCTGGAATTGGAATTGTGCGGTGCGAGCATCACGCAATCCATCTTGAGCAGCGGCGAAGCAACCGGCAATGGTTCAGTCTCAAAAACGTCAAGGGCAGCGCCGCCAATCCAACCGTCTTGCAATGCAGCAATGAGGGCAGCCTCATCCACAATCGGACCGCGCGCCGTATTGATCAGCACTGCGGTGGGTTTCATCCAGCTCAACGTCTCAGCATTGATAAGGTGCGCGCTGGTCGGGTTTAGGTCACAATTCAAGCTGACAAAATCAGCTTCATTCAAAAGCTCGCGCAGGCTGGTCATTTGCACGCCATATTCTAAGATAAAATCAGGAGCGATCGAAACAATATCATTCCCTAACAGGCGCATCCCAAAAGCACGCGCCCGACGCATAACTGCCTTGCCAATATTGCCAACACCGATTACACCCAGCGTACATTCACTCAAGGATCGCCCCATAAGCTTCTGCCAACGCCCTGCCTTCATCTCGCGATCCATCCAGGGTTGGCGGCGGGCAAAAGCCAGGATATATCCCATCACGGTATCAGCAACCGGCAACGTGAAAGCGTTGGGAGTATTGAGTACCTGGATCCCTAGTTTTCTGGCAGCCTGGCAGTTAATAGAATCGATTCCCGTACCCCATTTTGAGATCACTTTCAAACGCGGCAGGCAGGCTTTCAAGACCGCCTCTGTAAAACGGTCATCCCCGCAAATAGCCCCATCGAAACGTCCTGCATAACCAATCAGCTGCTCTTCGGAAAGCCGCTCGGCGACTTCGGCGACCAGTATTTCCAAATCATAATGCTCAAAAACAGGCCGGAAACGGTCCACAACCGGGACAATGTATGGCGCAGACAATAAAACTGTTTTCATTACAGAAACATCTCTCCAGGTAAAGTAGGAAACGTGATTATACCAATTTTTGTCCAAGCCGATAGCGCAACAACAAGTCGGCGATCAAAAAATCGAGTTCTTCGTCAATATCCCAGGCTTCCGCCCGATCAATCGGAAAAAGATAGGGGCGTTCTCCAAGCCGGTTTCTGCGAGCCAACAAAGTCTCACGAGTAAAAAGATAAATGCACGAATTTTCTTCATAAATAGGGGGTAAATCCTGCGTTTGCAGTAAAATGGCCGGGTTATGGTTGACCGGCCGCGCCAGGCTATCCCATAGACGGGTCTGTACACGCGTTACCGCAAAAAGGGAATCATAAGCAGGAAAATTTTCAATTAAGGTATGAATAGCGGCAGAGATCGTCTCTGGTCGGAGTAACGGATTGGTGCTGTGAGTCTGCAAATAAAGATCCGCCTGGATTCGAGAAGTATCATACAGAAGGATCTCATTCATCGGGATCGTATCAGCCCTCAGATAATCCGGCCGCTCAATCCATTCAACCTGGGGATAGTGCTTTTTAAGTCCATCGGCAATTTCCGGGCTGTCGGTATCCACAGCAACTTGGTTAATTTCCGGGCACTGTAAAAGCGAATCGAGGATGTGCTGGTAGAGAGGCTTCCCGGCCAGCAGACGGTAGTTTTTGCCTGGAACACGTTGAGAATGGTGGCGCATGGGCACCAATGCTACAATCTTCTGAGGTTTCATTCTTTTCGCCTCACTCATTAGGAGATTCCTTTGCTGACTCGATTGCGCCCAGCTCGGAATATTGAATCGGTTTGACCAGGCGCGTTGTTGCAGGTGACGGCGTTAGATGATTTCTGGGATAGTAAAAAGCCTGTTTTAGCTGCCAGGTAAGTGGCCCGGACTTACGATACCCCTGGTAAGTTCCCCAAAACTGTAACCAGCGGAAACGAAGGATATCCAGCAAAACTTCCCCCAGCTTTTTCTGCTTGCGGGCAGCTTTCATGTCGTTAATCGCATTGGTGAAGAACAGCCGCGTTAGATCGCTCAGGAGGAAATTCTCCTGCGGGTAGATTTGCTTGAACGCCATCCCTTCGCGCCGATAGCGGTTATAAACCCCGCGCCAGGTTTCATTGTGAATGTGGATAATCTCCGCCTCTGCAACATAGGAGATCAAAAAGCCCTGTTCCTGCACTTGGCGCGCCCAGGCCAGGTCTTCCAGTCCGGTCAGTGTTTCGTTATAGGGATATTTCTCCCACAAAGAACGCCGGATTGCTGCGTTGGCGTTATTGCAAAAAGGATGAGGCTGCCGTTGGATCGAGTGATCTGGAAACCAATGCTGGAATATCTGGTGCTCCGAAAACTTGGTGGTTTCCATGCCGCGCTGCTTACCATACGTCAGAGCAATCTGGGGGTCTGCAAACGGCGCCAGCAGTTTTTCCAACCAGTCAGGATATACTGGATAAACATGGGCGCTGGCAATGACAATGAGCTCAGAAGTGGCCTGTGCGATACCAACATTGAGCGAGCGCCCAAAAGTAAAATCTTCCGGACGGATATGGACAATATCAACTGAAAAATGGCTTGCAATCTCAACAGTTGCATCGGTAGAACCAGAGTCCACCAGAATGACCTGCACATCCTTTATCGTTTGCTGCTGGATTCCGGTCAGCAAACGCCCGATATATTTCTCCTCGTTATATGCGCGAATTACGATTGAACAGGAAGCCATCAGTCATCCAAAAGAAAAGGTTTATCTTCAAGGATACCCTCCACCACAACCCGCAAAGAGGGAGAATTCTGCGGCTGCAACGCCTGCCAGGCAAAATCCTTAAACCGAACGTACCCCTGCCAGACGCCATTGTCTTCAAGAAAATCATCAAAAGGAATAGCGGTACGGTACAACTGAGTATAAAGAAAGCGCCTGGCATTGCGGGTAAACTCTAGCGGCAAATCAATTTTCTTGGCAGAAAGAAATTCTTCAGCCATGATAGAAAAAGCTTCCGGAGTTTCCGGAAAGAACACCGTAGCAAGCTGGGTAAATCGGGCTTTTCCAGCGCAAAGTACTGGGACTTGCAACAAAGTAGCTTCTAGCCCAATGGTAGAATTGTACACCATGATAAACTTCGACTGCTGGATCAATTCATAAGAGCTCAAGTATTCATCGGGGGGGATAAATAACACATTTGGTAGCTCGGCAACCCGATTCTGCGCTACCCAGTCTGCTACGCTTTCACGACTCTCCTTGCCGGGGCGGGTTTCATCTGGGTGAGCGCGCAGCACAAACAGCGTCTCGGGATGCGCCCGGATAATTCCCAGCACTCGATCCAGCCAGGCAAACATGTGCGGGAAAACAATGTTGGCATGACCCTGACTGGTATCAAAAATAACGTTGGTAAAGATTGGAACGATCTGGTGAAATCCAGCAGCGCGCTGCCAGAATTCCTGCGACAGACCGTTCATCTCTGGCCAGAATTGTACGCCAGCCATGCTGAATTTGCCCTGGAAGCGTTGTTCCAGGTAGGCATCTAACCGCGTTTCTTGAGAGGGCGTCAGTGCAAAATCTTCCGGGATGTCGATCGGATAGGCGGTCGCTTCACCTGTGGTAAAAAAGCCTGTCAACGGTCGCAGTGCAACCTCATGGCTGATAGTGCGAACCCCCCGCCGGCGGGAGATTGTTTTAGCCACCGCCTCCGGATAAAACATACCATTGAACAACACGACCGCCGCCGGATCCAATTCATCCAGCAAGCGTGTAAATTCTGCTGCAATCCCCCAGGCGGAGAGAATGTACTGCCGGAACAAAAATCGGGTAGCAGGATCATCTGCCAGGTGATGCCGGCGTAAAATCCAGCGCAGCGATGGCAAGACAAGTTCTCCCAACGGCAGATCATGAAAGACAAAAGTCTCCAGGGCATGCAGGTCCAAAAGCGATAGGTCACGCTCCAGCGCCGGATCAGGGGTAAACATAAAAGAACGCGTAGCCTTGCTGCTAAATATTCTGCGGGAAAAAGCAATGCACTCCCCACAAGGAGGAGGGGCATTCACATCATCTCGCTTGGTTCCCAAAACACAGCGGCTCATACCTCTGCTGCAGACAAAATAGACCACAGGGACGCCAGATAATCGCACAGCCCAACTGGAAATCAAAGAAAAGGCCGCGTTCAGGCTCAGCCCTCCCAGGCGGGTTGAGGCATTGAAAAAGACGACCGGACGCTTTCCCGCCAAAAGCGGCGCGTTCTCCTCTACTGCCTGGATAATCTTCTGTATCCGGCGTTGATCGGTACGCTCCACTTGCAGCCTGCGGAATTTGCGTTGAACCCTTTCAATCAAAGAAACTTTAGCTGCTTTTTGCAGTCTGCTGTGCATGATAAAAAACCGCTTGACCTTTCGTTGAAGTGATCCCCGTAACTTTTGAATTATAACGGACGTTCCCTATCAGAACCCACCATTAAGTCCAGCATTCTCTTACAGCCCCAAAAAGCGATCAAAGAAACGCCCCAGGGTTTCATAAAGAACTGGGTTATTATTCAAGAGATGATTATTCGGACCGCTCATACTCAAGAGCAAACCGGCCAGGATGGTAACAAAACAGGCCACCAGGAATAGAATTCTCCTCCCCCACCGACTCGAACGTCTCGGAAGGGTCTCCTGCGCCGCCATCCAGTCGCCGAAAAACGACAGCAGCACCAATAGCGGCACAAAATCCATCATATACCGCATGGTAGAAGCAAAAAACATCAGGACGGTAATACAAATGATTCCTGCCAGACCGCAGAGTGTGACCAGCCACCAGGTCTGAAAGGTAAACGAAGCCTGCTTATGGGATGAGGTGGCTGCTGGCGTCTTCTTAAAAGCTGCTATTTCCACAATAGCCCTTCGGTAAGCAAACCAGGCGAACAGCACCACTGGCGCCAACACCACCAGCCCTGCAACCGGCTCCGAATAATAATAGTATGGTGGGAGCCTGATCAGAAAAGGCCATGTGCTGGCATCCACCCACGGCACTGAAAGAAAAGGAAACTCCGCGGTAAACTCCGGCAGCCGAAATAGATAAAGATAAAGGTTCGGGAGAATGTTAGCAGTGTGCAAAAAATACGGGGCAGATTTTGGCATGTGGGTCACCGAAAGGGCGTACCGCATCCCAAACTCCCAAAGCGAATCAAAACGTAAAAAATTATAGAACAGCAAGAGAACTGCTCCCAAGGCCTGAGGAAAAGTGAATACAAACAGATTTACCAGCTTCTCCCGAACAGTCACCTGCTCTCGCAACAGGTAGAACACCACCATAAAAGAAAGAAAGAGCAATGCAAAAGCAAGGCTGATGCGCGTACCTGCTGCCAGAATAATCCCAACCGATCCCAAAACCAACCACTTCTTCCTGACGCGATCCTCTTTTAATCCCCAAAAAATGAAAGTCAACGCTGCCAGCAAGAAAAACTGCCCTCCGGCAATAGAAGCCTCATAGGTGCCAGGACGCGCGAGAAGATACGGGATGGGAATCGTTACCCCGGCCGTCAGAAGAAATACAAACAACCTCCCGCCTGGACTTTTGGAGAAAAACCTGCGACTCATGCTGATGAACAGCAAGCCCATCCAGAGCAAGGCGCCAAAGCAAAATCCGATCACCAGAAAAGCGTCGTTCAGAGCCAGCGGCGCGAGATTCTTGATTGCCAGAAAGATTAGTGCAGGCGCCGGTCCCCAGTAGACAAAAAATTTCCCCTGATACAGGGAGACATCCGAAGGGTAAGAAGCCCCGCTTTCCAACCGTTCTTGAAGATCATAAGGGTCTTTGAGCGACAGCAGTTCAAACGACGGCTTTTCAAGCAGAGAAACCTGGCCGTGCAAAAAGGCATCTGCCAGTTTGTCATAATAGGAAGTCGCAGTCGGCCAGACCGTCCACTGCCCTGAGGTAACCACCCACCAATAGAAAACGGCGATCCCCGCCAGCGCTGCCAGACTTAACAGGATACTTTTCAGCCTGCCAAGCCGGGAAAGCCCCCGAGCCCCAGGCAGAGAACGGAGATTTTCCGCGAGCGCCAGGATCCTTTGGACAATCTGTAACCTTTCCAACCTGCGGATAAGACCTTGGACTGGAGCGGATACTCCCTTTTGCCATGCACCAGCAACCCCCCTGAAGCCTGGCGTTAAGAGGGCAATGGCTTCGCTCCAAAAACACACCGCCAACGCCGTAAGCCCAAATACAAAGAGGGCGATCCGGCTGGAGCCCCAGGCAGGGTTTTTATCCAACCCTAATCGGTAAGCCAGGATGGCCAGGAAAATAAATCCAAACCCCATCAGGCCGACCAGCAGCCTGGCTATTCTTCTCAAGATCATCCAGAATCCAAAGTCAAAATCTAAGACAGAAACGAATGCGTGTCAACGAGTGCCATCTCTTTGCACATTCACACCAACAATTCAATCATCGGTTACCCGTCGCAACTTCTTCAGGACAGGCAACTCGCTATCGTACACCCGCTTGACACCATCTCCCAAAGCCAGTTCGGTTACGCGAATATACTTCACCAACCGTTCGAAGCCGCCCGGCTCAACAGAAGCAGCCTGGTCGGTGCCCCACAAAGCGCGATCGAGCGTGAAGTGCCGCTCCACCAGGCAAGCGCCCAGCGCAACGGCAACCACGGTGGGGATCAAGCCAACCTCGTGGCCCGAATAGCCGATTGGACAGTCATATTGGTTTGCCAGGGTTTGGAGCATACGCAGGTTTAACTCATCCGGGTCGCAGGGATATGCGCTGGTTGTATGGCAAATCATCATATTCTCCAAGCCGAGCACCTCGACTGCTTTCCGAATCTGATCCATCGTGGACATACCGGTGGACAAGATAATCGGTTTGCCTGTTTTTCGGATATGTCGCAAGAGGTTATGATCGGTCAGGGAAGCAGAAGGGACTTTAAAAGCAATCGGATCGTAAGCGGTTAAAAAATCTACCGACGGCTCATCCCAAACAGATGCAAACCAATCAATTCCCAACTCTTTACAGTACCGGTTAATCTCATCATATTCCTGGCGACCAAACTCCACTTTATACCGATAATCCAAATACGTTATGTACCCCCAGGGCGTCTCGCGCATCTGGTCGCGGACTTCAGGCGGGGTACATAACTCCGGCGTGCGTTTTTGGAACTTGACGGCATCCACCCCAGCCTCGCGAGCAGCCTTAATCATACTTTTTGCAATGTCGAGATCGCCGTTGTGGTTAATGCCGATCTCGGCCACAACGTATGCCGGTTGTCCATTTCCAACCAGCCGTTCTCCCAATTTGATCATCTTCGCCATACTACTCTCCTTTTTATTGCCTTGCCGCTTTTTGCAAGAGGATTTTATTACATAATTCTCGCACCGCCCCATATCCGCCGCGTTGCGTCAGAACCAAATCAGCCTGGCGGAGCACTTCAGGTTCCGCATCCGCCACAGCAACGCCGCAAGCAACAATCGAAAAACAGGGTAAATCATTCACATCATTTCCCAGAAAAACCACATTCTGAGAATCAATATTACGCTCCTTGAGGTATGCTTCTAAAACCCCCGCTTTATCCCAAGTGCCGGTAATGGCTGGTATATTCATCTTGCGGCAGCGCGCCTGGACAACCGGGTTTACTTCTGTAGAAATAACGATTACTTCTACTCCGCTCTCTCGCAACAAGCGAATCCCCATGCTGTCGCCCCGGCTGGCTGCAATAGCCTCACGACCGTCTTGATCTACCCACACGCGATTATCCGTTAATACGCCGTCGAAGTCGAGCGCCAGCAGACGCACATCCTTCGGTAATGGCCGTTTTCGATTGCTGGGGTGAACCAGTTCCAGGCCACCATTGACAACCAGCCATTCATATCGCAGCCAATCGTAAGGGGTATCAATATCAACCGTGTAACGCGGATCAATCATCACCGGCAGGATGACATCGCCGCTCATTGAATTTTTTTCAAGGATGACAGCAGGGCGAATGGCGTCAATATGGCCAGTCTGCCAATACACGGGCGGCAAAACCTGCCGGGGCGCGTTATAAGGCTCAGGGATCCCCTCTACCTGGAGTAAGGGTTTCATCCAACCTGATTGGGAGTCAATCCACCACATCTTATGCGGATTCTGTCCGGCAGGGACGACTCCGCGCACCGAGTCTGCTTCAGGGTGTCCTAACAGGATGCGGATCGCTTCATCCACCAGCCCTGGGGGCCGTATCGGCGATGTAGGACGAAGTTGAACAACTACCTCAGGGCGATATCCTTCTGACTGCGCCAGCCACTCCAGCGCGTGTCGGAAAACCGGAAGATCCAACGTGTTATCCTGGGCAAACTCTGCCGGCCGGAGGAAAGGCGTCTCCGCCCCAAACTGGCGTGCGGTCACGGCAATTTCCTCGTCATCTGTCGAAACAATCACGCGGGTGACCCGCTCTGCCTGTCGAGCGGCAGCAATGCTGTAAGCAATCAGCGGGTAACCAGCAAAAAGGCGGATATTCTTACGAGGAATCCCTTTCGAGCCTCCTCGGGCAGGGATGATAGCCAAGACCTCTGGGGGCGTTACCATGCCGTCCAGCCTCCATCCACTACCAGATTGCTGCCGGTCATGTAACTGGAGGCGTCAGAAGCCAGGAACAGCAAAGCCCCATTCATTTCATCTACATTAGCCATCCGACCAAGTACAGTTCGAAAAGAATAATTCCGTGTAAACAACTCGTCGTGCTGGTTATAAACGCCGCCCGGGGTTAAAGCATTGGCGCGGATATTTTTGCCAGCATAATAAGTCGCCAGGTAACGGGTCAGGCCCAATACGCCTGCCTTGGTCACAGAATAAAATACCGGCTTATACTGCAAGGGCTGTCCTGGGCGCTCATAAAGACGCTGGTCAGGCCCTACAAGGCCATAGGTGGAACAGATATTGATGATCACCCCGTGATTTTGCGCCAGCATTGGTTTGACAGCTGCCTGAGCCGAAAGGAACATACCGGTCAGGTTGACATCCAGCGCCTGCTTCCACGCGTCCAGTGGGTAATCTTCAAAAGCGCTGCGATGTTGCCCGGCGTGTTCTTGATCGAACTTCGGGTCCATGGCTGCGCTGCAAACCAGGATATCCAGGCGCCCAAACGATTTGACTGCAGCGTCAGCCATCGCCTGAGTCGAGACGGGGTTGGTAACATCCACACCAAAACCAACCGCCCGATAACCAGCCGCGCTGATCTCTTTTGCAACCAGACGCGCTACATTTTCATTTACATCGGCCACCAGCACACCGGCGCCAGCCTCCGCGAGCGTACGGCAGAATTGTTTCCCAAGCAATCCAGCTCCACCCGTAACCACGGCCGCCTGCCCTTCAAGGTTGAATTTTTCCATAATGTGACTCATGCGATTTTCGACCTGATCCTTTTATTTTAAGGTTACGTTCCCAAAAATGACATCGCGTTCATATTCCAATAGGACCGGTAGCCCCTCGGTCAAAGCCACCATCCAGGCATTCTCAGACTCGAGCGCCAGGTCCCGATATCCAAAGATCACCAGAACCGTTTTTCCATCCTGCACCGACTGACGAATGCGCGCCTGCTCTGCCTGGTAATCTTCACGCGGCAGCTGCGTGGCCGGATTTATCGGAGAGAGCAAAATGTACGAACCGCGCCCGGCCAAAAGGTTGATCGCCTGCGGGCGATTTGTAAAAATGTCTACATCAGGGAGCCGTTTGACCGTTTCAATGGTGAGCGACTCGGACCAGGATTCGTGAGCAAACCCTTGTCCGTGAAGACGCCAAAGACGGACGGTATCCTGGGTATCCTCTGCAAAAGAGAACGCCAGCCCAACGGTCAGGAGCAGAGCAACCACCCTCAGCCCTCTTCCTCGCCGCCATAGCCAAACCATTCCCGCCACGAAAAGCAACGTCAAAAGGTTGAAAACTGGCATCAGGATACGGGTTTCAAAATTAACGCTGGCATCCACGAAAAAAATCGTAACCGTCAGGGTCGTCAGGTATACAATCCCCTGCAAAGCCAACAACCACCCTAAACGAAAGGATGGCTGTTTTTGCAGGCTGTTTCGCCTTAAGGCATAAATCAGGACAATCCCAACTACGGCCAGATACATCGTCAGCAAGACCGCCAGCAGAATACCCCACAGACTGATAAAACGATCGATGATCTGGTACGGCTCCGGCAACAGCCAGCCCCAAAAACTCGCAATACCTTCGTGCACCTTGTCAACCGTCAGCGAACGCAGCCTGAACTGGCGGTTGACGGGGTTGCCGGTTACGAGCATGTTTCGGACTGTCCAGGCTCCCAACAGTGGCAGCGCACCTGCCAGAAAAAGCCCCACCGATCTCAGCCGTGCTCTCCAGCTTTCAGAGAAGAACAGCAAGAAAATCAGCCCAGTTGCAAGCAGGGTCGCGCCAATGTAACGGGTAAGATAAGTCAACCCAGCAAAAAGTCCGGCAACCAGGAGAGTTACTCCCCTATTTGAATCTGCCAGAAGCAGCAAGGTCATAAAGTAACAGAACAGAAAGACAGGCTCGGTCAGCGCAAAGAGATGATGCCGAAAAAAAGGATCCGAAATGAACAGCAACCCCCCCGCCAACAGCCCACCCCAAGGAGAACCGGTTAATTTCCTTCCCAGCAAACCGACAAGGAGAATGTTCGCGCCCAAAAATACGAGGTTAAGCCACCATGTTGCCTGGATCGGCGGAATACCGACCTTCATGCACACCGCCAGGACAATAGAATAAAGCGGCGGAAAATTGGTGATTGGCGTTGTCCCGTTCCAACCTGTCAGCCGGCTGTAGCCGTTGTTGTTCAACAGGTTGCGGGCGCCATCAATGTATTGGACGGTATCGTTCACCAGCGCAAGACCGTGCGGGGTCGAAAACACAAATAGGCCTGCTGCCAATATCGCCAGGACAATCAGCGACAACCAGAACCAATGACCTTTTTCGCCTTGCATCGCCATTTTTACATCCTGTTATTCAAGTTCGCAGCAGGGAATTATACCCCTACGGCTGCGGGTACTGGTAAATGCTACCATCCTCGCCGCGAAACACCACCTTGAGATCCCGAGTCAGAGCTTGGATGCGTTCATTCGTTTGCGCCCCATAGATAGGCTCAAGCTGGGTTGTGATTGAATTGAATAAAACCAGTGCAGCACCTTTCTGCCTGAAAACCTGCTGAGCCTCATCCCCCGATAAGTCTCCATCCCCATACCGGCTGAATGTCTCCAGCGGCTGGTCTGTATAGATCTCAGCCAGCGGGTACGCGCTGCGGCCAGTTAGGTAGTAAACTGCCATTTCCTCATTCGTCACCAGCAGTGAATCCTCTGGCAGTTTTTGCAAAGCATGAATCGTATCTGATTGCTTCCACGACAGTGCGTTAAATCCCATCCCTTGCTGGGCATTCTGGGCGACAATCCGCGCCGAACGCCACCCCCACCAGAGGGTCAACAACACCAGCCCGGCGACCAGCAACCCCGCCGACATGCGGAAAAAACGTACGCGTGTCTTGCTTAAAAGCCCGGCCACGACCACCAAAAACAGAATCACGGCTGTATGGAGAGGCGAGAACATGCGCGTCCCGATTGTGATTGGCGGATAGGTTGTGACGTACACAACCCCAACCACAATTAAATAGGCCAGGATCACAAAAACCAGGATAACGCCAAATTGAAGCAAAGGATCCTGCAAGGCTGATGCCCCTTTCTTAAGCAAAACCAAGCCCCCCCATCCCAAAGCAATACCCAGTCCCAATACCATGCCTGCCAGTAAGACGTTGTTAAAAAGTCCCGGATACGGCGGAGAAGAAATCCACGAATCCGGAACCAGCCAGAACAGGAACACTTCTCGCAGCGGAGGCCAAAAGCTATTCAACCGCGCCATCATCCCCACTGCGCTTTCCATGCTTCGAGAGGAAACCGCAGCCGTCTGAGTCAGATCGTACGCCATCCAGAGAACCGCCGGCAGGATGCCGGCAAACAGATAACTTGCTGCCCGCGCCAGCCGCGTTCGCCAGCGAACCGGCGACAAGAGAAGGATACCTGCTGCGCCAGCCGCCAGAAAAGCAGCCATGCTGTAGCGCGTTAGAATAGAAAGCCCGCCCACAATACCGGCCGCGAACAACAACCCAGCCGAGCCAGGCTGTTTCAGGTACCGAAGCGTCAATCCAATCCCCGCAAATCCTAAAAAGATCGCCAGCGGTTCAGCCATCGCCCACGAATACACAGGGATAAGCACCGGCGAAACCGCCGTCAGCGCCGAGGCCAGCACCGCCAATCCATCACCGGCCCATGCTCGCAACACCAAAAACCCCACCATCCAGATCGAAAGAGCGAACAAAATAATGTTCAACCACAAGACAGCCTGAAGGGGTTCGACGCCTGCCCAAATAAAGAAAGCCAGAGTCAGCGGGAAAAACGGCGGGAAGTATGGCAACAAACGGAATTCACCAGAGGCATCGACGATCCCCAAACCAATGCCTTTAACAAAATTACTTGCAGAGGTGAGATAGATCGTGGCGTCGCCGCCAACCCCTGGGCCAAGCCGCGTGCTGATGCGAAGCGACACGACCCCGATCAAGGCAAGCGCAGCCAGTGAAACATAAACCCACAGTTTGTTTTTCATACCCTTCCCCATTAATGACCTGGTTTGAAAACAAGCTGGTCCCCATACTGACCGGTCAGTACCAATCCAAAGGATTCGCACTGCTGTTGCAGAGTTTGCACATCCGGGTAAGAAGCCAGGTCCACCAAGATATACTCAACGCCCAGTTCCCGGAGCAAGGAAACGCTGGCTAAATCCGGAAAATTCTCCATAACCGGCTTGATCTTCTGGTACTGTGGAGGCGGAAAAGCATTGAAGAACCCCCCCACATACGGTTTCCTGTGGAACAGTGTGAAATAGGTATGTTCCTGGTCTTCACCCTTGACAAATGGAAATTGAATGACAGCGCCCTGGCCTGGCTGCTGCGCCAGCCATAGATCCACCGGGCGCGGCTCTACCTGGGTAAATTCATGGTACGGGCCGGGGTAAAAATCAACAAACACCAACAGAAGCAGACCGGCTACCAGCCAGTTTTTGTAAGGGCGCAGTGTTTTACCAATCAGCCAGGCAGCGCCAACACCCGCGGCCGCAGCGAAAAACACCAACGCAAACACCCCAAACCGCATCAAAGCCCGCAGCTTGGCGTAGAATGGAAAATACTGGAAGAGGAAATATCCCGGCAGCAGAAGCGGAATGCGGTCCCGTCCCAATCTTTCAGCGAGGAACGCCGGGGCGGGAATTTCGACCGGGCTGCCGTTCCAGTGCAGATCAGTGCCCATTGCAAGGACGATTGAAACTGCCGCACCTGCCAGTAATAAAGCCAAAAGAGCCTGCCTTGCAGACTGTTTTCGCCTGAGCCAGGCAACCAAAGCCAGCACCAGGGTCACAGCGCCGATATATAAAGTGCCTTCTACCCACATTTGCCGGTTAAAATGCTCGCCAACCCATTTTCCCCACAAAAAATGATCCGTTGAGGGCAATAAGAAATCGGTCAGGCTGGCCGAATAAGGGCGAACAAGACTTAGACTGCGATCCGGCAGCCCCCCCGCCTGAGAAAGCTGTAAATAAGGCCAGACAGCCAGCAAAATGAAAGGCAACGAGACCGCTCCCATCAGGATTATTCGTTTCCAAAACATTATGTCTTTCCAGGCCGTCCGGTTCATGAAAATCAGGTATACCAGCAGGACTACGGCCGCGATCAATACCGCCATATAAAGATAATATTGAGAAGTTAAGCCGATCAGCCCCAGCCCAATTCCACCAAGCGCGGCGTACTTCCAGGCCGGCTTTGCCTCTCCATTTTGAGGGATTACCCCTAAAATTTCGAAAAACCCCCAGAAGAACAAAGGGAACCATTGTGTCCCCGATAAGTTCAGGTGACCAATGAGAAAGTGCGCAAAACGGAAGGGCAGAAAAGCATAGATCGTGCCAGAGATCAAGGCCGCCGAGAACTGGCCAGTAATTCGCCGCACCCACAAAAACATCAATAAGCCCGAAAGGATAAAGCTTGCCATTAAAGCGGCGTTATACGCAAACATCGGCCCGCCCAAAAAGCTAAAAGGCATAGCCAGCGCCAGTTGAGCCGGGGTGATCTCTGTGTAAGCCATATTCCACCCTTCCGGGTAATTCAAGAACCATACATTAAAAGGGTTAACATGCAGTTCGAACAATGCCCTTTTGATCCAGGCAATCATCCAGACAAAGTAGATATTATCGCCGAGCTGGCCTACCATTTGAGTCCTCAAGCGGGTTACCAGCGGCCAGGTCATCGCCAGTGTGAGGACGAAAAAATAGAGCGATACCCAAATAAGCCAGGTTCGTCGCAGAAAACGAGAGAATGCGTTTTCGTTTTCTTCCATGCTTTTCGACTCATCAACCCTGAGGGTACAGCGCTTCACCTGAGACCGCCCGTTTTTCTGAAGAAGAGCGATAAGCGGCTAACACCAGTTGCAGAGCGCGTTTTCCATCTTTCAGCGTACAAATGGGAGAGCCTTTCCCGGCAGCTACATCCAGAAAATGGCTCATCTCATCTAAAAACAAGGTATTACGTTCGAAACCCTCAGGCGCAGAAAAAACCTCCCAACCGGCGGTCTCTGGCCGGTAGAGCCTCACTGAACCATCTGCATTATCCCACGCCAGCATCCCATCTGACCCGACCATTTCCATGCGGTGAACCCCCGGTCGGCGGTAGTAATCCAGGTGGACGCTGCCCACCGCCCCGGTGGAAAAACGCAAGATGATTTCAGCCAAGTCTTCTACATCAATCTCCAGATCAGAGATGCGCCCGACACTGGCATAAAGTTCTTCCACTTCTCCCGCCAGCCAGCGCAAATAATCCAACGGGTGGCAAAGGGTCAGCGTCACGCCTCCTCCCAGGTCCGAGCGAGCAGAATATCCCTGGCGGTAGTCTTCCCATGGATGCCAGCCCGGCAGATATTCGCCCCACTCCACCCGTAAAGAAAGCAACTTTCCGATGGCTTTTTCTTCCAACAAACCTTTTAACTTTTGAAGCCCAGGATGGAAACGGTATTGAAACCCAACCAGCAATTTTCCACCCCCGCGTTCTAAAGCCCGCTGCAATAAATCAACCCGCTCCAAAGAATGCGAGATCGGTTTCTCCATCAAAATATGGCAGCCGCTTTCCGCCGCTGGGATGGCCACATCCAGGTGAAGAGAGGTCGGGTTTGCAATCACCACCGCATCCGGCTTATGGCTCAGCGCTCCCTCCAGCGACGTCTCTACTGAAAAACCTTGCAGCTCCTCGTCGGGCAGGGTACTACGATGGCTGCGGTATAGCACGATTTCGCGCTGGCCCAAGGCGAGTAAATTGCGCATGTGGCGTCTTCCTATAGAACCGTATCCTGCAATCAAAATTTTCACAGCGGTGCTCCTTTGCCAAACCTGTATTAACGTTTCAAGCAGGAGAGCAGGAATTCTCCCGTGCGCTTACCAGCACTGCCGTCAAGGTACGTGCACTCACGTTGAATAAAGAGTCTGCGCTCTTTTGCATGGGCCATGGGGTTTTTGAGGTAAAAATCCAGCGCAGAACACAGCTCCGCTTCGGTCAACGCCACCAATCCAGCCTGGGCTTGCCGAAAACGCAGGTGAGTAGGCCAGTTGCCGATTTGCGAAAGCGGTAAAGAGAACTTACCCGCCTGATTCCAGCCTCCTGGTGCGTCAAAACACACACTGATAATTGGACGGTCATGGATGGCGGCTTCGACAACCATCGTCGAATAGACCGTCAGGAAGATATCGGAGTGCGCCATCATCGAAGTTTTTTCCGGCATATCCTCCCCGGAATAATACCCCAGTTCGCCCCCTAGTGGCACCGGTTCAACTACATGCACATGGGGGAGGTCGCGGGCAAGCTGGCGAATTTGTTCCCGCTCACCGGCAAATAGAGGTTCGTCCATAAAATGGTTAGGATGCAGGCGGATGAGTAGCTGGACCGGTTCTGCCAGCGCATCGGAAGCTGTCAGGCGCGCCAGCGCTTCGATATTCTGATAGTTTGGCGAGAAGGTAATAAAACTACACGCATAACCCAGGAGCTTGCGATTCGGATCCAGCCCATGCAACCGGAAATACTCCTCGCGGGGCATTACCCATTGTTTTCTGAAATACCCATCGTAGGATGGGATGCCCCCAATGTGCACGCGCTCAGGATTCCAATCCGATCCCAGCACCAGTTCTTCCTTTTGTAACTCAGACCAGCAGTTAATCCAATCCACCCGTGCCCCTGGAATACTGTAGCTGCTGGGATTATCCCAGCCGACAATCACCGCGGCGGTCGGAACGCCCCTTTTGAAGGCTTGCCGCAGAAGATAGCGATCCATTCGCCAACCGGGTGTGCTGGCGACAACCAACCCTGGCTGGTAGCGGTCAAACAGATCAGAATATAAATTGGGGGAATATTTCAACTGCATCTGGAGTAGTTTCTGTCGCGCAACTCTGGAGCGACGCAGCATGGCAACGACCGCTTTCATGAAAGGCATCATCAGCCGTCGTTTTCCCACCGCCTCGGCTTCCACCTGCCAGATATGGCTATCCATTGCTTCAGTATTAATTCGGTTGGAACCGCCTACTCGCCGGAGGAAATTCAACCACCACTGCGCGGATGGGGCGTTTTTTTCATAGTATCGCCTGGCCTCCGAAAGCCGCAGACCTTCAATAAAGAGCCCTGGCTGCCCAAAACGCCGGTGGATCTGCTCTCGCAGTCCATCATCAGTTAGAAGGATGACCTCAACACCCCCCTTCAGTAAGGTTGGAACAACATCGCTCTGAAGAAAATAGACGATTGCAAGTCCATGGTCGGCGCTGATAAAAATTCGATTGAGTGATGACAATTTACTTTAATCTCCTGATGCAGTCTTTGACCAGCCTACCGGTCGTAGTACCAACGAAAAATCGTATCATAAATCCACAGCAATGATCGTTTCACCGGTGGGAAATCGAGCAGGCCTGAGCGCGCCGGTTTAGCAGGCTGGCCAGAGACAGCTTTCGACTTCCCAGGTAAGCTACGGAGGGTGTTGCTCATATTCATTGCAAGCGGGTCCGGGGGCATCAAACGCAGATAACCTGCCTCGTTCATCCGGCGGTCCAACTCGCGCACTTGCCCCATCGGGCGGTTCATGTTGAAGGGTAAAAACGATTGCAGCACCTCTTTTCGCGCCATAAACTGCCAGTGAGAAGCTCCAGCGATCGCGAGAACTCCCCGATAGATCAGGCGGATATCCTCGCTGCTTTCGTAATGAGCTCGAATCTCCTCTTCAGTCTGGCCTAGACTGCGATCAAACTCAAAGAAAACTTCCCAAGGGATAAAGTTTCCCCGATCCAACTGGACATCTGGATCACTCTCGGCCCATTTCACCGTTGCGCTATAAAACTCCGGGTTAGTACGAAACGGGCGGGCTGTTACCATTCCCACGTTAGGATAAGTTTCCAGAATTTGCAGGCTACACGACATCCATCCCTGGTAAAACAGGCAGTCGTTATCCGTGTAAACAAGGACATCGCCCGGCGCGCCAGAAAAAATGATATTCCATGCACCACCCTTACCCAGATTCCTTTCGGAAAGAAACAAGTATTGGATCGCGCCGCGTTCATATTCATCCAGGAGAAAACGGCGCGCCTCCTGGCAGCTTCCGTTATCAAAAACCAGCAGGTCAAAGGGCAGATCAGCCGTCTCGCGAATGCTATACAGACAGGTTCGCAGAACCTCCAGCATCTCCATATAAAAACCGCTGATGAAAGGAATATAATTAAGTACCGCAACCGTTATCCGTTCCGGTTTAGCAACTTCTTTGACAAACTTGGCTGGGTTCTGGCCAACGCGCATCATACTCTCCCAAGAAAAAATATATCCCAAATAATCTCCGCCGAAGATCAGTCGCAGGTAAGGTCTGGTCTCTGTTTAAGCCGCCTGTGCATCCAGACGCGAAAACTTCGGTATGCGCGCAAGGGGTGGAAAACCGCGTAGAACAACCACCCAAGCGCCCTCGACCGCATTCTGACAAGTGGAAAGACCTCCATCTCGCGCCAGAGTTTTTTCCAAGAAAACGGGGGCGGGCGCAATTCCGCGTCAACCGCTTCAAAATTGCAATCAAGTAGAGTAAAGATCGTGCGCTCGCCGCCACCGAGCCGGATGTTCTCGGCTGTTTCGGGGTGGCGATAATGCGGCTGTCCGCCTGCAAGGTGGCTGTAATCATGATTTTGATGCACGATAGTCACCGAGCGGGAGGCATCCACAACTGCCCAGCCATTGCGGCGCGCTTCGTAAATCATCCAATTATCCCATCCGGCGCGGCCGATCACCAGAGGCGGCATACCGGTATAACCATGTCGTGGAAATATAAAATAATCGCTCCCGCCACGCGGGTGCAAGCGGCCGCGTTTCTTCAGATCTGCCCGAAGACGATCCTGCCAGCCTGCAGAAAAATCCAACGGCTCCCGGACATCCAGGTCCCAGCGCTGGCCAACAACCAAAAATTCAGAAAATCGACCAGCAGCCAAACGAGCAACCCGGACAAAATCCGGCAAAAGGAGGATATCCGCATTGACGCAGGCGACCAACGGGCTTCCGAGCTGGCGAGCCAACTCGAACATAGATGAAACCATAGGGGTACCCTGGCTATTGCGGGCTACCTCTGGCGCGCAATGCACACCCAGCTCGTTCGCCGCCTCCTGGATGCCGGGTTCATCTCCCACCAGCAAGATATCCACCTCCGATCCCAATTCGCGCCAGGAACGGATGGCGTTCCGCTGGATCATCGCAATATGCGGGTTGGTAAACGGTTTGGGCGCCGTACAGATCGTCAGAAATGCCATCTTTCCTCTATGGGTGAAGGGAGATATCAGGATTACGCTCGTCCACATCATTCATTACTTTATGCCGCACACCCGCATTGATTTTTAAAAGTTCGGGCTCTCGCTCCAGTAATGCTAAAACATCCAGCCAGTCAAAACTTCCGACAGGTTCGAAGCGTGCAAACACCTGCTGCATGAACTCCAAATCCTCCGGCGTATCCACCGTCAGGCGCACCATTCCATAATCGATAGGGTAATTGACGAGCAGGGTTCGAAACCGACCTTCCACGTCGTAGAGATACGGCATGACGTGTTCACGCTCATAAGGTTCCATCGCCTCTTTCCAGGCGCGTTCAAGCGCATCGAAAGCACAAACCTCGGTATCCAGACCTATCGGATAGGTGCGTTTGAACGGCGGCGGCAGCCGGTTGGCGGCAAAATCTACGCCAGCATCAAAAAAAGATTGCAAGGTGTGGTCGATGACCTCCGGATCAATCAAGGGGCAGTCCGCCGTCACCCGTACGATCACATCCGCGCGAAAACAGCGCGCCGCCCAATAATATCTGTCAAGCACATCGAACTGGTCGCCGCGATAAACCCTGATGTTCTGTGAGGTGCAGTATTCTTCAACCGGATCGTCGCTGGCATCCGTCGTGGTCGCAACGGTGATTTCATCCAGGCGCGTCGACAACCGGCAGCGCTCGATCACCCAGCCTAACATCGGTTTACCTGCAATCTCGCGCAACACCTTGCCCGGCAGACGGCTGGAATTCATCCTGGCTTGAATGATGGCTATCGTTCGCATACTACCTCAACTACCCTTCATACTGGTATAATGGCCACTTTTCCGGGCCAACGGTATCAATCAAGATATAACTCCTGCAAATATAATCGAAAACCTGCCCCAAGATGCCTGGCGGGGATCCAGAGGGGTAAAGACAGTTTTGCATGTCTTCAACAAACGGCGCATCGGGATCCTTGGTATCAAGGATTAACGTCGGTTTTTTCTTGATTAAACTTTCTAGTAGCTCCGCCTGGCGCTGGACGAGGGCATAATGGTCAGTGAAAAAGAACCAGGAATGAATATAGCGGCTGGGCTGAGGGCGATCTGTAAGAAAGTTGATCAACGGTTGGCTCCCCCAGGTAAGTACTGTGTCTCCAGGATTAGAATGATCCAGGATGGCCTGAACGCTGGCATCGATCTGGTGATCAGATCCCGGCTTCAAGGAATTAAAAAAGGAGATCATTGGCGCCGCCATGACGATCACCATAAGGCTAGAAGCCACCAAACGCATGGGAGAGGACCTCTGGCCAGCCTGATCGACCAGGATATGCGCCAAAATACCAAGCAAAAAGGCTGTTACAGGCACCAGGGCGATCAGATAATAGACATACGTCCGCCCTGAAAGACTTACCATCAGGATATCAATGGGAAACCACAAAACCGCCACCCCTACCAGCGGAATCACTTCTGGTTTGAGAGGAGGATTCAAACTTTCCAACCATCCGGCCAGATGTCCCATCCAGCGCAATCTTCCTTCGGTAGCGCCAGCGACCGCCAGCAATAAACCACCAATCGCCGAAAGCCATTGGAGCAGCCCAAAGCCTGCCGCGCCGCTGGTCGTCACCCGTTCCACCAGTAAAGCACTCAGAAACCAGGCTATCCCTACCGCTATCATCACCACCGGGAGGTTTCGCCGCCGCAGCAATCCGGCTGCCGCGCTGGAAAACTGCCAGCAGATCAGAAGGAGCGCCGATAACCAGGCTGCCATTGCCAGCGTAAAGGGCGGGATAGTCGAGAGCATTTCCACCACATCCAGTGATGCATTAATCCTTTCCAACAAGCCAAGCCGCGTGTACGCCAGGTTATAACGGAAAGCCGCATCCCAGAAATCCACAAAAACGCCGCGCAGGTAAAAATATCCAAAGAAGAGCAGCATTGTCAATCCAAAGCCGGATACCAAGCCAAGTACGTCCTGCCATTGATGCGGTGTCTTGCGGAAGATCTCGCGCAAAATCAGGTAAATTCCAAGCGCAAGCCCAAACCCAATCAGGTTCTGTTTGAGCATAAAAGCCAGCCCTGCCAGCACACCGGCGGCAAGGTATAACCTCCCGGTTTTTCTATAAGTCTTTCCAGCATGCAGCGCCAGCCAAAAAACGCCAGCCTGGAACAATAAGCCATAATTTTCACTGTAATTGCCACCGTGATTAACCATCATCAAAGCCGCCATAGCACAAACAACGCTAAACGCCGCTGTAAAAGCGCTAAAAAAGCGATTGAGAGTCACAAGGATCAGAAACACTACCAGAAAACAAAAGAGAAACTGAATTCCCCAAATTCCCCAAAGACTTCCCTTTCCTAAAATAAGTCCAAGGCTATTGATGGCAAAGATCAAAGGGGGCTTGTGATCCCAAACTTCTTTATAAAGCTTCTTTCCTTCCACCATTTGCTGAGCGGTGTACAAAAACATGCCCGAATTTTTTTCCGGCGTCTGCTGAATAACCGGCAGGATCGGGAGCATCACCAGAACCGTTAAAACAAGCGCTGTAATAGAAAACCAAAGCCATTTCGGCATCTTATTCCTCAGTCCTTGTCCGTTGGACAGCCATCTCGTATGCGCTTTCCAGGCGGCGAAAATTCTTTCGCCAGTCTGCCCGTTCTTCTGCTAACCGGCGGGCAGACGCCCCCATCGCCAGAAGCTGCTCTTGAATCCTGGCAGCCTCTAAGATTCCTTCCGCCAGCGCCTGATCATCGCCATCCTTGAACAACCATCCCTGGCTTCCCGAGGTGATCCATTCCCGATTTCCAGGGATATCCGAAACCAAAACCGGTTTTCCACAAGCCAGCGCTTCCAGCAGCGAGACGGAGGAGCCATCGCTGTGCGAAGCACTGACATATAGGTCAGCCGTCCGGTAATAGCGCGGTAATTCCAGATTGGTTACCTGGCCGCCAAAATATACGCGGTCTGACATGCCAGCCCGCGCAAGAATTTCACGCAAAGCATCCGCCTGAGAGCCACCGCCCAGCAAGAGCAAGCGCAGGTTTGCCATCTGCCTGGCAGCCTGCACAAACGCCCTGACAACCACATCCACCCCATAGAGCGGTTCCCAGGCGCGCAACGAAAGGACGATGAAAGCGTCTTCCCATCCCAAGCGGTGTCGCAACCCGCCGTCATCGCCAGGGCTGAAATGATCAAGATCTACACCCCATGGGAACAAAACCACCCTGTCTTCTGGAAAACCAAAATCGGCCGCCTTCCGTTGAACAGCCTGGCAATCAGCCACCAGCACCGTGGTGTGTTGCAAGGTGTAACGCGTCACCCAGCGCATCCAGCCGTTCGCATCCGCCTCTTTCAACAGGTCAGAGCCCCACGACATTGTCACCAGAGGGCGGTAGCCAGTCATCGCAACCAGGGACGCTACCCTTTGTACCGGGCCGGCATGGATGACATCGGGTTGAACCTGGTGGATGAGCCGGTGCAGATCCTTTCCAAGCGCCGGATAATCCAACCAGCGCACGGCGTTTTTACCGCCTTTCCATTGCAATTGCTGCACTACGGGTGGAAGCAGTCGGTCTTCAACCTGGCGGACGTCTCGTTCCAGCCGTAATGAATACACCTGGTGCCCATTGTCGGCCAGGCTGGATAAGAAACGGTAATCGTGCGGCGAGTAGTCGCGCGAAAAATACAGAACGCGCACTATGCTCCAAACATGGTCCAGCGGAGCTCTTTCCCAGCTGGGATATCTTCCAACGCTCGAGTACCGATCACTTGCGGAAGATCGTAAGGCAGGATCGCCCCAACAGTAGCCGGGCGGAGCACATCGATCATTTCGCGCTGCAGAACTTCGCCTGCTTTGATGTCACAGGCAGCCCGTAAACACCGCCGCTGCAGGATAACAGTCTCGCGTTCATTTTCGTTCACAAATTTCTCGGCGCTCCCCAACGCACGTTCCAACAACCGCGTGTTTTCCACCATACTTGCCCATGAATCCGGGTCCATGGCAAATTTATGATCAGGACCCTCCCGGGTAACGTCATCGGTAAAGTGTTTCTCGATGACCCGTGCCCCCAGGGCAACTGCCCCCAAAACGGTGGCGTGCCCGTGCGTATGATCCGAAAGACCCAAGACAACATCCGGGAACATCAGCCCATAGGTGGTTAACACTCGCAGATGAATATGATCATAATTTTCTGGTCTCGCGGTGTAATTAGTGTTGCATTGCATCAACACCAACTTTGGATTGATCGCCCGAAGAATGTGTACGGCTTTTTGAACCTCTCCTATATCCGAGGCCCCGGTTGCCAGGAGAACTGGTTTCCCCTTTCGTGCAATCCGCTCTAATGCTTCTGGCCAGGTGATATCGCCTGATCCAATCTTATAAGCTGGCACAAAGGAATCGAGATAATCAATCGCTTCGAAATCATAGGGGGAAGAAAAATAATGGATCCCCACCTCGTCGCAGACTGCTTTCAACTCCGGAGTCCACTCAAAGGGAATTGAAGCATCCTGGTAAACCTCGAAAACTGATTTCTTCCAGTTTGCCTGGTGTGATGCCTGCTCACCCAGGCTCTTAAACCCATAGTCCGAAACGATTTTAGGAGCGCTAAAATTTTGGAATTTGGCGGCATCTGCCCCTGCCTGCTTGGCCAGGCGGATCAGGTATTTCGCCCGCTCCAGGCTGCCATCATGGTTCGCGGCAATGTCCGCGATAAAATAAGTCGGATGAGCCAATCCGATCAAACGTTCAGCGATTTGAATATCCATCATTCACCTCCGCAGTTAGAAATCGTCCTGGCGCAGTCAGTCCAGTTGACTCGCCTCATCTAGCCTGCTCATCCGTCGCAAACGTTCCGGCAGGCCAGAACAAAATTGTGAATAAAATAATTGCATTCCTTCCATTTGCCCAGGCAAAACAGCACCCAGGTCCCGGCTGAGTTTCTGGCAATTTAGAGTCAAATTAGGCGATCGCACGGCCTTCAAACCCGCCTCTCGCCACGAGGATGGCATCAAGAGTCCCTCGTCCAGCCCAAACTGGTTGGCAATCATCCTACCAAACTGGTATTTGCTCAGACTTTCAGGACTCACAACGTGATAAAGTCCTTTCAACCCCTTTTCCAACATCTTGAGGATCACATCTGTGAGCTGATCCACATGGAACGGGCAAAAAAATACGTCGGTGAACCCTCGCATCGGCCGGTTCGACCTGAGGGTATAGTAGAAAATTTCCGCCAGGCTGCGTTGACCTTTCAGACTCCAGCCATAAAAATTAACTCGCGCGATGATCGCGTCAGGGTTGGCATCGCGAACAGCCTGCTCCCCTGCCAGCTTGGTACTTGCATAGGTGTTGATCGGGTTCGCGGCGTCAGTTTCACAATAATCGCCTCTTTGACCATCAAAGACGGCGTCGGTAGAAATATGCACCAGCCGAATATGCCGGCGTTTGCATACGGCGGCCAGTTCACCAGGGAGTTCGGCGTTTACACGGAAGGCCAGCTCAGGCTCCACCTCACATTGATCGACATTTGCAAGCGCCGCGCAATGCAAGACAACTTCAGGCTGGACCTGCTGAAGTAGTTTTTCAACCGCACCTTCCTCAGCCAGATCCATCTGGATGGTAGGAAAAGGTGCCTGATGCAGGACCTGTTGGTGAACCACTCCAACGACCTTGTGATGGCCAGCAGCTTTTAAGGAGAAATTCAACCCCAGCAAACCGCTCGCGCCGGTTACCAAAAAATGGGTCATCCCGGATATCCCTGATCCAATTCCAGTTCAACTGGCTCGATAATACGGCGAATCTCTTCAATGCTTAGCCAGGAGGTATTCGTATTGCTGGCATAACGGAAGCCATCTTCCAGTTTTCGACCCAGCTTTTCCCAATGGCGTCCAAACCAGAACGCCTCAGCAGGTTGAACAACAAACATATCTTTCAGTTCAATCGTGTTACGGGCTTCATCATCGGAAATCAAGACCTCATGCAATTTCTCCCCAGGGCGTATCCCTATCACTTCGATCTCAGCCTGGGGCGCGACGGCTTTCGCCAGATTGATAATCGTCATACTAGGAATCTTTGGAACGAAAACCTCCCCCCCGTGCATCTGCTCGGCACACTGGATGACAAAACGGACACCTTGTTCCAGAGAAATCCAAAACCGGGTCATTCGCTCATCGGTGATAGTCAGTTTTCCATTCGAACGCTGTTTGAGAAATACAGGCACAACACTGCCCCGGCTGCCTACCACGTTTCCATAACGGACGCAGGAAAAACGGGTTGCGGTGCCGCCGGCATAGGCATTGCTCTGGATGAATAATTTCTCAGCCGCAAGTTTGGTGGCGCCATACAGATTGACCGGGTTGACCGCCTTGTCAGTGCTGAGCGCCATCACCCGCTCAACGCCAGCATCTAAAGCCGCGTCAACAACATTTTGGCTGCCCAGAATATTGGTCTTGACCGCTTCCATCGGGTTGTACTCACAGGCCGGTACCTGTTTTAAAGCCGCAGCATGGATGACGACATCTACCCCATTCAAAGCCCTGCGCAAGCGGGGAAGATCTCGCACATCACCGATAAAATACCGCAAACTGGGATGGTCAAAGCCGGCAACGCGCATTTCATGTTGTTTCAACTCATCACGGCTATAAACAATGATTTTGGCCGGATGATATTCTTCCAACATCACTTTGATAAATTTTTTACCGAAGGAGCCTGTCCCGCCAGTGATCAAGATGACTTTCTCGTTCCAATTCATGCCATACTCCATCCGTTAAGAATCGCCTGCAAAAACCCTTAGGCAGGCTGTGTTAAATCCCCTCATTGATATAAAAACGCATAATCGGGCGGGTTTCAGAACGCCGCGCCACCTCGATAAATCCAGCCTTTTGAAAAGCGGTGTAAACGCCCGTATAGATGAATACAGCCCCAGTATTACGACTGCGCGGGACGACTGGATAACCCTCAACAATCGAAGCGCCCTGACCGGCTGCATATCGAACTGCTTCCTGAAGCATCTTGACTGTCAAACCCTGGCGGCGAAAGCGGCGGTGGACAAAAAAACAAACCACAGACCACACAGGTTTCTCATCAACCGGCTTTAACACACGAGAACGCTTTAAAACCGGGAAAACCGAACGCGGCCCGATGCTGCACCAACCCACTGGTTCACCGTTATGGCAAGCCAGCAACCCCGGAAGCTGACAGGCCATTACCAACGCCCGCAACGCTGTTCGATTACCTTCGCCTTTACCCAATTCAAATTCCTTGCGCGAAAGCCGCCAATACATACACCAGCAGCCACCACAAGCGCCGCGCGGGCCAAAAAGCGTTTCCAGGTCTGTCCAACGGTCCGGCGTTACCGGGTACACTTGAATTGAATTGGTCACTGCCTGTTCTGCCATTTCAATCCTTCACGATTTCCGGATAACGATCAAAGGATATTGCCCTTTTTCCCCAAAAAAATGAGGGAACAGCTCTTCCAACCAAAAGATAAAACGCAGCCAAAGCTTCCCACCAAGCGGGCGATGGATGATGGCGCGCAGAAAGCGCACGCTGACGCTTCGCCAGACGCGTATTTCGAACTTCATTTCATCGCTAAGCGTCTTTCGCAGCCAATCAGCATCCAGCTTGCGAACAAAGGTGCCCGTCGGCTCTGTAACAGCGGCCGATTGTGTGGGTTTCGGCTCTGACGTCTGGACACCTCGCAGCCGCGCCAGCCATAGTCCTATTCGCTCCATGAGCAGGACGAGCGGCTGAAAAAAGCCCATCAAGTCCGACCCAGTCCAACCATTGACCACGACAGCGTTTCGACCGGGAGAAAGAACCCGGTAAAACTCACGGTAGGCTTTTTGCTGCTCCTCTGGAGGAAGGTGATGTAGCGTATGCAGCGATACCAGGCCATCAAAGCATTCACTTGAGAATGGCAAGTTGGCAACATCCGAGACAACGAACAAACCATGCTCCCCAAGCCGCTGGCGGGCTTCTAATAGCGCCACGTAGGAAATATCCAGGCATACCCGGTACTGGTATGGTTCAGAATAGGTCAGGTATTCAGGGTACTGCACCGGCCCTGAGCCGGCATCCAGCAGAAAACGCCCGCCCCTCTTGAGAAACGGCGTAACCCGCAAGTGGCAGCGATGAATATACTCAGCCGAAACTGGTCTCAGGTCCTCGTAGCGGGCGTTTTGATAGACGCCGTCCGCCATCTTCTGCCAGCCGACCTGGTCATAAAACTGGCGAACCTGTTGCTTAACCTCCGTCTCTGCCATCCGCCTCCTGTTCTACCACCCTGTTCCAATCAATCGTCTCGCCGGTCAGGTATTGAAAGGTGCTTCCGTATTGAGCCAGTCCTTCCTGGCTGAGAACAGCTTGCAGCGGACGAGCCTTATAGTCATCCCACATACGCACTAGATGCCAGGGGAAGGGGCGCGGATACTCGAAGAAAAAACGGTAAGCATAACGCCAGGCCAGGTCAATCTCATGAGGGCTCAGGCGGAAGTTTTTCGGCGAATCGAGGATCTGCCCCAGTTGCTTGTAATACATCACCCAAGAATCGGGGTCGTAGGTAAAGCCGCGCTTGCGGTAATGGGTTTGCCCGGCGACAATCACCGGCAACCCCATCAGCGCCATTTCCAGCCCTACGGTAGTCGTATAGACCAGCCCTAGATCGGCCACTTCGAAAAGATCATAGGTGTTCAATTGATCTTTTGGGCCCACCATCCGAATGTGACCAGGCAGCCTGGGTAGCACATGGTGGACGACATCCACCATTGATTGGCCATGCGTGAGCACCTCCCCCGGGTGCACCCGGATGACCAGTTGGGCGTCATCCCGTCCGGCAAAGTACTGTACTGTACGGCTGATCCACTCAGCCATGCTCTTACTGAAAACCTGTCGTCCAAGCGTCAGGCTGTCCCCTAGCACGTTGGTAGCCAGAAGCACCACCGGACGCTGGTCTAACCCCAGCGCAGCCCGCACCGTTTCTCCGCCCTGCGGCAATGTATCCTGCCAGCGGCGGGCAAAATTTTCCCAAAGCGACGCCCGCTGGCGCGCCGTAAAAAGCGCCCGCAAACGATCTAATTCAAATTCGCTGAGGGGGACTTGCTGCCTCGTTTTCCACAGCCCATCGGTTTCCTGGCGCATGACCTCCGCATTCTGGGCAATCCAGATTCGCTGCCGTTGGTCGCCAAACTCGTAGGTTACCGTCGGGATATTCAGAATACGCGCCACCCGGTAAACGATTCCCAGTTCCTGGATTGTGCCGTTGGGGACGATCACCACATCCGGGCGGTTGGCCTTCAGCCAGTAGTAAGCCGCCCTGGCGGCGTCCATGTTACGCTCCTTGCGAAGCTTATATACATCACTCAGGTCATCCACTTCTTCTGTCTGGAGGGTGTACTGTGTATCGTAGGTGGTCACCAGATCGACAGCCTTCTCCACTGCCTCGGGAACCGGCTTGTAAAGCTGCTTGGAGCCGAAAAACGAAACGAAATCCAACAACGGCGAAGCCTGCGAAAGCACCCGGTTAGCGTAAAGATTCTGCCGCCGCAGATCAAAACGGTTGATCGGGTTCTGCCATTCAGCGTAAGGCAGAAATCCAAGCGTAACCCGGTGGCCCTGAGCCGCCAGCGAAATCCCTAGTAAAGCTGCGTGTTCGATCCAATAGTGGAGGGTAGCAAAAATGAAGACTTTTTTGCCTACCTGAGTCGCTTGCTGTCGTAGCAAAGTACCCTGGTTTACAAGCTCTGGCAAAGCCGCCTGCAAATGCTTAAGGGAAAAACGGCTGGCAATGGGGTTGCCGCGCTGGCGCACCAGCCAGTACAGTTCCGCCGTAAAAGGAATTTGCCCTAAGATATTTTTGACAATTTGCTTCGAAACCACTCTATCCCTCACACACTTTCAATCTGCCATTCCAGCAAGGGGCGTACAGACCCCATGCGCGGTTCCGGCCACTGCATACCCGGCGCGCCGGCTGCATCAACGTTAAAAGACAGCGCCTGTTCATCATGAAAATAACGCTTTACACGGTAAGCGCTAGCGTTAACACCAATAACAAACCGGCCTTCGTTCAAGAAATTGGCTGGGATCTTGCAGCGGCTGATATAATGACCGGCGCGGCGCACCGCATACCGTTCAAACTGATCTACAGCGTCAGTATCAAAAGAAGTAAAAATAAACTCACCGCGTGTGCTGAGCAGGTAAATCCCCACCCTCAACCCGGTGACAGCAGCGTCCAAGAAATATTCCATCTCAATGGTTACAGGTTCCACTGAGCGCAGCGTATCAGAAACAACGCCAGCGGGATTCAACACCCGGATAGAATGCGGTCGAAAAGGATAAGCGCTGGCAGGAATCTCATCCTCCCTCCACAAACGCTGGCCTTCTTGTGAAAAGCCTTTAGAGAGATAGTAATCCACTGCCTGCGCCGAGGGAGCGCGCATGACCACCCGCCCCTTTTCGATCACCAGCGTCTCTTCGGTCAACCGCAGAATCGCTGACATATTATGGCTCACGAACAGCACGGTGCGCCCCTGTTGAGCAACGTCACTCATCTTTCCAAGACATTTTCGCTGGAACTCTGCATCTCCGACAGCCAGAACTTCGTCCACAACCAGGATCTCAGGCTCCAGGTGCGCCGCTACGGCAAAGGCCAATCGTAAATACATTCCGCTGGAATATCGCTTTACCGGTGTGTCAATGAACTTTTCTACTTCGGAAAAATCAACGATCTCATCGAATTTGCGGTCAATTTCGGTTCGTTTCATCCCCAGGATCGCGCCGTTCAAATAGATATTCTCCCGGCCAGTCAGCTCCGGGTGAAATCCAGTACCAACTTCCAGCAGCGACCCAACCCGCCCGTGAATTTCTGCATACCCTTCGGTCGGATGGGTTACCCGCGAAAGCACCTTGAGAAGTGTGCTTTTCCCTGCGCCGTTGCGCCCGATGACGCCCAGGACCTGTCCCTGTTCCACTTCAAAGGAGATGTCTCGAATCGCCCAGATGTGGTTATTCTTCTCGTCCTGTCGCGACCGCAGGACAGGCGACGAAAAACGTTCGCTCACTAATTCTCGCAACGTTTGATAACGCGCTACCGGCGCACCAATACGGTATTGCTTGCCTAATTTGTTAGCCCGGATCGCGATCTGGCTCATTTTGTTACCATCCCTGGCTCACACCATATCCGCAAACTGGCGTTCCATCCGCCGAAAATAGAATAGACCGCTGATTAGTACCAGCAGGGATACGCCGATCGAGATCAACAACATCTGGTTTGGCGCCGCATTCTCAAGGCCTAGCAGCGCCCACCGGAAGCCGTTCACCACGCCCACCATCGGGTTAATCGCATACAAGAACCGCCACTGTTCCGGCACCAGGCTGGCGCCATAGGCAATTGGCGTAATGAACAGCCAGAACTGGGTCAGAAAAGGCGTTACATATCCCACGTCACGGTAAAGCACGTTCATCGCCGAGAGCCACAGGCTCACCCCCATCGCCGTGACTATCGTGAGAAGCAGGTAAAGCGGCAGCGTCCAGACTGCCGGTGTGGGCGCGATACCGTAATAGATCATCATTCCGATCAACACCAAAAACGCAAAGAAAAAATCAACCACGCCCGCCAGAACTGAGGCCAGCGGCAGGATCAGGCGCGGGAAATAAACTTTGGTAATCATGTTGCTGTTCTGCACCAGTGAACGGCTGCCAACACTCAACGCATGGGCGAACAATTCCCAGGGCAGGAGAGCCGCAAAGGTAAAGATGGGGTAAGGCACCCCATCCGAAGGCACGCCAGCCAGCTCGCCGAAGAAAATACTAAAGACCACCATCGTCAAGAAAGGCCGCAGGATAGCCCAGGCTGCTCCGAGCAGGGTTTGCTTGTACCGCACCTTGATATCGCGCCATGTCATAAAATAAATCAACTCGCGGTAGCGCCACAGGTCGCTCAAATGGATCAGCGACCAGCCGCCTGACGGACGGATGATGGTAACGGGAATATCATCCTGGTTGATGGAGAGTGTTTTTTCCACAAAATTCCTTCCAGCTCAGATACGAACGCGATTCTGCTGATACCATTGGATGGTCTGCTGCAAACCCTCATCAAAGCCCACCTGGGCCTTGAAACCAAACCGCTCCAGCGCCCGACGGGTATCCAGGGCGCGGCGCGGCTGCCCATTCGGTTTCTCCGTGTTCCATACGATCTTCCCGGCAAAACCGGTCATGCGGGCAATTTTCTCAGCCAGATCTTTGATGGAAATTTCAAAGCCGGAGCCGATGTTGACCGGGTCGGGGTCGTTGTAGCGCTCAGTCGCCAGCAAAATCCCCTCAGCAGCATCTTCTACATAGATAAATTCACGGGTTGGCGAGCCATCTCCCCACACCTCTACCTCATTGCGCCCGGCTTCTTTCGCCTCCACAAACTTGCGGATCAGCGCTGGGATCACATGCGAAGAATGCAGGTCAAAATTGTCGCGCGGTCCATAAAGGTTGACAGGCAACAAAAAGATGGCGTTGAAGCCATACTGCTGCCGGTAGGACTGCGCCTGTACCAGTAGCATCTTCTTTGCCAATCCATAAGGCGCGTTGGTCTCTTCAGGGTAACCATTCCAGAGGTCATCTTCCTTGAACGGAACCGGCGTGAATTTCGGATAAGCGCATACCGTCCCAATGGCCACAAACTTTTCCACGCCGCGCTGCCAGGCTTTGTGCATCAACTGCACACCCATCATCAGGTTGTTATAGAAAAATTCCGCCGGGTGTTCACGGTTAGCGCCAATCCCGCCTACCTGGGCTGCGAGATGGATGATTACATCTGGCTTCGAGTCCTCAAGCATCCGGTCCAGGTCTTCAGGCTTTACCAGGTCATATTCTTCAATGCGGGGGATAAAGATATCACCTGCGCCGCGCGCTTTCAGCTTCTCGACCACAAAATTCCCTAAAAAACCGGCTCCACCGGTTACACAAAAACGACGAGATTGCCAGAATTTTTCTGCTGCCATGGTCACCTTTCCGGTCAACGTTTAACTTCGAGCGGCGGCAGTTCTCTGCCATCCAGCAGCGCGAAGATTTTCAATCCGTGAATTTTCAGCTCCGGCAAATAGGGATCGTTTCCGACCTCCACACCGCGTTCCAGGCAGGTCAGTCGACACACCTCCGCCACGTCGCCGTCTCCGCCGATCCGGGCGCGCCGGTAGCCCGCTGCAATCAGAACATCCAACGCCGCCAGGGCTCGTTCTCGCACCAGGCGGTAAAGGCGGAAAGAGTTCTGGATGTAATCAATCGTCAGCCGGGTTCGCAGCGCCATTCCTTCTGGTGTGATGATGTAGCGCAGCTTGCGGCGCTCTGCCCTGCGGACTTTGATATATCCTTTCTCAATCAGCCGCTTCAAATGCCAGTTGATCGTCCCGACCGCCACACCGAGCTGTAAAGCCAGCGATGCCTGGGTGGCATCCGGATCCTGCTCAATGTGTTCCAGGATAGTGAGGTCTCGATCGGTTTCAGATGAGATTGCCATAGGCCAAAATTCAACTGTTGAATTATAAGCCACCCAAGGAAGAAGCACAAGGGCGCGAAGGTTAAAGGTAGCTTAAAGATTCCTCCCATCTCTCTAAATCGTATCCGCCCAGAATTGTGTTAGCCAAAAATTGTTGACCGGGGTTTAATTCCATGCTAAAATTCCATCCGCCAGCCGCCCCCATCGTCTAGCGGCCCAGGACGTGGCCCTCTCAAGGCCAAAACAGGGATTCGAATTCCCTTGGGGGCACCAAAGAAAAACTTACTTAAATCAGGTGGTTCTTTATTGCAAAACCTGGATCCCCGCTAGGGGATGCTATTTGAATTCCTTTGGAGGCACCATATAGATATATCAAGAACGGGCGAGACAACTCTCGCCCGTTTTAGAATCCTCAAACTATTTTTATCAGAACCGTCTTGCCAGTTTCTTCCACGACTGGTTTGATACAGAGGAACCAATCGGAATATTTCGGTCCTCCCTATTTACCATGATCAGGCAAGATCAAATCGGTCAAGGTTCATCACTTTGTTCCACGCCGCGACAAAGTCGTGTAGGAATTTCTCCTGAGAGTCATCACATGCGTAAACCTCTGCCAGGGCCCGGAGCTGGGAGTTCGAACCGAAAATCAGATCAACGCGGGTGCCGGTCCACCTGAGCGCGCCTGTTGCGCGATCACGGCCCTCAAACACGTCGCTATCTTCCGAGATGGGCTTCCAGACTGTGCTCATATCCAGCAGGTTCACAAAGAAATCATTCGTGAGCGCCTCTGGCCGCGTGGTGAAGACACCATGCGGGGACTTGCCATAGTTCGCATTCATGACGCG
This sequence comes from Anaerolineae bacterium, assembly GCA_013178185.1. GTDB lineage: Bacteria > Chloroflexota > Anaerolineae > Anaerolineales > Anaerolineaceae > Ch132. Next base: position 98,717 of record JABLXC010000009.1, on the reverse strand, counting down.
CAAGCCGCCAATTAAGACCGTCATCTCAGGCGCGGTCAAGGTCAACAGTTGCGCCCGATCAACCAGCATTGCCTCAGCCGAGACGGCATACTTGGTTTTGAGGTAGTTGCGGAAGCCATCCGCTTTTGGTTCAAGCACTGCGAAGGAGTTCTACATCGGTCTGCTCTTGCAAGGCGTCCATGCGTCCGGAAGTGAAGGGAACCGTCACTTCATAACCGGCATTCTTTGCAGCCTGCTCGACGCCCGCACAACCAGCCAGAACGATCAGGTCAGCCAGTGAGACCTTCTTCCCATCAGATTGCACACTATTGAAAGCATTTTGGATGCCCTCCAGGGTCTTGAGCACCTTTGCCAGTTGAGCAGGCTGGTTGACCTCCCAATCCTTCTGCGGCGCCAGGCGAATGCGGGCGCCATTAGCGCCGCCACGCTTATCAGAGCCGCGAAAGGTCGAAGCTGACGCCCAGGCAGTAGAAACCAGCTCGGGGACGGACAAGCCAGAAGCCAGAATCTTACCCTTGAGAGAGGCAATATCCTCCTCATCTATCAATTTGTGATTGACAGCCGGGATGGGATCCTGCCAGATCAAATCCTCCGTTGGGACTTCCGGGCCGAGGTAGCGAGACTTGGGTCCCATATCCCGGTGTGTCAACTTAAACCAGGCGCGAGCAAAAGCCTCTGCAAATTCCTCAGGATGCTTATGGAATCGTTCAGCGATGGGCCGGTATATCGGATCCATTCGCAACGCCATGTCCGCAGTTGTCATTATTGTAGTAACCTTTTTCGATGGATCGTGAGCGTCCGGAGACATATCCTTTTCATCAGGGTTTATTGGGACCCACTGCCACGCACCAGCAGGGCTTTTCACCAGATCCCATTCGTAATTAAATAACATATCGAAGTACCCATTGTCCCATTGGATTGGGTTTGGCGTCCAGGCCCCTTCGATGCCGCTAGAGGTGGTATGTGCGCCCTTGCCAGTGCCGAAGCGGTTCTTCCAGCCCAGGCCCTGTTCCTCGATCGGAGCTGCCTCGGGCTCAGGTCCTACTAGGGTCGGGTCGCCCGCGCCATGGGCTTTACCAAAGGTATGGCCACCAGCGATGAGAGCCACCGTTTCTTCATCGTTCATCGCCATGCGCGCAAAGGTCTCACGCACATCGCGGCCAGAAGCAAGTATACTCGGTTGGCCGTTTGGCCCCTCAGGGTTCACATAAATCAAACCCATCTGCACAGCGGCGAGTGGATTTTCAAGTTCGCGCTCGCCAGAGTAGCGATTGTCTCCCAGCCACTTGTCTTCAGATCCCCAGTAGATATCCTTTTCCGGTTCCCAAATATCCTCCCGCCCACCGGCGAAACCGAAAGTTTTAAGACCCATTGACTCTAATGCACAGTTTCCGGCAAGGATCATCAAGTCAGCCCACGAGATTTTTTTGCCGTACTTCTTTTTGATCGGCCAGAGCAGCCGGCGCGCCTTATCGAGGTTCACATTGTCCGGCCAACTGTTGAGGGGTGCAAACCGCTGGCTGCCGTTGCCACCACCGCCGCGACCATCGCCAATGCGGTAGGTACCAGCGCTGTGCCAGGCCATTCGGATGAAGAGACCACCGTAGTGGCCCCAGTCGGCAGGCCACCAATCCTGCGAATCCGTCATAAGCGCATATAGGTCTTTCTTTACAGCCGCAAGGTCAAGTTTCTTGAATTCCTCGCGATAGCTGAACTCCTCGCCCATCGGATTGGACTTGGAGGAATGCTGGTGCAGGATATCGAGATTCAACTGGTTGGGCCACCAGTCTTTGTTCGATGTACCGCCACCGGCAACATGTTTATGAACCGGGGATTTACTCTCTTCGCTCATTATATTTTCTCCTTTGGTTTTATAAGTTTTTTATTAGCGTTATGATTCATCACACTGGTCGTCATATCATAATGACTGGCAAAGGTTCTGCGATGTGTGATCTGATTTTTAGGTGACAAGCATAGAATGCTTACAAAAAAAGCGCGCCAGTTCTCCAGAAAGCAACCTCCTTATAAGAATTCCTAAGAGATAATCATTATCCATTAACATTAAAAAGAGAAACTATTATCGTCATCGCTCTTCCTTGCAATCCGGACAGAGTCCGTAGAACGAAATTTGAGGGCGCAGGATTATATACCCTGATACCTTCTCCAGCCTTTGGATTGATTCCTGATCAAGAGGCAAATCTCCATCAGCGATCCGGTTACATTTGACACATATTAGGTGTGGATGCGGCTGGGGGCGGTTGCCATCATAGTGGCTGTCTTCACGTAAATCGATTTCTAACACTTGATTCAGTTCTTTGAGCAAAGCGAGTGTCTTATAGACCGTGGCCCGGCTAATAGTTGGGAACTTCTGTTTTATTTGTTCATAAAACTGGTTCGCGCTGGGATGTCCTTCACTGACCGCGATCAATCGCACTAGCTCGACCCGTTGAGGAGTCAGCCGGAAATCGCTCTCCTTCAACGCAGCAATCAGTTGGTCAAAACGAAAACCTGGATCGGTCATTAGATTATTTCCGATAGTCAATATCTATGGATAATTATTATTGAGTATTATACCACAAATTTTATCTACATTTACCTTATTTATATTTTCCCCGGAGGTCAACAAGAAACTGATGCTACCTTTCGGTATCGTGACCCTCCTGCCCTTCACTCCAGCCGGCACCCTCTCTGCTGGATATATTGGCGTTCAGAACACCATCTCAGAAGCTGGTGTGGCGTTTCTCCGAAAAAACAAACAATTGCGGCGGATGGCTGAGCGACTCTTCATTCTGCGGTTTTCCACAGCCCGCGCTCAAACTGCAACCGCCGCATGTATCGCCACAGGTTTGATAAAAATCGAGATACCCGGCGCGTTTGAGATGCGCGAGCATGGCTTCGACCATTTTCGGCGTCGTCCCCAACCGGGCAGCCAGCGCGCTGGTCTCGAATGTGCCGCCAGCGCGAATTTCATCAAGTAATCTTTCAAGCATCGCTAGAACCCCAAAAGTGAAGCAAGACGATAAGCAACCGCTCCAGCCGCAACTGATACAAGCAGGAGCATGAACACGCTCAAGAGCGTCCACCGCCAGGAGTCAGTCTCCTGCTTTATTACTGCCACCGTTGCCATACAAGGGATGAACAGCATCGTTACCACTAGAAAGGAGAGCGCAGAAGCCATTGAGAAGGTTGATGCCAGGAGGCCAGCCAGACCAGCCTCGCTGGAATTTCCAAAAATTACGCCCAATGTAGCGATGGCGTTTTCCTTCGCCGGAAAACTTGTGATCAGAGCAACGGTCAGGCGCCAGTCGAGTCCTATCCACCTGCCCACTGGTTCAACCAACTGCCCAAACCTGGCCAGAAAACTGGTATTCAAATCGCCGCCTGGCAAATAGGAAAGACCCCAGACCAGCAGCGACATTGCCAGAATTGCCGTCCCGGCTTTCCTGACAAAAGAAAATGAACGCTGCCAGACCAACAAACCAATCGTCCGACCGTTTGGAATATGATAAAGCGGCATTTCCATAATAAAAGCCGAACGTTGTCCCTTAAAAATTACCTGGTTGAGCAGTACGCCAGCAATAACGAGCGTCAATAGGGATAGCATCACCAATCCCCACGAAACCCACACGGCATTCCCGCCAAAAAAGGCTGGAGCAATGAAAGCTACCACGGCCATCCGCGCCGTACAGGGTACCAGCGGCGCGATCAGGATCGTCAATAGCCGCGCCGGCCACGAATCGATCACGCGCGTTCCCATAATTGCCGGAACATTGCAGCCAAACCCTAAAAAAAGCGGCAAGAAGGATTTGCCATGCAGGCCCATCAAGTGCATCAGGTTGTCCATCACGTAAGCAGCCCGCGCCATGTAACCAATATCTTCCAGCAAGGCAAAGGTCGCAAAAAAAATGATCAGGATCGGAAGAAAAGTCAACACCGAACCGACGCCGCCGATCAGCCCATCCACAATCACGCCCTGCACCCAGGATGGCGTCGTTGCCAGCGCTCTCGAGGCCAGTCCAGAAAACGAAACAACAACCCGAGCGTCTAACAACTCCTGAAGCGGCGCACCCAGCGTGAAGGTCAGCCAGAACACCAACCCCAAAATCCCCGCTAAAATGAACAATCCCCAGACCGGGTGAGCAGCCCAACGGTCGATACGCTCGGTCCACCCAATCTGCCCAATTTTGTGCTGGGTCACTGCGGTACCGATGGTGCGCCCGATCCACTCGTACCGCCCTGTCGCCACAGCCAAAAAGGCGTCATCATGGGCTCGTAATAGGATTTGCACTTGCTCCCACACATCGTGCGGCAGCGCTGCCTGCATCCTACGCGCCGCCTCCACATCACCCTCAAGCAACTTAAGCGCCATCCAGCTCTGCGGGTACGGGGCAGGAACATATGGCGCGATTAACTGTTCGACCTCTTTCCAGACTTCTTGATGATCGGATCGCACCTCGGGCGGCTGCGGAGCAGGAACGCGTTTCCCATCCAATACTTCCTGCACCACCCCAAGCAATTCTCGCACCCCCGCCGCCCGAGAAGCCGTCATTGGGACAACGGGTATGCCGAGAGCTTCTTCCAGCAGCGACGTATCCACCTGAATGCCTTCTTTGGCAGCCACATCCATCATGTTCAAAGCCACCACCAGGGGGACTCCCAACGCGGCCAGTTCAGAGACCAGGTACAGGCTTCTTTCAAGGTTCGCCGCGCTCACAACAGCTACCACCACCGCCGGCTTTTCGACCAGGATGAACTCACGGGCGATTAATTCTTCGGGTGAATTCGCTGTCAGGCTATAGGTTCCTGGCAGATCCACCAGCCGAAAAGTCTGTTGATTGTAATGAAAGCTACCCTCGCGACGTTCAACCGTTTTACCCGGCCAGTTGCCGACGTGCTGATTAAGGCCGGTCAGCAAATTAAAAATGGTCGATTTTCCCATATTTGGCTGGCCAGCCAGTGCAATCAACGGAATTTCCTCGCCGATTGCAGTCAGAGGCACAGCGTTACGGTTTGGAGTCTCATGGCAATCATTCATGAGTGCTTCTTTCAACGAGAATTTTCGCTGCCTCTCCGCGCCCCAACGCCACACATGCCCCCCGTACTTCAACGAGCAAAGGGCCACGTCCATAGTTCTGAACCATACTGACTCGCGCTCCCGGCGTAAAACCGAGTGAAGCCAGCCGGTTGTTCACCATCCTTCCGCCCTTAAAGACCAGAAGAGTAGCACCTTCCCCAGTTGCCATATCGGAAAGCGGTATTTGAAAATTGCCTTTAAGCATATTTTTCTCCTGCGGGATAAAATGATATAATGACTTATGAAGAGCTATGATTATTATATGCTAATATTGAAAATTAGTATATAATAATTTACAGGATTAAGCATGATAAATATCTCCGATTCTAAGGATTCGGAAGTTTCGAATCTGAGTTCAACCATCCAGGATTACCTGCTGCTTATCTACGTGATGGAACGCGACAAAGAGCCGGTCGTGGGATCGCGGCTGGCAGAACTTTTGGGCGTCACCCCGCCCACGGTCACCAACACACTTAAACGAATGACCCGTGATGGTCTGGTAGTTATGACCAAAGACGGCGCGCACCTGACCGCCACCGGTTGGAACGCGGCGCGCGTCATCATGCGCCGCCACATGCTGATGGAGTGGATGATGTTCAAAACACTTCCCTGGTCCAAGCTTCATAGTGAAGCCCATCAGCTGGAACATGCTATCTCTAGCATGACAGAGACAGCCCTGATGGAACAGCTTGGCAACCCAAAGACCTGTCCACATGGCAACCCTCTCCCAGGGTGTGAGGATTCAGTCTCAGACTGGATCACTCTGACGGAAATCCCAGCCGGTGGAACGGTCATCATCCGCCGAATCCACGAATTGGCGGAAGAAAATGCCCACCTGCTCGATTACCTGGAAATGAAACGAATCACCCCCGGGGCGCGCGTTGCCGTGACAGAGATACTGCCTTTTAATCAGACCATCACAGTCGAAATTGATAACCAGTCGGTTACTTTAGGGAATACCACAGCGCGTTACATTTATGTTGAAACCCAGACATCTGAATAATGATCAACGCCTTGTTGTATTCTTTTCACCCACAAACCTGACTCAAACCAGCGCATACCGGTAGCGTCCATCCCGAAACGTTCTAACAACCTCACCCCTTGCATGGAGCAGCTCCAGATGTGAGACAGTTTCGGTCAGTGCCATGCGTTTGGCAAAGGAATTCAGATCGCCCCAGGTCATGGTCCCCTCCACCCACTGGGTCGCCTCCGCCACCTGGCGGGCTGTCCGCTCGCCACCTGCCAGGACCGCCTTCATCGCGACCAGCCGGTCTTCATGGTGTTGCAGAATAGCGTCGATCCGGGCAGGGAGATTGTCAAACATCTCGCCATGAGAAGGCAACGCGATCTTGACCTCCAGCCCCCGCATTGCTTCCAGCGACTCCAGGTATTGCTCCAGCGGGTTACGCATCATTTCGAGGTACATACTCACATTCGGGGTTGTGTCCGGTAAGATGTGGTCTCCGGCCGCCAGCAGTTTCCGCTCTGCTTCATAAAGGCAGATATGGCCAGGCGAATGCCCAGGCGTCCAGAGGATTTCAAATTCAAAATCACCAATCGAGAGTTTCTCGCCACCGCGCACGGTCCTGGAAGGCAATTCCGCGGGCGTCATCCCCAGCGCGGTCAGGGACGAGCGGTCAAATAAGCGACGTGTATCGCCGGGCATATCGTGCGCTTCTAACCAGGCAGCCATCTCTGCAGCCATTTGCTCGTAATTTTCGGCGCGCATCCGTAGAATCGCCTGTTCCTGTTCGTGCAAGATCACCTCAGCAGAAATTTGGAAAGCCAGGCGGTGCACCATTCCATAATGATCAGGGTGAGTGTGCGTGATGACAATATACCGTATGTCCTCCAGCGACGCGCCAGCTTCTCGCAATTGCCTGACCAAAGCATCGGACGAATTCCGGTCGTTCCATCCGGTATCCACCAGCAAGCAGCCCTCAGAGGTCTTGAACAGGTAAGCGTTCATCATCCCTGGACCATTTCCAGGGACCGAGGTTTGTAGCCGGTAAATGTTCTCTGGTGCTTGCATGCTTTGCTCCTGAAAGGTACGGTTCTGATAAGCCCCAATGATATCACGGAAAAGGAGGGCAAAATGAAAACCCTCTGCATGCTTCAATGGGGGAACATCGGTCAAAAACCGTCAAAAGGACATTCCGGCAGGGGAATTTAGACTGATGCTGTGATTTTATATTAGAATTAAGCCCAGCTATCCCACTTGTGGATTTATTGCTATGAACAACCAGCGTGTCATCATCAAACTTGGAACCTCCACCTTGACAGCCGGATCCAAAAATATCTCCCTGCCCCACCTGCTCGAGCTCGTCAAGGAGGTGGCGCGCCTGCATAACCAGGGGTATGAAATTTTGCTAATCTCGTCGGGCGCTATTGCCGCCGGGCGCGAAGCTTTGAACCATCCCGCTTTTGAGAAACATGTCCCTGCCAAGCAAATGCTGGCTGCTGTGGGGCAATCGCGTCTGATGGAAATCTATAATAAACTATTTCAGATGTATGGTGTCACAGTTGGACAGGTGCTCTTGACGCGTGACGACTTACTCAGCCGGCGGCGCTATCTGAACGCACGCAACACCCTCGAAGCGCTTCTAGCTTATTCCGTTATCCCCATTATCAACGAAAACGACACCATCGCGACGGAAGAGATCCGCTTTGGCGATAACGACGCCCTCTCAGCGCTGGTCGCCAACCTGGTCGAAGCCGATATGCTCATCATGCTCACCGACCAGGATGGCCTGTACACAGGTGATCCGCGCAGCGATAAGACCGCCCGCCTGGTGAATGAAATTTCAACACCTGATATCCCAGAAGAATTATTGAAAGCAGCCAGGGGCAGCATTTCCGGGCTTGGCACCGGCGGGATGGAAACTAAACTGCAGGCCGCCGACCTGGCGCGGCGTTCCGGCGCCACAGTCGTGATTACCAATGGCGCCCGCCCCGATCAGTTGCCACTCATCGTCGCTGGCGAACCCATCGGCACCCGCTTTTTACCCATCATCACAACGCTGGAGAGCCGCAAACGGTACATGCTGGCAAACGCGCAGGCTTCTGGCGGCATTTTACAGGTAGATCAGGGCGCCCTCCAGGCTTTGCGGCGCGGCGGTAGCCTGCTGCCCGTCGGCGTCAAGGCCGTCAGCGGAAACTTCGAGCGCGGCGATATCGTCCAGATCAAAACGCTGAAAGGCAAGGCCATAGCCTTAGGCATAGTCAATTACGGTGCGCACGACCTCCAGTTAATCGAAGGACAAAAGTCCGATCAGATCGAGGCGCTGCTGGGATACACCTACGGAGACGAAGTGGTACATCACAACAATATGATGCTCTTGAACTAAAGGGCCGAATGATGGAGAGAAACATGATCAAGGAAATGTGCAATCAGGCCAAAGAGGCTTCGCAGCAGCTCGCGCTGGCGCAAACCCGGCAAAAAAATGAATGTCTACTGGCAATGGCAGACCTGATTTGGGAGCAGCGTCCTGCAATCCTGAACGCTAACCAGGGTGATGTCCAAGGAGCCGAAAGAGCCGGGCTTTCACCTGCCATGATCGATCGCCTGATGCTGAATGAGAGTCGGCTGGAGGGCATTGCCGCTTCGCTGCGAGATGTTGCCGCGCTCCCTGACCCGGTCGGAAAAGTGTTCGACGCCAGGGAACTACCAAACGGCCTGCGCTTGCACAAACAACGGGTGCCCATCGGCGTGCTAGCCGTCATCTACGAATCGCGCCCAAATGTGACCATCGAGGTTACCGGGCTGGCGCTCAAAACCGGCAATGCCATCATCCTGCGCGGCGGCAGCGAGACGATTGCCACAAATCGCGCCCTGGTGGCCGTCATCCGTGCAGCCATGCAACAATCCGGCCTGCCCCCCGAGGCGGTGCAGTTCATTGACAATCCCGACCGCGCCCTGGTGAATGAATTGCTCAAAATGCACGATACCATTGGCATGCTCATCCCGCGCGGCGGAAATCAGCTTCACCAGTTCTGCCGTGAAAACAGCACCATCCCCGTCATTACCGGCGGCATCGGTATCTGTCACCTGTTTGTGGATGAGAGTGCCAATCAAGACGCCTCCCTTAAAGTTATTCAAAACGCCAAGGTGCAGCGCCCAACCGTCTGCAACGCGCTGGACACTGTGCTGGTGCACCGCGGCATTGCTGCTACCTTCCTGCCTCGTCTGGTGGAGAGATTGAAAGCAGATAACGTCACCTTTCGCGCCCACGACAACGCCATGCCTTACCTGAAGGGATTCTCCGCACCCCTCGTGCAACCAGCCGGCAGCGAGGATTTCGATACCGAATGGCTCTCCCTCGTGCTGGGCGTCAAGGTGGTAGACGGCCTGGAAGAAGCCATTCGCCACATCGCCGCTCACAGCACTGGCCACTCCGATGGCATCCTGACTGAAAACCCCGATCACGCCAACCAGTTCGTGGCCAGGGTCGATTCTGCCGCCGTCTATGTCAACGCCAGCACCCGCTATACCGATGGCGGCCAGTTTGGCCTGGGAGCCGAAGTAGCGGTATCCACTCAGCGGTTGCACGCGCGCGGTCCTATGGCGCTGGAAGAATTGACCACTTACAAATGGGTCGCGCAAGGAGATTACAGCGTCAGGCCATGAGGACGTTCAACAAACTACCAGATGAATTAAGAGACTTGCCGGCGAAGATGCGCCGGGTAGATCATTTTCGCGATCTCTCCAATGACGAGCTGCTGGATATCATACAAAGCGGGAAAATCGAACTATACGCCGCGGACGAAGTTCTGTTTGTCGAAAATGAACCCTGCGCTGGCCTGTTTGTCTTGCTTTCCGGCAAAGTGCAGCTTTGCAAACACAGCATCCAGGGGCACAAATCAATTATCGCGATGATCGAACCGATTATCATGTTCAACGAAGTCGCCAGCCTGGATGAAGGACCCAATCCGGTCACAGTCATCGCTTCAGAGCCCAGCCTGACCTGGCGTATCAGCCCTGAAGGATTGCGGAACCTGATTTACTGTTATCCCGCCTTAGGGATTGGTCTGCTGCGCATTCTGGCTGGTCGCAATCGCGTACTGGTCACTCAATTTGAGGATCTCTCCTTCCGCCCTGTCCTGGCGCGCGCCGCCAAACTCCTGCTCCAGTTGAGCAAGAATGGTGTGGAAGCCATTGACCGGCGCTGCTACCCCAATCACCAGATGGCAGCCCTGATATCCACCGTTCCCGAAGCCTTCAGTCGGTCGCTTAAATTATTGCGGGAAGACAACCTGATCGTTTGCACCGCCAAAAGCATCGCAGTTCAAAAGCCAGAACGCCTGCTCCAAATTGTTCACAACAGCCTGGCTTTTGTTCCCGATCATTTCTCCGAAAATTAACACTCCCTTCAAGATTCCCAAACCCCCTGTGAATCCAGGCGGGTCTGGCGCTCCAATATGGAACAATACAGCGTCACGGTGCTTTCAACAGACTGTCTGGCAACATTGTAACGCTGCCAGGCAGTCTTCTCTCATACCAATCGAATCGCCGATTTTTAAGAACCGATCAGCCTGAGCATTTTCTCGGTGGATTTGAGGCCGTGCCCGGTGAACACCGAGACGATCACCTCTCTATCGGCGGTTGCCTGAACATATTTCCTGACCCCTGCCACCGTTGCCGCAGCGGTTGGTTCAATGTAAAATCCACGGCGGCAGCTTTCCATAAGCGCCTCTTCGATCTCCTTCTCGCCAACGGTCAGGAAAGCCCCGCCGCTGTTCCGTACCGCTCGGAGGATCTGTGTTCCTCGCACTGGCTCGGCGATGGCAATCCCTTCGGCAAGGGTATCCTCTCTCTGGATGACCGGCGGCGAAGAAAACCCTTCTCGGAAGGCAGTAGCCAGCGGAGCGCAGCCAACCGCTTGAACCGCAATGATCTTAGGCACTCTATCCGTCAGTCCGGCTTCGGCCAGTTCTTTGAATCCAATAGCAGCCCCCAACAGCAACGTGCCGTTTCCAGCCGGCAGGATCAGGGTGTCGGGTGCCCGCCAGCCCAATTGCTCAAAAACCTCAAAAGCAAAAGTTTTTGTTCCATGAAAGAAAAATGGATTCCAGGAATGGCTGGCGTAATAAACCTCCTCGGCTGCTTTGAGCACTGCGGCTGCGGTATCCTCGCGTGAACCGGGAACCAGGTGCAGCGTCGCTCCATAGTGGTGTATCTGCGCCAGTTTGCCCGACGAGGTGGATTCAGGCACATAGATGTGGCATGCAATGCCGGCGCGGGCGCAGTAAGCAGCAATTGCACAACCGGCGTTTCCAGAAGAATCTTCCACAACAGTTCGGACCCCCAATTCTTTTGCTTTACTGATCAAAAGCGCTGCACCGCGGTCCTTGTAAGAGCCGGTCTGAAAGAGGTGATCCTGCTTGACCAGGACCTGCACCCCGCCAAAATCAACGCCTAGCAGCGGGGTGAATCCCTCGCCAAAAGAGACAATATTTGCTTCAGAGGCCAACGGCAACGCCTCGCGATAACGCCACAAGGACGGCGGGCGGGATTGTATCTTCCTGCGGTCAAATACTGGCGTGAACTCCAGGTCGAGTACCCCCCCGCAGGAAGGGCACCTCCAAATCGGCTCGTTCAGGTTATAACTCTTTGAGCATTTAGTGCATACCAGAGCGTCCATGTTCCCTCCACGCCAATCTTCTTTTCTCCGCTTCCTTCAATCCTGTCGCAATGTCTGGCGGAGTTCACGACAGCGTTGTGGTAGACAGGATATTGTAATAATGGATGAAGGTTTCGATTCCCCGGTAGAAATTGGGCAGGTAGAATCTCTCGTTAGGGGCATGGATTTGATCATCAGGCAAGCCCAGGCCGGCCATAATAACCGGCGCTCCCAGGTATTGCATCATTTCAGCCACCACCGCAATGGAACCGCCGGTACGGGTGTACACCGGCTGCACGCCAAAACCGCGCCGGTAAGCTTCGGCAACCGCCTGTGCCGCCGGGCATCGGTAATCAATGACGGCTGGGCGAGCTTTGCCAAGGCATTTGAATTCCAGCTTGACCGTCGGAGGAGCAATCGAACGCATGGCATTCTCAAATAAGACCTGAATCTCATCTGGATCCTGGTCAGGCACCAGGCGCATACTGACTTTTGCCGCCGCCCAGGCCGGGATGACGGTCTTCTTGCCTTCCCCTGTGAAGCCGCCTGGAATACCGTGAATGTCCAGCGTGGGTCGGACACTCGTCCATTCGATCAGGCGGTAACCTTGCTCGCCGGCCAGGGCTGGCGCGCCGGTCAGGCGGAGGGTTTGTTCTTCGCTGGCAGGATATGCCGCCAAAAGGGCACGTTCTGCCTCGTCAATCTCACGGACACGGTCATAAAAACCAGGGATGAGCACTTTGTGGGTCTTCCCGTCCTGCAGGGCTGCCAACATGCGCACCAGCACATTAAAGGGGTTATCTACCGCGCCCCCAAAGGAACCGGAATGCAAATCTCTGGAAGGTCCTGAAACCCGCACCTCCATATAACAGTTCCCGCGCAAACCATATGTAATGACAGGAGTCTGGGGGTCCAGGATCGAGTCGTCACAGATAAGCACCGCGTTGCAGGCCAGTTGGCGATTGTGTTCAGCCAGAAATGGCCCCATATTTGGGCTGAGGATTTCCTCCTCCCCTTCCAGCAGCACCTTCACGTTCAAAGGCAGGCAGCCCGAAGTCCTCAAATAAGCCTCCAGGGCAGCCAGCAAAGCCATCATTTGTCCCTTATCGTCCGAAGCGCCGCGGCCATAGAGAACATCACCGTCTACGGATGGCTCGAAGGGCGGCTTATGCCAGAGGTCAAGTGGGTCCACGGGTTGGACATCATAATGGCCATAAACCAGAAGTGTGGGAAAGGAAGGTCCTGCCTCCAGCCATTCCGCGTAGACCAGGGGATGGCCAGCGGTCGAATATTTTTGAGCTTCAGAAAAGCCAATTTCCTTCAAATAATTCACCAGCCAATCTGCAGCCTTCTCGACATCTACCGCGTTTTCGACCTGTGTGCTGATGCTGGGGAAACGGAGCAGTTCAAAGAGTCGGTCAAGAAAAACATCACGGTTCTGGCGAGCATACTCCAAAGCAGCAGATGCAGTAGGGTCGGTTGCCATTTCGTCTCCTCCATACAGCAAAAAATCCACATCCCGTGCTTCTTCATAAAGAGCGAAGAGATCTTGATCCAATTTTAACATCAACGGCTGTCCCTGGAACATCGATCCGGAAGCGTCAATAACCCAGGATGGCGATCTCCAAGACGACCAATCACCAGGTTTAATCTCCCGTTTAAGGGGATCGGCTATAATTTTTTAATGGCTGGCCAGTTGTGGGACAGAATCCATAACTGCCTGCATGGCCGTTAGGAGCTAATATATTGTAAGCTGGAGGGATATATGGATGAGGTCATCGTCATAATGATCACCGCGCCTTCTGTTGAAGTTTGCCGCCAGATTGCCGGTCATCTATTGGCTGACAAGCTAATTGCTTGCGCCAACATCCTGCCGGCGATCCACTCAATTTACACCTGGAAAGGCGAAACCCAGGATGAAGAAGAAGCCCTCATGCTGTGCAAATCTAGAGCCGGGCTTTTTGAAGAACTGAGCAAGACCGTGCGGAAGCTTCACCCCTACGAGCTACCGGAGATCATCGCGCTGCCGGTAAGGCATGGGCTGCCTGCTTATCTGGAATGGGTCTTGAAAGAAACGGGCTTTTAGCCGCCGATCTCGCTCATCACCCGGTTCGTGGCAATTTCGCCCTTTGCCAGGCCATGCCCCCATGGTTTGTGCCAGATGCCATCCAGGATCATTTCACGAAGCTGTTCCAAACTAAGCCCAGCGCGCAGCGGGGTAAGAACGTCCACCTCCTTTTCCCTCAACAGGCAAAGCCGCAATTTGCCATCCGCGGTTAACCTGGCTCGGGTGCATGCTGCGCAAAACGGCAGGGTAACGGACGAGATAAAGCCAATCTCGCCTCTCGCGCCTGGGATCTTATAAATCCTCGCCTCGCCATCCATTTCGACATCCTTGGACTGTTCCAGCGCGCCTACCGCGTTTTCGATGCGCGTGATGATCTCAGCAGTCGTCACGACGTTGGATTTTTGCAAATCCGTTGCACCGCCAAAAGGCATCATCTCAATAAAACGAACCTGCCAATCTCGTTCCAGCGTCAGGCGGGCCAAATCCGCTACATCCGTATCGTTATAGCCGCGCACAACCACCGCATTGATTTTTATCGGCCTCAAGCCGGCGCTCTCTGCCGCCTCGATTCCTTGCCAGACCTGATCGAAGGATCCCCAGCGAGTCAGTTTCTTAAACCGATCCGGGTTGAGCGTATCCAGACTGATATTGACGCGTTGCAACCCTGCTTCTTTTAGAGGCGCAGCCAGTTTACCCAGCAGGACGCCATTGGTTGTCATCGTCAGACTGCGAATCCCAGGAGTCTGCGCAATCGTTCGCACGATAGGAACAATATTTGCCCTAACCGTCGGTTCTCCGCCAGTCAGGCGGATCTTATCAAAACCAAGCCCAGCAAACAGCTTCACAAGCAAAAATAACTCTTCATCTTGCATCAACTCAGCGTTCGGACGGAAGGTCATATCTTCTGGCATACAGTAACGGCAGCGCAAGTTACAATGATCCGTCAGACTGATGCGAAGATAATGAATATTTCGTCCAAAGCGATCTATAGCCATTTCTGACCTCGTCTCTAATACTTATTATATGAGTATTTTGACCTTATTATACCAGATTGCAATTGCTGTACAAACACGAATAACTGATTTCGTTCAACACCAGGGCAGCCGGAAGAACTGTATAATGTAGCTATCAAGCCAAAAACCGTTCTTTAACCATAAGATTAGAACAGGGAGGCTCTATGAAGAACCTGGCGATTCTTACCGGCGGGGGCGACGCTCCAGGGTTGAACGCTGTCATCCGGGCCGTAGTTAAAACAGCCATCCAGGAATACGGCTGCGAAGTGCTTGGGGTCAAAAACGGCTTCGACGGTTTTTTGGACGAGGGGGGAATTTTTCCGCTCGACCTGGACGCGGTGCGCGGCATCCTGCCGCGCGGCGGCACCATCCTGGGGACTGCAAACCGGGGCAACCCCTTTGCCAGAAAAGTCAAAAGGAATGGCGTCGAGACCATCGAAGACACCTCACAGCAGGTGATCGAGAATATCCAATCCCTGGACCTGGACGCCCTGATTGTCGTGGGTGGGGATGGAACGCTCGGCATCGCACGCGACTTGCATCGCCTGGGGGTGCCCGTGATCGGGGTCCCTAAAACGATCGACAACGATATTTCCGGCACAGACTTTACTTTTGGGTTTGATACCGCTCTCAACGCCGCTATGGATGCCATCGACCGCCTGCACACAACAGCAGAGGCGCACCATCGAGTCATGATCCTGGAGTTGATGGGGCGGAACGCCGGTTTCATTGCGCTGCACGCCGGGTTGGCCGGCGGAGCCGATGTGATCCTCATCCCTGAAATCCCCTTTCGCTTCGAAGCCATAGCCAGGAAAATCCGGCGGCGGGTGGCACGTGGGACGTACTTCAGCATCCTCTCCGTAGCGGAAGGGGCCCACCCGGTAGGACAAAATCAGATCTATGCCATTGAAGGGGATGCGATCTATGTAGCCCGCTTAGGAGGCATAGGCAACCTGGTTGCAAAATATTTGAGTGAAGAAGCCGGGTTTGAAACCCGCGTGACGGTTTTAGGGCATTTACAGCGCGGCGGCAGCCCAACCGCATTTGATCGCTCGCTCGCAACCCGCTTTGGCTCAGCCGCCGTACGGCTGGCAAGTTCAGGCGGATTTGGCCGGATGGTGGCCCTACAGGGAACCCGCATCATTGATGTAAGCCTGGAAGAAGCTCTAGCCGTCCCCCGCCGGGTGGATATAAACGGCGACGAAGTGCTGACGGCCCGGGCTATTGGCATTTCTTTCGGCGAGAATTAAAGTCGAGAGCCGCCTTTCGGCGGCTCTCCGTTCTTGGGCTGCGGCACCCTTACCGAAGGGTCAGGAGGGATGCCGCAGCCTGATGTTTATAACTACTATCCATCGTCGACATCACCTCCTGTCCATAAAAATGGCAATCATTTGGTTCACCTTGCGGCTAAGGGTAGTATTGCACAATTCTAGAGAACTGTCAAGCCAGATGAATCTCCGTGTACAGGTTATTCAAAAGCCATCTCAGGCTTCCATTGCTCCCATACCTTGCCCACCAGCGAGGGGCCTGGCTTAAGGGTTGGTTTGCCCGGCTGCCACCCAGAGGGAGTGACCTCGCCAGTCGCGACGACATGCTGGAAGGCCTTTACCTGGCGAATCAATTCCGAGACATTCCGCCCAACCTCAGGGGTCAATACTTCCATAGCTCGGATTACAAAATCAGGATCAATGATGAAGCGGCCTCGAATATCTACACCCGCGTCTTCGTCATACACGCCGTAGACCGTCCCGACCCGGCCACCACCATCCGAAAGCATCGGGAAGGGTACACCCCCCGGCGTCATTTTTGAAAGCTCTTCCTCCTGCCAGATTTTATGAGTGAACCGGCTATCGGTGCTGATTGCAAAAATTTCGACCCCCAGCGCCTTCAGTTCTGCATATTTGACGGCAACTGCCGACAATTCGGTCGGTCAGACAAAAGTAAAATCGCCCGGGTAAAAGCAAATAACAATCCATTTACCTTTGTAATCAGACAATCTGACATTTTGAAAACCGCCATTCACATAGGCGCTCAATTCAAAGTCCGGCGCCGGTTTACCAACACGTGCAAGCATTTTGATTCCCTCCTTCCGTTCAGATGAATAATCCAGGACAGGCTGCAACTCAGCCACGACAATCGGCCCCTTTGAAGGCTTAACACATCCATCTTTTTCTTCAGCCATACAGTATCTCCTTTCTCAATCTAGATGAACGTGAAAATAGGAACAAATTTAATGTACATGTCCTTTATCACAAGATTCGTCCCGCTTTACTCCTGTTTTTCTAAATATTCTTCCTAAGATTATAGTACTTTTTGAAATTTTCGCCATTATTAGGGTGAGGTGATCTTTGAGAAATTATCCAACCGCCAATTCGCAGATTCGCACTAATTTCTTGACACCATCCCCCAATGCAGGTAAAATCTATCCACCCTGCCGAGATAGCTCAGTTGGTAGAGCACGCGACTGAAAATTGCGGTGTCGTCAGTTCGATTCTGACTCTCGGCACAACACCCCTTCACCGGGGTGTTTTCTTTTCCTTTTCAGCCTGCCGAAAAGTCTGTTACAATCCCCATACCATGAAAAATTGGAAACGCTTCGCCATACCAGCCCTGATCGGTTTGGCTGCTGTCGGTTTATTCATCGCCAGCAAAAAAACAATCACGCTCGTCATTGATGGCGAAACAAAGCAAATTAACACCCACGCCATGACGGTAGGCGGAGTATTGCAAGCTGCCGGTGTCACCGCTGACAGCCGCGATGTCCTCCAGCCTCCAAAAGGCGCTGTCTTATGGGGCGATGCAACCATCTTGCTAGAACACGCTCGTCCGGTTACGATCATCAGTCCTGCTCTGGGTGGGTCAATCACCTTTCTGAGCCATGAGCGTATTCCCGCCAAACTGGGGGCGCTGGTGGGGCTCAATATAACACCCTCCGATCTAATCCTGTGGAATGGCGTCCGCCTGCCGGTTGACCAGCCATTACCGGCTGCGCCAGATTACATTCTGCAATTCAAAAAAGCCCACACGATCGAAATAGAAGAAAATAGTCAAGTTACCCGTCTGGAATCCAGCGGTGCAACAGTGGGCATGGCTTTATGGGAAGCAGGCATTCGCCTTTCAGCCTCCGACAGTTTATCGGTTCCTCTCGAGAGTCCGCTGACAGATGGGACCAACCTCAAATTGACACGTGCAATGCCTGTTATCATCAAAATAAGCGACCAGGAGATCTCCACACGTTCCTCGGCGCCAACGGTTGGCCAGGCGCTAGCTGCAGCCGGCGTGTCCCTGCAGGGGTTGGATTACTCGATTCCCTCAGAAGATCAGCCTCTTCCTCCAGATGGCGTCCTCCAGATTTTTCGTGTTCGCGAGGAGGTAAAGCTGGAGCAAACCGCCATTCCATTTACAAGCGAGTTCGTTGAAAATCCAGAGATCGAACTGGATCAGCGCAGCCTGGTGGAAGCTGGCCAATATGGGGTTGAAGTGTCTCGTCTGAGAACCCGCTATGAAAACGGGCAAGAGGTCTCAAAACAAGTCGATTCGCAATGGGTAGCCGTCGAGCCCAAACCCGAAAAAATTGGCTTTGGCACAAAAATTGTCGTTCGTACAATCGACACCCCTGCTGGTCCACTAGAATACTGGCGCGCCGTGCCTGTGTATGCCACATCCTATTCACCTTGCCGCTCTGGCACAACCAAATGCTATTTCGGCACCACCAGTGGGCGACCCGTACAGCGCGGTGTCATTGGAGTTACCCGCCAGTGGTATAGCCTGTTAGCAAACCAGCCTGTCTATGTTCCGGGATACGGCACAGGCGCGATCGCGGATGTGGGCGGCGGCATCCCTGGAAAATATTGGATTGACCTCGGCTTTACCGACGAGGATTTTGAACCCTGGCACCAGAATACGATACTTTATTTTCTCACCCCTGTACCCGCATCCGTACCATGGATCCTGCCATAACGATTCCCCCCCTTAATGCGCCTGCTCTACTACGAGCCCACAACCTGCGCCCTCGAAAAAGCCTGGGACAAAATTTTTTGGTGGATGCAGCCACTTTGGAGAAAATTGTTGCGGTCGCTCAAATCCACCCTAACAACGAGGTGTTGGAAATTGGGGCCGGTCTGGGAAGCTTGACGCGCTATCTGGCCGAATCTGCCCGCAAGGTTATCGCTGTCGAGCTGGATCCTCACCTGTTGCCTGTTTTGGCTGAGGTCGTAGCGCCCTGGCAAAACGTGCAAATCGTACCTGGGGATATCTTAAAAATTGATCCAGCCAACCTGATGCTCGAAGAGGGTTACCTCGTTGTCGCAAACATTCCCTATTACATCACGTCGGCGCTCATCCGCCACTTGTTAGAGGCAAATCGTAAACCTGCTCGACTGACGCTGACGCTTCAGCGTGAAGTCGCCGAGCGCGTTTGCGCGCCCGCCGGAGAGATGAGCTTGCTGGCGTTAAGCGTTCAGGTCTATGGAAAAGCCAGGGTGATGCTGCGCATCCCCGCCGGGGCTTTTTACCCTCCTCCAAAAGTGGATTCGAGCGTATTACAGGTTGACCTTTATAAAGAGCCACTCATTTCTGCAACCCAGCTTCCTCTATTTTTCCGGCTGGCAAAGGCAGGTTTCAGCCAGAAGCGGAAAACACTGCGCAACTCCCTATCAGCAGGTTTGCAATTGCCGCCGAGCGAGGTCCAGGATCTTCTGGAAAGCGCTGGCATCCATGCACAGCGGCGGGCAGAAACGCTGGAAATAGAAGAATGGCGGAAGCTTGCCGCCGCCTGTTCAGAATCTATGCACCGTTTTTTATCCAGCGGTTTGTAGGGGCTGTAGATCCTGGTACATACCCGCCAGTTGCCAGACGCGCAAAGCAGCTTCGACCTGGATGCGAAAATTCATTTTCGATTGTCCCCAACGTCGGTCGGCGAAGTAAATGGGAATTTCTTTGTGCCGAAAGCCCAATCGGCTGGCGACATAGGACATCTCTACCTGGAATACGTATCCGTTTGAACGCACGCGGTCAAGCGGCATGCTGCTCAGAGTGGCTCTCCGCCACACTTTGAAACCGCCGGTTACGTCTCGGATCTTCATGCCAAGAATGGTACGGGCATAAAAATTCCCCCACCCAGAAAGCGCTTTCCGCCAGAGTGGCCAGCGCTCATCCAGGCTGCCACCGGGCACATAGCGCGAGCCAATCACAAAATCGAACTCCTTAAGTCCTTCGACCATCGGGATGATTTTGTCAATGGGGTGGGAAAAATCGGCGTCCATCTGGCCGATATAATCCGCCCCATGCTCGATAGCATACCGAAATCCCTGAATATAGGCTGTGCCAAGGCCTAGCTTTCCGGCACGATGTACCACCTGCACTCGCCCAGAGGTTTTTTGTCCCAGTTCTTCGGCAATCTGGCCGGTGCCATCGGGACTGTTATCGTCAACCACCAGCAGATTCAAATCCGCCAGCGGCAGTTCAAATAATGCAGTGACAAGTTTGGGTAAGTTTTCTGCTTCGTTGTAAGTAGGAATGACAATGGTTGTTTTCAATGAGACACCTGGCGATACATTCGCTCCAGGGCAGATTTGAGATTAGAGAGATCCTGTATCCCAGCCGTAAACGGAGAAAGCGTGTTGAATCGGACTTTCAACGCTTTATCCCGAAACCGGTCTTCCTCCTCATCTCGATCCTGGTCGCGATAAAAATATCCAAGCGCTTGTTCGAGGCGCTTTTGTAAACGATTTCTAAGTTCGTCCACCAGATCCTGGCGAGTAGAGATCACAAAGTCCGTAGTGGTCAGGTGACCAATAAAGGCGTTTTCTTGTTTCATGCCTGCCAGTGTATCCCGGATCATTAAGATCACCGCCCTGAGCAGGTCATCTGAGGCCACAAACCCATACACCTCTCGGAAGAAATCCAGGTTACCCAATGATACCACCAACAATGTATTATCGGGCTGATTCAGGCAGTTTCCTAACTCCTCCTCCACCAAAATTCCTTCTGGGGCTCCCGTGATCGGGTTATTCAGTGGAGCGCGGCGCCCTCTTTCTAACGAATTTTGAACACGCAACCGCAATTCATGAATGTCAAACGGCTTGGTAATATAATCATCCGCTTGCAACTCCAGACCTTGCAGCCGCGCAGTGCGTTCTCGTTTTTCGGTTAGGAAAAGGATCGGGATATCTTTGGTACGTCGGTGCGTGCGAAGCCGACGAGCAACTTCAAAGCCATCAATATCCGGCAAACGAATATCCAGGATTACCAGATCGAATGGATTGGCCTGGCAGGCTTCTACGCCATCTTCACCCCAATTGACGGTTAACACCTCATAGCCTTGAGCGCGAAAAAAAGCATTGAGCATGTCTGCGATATCCAGATCATCCTCAACGATAAGGAGGGTGGCCTTATCTCTGGCGGGCACGCTTTTAATCCATCGGAAGTTTAGGAATCGTATAAGTGCAATTGATATCTCCACAGGATTTAGCAGCGATCTGAATGATCTTGAATTCACTGCCGCCCGATACCCAGTGGAGGCAGGCCTGCAACAGACCTAACCCAATAAAGCAGGCGGGTTTATCGGTAACCCGTCCCCAGCACTGCGGACATTTATGAATGATATAAAGATAATGGTCGTCTTTTTCTTCAACGGTAGAATACTGATCGCTCATTTGAGTGAAGATGCGGGCAACAGCCGGTAAACCGATGCGCAGTTTCGCGGAGAGGGGCAGTACCTTAAAAGCCATATCGCCGACCCCCGCCAGAGCGCCAAAATTCTTAAGGGCATTGTTGAAGGTCGCCCGTCCAGAGCGAAGCGCCAGTCCCCGCCCGCCGCGCGGGCCGTACATCTCTTCCAAAGCGCCAAAAATAGCTGAAAAATCCGAAAAATCAAACTCGCGTTCCAGGTTATCGGGTGGATAATGATCAATCAGATGTGAAAGCGAGGCCAGATTGAGAATGGCATTTAATCCGTTTTTTCCAAGCACTTCCTCAAGTGCAAGGATAGAAATCCGGGCAA
Source organism: Anaerolineae bacterium (assembly GCA_013178185.1). Lineage (GTDB taxonomy): Bacteria > Chloroflexota > Anaerolineae > Anaerolineales > Anaerolineaceae > Ch132. Next base: position 76,939 of record JABLXC010000009.1, on the reverse strand, counting down.
ACTTGTTGGAGTAATAGAGACCGCTCTTCGGGATAGGTTCCATGATCACCGTCTCATCAGATGAGTTTGGCCAGGTCTTCTGCCGCGCGACGCATATCCAGGAAAATTAACCCCAGTTTTGCCTGTTCACGCGCCAGCGCCGTGAGAACCGCGTCTTCTCCGACCGACATCAAAACGACATACCCTTTTTCGCCCTTAATATAAACCTGGTCCAGGGAGCCCCGACCCAGCTCGCCGGCAATCCGTTCGCCCAGAGAAAGCATCGCCGCAGACATCGCCGACACTCGGTCTTCCTCAGCGCCCTGAGGCAGAGCCGAAGCAATCGTCAACCCATCCACACTGACGATAGCAGAAGCTTCAATATCAGGAGAAGAAGCCTGGAGTTCTCTTAAACGATCAACCATCTTTTGGGTACGTGATATTGTCAAGGCTGCACTCCTTATCGAACAAAATCCAACCTCACGGTTACAACCATTCTACTTTAGCATACTGGAAAATTTGTGTCAAGCAAAGTAAAATCAGGAGACAACATGAGGTCAATTACAGAATAAATGGCACTGGATGTGCCTGTAATGCCAGATCGAATAAAGATGAATTGAATTGAAATGAACAAAACACAATCCTTGTTATCGGTAATTTTTGTCCTGCTGTTGGCTTCTCTGCTTCCAGTGTCGTCACCGGCTTATGCCCAAATGGCAGAACCAGACGGAAGCGAACCCTACAGCGGCAAGCCTCTTTGCATGCCCGGGGCATATCTGGAAGACCCCCAAGATTGCCTGCCCTTTGGCCCTTCTCAGTTTCTAACAGAGCTGGCGCGCCAGGGCATCTCATACCCCCCCAGACCCTTGCCAGCCGCCAATCCGGACCCAGCGCTGAACGAGGTGCCAATCAATTTTGCGAAAATCAATGCCGAAGTCTCCGAGCCGATGGCCGTCTATGCATCCGTCCAGGATGCAAGCGCCGGCGCAAATCCGATCCGTTTTATACCCCCCGGAATGCTGCGCTTTGTCTCTTACACCAACAGGCTGGATATTGATGGCAAACACTTTGTCCAGTTGAGATCGGGGGAGTGGATGCGGGCATCCCCTGCGTCTATCAGTGTTTTTCAGGGGTTGCAATTCAAAAGTAACCCTCAGACCTCTTTCGGCTGGATTGTCGAAGCCACCCGGCCGCGCAGCGGTCCTGGCTACCAGTTCGCTGAAACAGATAGGGTTCTCAATCGGGAACAAGTCGTCCAAATTTACCAGGTTCAGAAGGTCGAACAGACCGACTGGTACATGATCGGCCTGAATGAGTGGGTAGAGCGACGATACATCCGCCAGGTTAAGGTCAACACCACCCCTCCTGAAGGCGTAGAGAACAACCGCTGGATTGAGATCAACTTATATGAGCAGACCCTGATGGTCTATGAAAACGACCAACTTCTATTTGCAACCCTTATTGCCAGTGGTGTTGAACCGTATTACACCCAACCAGGCTTATTCCAAATCTACTTGAAGAAACCCACCGAGACCATGACAGGCGCATTTGAAGCAGACAAATCCGATTTCTATTACCTGGAAGACGTGCCCTGGACAATGTATTTTGATAAGGCCAGGGCGCTACATGGCGCCTACTGGCGCACAATGTTCGGCTACCCACAGTCTCATGGGTGTGTAAACCTTTCGATCGGCGATTCACGCTGGCTGTATGATTGGGCAAAAGAGGGAGATTGGGTTTACGTTTGGGATCCCTCCGGGAAAACGCCCACAGATCCGGCGTTGTATACCGAAGGCGGCGCATAAACCTGAGCGTTATGGCTCCAGGATGATCTCGAAACTGGTAAGCGATACAGTTCCAGGGATACGGCCGTTGCTCTCCTGCCGTAGGGTCAGGCGCACTGGGGTCTGAGTTTCCACAGTATAAGGAAGAGACACCTCAAATGGAGTGTGGCTCAGATCTCCAGATGGCGGTGGCACCTGGGTCGTAACCACGCCCAGACGCTGCCCTTGCTGGTCGATCAGTTCCAGAATTAAAGGGGTATCGTTAACCGGGCGAGCCAGCCCGATAACAGGGAGATTCCCGCCTTGCACAACCTGGTCTTTCACAGGATACCGAACCAAATAGGGGGATTGAAGCTCCGTAAAGGGATAGATCTCTGGGTCGCCGACGGACATCAAAAGAAGATCAACAGAGCTAAGGGCCTTAAGGCGACCGAAACCATCACGTGTGTAAATCTCCAGGCGTGCTGCCTCCACCGCCGCTGAAATCTGAAACTCAAGAAGCGGCGTGATTAAAAAGGTCTTCCCTGTAAATCGTCGGTAGTCCAGTCGCTCCTGCGAAATGATGCGGCTATCCTCGCCAATCAATTCAAGATAAATATAACCATCATCCCCCGGTGTGATCATCACCGTAATCTGAATGGGAGAAACCACTTTGGATGAGGGGCCAGGCCGCTGAAGCCGAAGCGCAGCAAACGGTGGGGTGGGCGTATTCGTAATAGTCGGCGTCAATGAGGCGGTTCGCGTTGGGGTGAGGGTGAAGGTCAAGGTTGGCCGGCGCGTCCGGGTGGCGGTCCTGGTGACCGTGGGAGAGGGGCCTGGGGTAATTGTCAGGGTCTCAGTCGGCGTATGGGTAGGTGTCGTGGTAGCCGTTGGCAATTCCGTCGGCGTATCGGTCGGTAATGGCGATGGCGTCTCAGTAGCAGTACCGGTTAGCGTGATCGTTGCTGAGGCAGTTGCGGAAGACGTCGAAGTCCGGCTCGGTGTTGGAGTAAAGATTAACGCCAAAGGATCAAACCCGCTACAAGAAACCAGGAAAAATCCCGCTGCTGTACCAGCCAGAACGTACAGCAAAAGACGAGAAAAATCCTTGAGTGTTCCGCGGGTACCCAAGTTCGTTTCTCCAGCTACAAGGCGTAAATTTCCGAAAATTTCTTCCTCAGGTATCGAAGGTAGGGCTGTGGATCAATTTTCGAACCGGTCGCTTTCTGTACCAGAATTTGAGGTTCGTATTTTGCTCCATGCTGATGAATGTTTTCCCGTAGCCAGCCCAGCAAGGGGGCAAATTCTCCACGGCGGATGTGTTCATCCAGATCAGGGACATCGCTTTGAATCTGCTCCCACAACTGAGAAGCTATCAAGTTGCCCAGCGCATAAGTTGGGAAGTACCCAAGACCGCCAAAAGACCAGTGAATATCCTGTAGCACACCTTGCGCATCAGAAGCGGGAACCAGACCAAGATAGGCTTCCATCCGGTCATTCCAGGCTTCCGGGAGATGTCTTACTTCCAAAGAACCTTCCATCAGTGCAATTTCCAGCTCCAAGCGGAGCATGATGTGAAGGTTATATGTAGCTTCATCCGCCTCTACCCGGATCAGCGAGGGCTCAACGCGATTAATGCCGCAATAAAAAGTATCCAGATCAACATTGCCGAGCTGCGCAGGAAAAATCTCCTGCAGACGGGGATAGAAAAACACCCAAAATTCTCGCGAACGTCCTACCAGATTCTCCCACATGCGGGATTGCGACTCATGGACGGCCATAGAGGCGCCATCGGCTAATGGCGTACGCGCTAAAGATGCAGCCAAACCTTGATCATAAAGCGCGTGACCGCATTCATGGATGGTGCCAAACAACGCCATTGGAAGATAGTTTTTATGAAAACGCGTCGTGATCCGGACATCGCTAAAGCCCAGGCTGCTCGTGAAAGGATGAGCCGAGCGATCCTGGCGGCCGCGCTTCCAGTCATATCCCAGGCGAGTGATCACCTCGACCCCAAAATCCCATTGTTCTTGTTCAGGAAATTTCTTGTGCAGGAAAGACGAATCAACCTGGGGACGCGCAGCAATAGCCTGGATTAAGTCCACCTGTTCCCGCCGGAGCGTGTCAAAAATTGCCTGAACTTCACTGGTTTTCAATCCGGGCTCAAAATCATCCAACAAAGGGTCATAAACATGATCGTATGGCAAAAAAAAGCTGGAATATTGGCGCTTCAGCTCGATGATGCGCTCCAGATGAGGTCGAAAAAGCTCAAAGTCATTGAGTTCCCTGGCCTTTTCCCATACAGATTGCGCAACTGCTGTAACCCGGGCATGTTCGGCGACCCATTCGTCAGAAAGCCGGGTAGCCTTCATAAACTGTCGTCGTGTAACGCGCAGCAGACAGGCATCCTCGTGATCTGATTCAAGATCATTGGCTAAAGGTGCAATGTCTTCAAGCAGGGCGCCCACTTCTTGCGAGGTAAACAGGCTGTGTGAAAGCTCAGCCAGCGTTGCCAGTTGTTCGGCGCGGTCGGCAGCGCCGCCGGCCGGCATATAAGTCTGCTGGTCCCAACCGAGCACAGCCTGAGCGTACTGAAGATCTTTTACCTTAGCGAGAATTTCTTTTAACCTTTTCAGCTTCGCTTCCATGACCCTATCCTTCTGTTTTGACAAACAGCATAAGCCATAAGCCCGAATCCTTATCCAGTACAATAATATTCTACTATGCTTAATAGATTTTCGGCGGAGCGCATGCTCCGCCGAAAAAACTACACTCCAAGGAATGCGATCGCTACCTCAGGCTACACGCCAACGCAGCGCATCACCGCGCAACGCAGCCAGCACTTCGTTAGCAATGTCATCCGCAGCGCGCTGCTGAGCTTCAACCGTTTGGGCGCCAATGTGCGGCGTGCAAACAACATGCGGGTGTTTCACAAGCGCAATGTCACCTGGGGGTTCAGTGTTGAAGACATCCAGTCCAGCAGCGGCAACATGCCCCGAATCGAGCGCCGCCAGCAGGGCATCTTCATCGATAACGCCACCGCGCGCAGCGTCAACGATGATCACACCCTTCTTCATCTTAGAGAAAGCGTCGGCATTAATCATCGCCTTCGTCGAAGCAATCAGGGGAACATGGATCGTGATGATATCCGCGCGCGCATACAAAGCATCTAATTTGACCGGCTCGGCGCCGCGCTTACGGATCTCCTCATCAGAAAGTTCAGGGTCATAGGCGATTACATTCATTTCAAAAGCAGCCGCCCGGGCGCCAACAGCAGCGCCAATCCGTCCGTACCCAATCACCCCTAGGGTTTTCCGCCACAGCTCTCCGCCTTCTAATTCCTTCTTCAGCCAGACACCCGATTTCATCGCAGCGTCCGCGCGCGGAACTTCGCGTACAACCGCAAGCATCAATGCCATTGCCAGTTCAGCCACCGCAATGGTGGTTGCAATAGGTGAATTCACGACGATAACATTGTGCGCTTTGGCGGCTGCCAAATCAATATTATCCACACCTACACCGGCGCGGCCTACCACCTTCAATTTTTTTGCGGCTTCAAAGACTGCAGGGGTGACTTTGGTTCTACCGCGTACAACCAGAGCGTCGTACTCTCCCACAATTTGCAGCAGTTCCTCTGCCGAAATCCCCTTCTTGTCCACCGTTTCAGCAGCAGCCTGAAAAATTGCTTTGCCGTTTTCCTCCAGGCCATCTGTCAACAGCACTTTCCACGCAGCCATTACACAAAATCTCCTTAATTTATTATTGATGATATTTTTCCGCTGGGGCAATCCCCCCGTTGGATTATACATTACTATTTTACCTCATCTTGCACAGATTATTATGGCGCCTCCCACACGATGCAACCCCGCTGAGGATTTTCGAACGCTACTCATAGCGCAGCGCTTCAACGGGCTCCAGGTTTGCAGCCCGGTTAGCGGGGTAGATGCCAAAAAACAGCCCCACCGCGGTTGCAAAGAGCGTGGCCAGTAAAATGGCGTTCATCCCTACAGACGGCGTAAAGGGCGTATTGTTGGCCGCAGCGATTCGTCCAACAGCAAACGAGATTAACCAGCCGAAGCCAATGCCAATAATCCCTCCCAGCATACTGAGGAGCGATGATTCGGTTAAAAACTGAATGAGGATATCGCGTTTTCGAGCGCCCAATGCTTTGCGCAACCCAATCTCGCGGGTTCGTTCGGTGACAGAGACCAACATAATGTTCATAATGCCAATGCCGCCAACTAACAGCGAGATTCCTGCAATACCACCCAAGAAAATGGTGAACACACCGGTGATCGTCCTGGCTGTCTGGACAAAATCTTCTTGAGAAAATACGGTAAAGTCATCAGGACCAAGCATGATCCGGTGCCGGGAACGTAGAATTTGGCTGATCTCATCTGTGGCTTCATCCACATACTCCGCATCGAGCGCCTGGACAAAAATCACATCCACGCGGTCACGAGTTCTCCGCAAAACACGGCTCTTTGCAGTTGTAAAAGGGATCATGACGACATCATCCTGGCTTCCAAAAGCGCCGCCGCCTTTTGATTCTAGCAACCCAATCACACGAAATGGTTGGCCTTCAATACGCACCGTTTCTCCAACCACGCCGTCCTTCCTGCCAAATAGCTTTTGCGCCACCTCGGGCCCCAGCAAGGCAACCGATGCCTGGCCAAGTAGATGTTCATCGTTAATAAATTCCCCCTCAGTTACGTTGTAATTCCTTACAACAGCGTAATCTGGGGTCACGCCATTTACGGTAGTGGTCGCTTGTTCTCCGCTGTACGATACCCGCACCTGCCCGTTGATCACTGGCGCGACATTGGCAACCGAAGGCGCCTGGAACTGGTCACGCAGTGCATCCACATCTGCCAACGTGAGCGGCTGGGGGTTGCGAACCTCCTCTTGAAAATTACCAGAAAAGACAAACAACAGGTTGGTACCCACGCCGCTGATTGCGCCGGTGATAGTCTGCTGTGCGCCTTCCCCTACTGCAAGCATGGCAATTACTGCCGCCACGCCAATGACAATGCCCAGGATCGTAAGACCAGAGCGCAGTTTATTGCTGTTGAGGCTCTCCAACGCCTCTAACACCGCCTGTCCCAGGTTCATGCACCGTTCTCCAATAAACCATCCCGCAACCGGATAACCCGCTGCGTTTGAGCAGCAATGGTCGGATCATGCGTAACAATGATGACGGTGGTTCCGCGCTCGCGATTGAGCGACAACAGGATTTCCATAATTTCTTTTCCCGATTTTGAATCCAGATTGCCGGTGGGTTCATCGGCCAGGATGATCGCTGGATTATTGATCAGGGCGCGGGCAATAGCAACCCGCTGCTGCTGGCCGCCTGAAAGCTCGGTGGGTCTATGATAAATGCGGTCTGCCAGCCCGACTGCTTTCAGGGATTCAATAGCCCGCTCGCGCCGGCCTTCTCGGATGCCAGCATATCGCAGCGGAAGTTCAACGTTTGAAAGCGCGCTGGCGCGGGATAACAGGTTAAAACTCTGAAAGATGAACCCAACTTTGCGGTTGCGAACTTCAGCCAGCTCGTCATCCCCCATATTCGAAACCAGATTCCCGTCCAGGTAATATTCTCCCGATGTTGGCCGGTCCAGACACCCCAAAATATTCATCAAGGTTGATTTACCCGACCCCGAAGGCCCCATAATGGAGAGGATTTCTCCCCGCTGGATCATAAAAGATACGCCACAGAGAGCATGCACTTCCACTTCGCCCATGCGGAACGTCTTGGTAATACCCTCCGTCCGAATAACGACATCATTGTCCATAACCTAGTTATCAAACCTCCCCGGTGGTCCCCCGCCGCCTTGCGGCTGGATGACCGGGTTAAGCACGATCACATCCCCTTCTTTCAGATCGCCGCCAACCAGTTCGCTGACCGTCTCCGACGTAGCCCCAATCTGGACATTGACTGGCGTCGGCGTATTGTTCTTAAGAACATAGATCACTCGCTTGCCCTCGATGAACCGCACAGCCCGGTTTGGCACCAAAAGCACATTCTCTAACTGGTTGGTAACAATGTTCACCGCCGAAGTCATCCCCGGTTTTACATCGCTGTCGGCGTCCAGCAATTCGATCGTCACCGTAAAGTTGACGACTCCATTCCCTGCCGTGCCAACGCGAGCCACTTCGATCACTTTTCCTTGATACTCTTTTCCTTGAACCGCGTCAAAAGTGATCCGCGCCGGTAGACCTACGCTGACCCGATTGATATCCACTTCTGGAATTTGCATATCCACCAGCAGGCGGGAGAGGTCATCCACTCGGAAGGAAACAGTTCCTGGGGAGATCTGATCACCTGGCTTTGCATTTGCAAGGGTCACTGTCCCTGCAATGGGCGATTCCAGGCGTGAAAGATTCACTGTTGCTTCAAGCGCTTTCACGCGTGCTTCGGCAGCGGCAATATCTTCTGGATCCGTCCCGTTTTTTACACGCTCCCATTCCTTCTGGGCGTCTTCCAGGTTAGCGCGAGCAACATCGACCAGCGCATCGGCTTCGGCAATTTCCTGTTCATCCGGTTTACTCAAAAGGTAATTTAAATTCGCCAAAGCGGTATCACGGTTTTTTCGAGCCGCTGCCAGGGCTAAAAGCCCCTGCGCCCGGCGGGGGTCATCTTCCGGTAGGTCTGCAACAAAGCTAAAGAGATCCTCCGCCTGTTTGAGACTCTCGTCCGCCAGGATAAAATTGGCGCGCGCTTGATCCAGCGTGGCGTTATCCGAACGAGCGTAATCTTTGCTCAAGCGTTTTTCCTCTGCATCCTCCAGCGCTTTCTGAGCCTGGATCATCGCTTGATAGGCTTTGGCGCGCGCGCTTTCTGAAGTCTTTAAATTTTCCAGGTTTCGTCGTGCGGCGACCAGATCAGCCTCTGCCAGGATCACCGATTGAGGGAGCGAAGCCTGATCCAATTCTGCCAGAATAAACCCTGAAGAGACCTGCTGATCCAGTTCGGCACTTACGCTTTTGACCTTTCCGCTCGTTTGCCAGGCCAGGACAGCGCTTTGATTAGAGCGAACTGTGCCGGTTGCGCCAACGATGGCAACCAGTTCTCCCCGTTCCAGTGTAACCGTCTGCCACATACTGCTGGCCGACTGTCCATTGATCATACCTCGTATGACAAAAAATGCGACAGCCGCCACGACAACGACAATAGCTAAGATGATGATTCGCTTGCGGGTTTTCATAAGCGCCTTCCTGATTTAGACAATCGACCTTGATTTTACCACTCTGCACCAGGATTAAGCTTGCCAGAACAAACCGAATCCGTAGACCTCATCTGTTGACATGCCAGGTACATCCTTCTTGAATCAATCAAACCTGCCAAAGGTTACTTTTTCGCAGGGTGCAAGATTCACAAGAGCCACCCATTGAATCGACTATAATAAAAGCCTTGCCTCTGTCATTCAACTGGCGGACTTGAATGAAAACGATAAAACTTATAGTCACCAACGCAATCCTGATCTTCATCAGCCTTTTCCTGATCGTCCAAAGCGCTGTGCCGCCGGCAGACAAGGTCGAACTGGTAAGAGCCTACACCAGGGCGATTGAATTCGATTTTAGCGCATGGGTCTTCAACGCGCTGGCCGTAAAACAAAAACAGGCTGCGCTAAGCCTGCCACGCTATATGGAGGAGAGACAACAGAAAAAGCTCATAGAAAATTGCCTGAACCTGGTAGCCGAAATCCGCTCGATTAATACCGAAATCGAACAAACCTACGCAAATCCCGAGATGGAAAATAAGGAAGAAAAACTGACCCCGCTGAAACAAAAGTTGAAAGATTTGAGCGAACAGCAAGCCCATCTCGCGCCGGTATGCGAATCGGTGTTGCAGCAACAGCTTAACGCCGTCCTGTCTCACATGGGTTTCACATTGGGCGGCCAGGCCATCCCGCCGGTACTTTATCATGCCACGCCACTGCCGTACGCGTTGATCGTCTCACCGCGTTCGGTCATTCGCCAGGATGCCAACATTTCGCTGCAAACCGATTTAACGCTGCCAGAAATGGTATCGTTGGAGCAAAAAGTCGAACAGGGTCTGAATGTCTCCGCACTGGTCGTGCCCATTGGAGGGATCGGCGTTTACCCTACTATGGTACTAAATACCTCCTATCTCCCCACGCTGGTTGAGATTGTTTCTCACGAATGGATTCATAACTACTTGACCTTACGTCCGCTTGGACTCAGTTACGAAAAAAGCCCTGAACTGCGAACGATGAACGAGACGACGGCCTCGATCGCCGAAACCGAAATCGCCCGCCTTTTGTTAGAAAAATATTATCCGGAGGTCTTGCCGCCGCTCCCTTCACCTGCCAGCTCTCCTCAGCCGCAGGGCAGGATTCCTCTTGAAGAACCAGTCTTTGACTTTAACGCCGAAATGCACGAAACCAGAATCACCACCGATGCTTTGCTGGCAGAAGGTAAAATCGTCGAAGCCGAAGCTTATATGGAAAACCGCCGCCAATTTTTCTTCGAAAATGGATACCAAATCCGCAGGCTCAATCAGGCTTATTTTGCCTTTTACGGCGCTTATGCCGCCGAACCAGGAGGTTCTGCCGGGACAGACCCGGTAGGCCCCGCCGTGCGCGCCCTGCGGTCTCAGAGTCCTTCCCTGGTTGATTTTGTTAACCGCATCTCCTGGATGACATCCTTTGAGGAACTAAAACGGGCAACGGGGCAATAAATCAGAAGTCATCCAGACCTCCCGGTTCCGTCCCGGCCCCAAAATCGTCCATCTCTTCACCACCGCCCAACTCAGGCATTGATTTTTCGATCTCCTCTGGAGATTCCCCAGCTTCCAGGCGGCCAACCACCTCGTGAAACTCTGGTCCGATGTCTTCGCCCACCTCAGCGCTCATTTTGCGCAGCATACGACCCAGCTCACGAGGATTATCCTCCAGCCCTGCCAGATCATCCATCTCGCTCAAGTCATCCAGACGGCTCTCCTCCGAGCGCAACACCCGAATGCGACCAATCCTGCGCTGGACATGCTCGCTTCCACAAAATGTGCAGCGCACCAGCTCTTTGCCATATTGCGCGTAAGACAGATAAATGTCAAAACGTTTGTGGCAATCGAGGCAGCGAAAGTCGTAATTCGGCATAAAATTTCCTCCTGAGTTCAAGCAAGGTTTTATCTATTATAATCAGAGCATAAAAGATTTTTATTAGATTTTCCACCAGGCATCCGCTCATGACTTTGACCGAAATCAACTTCGATGTTCTTCATCCCCAGCCCTTGTTGATCGTCATCTCCGGGCCTTCCGGAGTTGGAAAAGACTCGGTGCTTAAGGAAATGAAAAAACGGTCAAAGGCGTATGCCTTTATCACGACCGCCACCAGCCGGGAACCCCGCCCCAACGAAGTTCATGGCGTAGACTATTTTTTTGTAAGCAAAGCAGAGTTTGAGAGAATGATTGCTGCTGATGAATTGATTGAATATAACCTGGTATACAGCGATTACAAAGGCATCCCCAAGTCGCAAGTACAGGCTGCCCTGGCAACCGGCCAGGATACCGTTATCCGGGTAGATGTTCAGGGAGCAATGCGCCTGAAAACGCTATGTCCAGAAGCCGTTTTTATCTTTCTTGTGCCCGATAATGCCGCTGTATGGTATCACCGCCTGAAAAACCGCAAAACTGAAACCGATGAGGAGTTTGCCCTGCGCATAAAGACAGCCAAAGCAGAAATGGAGCACCTGGACTGGTTTGACTACGTGGTGGTCAACACCGAGGATTGTCTTGAAAATACGGTGGACACCATCGAGGCCATCATTACCGCCGAACACCACCGGTCTCACCACCGGGTGATCACCCTATGAACAACTCATCTCCTGAATCCACCAATTCCTTTATGGAACCCCCGCGTCAGCCCGTGCGAATTGCCATGCCCCGCCCCGCGGCAAAACCTCGCGTGACGTATATCCTTTTAGCGATCACAATTTTCTTCTTTATCCTTCAATGGATCAGCTCGCAGGTACTGGGAGTAGATTACCCGCTGGCGCTCGGCGCAAAAATCAACGAAGCCATTCGAGCTGGCCAGTACTGGCGGTTGCTTACCCCCGCCTTGCTGCACGCCTCGCTAATCCACATCGGATTCAACATGTACGCCCTCTATGCCATTGGGCGCGGCCTGGAACAGCACTATGGTCATGGACGGTATATTCTGCTATACGCAATCTCGGCGCTGGCGGGCAACACCCTCTCCTTCGTCCTTTCGCCAAACCCTTCTACAGGGGCTTCGACCGCTATTTTCGGGCTGGTAGCGGCAGAAGGAGTTTTTATCTTTCGCAACCGTTTCATCTTTGGGGGCAACACCCGCGCCATGCTGGCGAATATTGCGACCATCATCCTGATCAACTTAATCATTGGGCTTTCCCCAGGGATAGACAATTGGGGCCACTTGGGAGGCCTGCTGGGTGGGCTTGTCTTTGCATGGTTCGCAGGTCCAGCATTAAAAGTAGAGGGGCTTTACCCAAATTTGCAGCTCACCGACCAGCATGACCGACGCCAGGTTGGGCTGGTTGTAGCCATCGAAACGCTCGTGTTACTCGGGCTCGTAGCCCTGGCAGCCGCCTGACGGTTTGCACCCACGCCAGAAAGCCATCAAAGTACTTTCCTTTCCCCCAACAGAATCCAGTTGCCTTTTCGATCATCCACACTGGACAAGGCGCGGTCATAATACAGCTCGAAGATGCGACCCTTCGCGCTCACGACGCGAAAGTAGTAACGCCCGACGCCGCGCGAACCCCTGCTGGAAGCACGTTCAGCATGGTTTGGCTGCATATTGCGCGCCATCTTACCGCGGCGGCGAAAATCGTGCCATTCAGCGAGGAGTTGAACAATGCGGTGGGTCTCGCCGCACCACAAAAAAGCCGAAGGACAGCCCGGCTTTTTCTCCAACAGCGGCGTCTGGTCAAAGATAACTTCTACCGCCTCGCCAATAAATCGGAATGGAACAGAATCCATCTCCCCATTTTACCAAAGAGCAGGCTGAAAAGCCGGTCGTCGGCCGTCTAAAAGGATAAAAGGGTTCATTCGGCTTGTGTGAATGCCCAAAACCCTCAAATCTTCCACCTTTCTTAGTTTGCCTTTATTGCGCGCCGCCAGAATGGCAGAAACCCCTTTTGGGCCTACCCCAGGGATGCGTAGCAGTTCCTGAGGGGCGGCGCGGTTTATTTCAAGTGGTTGCTCGGCAAGGTTTTCCCTGGCCCAGGCCAGTTTTGGGTCAATATTCAACGGCAAGTTGCCATCCCGCAGGTAGGGAAAATCTTCATATGAGAAACCATAATCCCGCAGCAAGAAATCGGCTTGATACAATCGTATCCGCCGCCACGGGTGCACCGCTGGTAAGTTTTCAAAAGGGGTTTGGGGCAGAGGTGCGAACCCGGAATAATAGATCCGCTTCAGATGCAACTTGCGATAGAGATACTCGGAAGTGCGCAACAAATCCAGGTCAGTCTCATCTGTCGCGCCCACCACAAATTGGGTCGTACTGGAAGGCCAGCGCCCCGACCATCCTCGATCAGAAGGTTCTTCCTGGCGCAGCGTCTCTACCCACCACAAAGGCTGCACCAGCTCCTCGATAAGTCTTTTCATCGGCGCCAGCCGCTGTAAATGGGCCATCGTGGGCGCCTCCAGATTCACCGAAACCCGGTTGGCCAGCTGCATGGTGCGCTCTACCTGGGCATATTCGGCACCTGGCATCAGCTTTAGGTGTAAGTAACCTTGATAACCAAGTTTATTTCGCAGGACATCGGCCGTCGCCAAAAGACGGTCTTGTGTCTGGCAGCCTCCCCCGGCAATCCCAGAGCTGAGGAGAATCCCTTGCACAATGCCCTTATTAACCATCTGCATAAATGCGCCCGCCAGCTCCTCTGGCCGAAAAGTCTGGCGGGGGATATCCCGGCCAGCCCGGCAAAAACAGTAATTACAGTTCCGCTCGCAAACAGAGGTGAGCATTGTTTTCAAGATCGGAATCTTTCTGCCGCCAGCCATGGTAGCCATAAAAATGGGAAATTTCTGGTCGCAGGGATGATCCTCGCTGCCTACCCCAGCTTTGGCATGGGATTTCAACTTACCCAAAAGGCTTTGAGGAAGGAGGTTGGGGAATTCCTGATCTTCAAAAACCATATCCTGCCGAAAAAAGGCAAATTTCTCAAAGGCATCCATAATATAAATATAGAACATATTATCTATTAATGCAAGATCTTTTTCCAAATTCCTGGCCGTTCTCATTGCAAGTGTATAATTTTGTTGACCAAATTTTTTGGGGAAGGTAATGCGATGAACATTTTTGAACAGATTCAAAAACCTACCCTGCTGTTAGATGAAGAAATTGCAAAAAATAACCTCCACCGCATGAGCCAGCGTGTGAAAGCCGCCGGTGTTCGTTTCAGACCTCATTTCAAAACGCACCAATCCGCGCAGATCGGGGAGTGGTTTCGGGCGGAAGGCGTCACAGCCATCACTGTTTCCTCGCTGGACATGGCAATTTATTTCTCCCAGTATGGCTGGCAAGACATCACACTGGCATTTCCTGTCAACTTGCGCCAGATCGATACGATCAACCATTTGGCAGCTCGCATGCATTTTGGCATACTGGTCGAGTCGCCCGAAACCGTCCTTTTTCTCAGGGAACATCTATCTGCCCCGGTTGATGTCTGGATCAAAGTAGATACCGGCAACGGCCGTACCGGCATCGCCTGGGATCATCTTGCTGCTTTCCGGCAACTCGCCAGCCTGATCACCTCTTGCCAGAATTTACATTTCAAAGGGCTTCTCACCCATGCTGGGCAAAGTTATCGCGCCTCCTCAAAAGAAGACATTTGTCATATCTATCAGGAGAGCATTAACCGCATCAATCACAGCAGAGACGAGCTGGCTGCCATGGGGTTTGGACCACTTCAAGTCTCCGTGGGGGATACTCCAGGGGCAAGCCTGTGTAATCCTGGCCGTGTGTATGAATTACGGCCAGGAAACTTTATCTTCTATGATACCCAGCAGGTTCAAATCGGCGCCTGCCAGGATGAAGATATTGCTGTCGCGGTTGCATGCCCGGTGGTGGCGCTCCACCCAGAACGGAATGAAGTTGTCTTATATGGAGGCGCTATCCACCTCTCTTCCGATTTTTTGACAGAAGACGGCCATCGCGTCTATGGGCGGGTTGCCCTGCCCCAAGAAAATCGCTGGGGCAAACCGCTGCCAGGGGCTTATGTGCGCGGGCTTTCTCAAGAGCACGGTGTGGCACATCTTGAAGCAGGCGACATACAACGCATTCAGGTAGGGGAACTGCTCTGCATCCTTCCAGCGCATTCATGCCTTACAGCACACAACATGCAGGAATATTTAACACTGGATGGTAAGCGCATTCACACAATGAACAGACCATCATCAGGGAATTAGCAATAATGGGACAGGAGTAAACGTCAAGAAGAACAACACAAGACCGACCGCGCCGAACACCTTACGGCGGGTATCCAAAGGAGTGATCTGGTCGAGGGGTTCAGCAAAACTTCGCCCAAACAGAAAGAACAACAGCAGCGCCCATAACCACCACCCTGACCAGAAGAATCCCAGCGCGACCATCCCTGCCAAAACAAACGGGAAGATCTTTCGGGAAGTCTCACGCCCAAAGAGCACATATAGAAGATGTCCCCCATCAAGCTGCCCTGCCGGGATCAAATTCAGGCCGGTAACCAGTAAACCTGCCCAGGCCGCAAATGCGACTGGACCAATCAAGACATCCAGACCACCATAGGGTAGCGGCTGCCCGGTAAAAAAGTAGCGTAGCCAGAATAAAACCGGCGAAATGCCGCCAAAATCTGGCGGAGCAGGCAACAGCTTTCCATATACAATATATTTCAACGCCAGATAAAGGATAGAATTCCCTTCCAGTGAAAAACCATTAGCTTGCGGGCCTGCCGGTAGTGGATTTAATGTCGATTGGTACAGACCGATGAGCAAAGCAGGAATTGCAACCACCACGCCAGCAATTGGACCCGCCAGCCCAATATCCAGCAGCTGCCGTCGGTTCTTCGGCGGTTCTTTCATGTTAATAAAAGCTCCCATCGTCCCAAACGGGCTGAGCGGCATAGGAATAAAGTACGGCAAAGTTACATGTACCCCATGAAAACGACCTGCCAGATAATGCCCAAATTCGTGCGCGCCGAGCACCACGATCATCGTGATAGCAAAAGGCAAACCGCTTTTTACCAAGACCCACGCCGCCTCAAGCCAGTTTGCAGGCAGCGGCTCCTGCAAACCATAGAGCGCTCCGCTTATTAACACACTCAACAGTGTGAGGATGAACAATAACAGGTTTACCCTTGGATTAGAGGGTTTGGGCTGTGCCAGGCGGGGGATAATCAAAACAACATGCCGCCCACCCTCAAGGCGAAAGAGTGGCATTAACGCGTAGGGTTTTAGATATTCGGTTAACTGGTCATATGCCGCAGCGGTATCCTCATGAAAGATCCGACCGCGATACCGAATGAGGTAATTCTGCTTGGGGGTACCTAACGTGACGTCATCTACACGGAGAATCCTCCGGACGAGCGCATCAACTGTTTCTTGAGTATAGGGTTGATCCATCTCACACCTTCATTTCTACCAGCAACAGGCGGGAATGGATGGGAGTCGAACCCACCGCGGCCCGCTTGACGACCCGCCGCCGGTTTTGAAGACCGGGAAGCCCACCGGGGCTCATCCATCCCCAAGTTAAGCATACTCCAGGGTCGCCTCATGTGTCAATAAATTTTTCTGCGCCAGGCAAGGTTCTTAACCAATCCTCATTTCCTTAAATGGCAACCCATAAGATGTTCGTCCTTTCACCCACTCAACCGCCAAAATTTTAACAATTTTCTTAACATATTTTTACCAAAGAATGCTTGTAATTTTGATAAAAAGGCGTATACTACCGTATTGGAAATACAGCACACCCTGAACAGCACACCTTATGCATGCAACCGGGGTTAATGACCAAAGGTGCAGGATTGCACCTTTTTATTTTGGGCAAACCGCGCCCACAACAGCGGTTTGAAAGGAAAAATAGAGAAAAATGAACGAGCAACTATCGAACGCCCTGGTAAGCATCCAGGAACAAGAAGCCCAAGAAAGCGAAAAGCCTCCCTCTACCAGGCCGCGACCGGCACGACCCTGGCGAGTCGCAGTCATCGCAAACGTGAGGGGGCAAAGCGCACCCACCGACCACCAGGCAGAAGACGCCGGCGCGGAGTTCGATAAACCAGAGACCATCCAGGCCATCCAGGCCGCGATCGAGTCCGACGGACATTCCACGATCTTTTTACAAGCAGACGCTAGCCTTCCAGGAGAATTGCAGCGGTTCTACCCGGATATCTGTTTTAATATCGCTGAAGGGCTAGGCGGCGACGCCCGCGAAGCCCAGGTGCCGGCGCTGCTGGAGATGATGCACATTCCTTACACCGCCTCTCGCGTTCTGGCCAATGCACTGGGGCTCGATAAGACCATGACCAAGCGTATTTGGCGCGAAGCAGGTCTTCCAACCGCCGCCTTTCAACAGTTTGAGCAGGGCGACGAACCGCTTGACCCTGTGCTGAGATACCCCTTATTTGTCAAACCTGCCCGCGAGGGCACCGGTATGGGGATGGGCGAGCATTCCATCGTGCATACCGAAGAAGAGCTTCGCAAACAGGTACAGTGGGTGCTTAATAATTACCGCCAGCCGGCGCTGGTTGAATCCTACCTGCCGGGCCGCGAGTTTACCGTTGCCGTCCTGGGGCGTCCAGACGCATGTAGTTATTCTCGCAAGCCAGAAGCTTATGAACCCGACGGATTCGTCCGTTTTCCAGTTCTAGAGGTTGATAACAACGGAACAGCCACCCCTGGCGTTTATGGGTACCTGACCAAGACGCTGCATACTGGCGAAAAGGGCGTGCCCCGCTTTCTCTGCCCTGCCCCTATCCCGCAACGGCTATCCCGCCAGCTTCAAGAGCTCGCCATCAAAGCCCACAAGGCCATTGGAGCGCTGGATGTCTCCCGCGTCGATATGCGCCTGGATAACGCGGGAAACCCCAGGCTGATCGAAATCAACACCCTGCCAGGCCTTACCCCAAATTTTAGCGACTTGTGCGTGATTGCGAATGCCCACGGCTGGACATATAACGAATTGATCCTCGAAATTCTCATCCTGGGCGCTTCTCGCTTTGGTATGCTGCAGGCTGTAGAGCCAATCGCATTGCCAAAGATCAAGGAATACGCTCAGATTTCGCGCAAATGAGAGCTGCATAAATCTAAAAACAACGATCTAAAAACAAATATTTTGCCATCAAAACCAACAGGGACGCAGTCATCTCTTCTGCGTCCCTTGTTAATTGATTCGGCTCTTTTGATCAAAAGTGCGGGGTAAAGCGACTAATAAAAGCCGAACGAAAAAACGGTCATAATCAATGGCATCAGGTTAAGAACCAGCCCGCCGATCAACAAGCCAAAAATGAAACCAACCAAAATATCCGAAAGATAATGCAGCCCCATGGTGACCCTGGACAAGCTCATCAAGGGAGCCCAAACCGAGACTGCCAGGCTGAACCAGACCGGCCCCAAACCCCAGGCCAAAACCAGGAGCATGCCTGCCCGCGTAGCATGGCCAGACGGGAAGGAGTGCGGATCGGTGCTTCGGTAAACCGCTCCCCATTCTCCCTCGGGTCGCCGTCGCCGGATGGTAAATTTGAACGCGAATACCAACAGCGCCTGAAGGACTATCGCTCCCCCAAGTAGAGCAGCCCGATTATGCCACTCCTCCTTTGAGAGAATCCATACAGGGAATAGTACCGCCAGCCAGTACCATGAGTCGCCAGTGTGGGCAAGGAAAGAATTCAGTCGCCACCAAAAACGATCCTGAGGGTGGAGCCGGATCCGGTGCGATAAACGATCGTCTATTTCGAGGATTTTCCGAAGCGTTGGCAGCATTTTGTGGAGTATATCATCGAAAGGAAGATGCGCGCAACCAGGGAGATAAATTTTTCTAAAAATTTATAAAATATTGATGAATTGACATCTCAACGAAACACCGTGTAATCTGCGATGGTCTGCACGACGTTTCCAGCAGCTAATTCTTCAGTTTCGCCCCTAAACCGGCAGAAAATCGAACCTGCCGGTTTTCGTCATTGATAGACACAATACGGGGGCTGCCCTCACCATGACAGCCCCGTACTGCAAGATTAATTCAGTGGAGTATGACTTTCTCTTCGCTTAACTTCCAGACTCAATATTGGGAATTTCTAGAGTGCCGCTCAAGATGTCCTTTTTCTTTTGCTCAACGAGCGCCTTTACATCATCGGGGACTTTACTGGCGTTATCGTGGTAATCCGATAATTCAGCGCCCTCAGCCAATCCAAGATCATAGAAATCGCCAACTTTCAATTTCCCCTCCATAGCCTCCCCAATAATCATCGCAAAACCCTTCTTAAAACCCCATTCAACGCTGGTTACGACAACACTCGGGGCCAGGTTATACTGATCTCTCACAGCACCAATCGCCAGCACATTCTTTTCGCTTGCACCCTGCAGGGTACCAAGGTTGAGTGAGCCGCCGTTGCCATGAATGATGTCCGCGCCTGCTTCAATTTGCGAAAGTGTAGCTTCTTTAGCGCCCTTCAAATCCACGAAATCGCCTGTCCAGTTGACAAGCAATTTTGCATCCGGGTTAGCTTCTTTTAATCCCATCTCGAAACCAGCATAACCGCGGTGGGTGCTGGGGATATCCATCGCGCCAACCATGCCAACCACATTTGATTGAGTCAGTTTGCCTGCAATCAAACCGGCCAGGTAAGAGGCTTCCTGTGTCATAGAGCGCACCACTGCCAAATTCGGCAAGGTTTCATCGCCATCAGTCCAGACAAATTGGGTGTCAGGGAAGTCTTTAGCAGCATTCATGATGCCTTCTTTTGCAATGGATGAATGGCAGATGATAAGATCATAGCCCTCAGTGGCAAAATCTCGCATGACCTTTTCCATATCTGGGATTGTTGTATCTTCGGTGTAAGTTGTCTCAATCTTATCGCCAAATTGTTTGATGGCTTCCTCCAAACCCTCATAACCAGCCTGGCACCAATCGCCATCATCAATTTTGCATCCTAAAACCATCGCTACTCGAAACGGTTCAGAAGGGGGCTCAACGGCAGGCGGGGCTTCGGTTGGTTCGGTCATTGGGGCTTTCGTAGGTTCGGCCTTTGGGGCTTCGGTTGGCGCCGCAGGGGCTGGCGCGCAGGCGTTAAGAGCCAGCGCCAGGATGACCACAAGGCTTGCCAATAATAAAAATGCTTTTGGGGTTTTCATTTTCTCTCCTTTGGTTTTACAAAAAGTTTATTTTACCTACAGCGCGTGCTTTTTACTCCACTGAGACGATTTTCAAAAATCGTTCAGAAATCTCAATTCTCAGACCGGACAAAAGGTTTGGCTAGTGCAGAAGGGCCGCTGCCTCCTCTGACAAAGAAAATCACCATGACAAGCGTGACGAGATATGGCAGCATCAGCGTAATCTGATAAGGCAAAGGTAAGTCAGTGTTCTGTAAGCGCCATTTAAGTGCATTGGCAGCGCCAAAAATCAATGCGCCGCCCAATATTCCCCACGGACGCCACTTTCCAAAGACCAGGACAACGATTGCCATCCATCCCAATCCCGTTGAAATATCGTTTGTGTAAATGCTGTAAAGCGCCAACGGGAGATAAGCCCCTCCAATTCCGGCCAAAAATCCGCCAAAACAAGCAGATAATGTGCGGATTACCCCAACTCTCAATCCTGCTGCATCGGCCGCACGAGGTTGTTCACCCACAGCATCAATGTTCAATCCCCAGGAGATTTCCTTGAAAAAAAAATTGATCAATGGCACTGCTAAAATAGTTAAATAGACAATAATGTTCTGGTTGAACAAAGTCTCTCCGATGATTGGAATGTTCGAAAGCCCAGGGATCGGGATCGTCGGGAGCGTTGCGACGATCGTCGGTCTTTCAGTCGAAATACCAAAAATGCTGCGGTTAAGTAAGCCGCTCAACCCATTGCATAAAATCCAAATCCCAAGCCCGGCAACGATCTGGTGTCCGTGAAATTCGACAGCGACAACGCTCATAATCAAGCCAAATAAAATACCAACGATCCCACCAACCAGAAAACCCCAGATATAACTTCCTGTCAGAATTGTGGTCGCAAAACCGGCAAACGCCCCAATCCACACGATTCCTTCAATCCCCAGGTTCATTATGCCGGATCGTTCCGTGACCATTTCTCCTAGGGCGACGATGACGATTGGCGTCGCCATCCGGATCATAGAGGCCAGGAAACCAGTCAAAAAAACCACGGAAGTGAATTGTTCAATCATGCAGTAACCTTCCTTCGGAACGGAGACCTGATCCTGATTGAGCGGATCGAAGCAAAAATGATTACCAATCCTTCGATAAGATAGACGACTGGAATGGGTACGCCTGCTACTCGCTGCATTGTATCTGCACCGGCGATTAAGGCTGCGAACAGTACCGAGGAAAAGATAACGCCGATCGGAGAAAGTCGGCCAACTAAAGCAACGGCAATCGCCAAAAACCCGTAGCCAGGTGAAAAACGTTCGATCAGGCGATGCTGGACACCGCTGATTTCAATCCCGCCAGCAAGCCCAGCCAGGGCACCGCTAAGTATCATGGTCCAGATAATCGTTTTGTTAATCGAAACCCCAGCAACCCGCGCCGCCCGAGCATTCTCACCCACTGCGCGGATCTGAAAACCTAGCATTGTTTTACTGAGTAAAAAAGCAATCAGAATTGTGATCAGCAAAGCAAGCGGTATTCCCCAATGGAAGCGAGTGCCTTTGATCATGATGGGGATCCAGGAAGTCTCCAGCAACCTTCGGGATATTCCAGCTTTAATAATTGGGTCGCTCATTGGCCCCTGATCCAGGTAGCTGGTAAACAAGATGATGATGTAATTCAACATCAAAGTGGTGATAACTTCATTTACCCTTAATTTAGCTTTCAAGATCACCGGAATAAAACCAGCAATCGCTCCCCCAAGGACACCAGCAATAAGCGCCAGAGGAATATGAACAGCAGGCGGGAGGCCGGTAAAGTAAATACCCACCACTGCCGCCAAAACGCCACCCATATAAAGCTGGCCTTCGGCGCCAATATTCCAGAATTCTGCTCGAAATGCCAGCGTGATCGCTAAACCGGCCAACAGTAAAGGACAGGCTTTCACCAGGGTCTCGGCGATGGAATTGACGTTTCCAAAGGCGGATTTGATTAAAGCGGCATAAGCTGCGATTGGATCCGCCCCAATACCCAAGATAACAAAACCGCCCAGGACAAATGCCAATAGGACGATCAATACCTGGGTAAAAAATGGCCTGACCCATTTACCCATTTGATCGCTATGGAGGAGGTTTTGGATTCTCTCAATCACGTCGTTGTCCTCGTCCCAGCCATCAACAACCCAATCTTCTCTATGTCGGCTTCTTCACGTGTTACCTCGCCTACAATACGCCCTTTCTCCATGACAAGGATGCGGTCACTCAGGCTGAGAACTTCATCTAGTTTTGTTGAAACGAGCAGAATGGCACCTCCCTGGCGACGTTTTTCAAGCAGTAAGTTACGGATCGATTCTTCAGCGCCGATATCAACACCCCGTGTTGGATGAGCGGCAACGAGAAGCCTTGGGTCTCTTGCTATTTCCCGAGCAACAATTAACTTTTGCTTATTGCCGCCTGACAGTGTCCTTGCAATTGCTTTTTCGCTCGACGCTTTCACATCATATTGCCGGATAAGCTCACGAGACCTGGATTCCATCTTCCCTTGATCTAAAATCCCGCATTTGGAAAACTCATCGGTATAGTGACGGTTCAGCATCAGGTTTTCGATCAAAGTGAAATTGGCAACCAGGGCATCATTCTGTTCTTCAGGAATATGTCCAACCTTGTGTTCCAGGATCTCTCTGGGTGAAGCATTGGTCAGATTGACGCCATCTACCCAGAAGGACCCTCCTTGTACATGCCGCAGGCCAGTCAGCGCTTGAACCAGTTCGGTTTGGCCATTTCCGTCAACGCCTGCAATCCCAACAATTTCACCGCTCTGAACATTGAACGTGACATCTCGCACTGCCAGGGAACCGCGATCACTTTTTACAGTGAGGTTTTCAACGCGCAGAACTTCATATTTTTGCTTGTCTTCATAAGGCTCCCTTTTCAACCGAAAAAGCACCTCTCTCCCCACCATAAAGCAGGCCAGTTCCGCCTTATTCGTGTCCTGGGTCTTTCGGGTTGCAACCACTTTCCCATCGCGAAGAACCGTCACCCGGTCGGTGATGGACATCGCCTCTTCCAATTTATGGGTGATAAAAACCACAGAAAGACCGGCATCTACCAGTTTTCGGATGGTATGAAACAACTCGGTGGTCTCTTGCGGCGTTAATACCGAAGTGGGTTCATCCAGGATCAAAATTTTTACCTCACGATAAAGAGCCTTTAAAATCTCAACCCGCTGCCGATCTCCAATAGAAAGCTGCCAGATACAAGCGTCTGGATCAACCTGAAGCCCATAAATCTTGGAAATTTGCACTAACCGTTCGCGTGCTCTCGCCCGATTTAACTTAAAGGAGTTAAGACTCTCTAATCCCAAAATCACATTATCAATCACTGTCAGGGTTGGGATTTGCATGAAATGCTGGTGCACCATCCCAATGCCTTCTTCCACCGCTTTGTGAGGAGAAGAAATTTCTTTTTTCTCACCCTGGATAATAATTTCACCTGAATCGGGTTGGTGAAGTCCATATAAAATATTCATCAAGGTGGTTTTCCCTGCCCCATTTTCTCCCAGCAAACCGTGAATCTCGCCGTGCAAAAGTTCAAAGTTAACCTGGTCGTCAGCAAGTACACTCCCAAACGATTTGGTGATATTCACCATCTTGACGGCTACACCGGTTGTATTAGCCAAGAGCAAGCCTCCTTTGCAGGGAGAAATTGGAAAATTAGGGGAAAGTTAACCAGCAAACTTATCCCCAGGAATGTGCCACGCGAATCCTGAGGTGCTGATCGCAGTAATAACTGATGCCGTAAAGCAAACCCTGATGCTGGAGATTGTAAAAAATGTCGACAAACAGCAAAACTGGCGTATTGGGTTTTAGATTGAGACGTTCTGCAACCTGAGGGGGCGGAAAACTGGCGCTGATATCCGAGGATGAGTAGGCAATTTCCTGTTGGCAGTATTCCTTAATATACCCGTTGATCGGTTGTGTGAAATCATAATGATCGGTCTTCACCTTAACCAATTTGAGCGGTATTAGACCGGTTGAATAAATCATGGGGATATTGTTGGCCAGGAATATATTTTGAACAGCCATAAATTTTTCTTTAGGCAAATCGCCATGGACTTCAATTTCTTCGGGTGTCGGAAACCTTTTTTCGATCTTTGCAGTTATTACAGAGGCCGCCCGACCGCTGCTTTCGATCAAACTGATAAAGTTCCAATATTCTTTTGGTTTTGCATCAACAGAAATGACGTGCTTGTTGACGAACGTCCCGTGACCTTGCTTCCGGGAGATCAATCCTTCGGCAGCAAGTTTTGTAAGAGCGGTGCGCAACGTAGGGCGGCTTACACCCAATTCATCTGCCAGCTTTTCTTCAGAAGGCAAACGGGTATCCTCTGCATAAACCCCATTGATAATTCGGTTGCGGAGAATTTGATCTAATTGCGTTGAAACAGAGGTGATGTGTTCGAATCTATCAGACACAGTAGAATATCCCATTGAAATAGATTTACGTTAAACGTTTGACGTTTTACCTATTTGTTGCTAAAATTATAGCAAGGTCATTTCACAAAGTCAAGCAATTTAGTTCAAATTGAGGCGATAATGTCTTAAAAAATTCAGGGACGTCTTCCGTAATTTCTGGGTGACATTCCCCCTCTAGCCTTATGGCATCATTTGTTGTGTTGGCAAAATATTTAAGACCTGGAAAGGAGATTGTTGATGTCCACACTTTTATTAGAAAATATCGATACTCTTGCCACTTTCGATGAGCAGCGCCGTGTTTTCAAGAATGCCTGGATTTTGATCCGTGAGAATATTATCGAGAGCCTCGGAACTGGTAAGTTTGAAGGCAAACCTGTAGATCAACGCTTGAATCTTTATGGATATGTCGTTTTGCCAGGTTTAATCAATCTGCATCATCACTTCTTCCAGGCTTTGCTTAAAAATATCCCCAGCTTGCAGGATGTTTCTTTATTCCGCTGGTTACGCGATATGTACTTATTAATGGGAGAGGTTCGAGATGAAGACCTTGATATTGCAACAAGAATTAATGTGGCGGAATTGCTCTTAACCGGCTGCACAACCGCTGTCGATCATAACTATATCCGCGCAAACAACGAACTGCACCATGATACTGAGATCAAAGCGGCCCAGGAAATGGGGATCCGCTTTCATCATGCCCGCGGCAGCAATTCTCAGGGACAGAAGGACGGCGCGTTAACCCCTGATCACCTCGTAGAAGACGAAGATGACATCCTGGCAGATACAGAACGCCTTATCAAAACCTATCATGACCCAAAATTTGGCGGGATGATCCGGATCGAAAATGCACCATGCGCACCATTTCTGGTAACCAGGCGTCTATGGATTGAAAGCATCGAAATGGCAAGAAAATACGGGGTTGGCAATCACACCCACTTAGCGCAATCTCCAGAAGACGACCAATTTGTGAGAAATACTTTTGGTAAAAAATCGGTGGTTTGGGCAGAAGAGGTTGGCTGGGTAGGCCCCGATGTCTGGTACGCCCACGCAACTATTCTAGACGACGAAGAGATGGCAATCATCAAGCGAACCGGAACAGGGATTTGCAATTGCCCCAATTCCAACATGTACACCGCAGCCGGAACCTGTAAGGTGACGCCTATGTTAAAACAGGGAGGGTTTAAAATTGGCCTTGGAGTTGATGGGAGCGCTGCTAATAACTCTTCTAACATGTTAAGGGAAGCTCGAAATGCCCTATTGATGCAAAGGGCTTTTTACGGAGCCGATGCCATGTCGCCCACCCAGGCGCTAGAGGTCGCCATATTAGGCGGCGCCATGATCTTGCGAAGAGGCGATATCGGTATGATTAAACCTGGAATGGTTGCCGATATCATCGGCGTAGATTTTCGTAAGCTGCCTTTCGCGGGCGGGATTCATGATCCGGTTGCCGGACTGATCTTTTGCGAAGTAGATAGGGTTGACCTTTCAATTGTTAATGGAAAGATGCGCGTTGCGAATGGTCAGTTGGTGGGGATAGACCTCCCTGCCCTTGTCAATGAAGGGAATAGATTGGGTAGGGAGCTTGTCCGCCGCATGGAAAAAAATAATGGGTACTCGATCAGTAATCCGGGTTGGCGGCGTGCCTACCCGTACGATCCGATGCTGGAATCGTTTTGACATGGCATTTCACTGTAAAATGGAGAGAAATCATGAGCCTCTTGTTGTTAGAAAATATCGATACCCTGGCTACTTTCGACGAGCAGCGGAAAGTCTTAAAGAATGCATGGTTGCTGATCAACAACAATACAATAGAAGCAATAGGAACTGGCAAATATGAGGGGAAATCAGTAAACCAACGCCTGGATTTGAACAGCCATGTAGTTCTTCCAGGTCTGGTTAATCTCCACCATCATTTCTTCCAGGCCCTCCTCCGAAATATTCCCACACTGCAAGACGTCGACCTGTTTCCCTGGCTACGCGATATGTACTTACTGAAGAGCGAAGTGCGCGATGAAGAATTGGACGTCGCTACCAGAGTTAATATAGCTGAGCTGCTGCTTTCTGGTTGCACAACCACGGTCGATCACAACTACCTCTGTCCATCCGCCGATTTGCATCATGATACAGCCATTAAAGCTGCCGCCGAGATGGGTATCCGTTACCATCACGCCAGAGGCAGTCATTCTCTTGGTCAAAAAGACATCGCTCTCCTGTCCAACGATTTGCTGGAAAATGAAGATAATATCCTGATAGATACAGAGCGGCTGATTAAGACCTATCACGATCCAGAATTCGGTGGAATGACCAGGATCGAGAATGCGCCCAGCGCACCTTTTTCAGTTACCAAGAGGGTATTTATTGAAAGTATTGAAATGGCAAGACGGTATGGGGTGGGCAACCACACCCATCTAGCGCAATCCACAGATGACGCCAACTTTATGAAACAAACTTTTGGGATGAGTTCTGTGGAATGGGCGCAAGAATTGGGTTGGGTCGGACCGGATGTCTGGTATGCGCATGCTACATCGATTGACGATCAGGAAATTGCAATTATTAAAAGGACCAGCACAGGAATTAGTCACTGCCCGAATTCCAACATGTACACCGCGGCGAATGTCTGCCGGGTTGCGCCAATGCTACGAGAAGGAGGGATAAAGATCGGCCTTGGGGTTGACGGCAGCGCGGCAAACAACTCGTCGCATATGTTGAGAGAGGCTCGAAATGCGCTCTTGATGCAGCGAGCGTTCTTTGGGGCAGATGCAATCTCCCCAACCCAGGCGCTTGAAATTGCAATTTTAGGCGGCGCGATGGTCCTTCGTAGAGATGACATCGGCGTACTTGCTCCAGGGAAAACAGCCGACCTGATCGGCGTCGATTTGCGTAAACTATCCTTCGCAGGCGGCATTCACGATCCTGTAGCAGCTTTAATTTTCTGCGAAGTTGATAAAGTGGATTTATCGATCGTCAATGGAAAAATTCGGGTAGCAAACGGTGAACTAATTGGTGTAGATCTACCTTCCCTGATCCAGAGGGGAAATGAGCTAGCCGTAAATCTTGTAAAGCGAACGGAAAAGCGGTTCGGTGTTGCACTCACCAATCCAGTATGGCGGCGCGCCTACCCGTATGATGCACGATAAATAATCAAACTGAAATCAATAAAACCCACACTCAACCGGCAGGAATACGAACCTGCCGGTTTTCGTTCAACGGATTGATATATAATGTGGTATGAGGATCAGGAGGTTAACCGAATGGCAGGTTCTTTACAGTCCCCTAAAGCGATATTACGTCGCAGAAAAACCCTTCTTCTCATCGTCAATATCCTGGTTATCTCCAGTTTGGCCTGTACAGGGCTTTCCTTTGGCGCGGAAAAGCCATCTCTAACAGAGGAAATCGCGACCAAGGCCGAACCGGCAGCCCTCCAGCCTCAAGCGCTTCCTCCTGTTATAACAGAGATCAGCCCGATTGAGGGTAGTGATATCAATTATACAAGTGGCATTACCTTTTTCTTCAACCAGCCCATGAACCGCGAGACTGTTGAAGCTTCAATTAAAATTGAGCCACCTCTCCCTGGTCGATTCGAGTGGCTGGATGAAAATCGCGCCGCCCAGTTCGTTCCTTCCGAGGATCTACCGCCAAAAACTGGGATTGTTGTGAAGATAGAAACAAGCGCAAAAGCAGCCAATGGATTGGCGCTGGCAGCGCCGGCGGAATTTCGCTTCCGCACACCTGATTCCCTTCAGGTAACCGAACGCATCCCGGCGCTCAATGAATTTGATAGCAGTCCAGACAGCGCCGTCATGACCACCTTTAACCAACCCGTTGTCCCTTTAGGAGCGGAGGAAAACACCCCGCCCGCTTTTACCCTTTCGCCCGAAGCGCCCGGCAGGGGCGAATGGGTAAACACCAGCACATACGTCTTTTACCCGGATCCCCCGCTGCAGGGCGGTATTTCTTACCGGGTTCAAATGAACTCTGCCCTGATCAGCGTTTCTGGTATGCCTCTGGATCCAGGCGCAGCCGCGGTTGAATGGATTTTCACCACGGCCGCGCCCAGGCTGGTTTCGATAAAACCGGATCCCAATCTTCCCCTGTATCCGGACAGCGTGTTCGAACTTAAATTCAATCAACCCATGGACCGCGCCAGCATTGAGCAGAACCTCAAGCTCGCCAGTGCGGATGGCGCCATTGTGAACGGTAGCTTCACCTGGTCAGAAGAGGACCGTGTGGTCACCTTTGCACCGGAGGCGCTTTTATCTCACAGCACAGAGTACACCTTAAAGCTCGCCAGCGAATTACTTGGAAAAAGCGGCGTAGCTTTATCCGGCGCGCAAGATGTAATTTTCCTGACCACCGATCCCCTGGCCGTCCAAAGCACCAATCCCAAACAAGGGGAGCTGCTGCGTTATTTCAGCGGCTACACCAGCTTGGTGATCAACTTTAACAACCCAATCAAGCGTCAAAAACTAGCCGATTTCATCCAGATTGAACCGGCCATCTACCAGCAAGAGATCTATGCCACCAGCGATGAGAATGTGGTTTACATCTCTGGGATCTACGAAGCCAACACAGCTTATACCGTTACGATCTCTCCTGCTCTGCAGGATCGCTGGGGTCAGCCGCTCGGTAAAGAGACCAAATTGGCTTTTCGAACGGCGCCCGCTTCTCCTGCCCTGAACATCCCTGTCCTTCAGTACAGCACCAATGCGGTTTTCATCCTGCCAGAGCAACCCAGCCTGAAAGCTCAGGCCACCAATATCTCATCCATCCGGGTACAAACAGGAAAACTAGACCTCGCCCGGTTCATCCAGCTTAACGAGCAGTCAGAATTCGAATCTCTACCGGAAGATGCTGCGCCACTCACCACCTCCAGGCAACAAGCGCTGGCTTTACCCCCTAATCGCAGTACATTCATAGAAATTCCTCTCACACCCGCCGGACATTCCTTAGAAACCGGGCTGTACTTTATCAACATCAAGACCCCTGGCGTGAAGTTGGAAAACAGTTACTACCTCAGGCCTTTTTTAGGCGTCTCCAGCCAGGTTCATCTTTTGATGAAGCGCAGCCCGCAGCAAATGTTCATCTGGGCGACAAACCTCCAAACCCGGCAACCCATCGTCGGCGAAACGATTGCATTGTACGATAATCAATTTAATTTCACCGGCAGCGCTGTTACGGATGAACAGGGCATCGCCCGTTTTCCCCTTGCTGGCTATGATGGGGAAATTACATATTACGCTGTGACCGGTGAACCCGGCCAGGAAAATTTTGGAATTGGCCTGGAGAATTGGAACAACGGCATTGCAAGCTGGGATTTCGGTTTGCCCTCCTATCAGTATAATCGCCAGGACTTCGCCTATCTTTACACCGACCGGCCCATTTATCAGCCAGGACAGACCGTCAACTTCCGGGTTATCCTGCGCCAGGAGGAGTACGGCCAGTATGCGTTGCCCGGCCTTCAGTCAATTTCTGTGAATATCTACGGAGAATATTCTCCAACCGCCGGTGAGCGGCCGCTTTTAACCACCCAATCTCTGCCATTGTCTCCCTACGGGACGGCCAGCGGATCTTTCCAATTGCCACAGGATGCGCCAGTGGGAACTTACAGCCTGGCGCTGAAGGATGGCCAGTACAGCCAGTTGGATTTTCAGGTTGCAGCATATCGAAAACCAGAGTTTGAGATCCTTGCCAGCTTTGAAGAGGAAGACCAATTCACTGGCGAGGATCTCGCCGCTAACATCCAGGCAAATTATTATTTTGGCGCCCCTGCGGGGAATTTGAAAGTGCACTGGATTTTGTATGCGCGCCCAGAAAGCCTTAGCCTCCCCGATCAATGGGTAGCTGGAAAAAGCGCTTTCTACTGGTCCCAGGCCTCCTTTTTAGATTACTCTCCGTTTGGACAGGTTATCAAGGAGGGGGATATCGTTACCCAGACTGATGGAAGCGTTCGCCTTGAATTTCTTGCAAGCGACCTTTCTAATCTTTTGACGAACGACCAGCGCCAGATACTCACCCTGGAAGTAACCGGCCAAGATGAAAGTCAAATACCCGTCAGCGCGCGGGCAGAAATGGTGCTGCACCCCGGCAAGTTTTACATCGGCGTAAAAACTGAGACCTGGGTAGGAAAAACCGGCTCGCCGCTGGGGTTTCAGATCCAAACCATAGACTGGAAAATCAGCCCATCCGGCAACCACGATCTGCGCGCCGAGCTGCAAAAAATATCCTGGGAAACTGAAGACCCAGCCGGCGTTTTCTCTTACCGTGATAGCGTAAAACCTGTTTTCAGTGCTATCAGCAGCGTGAAGTTCAAGACCGACTCTCAAGGTCGCTCCCGTCTGGAATTTATCCCGCCTGAACCGGGAACTTACCAGCTTGAGGTGAAGGGCGAAGGTGCGTTGACGCAAGTCCTCGTTTGGGTAACCGGCCCGGCAGGCGCATCCTGGCCGGAACTGGCCAATCAACAATTAAGCTTAAGAAGTAATGCCACTGAATATTCCGGTGGTGAAACCGCTCGCATCTTCATACCCAATCCTTTTCCAGGAAGAACGATCGGGCTAATCACCTTCGAAAAAGGTGAAATCCTGCAAACTTCGGTCATTGAATTCGAATCCGCAAGTTATGAATTTAATCTTCCCATCGAAGCAGAGTATGCTCCTAATGGGTATCTTTCCGTCACCCTGATCGGCGCAACCGCCAGCGGACAACCCGATTTTCGCAGCGGATATTTGGAGATTCTCGTCAAACCGCAAACCAAACACTTGAACGTAGAAGTAACGCCACAGCCAGCCGCTGCAACACCCGGCAGCGAAGTCAACTTGAGCATCCGTGTGACCGATTGGCAAGGCAAGCCGGTTCAGGGAGAATTTTCTGTTGCACTGGTAGATAAGGCTTTGCTGGCGCTGACCGATCCAAATGCAAAAGATATCTTGACCGCCTTTTACGACCATATTCCATTGGGAGTTTCGACAAGCTTCCCTCTGGCGGCTTATTCGCAGCGAGCAGTCCTGTTTGCCGCAGATGGGAGGGGCGGGGGCGGAATGGGCCCCTTGCCTCCTGTAATCCGTTCAAATTTCCAGGACACAGCTTATTGGAATGGCAGCGTCGAAACTGACACAGCAGGAAGCGCAATATTGACCGTCAAACTGCCGGATAACCTTACCACCTGGGTGGTAACCGTGCGCGGTTTAACGAAAGAAACCCTTGTCGGTGAAGCAGTTCGCGAAATTGTTACCGGCAAAGATTTGATGCTTCGCCCGGTAACGCCGCGTTTCCTGGTTGTCGGAGATCATGTGGCATTATCGGCCATTGTACACAACAACACCCCAACCCCGCTGAATGCCGACGTGTCGCTTCAGGCGATCGGATTCGCGCTGGATGACGCCGGGCAGGAAATTCAGCCAATCGTCATTCCAGCCGGTGATCATCGCCAGGTCACCTGGTGGGGGACTGTTCAGGACATTGGAAATGTTGAACTGGTCTTCAGCGCAAAGGCTGGAGATTTACAGGACTCTGCCCGGCCCGAGGTTGGTTCCTTGCCGGTACTGAAGTACAGCTCGCCACAGACCTATGCTTCTGCTGGCATCTTGCCGCAAGAAGGAGACCGCCTGGAAGTTATCAGCCTGCCTTCTCGGTACACTCCTGTCGGGGGCGCTCTGAGCCTAGAACTTTCTCCCTCTCTGGCTGCTGCCATCATTTCCGGATTAGAGGTATTAAAGAATTACCCCACCGAATTGACCGAAGCGAACCTTTCTCGCTTATTGGCAAATGTACAAACCTACCGGGTTTTGACCGAAAACGGGCTGGAATCTCCTACGCTGCGAGCAAACCTCGAATCCGCTATTCAAGGAAGTCTAAAACAAATCCTGCTCAGCCAGAACGCTGACGGCGGCTGGGGGTGGATGGCAGGTCTAGAGAGCAATGATTATTTGAGCGCCTACGTTGTGCTGGGATTAAGCCAGGTGCACCAGGCTGGCATTTTGATTAATGGTAGCGCCATCCAAAAAGCTCAAGAATATCTCATTGCCACGTTGGAAGCACCCGAAACGCTCAACCACACCTGGCAGCTCGACCGGCTGGTTTTCAAACATTACGCCCTGGCGCAGTCGGGCCTCCCGCAGTCAGAGAGCGCCTTGCTATACGATGCCCGCGACCGGTTAAGCCCCTGGTCAAAGGCCTTGCTGGCGTTGCTCTTCTACCGGGCTAATCCCGCCGATGGGCGAGCTTCTGAGTTGGTTTCTAACCTCAAAGGAGCGGCCTTAAGGACATCTTCTGGCGCGCACTGGGAAGAACCCGCCCCAACGCAAATCAACCTGACCACGCCGAACCTGAACACAGCGATGGTCGTCATGGCCCTGGCAACCATTGACCCGGCCTCCGACTTGCTGAACGACGCCGTTCGATATTTGATCGCCCACCGGCGCGCCGGCGGCGGCTGGTATTCTAGCTATGACAGCGCCTGGGCGCTCATGGCGTTGAATGAGGTTTTAAAAGGAACCGGCGAATTGCAATCGAGCTACACATTTTCCGCATCCCTAAACGATAAAATTATTGCGCAGGGGCAAGCGGATGGAGTCACCTCCCTCACGCCGGTCAATGTCGAAACCCCCCTGGCCGACTTGCTGCCCGGCGTTCCAAACGCTCTTCGCCTCAACCGCAGCGTCGGCGCAGGCCGGTTGTATTACCGCACAGCTTTGCAGCTCCACCAGCCCGTAGAATTCGTCCAGCCCGTCCAAAAAGGGCTGGCAATTCAACGCAGCTATTACCTGACCGGAGAAAATTGCACGGCCCAAAAGTGCCCGCCCATCGAAGCCTACCAGATTAGCGAACAGGAACCGGGTCAGACTATCCTGGTCAAGTTAACGCTCACATTAGGCGAATCGGCTTATTACTTGGTGGTGGAAGATTTCATTCCTGCTGGCACAGAAATTGTAAACCTGGGTTTCAAAACCAGCCAGCTTGGCCAGCAGACATCTTTGCCTTATGATCCCCGTCGCCCGTTCGAATCAGGTTATGGCTGGTGGTTCTTCGGCCACCCCCAGATTTACCATGACCATATCCGCTGGATGGCTGAATTTATGCCCGCAGGAAGTTACGAATTGACCTACCGCCTGATCCCCAACCAGCCAGGCAAATACCATGTTCTGCCAGCCCATGCCTACGCCTACTATTTTCCGGAATTTGAGGGCAGCAGCGCAGGCCAGGTATTTGAAATCCGGTAAGAATCAGCAGAGTCTCTCTTCGTAATGTATTGGGACTCACAAAGGAGAGAAAGGCTTACGCTCCGCTTTCCAGTTCTTTCAAAGCCTCTTCAAGGCGCTGTACTTCTTTCAGAAGCGCCTCGATCTGCTCTGGCTCAGCCTGGTCTTCCACCGGGAATATCATTTCAAGCTCCAGTTCCGGATCGAGAAGCAGACTCGCGATCCACTGGCTTTCTTCAGACGAGAGGCGGCCTGAATCCACCAGGCGATCCAGGCGGCGCTGAATTCCCATGTTGAGATGCGCACCCGGGTCAAGGAAAGCATGCACCGCCTCCCGCATTCCGCTTAATGCCATTCCGCCCGATTTGATCAACCGCGTCAACATCACCTGAGGCAACAAGCCGCCAATGCGCTTCTCTTCTTCGAAAATCACCTGGAGGAGCGTTACTGTCGTGAGGTCATCGCCGGTCTGGTGGTCAATCACCCGCACTTCCTCCCCCTGGCGCACCAGTTCGGCAAGATCATCCAGCGTGACATACCGTCTGGTGCCGGGATCATAAAGCTTGCGGTTAGCGTATCGCTTAATTAAAGGCACACTGGCCTCATCATAGCGCTCAGAATTTTGGACTCATTGAAAAAAATTGCATAATAGTTCTCAAACGCCTTTTTCTTTTTTCAATTCCTCGATCTTTTTATTCAGCTCTGCAATGCGGGCACTGAGCGCCTCAACGTCAGCTCGAGTTGCGACCGCCCCGGCTCTAGCCTGTTCGCGGCTTGCGCGCCGTTCCTTTTCGAGTTTTTCCCGGCGGTCGAGCACCTCCTGCACCAGCTTGCGGGCGTCCTTCTCTGCCATCTCGCCGCGCTCTACCAGGCGGTTCACAAAGCCCTCGATCTCATCTTGGGCAACTACAGCCGCGCCAATAGCAGCCAGGAGAACCTTGCGAGAGATCTCATAAAAGGCGCCGCGTCCTTCCCGTCCAGACTTTTCTTCGGTTGTCATGGCATCATCCTTTCTCTAGAATCAAATTCTAACGCGCTGCGTTATAAATTGATAATAACGCAGCGCGTTAGAAAAGTCAAGACATTTCACGAAGTTGCTTCGGCTTTTAAATCACGGCGATGCGCGCTATTTTCGACCTGACCACCAGGTCGAAAATTTTCTAAAATAACACAACAAAAATCAGTAATAAACCATGACTTAAACAAAAGTATAATATAGTAGTTTGCGATAAAGCTAACACGAAAACAGCCGCAACCAACGCAAAGTGCTCTTGCCGGCTCTCGAAAGGTTCAAAAAAATGCCAGCATCAAAAATGCAAAGCCTGGCCGCAAAGATGATCAGTCTTTACATGCGGTATAAAATCAGCACCCAATTGAAACTGAACCCAGTAAAAGAGAATAGTCACCTGCCCGCCCCAAAACCGGGCCAAAAATACGTACTGTATATTCATGTGCCTTTCTGCGAGCGGTTATGCCCTTACTGTTCCTTTAATCGTTTCATTTTCGACGAAGAAAAAGCCCGGAATTATTTCAAACGGCTGCGAGAAGAATTGTGGATGGTTTCAGACCTGGGCTACCAGTTCGAATCTGCCTATGTTGGAGGCGGCACGCCTACGATTCTGGTGGATGAACTGACCTCCACCATCGATCTGGCGAAAAAACTTTTCGGGATCAAAGAAGTATCCTGTGAAACCAATCCCAATCACCTGAACGAAAGGATCATTTCAGAGTTGGAAGGCCGTGTAGACCGCCTCTCCGTCGGGATTCAAAGCTTTGACAACACCTTGTTAAAACAAATGAACCGCTTCGATAAGTTTGGCTCAGGAGAAGAAATCCTGGAACGCCTTCAGAAGTTTAACCACCGCCTGCCAACCCTGAATGCCGACATGATCTTCAACTTCCCCCAGCAGACGGAAGAAACTCTAATTAATGATGTCGAAAAAGTAGTCGAATCGGGTGTGGGGCAATGCACGTTTTACCCGTTGATGAGCGCCCCTTCCGTTGAGAAATCAATGAAAGTTCTGGGAGAAGTCAATTACCGCCGCGAAGCAAGATGGTATGAATTGATCAACCAGAAGCTCAATGAAGCTTACCAGCCTATGTCTGTCTGGACTTACTCACGCAAGGGCGAAGGATTGCTGGATGAATACATTGTGCAATATGATGAATATGTAGGGACAGGCTCTGGCTCTTTCAGCTATTTGGACGGCCAATTATTCGTTAATACGTTTTCCTTGAACCAATATAACCAGCATATCCGGGCAAAGCGTTGGCCATTGGCTGCGACCCGTAAATTTGGCAAATTGGAGCGGATGCAGTACCGCTTCATGATGTCGTTGTTCGACCATAAGCTGGACAAACAAAAGTTTGAAAAGGATTTCGGTATTCCTATTGAGATTGGTTTATGGAAAGAAATGGCATTTATGAATTTCGCGGGGGCTTTAATCCATGATCCCAACCAAATCCTGAGGTTGAACGCCGACCAGCGATACCTGCTGGTAGTGATGATGCGCGAATTCTTCGCTGGCGTGAATACCGTACGGGATCAGGCCAGGCAGGCGCTTGCGCCTCAAGAACAACTCATGTGCCAAGTCGATGACCTGAAGGTTGTGTTCGGCCACTGACAGAATTCACCGACAGCGCCTCTACCTCTCCTGAATTCGCTTTTCTCGGTCAAAAAAACAATCCGCCGCCAGTTGGCTGGGTTACAATATAGATAGAATGATGAATCTTACGCGTCCAGTGCGCAGCTTGATCCGCTGGCGAGATGTTCAGGCCATCTTGCTTCGCTATGGCTTCGGCATCTTGATTGACCAGGAAGACATACAAGAAGTACGACGCATCCTGCGAGAAAAATTCCGCATCCGCATTGGGGACATGGACGGTCGTCCTCCACAAGAACGGGTGCGCTTGATGTTAGAGGAATTGGGGCCTACCTATGTCAAGCTGGGGCAGATTCTTGCCAGTCGGGACGACCTGTTTGGGCCGGATTGGACCGCCGAATTCTCAAAATTGCAGGATTCGGTTCCACCCTTCACGCTGGACCAAGTATATCAAATCGTCCAGGAAGAGCTTGGAAAACCGGTCGAAGAAATTTTTTTAGAATTCTCCCGTGAGCCGATCGCCGCTGCCTCTCTAGGGCAGGTGCATAAAGCCATTTTGTTAAACCTGCAACCTGTGATGGTCAAAGTGCAGCGGCCCGGAGTTCGCCCGCAAATTGATTCCGATCTTGAAATCATCCGGCAGATTGCTCGCCAGGTCGAAAACCGGACAGCCTGGGGCAAACGATTCGGCATGATTGCAATCGTCGAAGAATTTTCCCGCACTCTCAATGAGGAACTGGATTATCGCAACGAAGCTGCCAATGCAGACCGTTTGCGAAAGAACATGATGAACCTGAGCGGCGTACATGTGCCGTATGTTTACTGGGAGTATGTTACCGAACGGGTCATGACGATGGAAGCCATCGAGGGAATTAAGATCAATGACCTGCCTGCTTTAGACGCCGCGGGGGTTGATCGCTCTGAAGTCGCAGATACCCTGATCCGCAGCATCTTCCAGCAGCTGTTGATTGATGGCTTCTATCATGCCGATCCGCATCCTGGGAACTTGCTCATTCACCCAGAAACCGGCGTATTGAATTACATTGATCTGGGGATGATGGGTAGTCTGCTTCCAGAGCAGCGCCAGGCGTTAGGGGATCTGGTCAACGCCATCATAAACCGCGACAGCCTGGAGTTTGTCCGGCTGCTCTTATTTCTTGGGAAACCGCTTCAACAGGTCAATGAATACCGGTTGCGCCGATCCATAGACCATATCTTGCACCGTTACCTTGAAACTTCTTTAGGGAAAATTTCCTTTGCTCGGTTGCTCTCTGAGACTTTAATCACAATCTACCAAAATGGAATCCAGTTGCCCAGCGAAATGGTCCTGGCAATTAAAACCATCATCCAGGGAGAAGATGTCGCCCTGCGTTTAGATCCCAACCTGGCCATCCTGGACATTTGCAAAACCGTCTCGCAGCAGCTCCTATGGCAACGGCTCAACCCGCAAAGCCTACTGCTAGGGGCTGCCAGTTCGCTTCGAGAAACCCTCCGCTTGGCTCGTTCTTTGCCACGCGCCACAGAAATACTGTTGAAACAAATCGAAGACGGCGCGCTTCGAATCGGATTGGACATTCCCGATTTCTCAAGAACGGTCAATCACGCCTATATCATCACCAATCGGCTGGCCGCCGGTGTGATCATTGCCGGTATGATCATCGGTTCTTCGTTTGCAATGGGGGTTTCCCCTTCTGAATCCTGGTTTGTTATCCCGATATTGGGTATCATCGGATTCAGCATTTCTATGCTCATTGGCGGATTGCTGGTCTGGAGTGTATTCATTGACCTGTGGCGTTCTCACCGTCGGAAATAATAATCCAGGGGGGTAATTAATCATTGTAACTTTATGTGGTTCAGGAACAATAACCCGAATATTTAGGACAACCCTCACGTGACAAAAATCACAATCTAAGGTATAAGCTTCATGAGCTCTTTAGAAATCCCACCACCTCAAGGAGGCTGTTATGGTGTTCATTCTGATTGTGGCGGGCATGGTGGTATGCGCGATCATGGCAATCAGAGCAAGCCGGTTGCTGATCTCTGCAATTTGGCTGGCAGCAACCAGCGCTCTAGTTGCACTGTTGATGTACATGCTAGGCGCACCCGAAGTGGCCGTTATCGAGTTGAGCGTGGGGGCAGGGCTGGTGACCGTGCTCTTTGTTTTCGCCATCAACATCTCCGGAGAAGAGACGCCCAACTTGAAATCTTTGCTCCCCAGGCCGCTCACCTGGATTTCAATCATCGCCTTCCTTACCTTGCTGGGCTATTTTTGTCTGCCCGCATTTTTACGATCCCTGCCGGAAGCCCAAGCGTCCTCCCTGCAAACAGTTTTATGGGAAGATCGCAGTCTGGATGTTGTTTTACAAGCCCTTTTGATCTTTGCAGGGGTG
This sequence comes from Anaerolineae bacterium, assembly GCA_013178185.1. GTDB lineage: Bacteria > Chloroflexota > Anaerolineae > Anaerolineales > Anaerolineaceae > Ch132. The sequence continues at coordinate 38,246 of JABLXC010000009.1, read as the reverse complement.
CTGGGGGTCATTGGTTTGCTTTCAGAGGGGAACCACCACCCAGCAAAGGAGCATGACGTATGAATCTATCCATTCCAGGCATTATCATCGTTGCAGCCGTTGCTTTGCTCGGCATTGGATTTTATGGCCTCCTGGCCGTCCGCAACCTGATCAAGGTCATCGTTGCGCTCCAGATTCTGGTCAAAGGGATGATGCTGGGCTTCGTATTGGCCGGACGGTTGGCAGGGAACGTCACGTTGGGACAGAGCCTGGCAATCATCGTGATCGTCGTAGATACGATCGTTGCGGTGGTCGGTCTTGCCCTGGCAGTCCAAATCCGCCAGCGTATCGGCTCGCTGGATATCAAAACCCTGACATCCTTGCAGAGGTAACATGACGCCGACTTTGATCCTCTCAATCATTGCGCTTCCCTGGGCAGGTGCCATCCTGGTCTGGTGGACAGGAGATGCCAGACCGCGCCTTCAAAACGCGTTGGCCATCCTGTTCAGCCTTTCAGCGGGCATCGCTGCCCTCCTTCTGATCCCATCTGCGCGGTCCGAAACAGCGCTGACCCTGCCGGTGGGTGGGGTATTCGGCGATTTTACGTTCGTTGCTGATGGGTTAGGAGTGTTTTTAGCCGCCATCGCTACCGTGATTGGCAGCCTCGCGGTAATTTTTTCGGTGGACTACATGCACGGTGAGGCTCAACTTGGCCGGTATTTTGCGCTCGTCTTATTCTTCATCGGCGCTATGGCCGGGTTGGTGCTTACTACCAACCTGTTATTGATGTTCGTTTTTTGGGAGATTACAGCCCTTTGTTCTTATGCATTGATTTCCTTCAATAGCGATGACCCCAAGGCAGTTTACGGCGGCATCAAAGCCCTGGTGATGACGCAGCTAGGCGGCATCGGGCTGCTTGCAGGCGCTCTGCTCATCTACAGCGCACTGGGCAGCTACGATCTGAACCTGTTCATTGAAAAAGCCGAGACCCTGCCCACAAGCGTACTTACGGTTGCCGCATTTGGTTTCCTGATCGCGGCCGCAGCAAAATCAGCTCAGTTTCCGTTTCAAACCTGGCTGCCCGACGCCATGGAAGCCCCTACGCCAATCAGCGCGCTTATCCATGCCGCCACAATGGTGAACGCTGGCGTTTACCTGCTGGCCCGCTTTTATCCTGCCTTCGAGTCTGTGCCAGGCTGGAAAACCGCCGTTGTTGCGATCGGCGTAATCACTGCGCTCCTGGCTGGGGTAATGGCGCTGGTCTCCAATGATCTGAAGCGCGTCCTGGCGTATTCGACCGTCAGCCAATTAGGGTACATGGTCTACGCCATTGGCGCTGGTGGCATCTTTGCCAGCCAATTTCATCTTTTGAGTCATTCCGTATTCAAGGCGCTTCTCTTCCTGGCAGCCGGCGCGGTGATCCACAGCATCGGGACGCGCGACATGCGCCAGATGGGCGATTTGGGCAAACATATGCCTTTAACTCGGGCTGTCTTTGTCGTCGGCGCGCTGGCGCTGGCAGGCGTTCCGATCCTGAACGGTTTTTGGAGTAAGGAACTGATCCTGGAGGCAGGTCTGGCGCATGGCCCGATCTGGGCGTATGCCATCATGGTGTTCTCCGCTGGCCTGACAGCGCTTTACACCTTCCGGTGTGTGTGGATGGTCTTTTACGGTCCGGCGCAAAGCAAACATCACGGGCATGACGCCGGAACAGCGATGAAAGTCGCCCTCATTCCACTCGCCATCGGCGCCGTGACAACTTGGTTGCTTGCCGGACCTTTCAGCCATCTTTTGGAGTCCAGTCTTCCATTTCATGACATTGAGGCTTCCACGACGCTGCTATTCATCTTGGAAGTTATTACAGCCCCTGCCACACTTCTCGCGCTGGCAGTCGTCGCATTAGGCCTGGTCGCCTGGTGGCAGCGCAAACGGCTATCAGGCTTAGCCCACGCCTTGCAGGTTATTGGAAAGGCAGCCGCCGACAGCTTCGGGTTCGAAGCCATCAACCGGGCAATCGTCAACGCCGTCCAGGGAGGGGCCGAATCGCTCCGAGCCACTCACACCGGCTTGCTTAATTGGAACATCTTTGGCATCCTGGCTGGATTGATCGTTGTGCTGGTTGTCCTAGCAGCAGGAGGTTAAAACCATGAACGCAAACACAGCACTGATCTGGTTAATCGCCTTACCTCTTGCAGCCGCGCCGCTCATCTACCTGGTTGGCCGGTTGAGCCTGCGTGCCAGTAATAACCGACGCAGTCCCGTCGTAGCCTGGCTCGGTGTACTTACCCTGATAGCTTGCGGATACCCACTCTACTTCGCTGGCCAGGCCGTTCTGGCTGGCGCTCCGGTAGAGCTGGCAGTCAACGCCATTCATCTTCGAATGGACGGCATCGGCCTCTTGTTGGCTGTCGTCGTCCTGCTGTTAGGCGCGATGGTCATGCTCTTTTCTACCGCTTATATGGCCGGAGACAGAGGAGAAGAGAAATATTATGCCCTCCTGACAGCGATGATTGGCAGCATGATCGGATTAGGCTGCGCCGCCGACTTATTCAACCTGTGGGTCTGGTTCGAGGCAATGGCAATTACTTCCTACATGTTAGTTGCATTTTACACCACCCACCCCGCCTCTCTGGAAGCCGGTTTCAAGTATCTCGTCCAAAGCGCTACAGGCTCAGTCTTTGTGCTACTTGGCATCGTGTTGGTATTCTCGCAGACCGGCGCGTTGGATCTGTTGGAAATCCGCAACGCAGCACACTCCCCTGACCCCGTCCTTCTCCTCGCTGGCGCCGCCTTTCTGATTGGTTTTGGCGTCAAGAGCGCGCTGGTCCCCATGCACACCTGGCTCCCTGATGCGCATTCGCAAGCTCCCAGCGGGATCAGCGCCATGCTCTCCGGCGTTGTCATCGAGGCTGGATTGGTCGCCCTACTGCGAGCGCTGGGCAGCCTTAGCAGCGTTGCCAGCGCTTGGGGTGGCCTGCTGCTCAGCTTTGGCGCCGTAAACATGATCGTCGGAAACCTGATGGCTTTACGTCAGACCCAGGTCAAACGGCTGCTGGCTTACTCCAGTCTCAGCCACATGGGTTACATGCTAGTAGGCCTGGGCGCCGCAATGGCGTTCAAAGTCGCCAACGGCGCGGCTGGTGGTTTCTTTCATCTCTTCACACATGCACTCATGAAAGGATTAGCCTTCCTTTCCGCGGGAGCGCTTCTGTACACCTTGCATATCGCTCGCGGTGACCATGACCCGTTGACTTTAGATGATCTGAATGGCGCTTCCAAACGCTATCCGCTGACCGCCTTCGCATTGAGCATCGCCGTTCTGGCGCTGGGAGGGTTGCCCCCTCTGGCTGGATTCATGTCAAAATGGCAGATCTTTGTTGCCGGCGCCCAAACGCAGAACCTGTGGATCATCCTACTGGTTATCTTTGCAGCGCTAAACAGCGTCCTTTCTTTAGGTTATTACGCTCCATTGGTCAATCGCATGTATCGGAAAACGCCATCCGCAACTGTCGAGAACGGCAAGCCAACCCCAAAGATCATGGCCGTTCCGATAATCTTGTTGACATTGGGCGTCGTTATTTTTGGCTTTGCGCCTGCATGGATAAACTGGTTAACCGCTCCAGCCGCCGCGAGTCTGTTGGCAGTCTTTGGCGGATAATCAGGAGGATAAAAACTAATCATGGAAATCCTACTCTCCCCTCCCATTGCTTTCTTGATCTACATTCCCCTGGTGCTGGTAATCGTGTGGATCGGCCAGGTTCTGGCAGGGCCAGAAAAGCCCAACCCGATGAAAACCAGTGTTTACGGCAGCGGCGAAGAAGCGCCCACCTACCTTGCCGCTCCCGGCTACCGGCCATTTTTTTTGATTGCTCTCTTCTTTGCAATTTTGCACCTGGGGATGCTAGCGCTGGGGACAAGCCCGCTGAATTTTGCCTCAGGCGTATTTCTGGTGGGTTTAGTGCTGGCGCTGATTGCACTGATCCTTGGATAATTTACATTTACAGGTACAGTCAGGCGATCCCGCCCTTCAAGAGAGGTAAACGATGAATGAAGTCAAATTAGAAAACCCCTGGCAGCAAGCACTGGACCGTGTCCGTAGCTGGGCTCGCATCAATTCGCCCTGGGCAATCCATTTCAACAGCGGTTCCTGCAACGGCTGTGATATTGAAATTCTCGCGACCCTGACCCCCCGCTACGATGTCGAACGTTTCGGCATTAAGCTCCAGGGCAGCCCTCGTCATGCAGATGTGTTGATCTGCACTGGCCCCGTGACTTTGCAAGCCCGCGACCGGTTGGTACGCATTTACAACCAGATGCCTGAGCCCAAGTTTGTCATCGCGGTGGGGTCGTGCGGTCTCTCCGGCGGCGCATTCCAGGGATGTTACAATGTCGTCGGCAGCATCGCCGATGTCATCCCCGTGGATGTCTATGTTCCTGGCTGCCCACCCCGCCCCGAAGCAATTATCTACGGGGTAGTCCAGCTCCTTAAGAGCCTGAAAGGCGAAACCCCAGATCCACAGGCGAATGCCGCAGGCGCGGGATAATGGAGGAATATGATGGATACCGAAGCAGCCTTGCAAACCGTCGAACAATTACTCAAAGAATACGCAACCGAGGTAAAACAACCTGAACAGAACCGGTTAGACTTTAGCATATCGGTTGAAAACCTCCTGGAAGCTATAAAAACTCTTAAAGCGAATCAGTGGGGCTATCTTTCCTTCATTACTGGATTGGATCATCCCGCGCCGCTTACCGCGGAAGGAGAAGCCCCCACCGAAGGCAATCTGGAAGTGCTTTACCATTTTGCCCAGGGCGCTGCCGTTGCCACACTGCGGATCAGCTTGCCTTACAGCAAAGCCGAAGTGCCTTCTGTGTGCGGACTGATCCCCTCGGCATCGTTGTACGAGCGGGAGTTAATGGAAATGTTTGGCGTCAACGTGGTTGGAACGCCAGACCCTCGTCGCCTTCTCTTGCCAGACGACTGGCCAGAAGGCGTATACCCACTGCGAAAATCTTATCAGATGGTCGGTGGCGCCGCCGAACCGCCGGTTGAAACTTAGGAGGCATTGAGATGGAAAAACAAGATAGTAACGGAAAATTTATCGTTCCCATCGGCCCACAACACCCGGCGCTGAAGGAGCCCGGTCATTTTGAATTTGCCGTTGAGGGCGAAATCGTTACCGGCGCAGCCGTCCGGCTGGGATACGTTCATCGCGGCATCGAAAAAGGCGCCGAAGCCCGCAACTGGACGCAGAATATCTACCTTCTAGAACGGGTCTGCGGCATTTGTTCTCACATCCATGCTACAGCCTACACCCTGGGGGTCGAAAAGCTGGCAAATGTTGTTGCCCCACCGCGCGCCCAGGCCATACGGACGTTGGTGGCAGAGTTGGAACGTATTCACAGCCATTTGCTCTGGCTTGGTGTAGCAGCGCACGAAGGCGGTTTTGATACACTCTTTATGTTCTCCTGGCGAGACCGGGAAACCGTGATGGATCTGTTGGAAATGATCACCGGCAACCGCGTTCACTACTCGACCAACATCCTCGGCGGCGTAAAAATAGACTTGGATGACGAGAAGATCACAGCCATCCGCAAAGGGTTGGATTTTCTGGAAGAGCGCACCCATCATTATCTAAAAGTTATCAATACGGATGAGACCTTCTTAGGCAGAACACGAGATGTTGGAACCATGAGCCGCCAGCAAGCCGAAGAATTGGGCGCGGTTGGCCCAACAGCTCGCGCCTCAGGAGTCCCTCGCGACCTTCGGGTGGAAGCGCCCTATGCAGGCTATCATGAATTTCCTGTACGTTTGATTACTGCTACCGAGGGAGACCTGCACGCTCGCTTTGTCGTCCGTATGAACGAATGTCTGGATTGCTATCGCGTCATCCGTGAGATACTGGATCGCCTTCCAGGCGGCGAACTGGCCACCAGAGTCCCCCGGCGCATCCCAGAAGGGGAAACCATCAGCCGGGTAGAAGCACCGCGCGGTGAACTGGTATATTTCATCAAAAGCACTGGCGGTGACAAGCCTGACCGCATCAAAGTGCGTACCCCAAGCCTGTGCAACTGGGGCACAGTTACTTCGGTCGCAGTTGGCCACAAGCTGGCTGATATGCCCATGCTGCTGGCCGGCATTGACCCTTGTTTCTCGTGCAACGACCGCATGGTGCGTGTAAATCGTCCTGATCAATCCCAGACCTGGTCCTGGGAAAACTTGCGACAATACGGGATAGAATATTACCGATGAACACAGCATGGATCCTTCTATCACTCCTGATATTTCCGGGCGGGCTGTTCCTGCTCGGCAGTGGATTGGTATATGAATGGGTAGACCGCAAATTGGTGGCCCGCTTTCAAAACCGGATTGGACCGCGCTGGTTCCAACCGCTGGCCGATGTCGTCAAACTGCTTGCAAAAGAAGAAATTATTCCCCAAGAAGTCCATCGCGGGCTTTTCCTCCTACTGCCCGTGTTAGCGCTAGCAGGCGCCTTGACGGCCGCATTATATGTACCCCTCATCGGCTTTAAACCTTCCTTCTCCTTCCCTGGCGATTTAATCGTTACGCTTTACCTGCTTTCAATGATGAGCCTGTGTATGGGGTTGGCGGGCGCCAACACGGTAGACCGCTTTTCATTGGTGGGCGCGACCCGCACGCTGACCCAGCTTTTTTCATATGAGGCCCCCTTTTTACTGGCGCTGCTCGGTCCTGCCATCGTTACAGGCAGCTGGCAAATCAGCCAGATCAACGCCCAGGCTGGCAACAGTCTGTGGTTCATCATAACCCAACCGATTGGCTTCGTGGTGGCGCTGGTTGGGCTGATGGGGAAGTTGGAACTCCCCCCCTTTGACGCCCCCGAAGCAGAAACCGAGATTGTGTCCGGCGCCTTGACCGAATACAGCGGGCGCGGTCTGGCGCTGTTTCGCATCGGCAAGGATGTAGAGCTCGTCATTGGCCTTACGCTTGTGGCGGCTTTTTACCTGGGCGGCCTGGCAAATCCGATAGAATTTCTGTTGAAGACGATGGGCCTCCTGGTCGTCATGGCAGGGTTGCAATCCCTGTTCGCCCGCTTGCGCATTGATCAAACGGTCGGATTGTGGTGGCGAGTTGGCGCCCTGCTGGCGCTGGCCCAATTACTGGTTCTGATCTTATTGCGAGGGTAAAACGATGAAAATTGGCGCAATGTTAGGAGATATCCTCCGTTCACTTTTCAAGAAACCCGCGACCGAACTATATCCATTCGTCAAAAACCCGGCTCCTGAAGATTTGCGGGGAGCGCTGCAGTATGATCCCAGCAAATGCACTGGCTGCCAGCTTTGCATCAAAGACTGCCCGGCTAACGCCATCGAACTGGTTACAGTGGACAAGGTCAATAAACGCTTTGTCATGCGATACTATCCCGACCGGTGTGTTTACTGCGCTCAATGCGTCCAGAACTGTCGTTTCAAGTGCCTGGCAATGTCGGATGAGCAGTGGGAATTGGCAACGACAAAGCGGGAAGCATTTGTAGTGCATTATGGCAAGGATGAGGATGTCGAATTCCTCCTGGAAAAAGCCGCTAACGCTGGCGTTGAAGAACCTTGCATTCAGGAGTAACGATCACGGGCAGTCCAGCCAGCTCCCCCGCCTGGCTGTGATCGGAATCGGCAACGAACTGAACGGCGACGACGCCGCAGGCGTGCAGGTAATCCGACGCCTGCGGCTTCTTTTACCGCCAGATTTAAAAATCATGCTAGTAGAAGCTGGCCCCGCACCTGAAAACTTTACGGGGCCTATCCGGCACTTCCAACCAGACCTGGTCTTGTTGGTGGATGCCGTGGACGCAGGAGAACCTGTCGGAAAAATCGTCTGGTTGGATTGGCAGGACATCAACGGAGTCAGCGCTCTAACGCATGGCCTGCCGCCCACCGTCTTTGGTAAATATCTGTTCCAGGAAATGCAGCGGCCGGTTGCCTTGTTGGGCATACAGGCCGGTTCGGTTGAATTTGATACGCCGCCTTCCCCCGCAGTCAAAAAAGCTGTCCGGCAATTGAGCCGCGAGTTGGCAAAGATCCTAACGGATTGGATCCGTTTTTAGAACCTCCCCAGCCATTTGCTCGATCAAGGTCAAAATCCCCGAATTATCCAGCTCGCCTAATCCGTTTTGTACCATCGCCTCGTATAGCTGAGTATGCACCGCCGCTGAAACCAGCGGGATGCCATATTGCTGGGCAGTCTCCAGGACAATTTTCATGTCCTTCAACTGCATACGGGCTTTGAATCCCGGACTGCGGTTGCCCTCAAAGATCCTCGGCGACTTAACATCCAGCGTCCAGCACTGCGCCGCCCCACCGCGAATTGCCTCCACCACCCGGCGCGGGTCTGCCCCTGCCTTTTGAGCAAAGATAAGCAGTTCGGCCATGGCGACCATCTGCGCCGCCACCATGATTTGGTTAGCAGCTTTGGCAACCTGACCAGCGCCACTGTCGCCGACATGCGTGATGGTCTTGCCCATCGCCTCAAAAACCGGTCGAACTTCTTCCAAGGCGCTGGCAGGCCCCCCCACCATGATGGCAAGCGTACCCTGCTGTGCCCCGATATCGCCACCGCTGACTGGGGCGTCCAAACAGGCAATGCCTTCCTCTCCCAGCCGATCAGCAATCAGCCGGGTTGTGGACGGTTTGATGGTTGAGTTATCCACGAAAATCAGGCCGCTATGCGCGCCAGCGATAATTCCCATTTCCCCCAGTGCAGCCTGCTCAACGTCCGGTGAATCCGGCAGGTTCGTAAAAACAATATCCACTTTCGAAGCCACTTCAGCTGGTGAAAAAGCCGGTTCAGCTCCCTCCGCGACCAGCTCATCTACCGCTGCCCGGCTGCGGTTATGCACAACCAGCGGGAAACCTGCTTTAAGGATATTGCGAGCGATCGATTTTCCCATAATACCAAGACCAATATAGCCAATCCTCTTCATCAACGCACTCCTTGAGAATGAGAAATCTATGCGCAGCATCTGCGGCGCTGCCTTTAGGATCCATTTTAACCGATGCGGGAGGCTACCACCCGCTTGCTCGTCTAGCTCGCCCCCTTGTGTCCTTCTACGTACACGCTCTCATCCATCCGTTCATAGAGATCCAATCCCGCCGGTTCATTGAGCAGCGTCTGACCCGGGCCAAAGACATGAGCATCGCTAAAGCCCGCCTCCAGCAGCAAGCGTGCCAGTGAAGGACCATCATACATCCAGAGATGATGGCGATACCCTACCAGTAAAAATCTAATTTTTTCCCTCAGACTCTTGGGCCGGGGTGTTGCCAGCAGTGTCTTCGCGACCAGTTCATCTGCATCGCCATGCCTGATGTATTCTTCCGCCATCTTTCTTAAATCTGGCGTAACCAGACGGATGATGCCCCCTTTTCGCAGCACCCGGTGAGCTTCCTTAAGAAAACTTTGAGCCTGTTCTCGGTCTAGATGCTCGATCATGTGAGAACTGTATAAGACCTCCACAGAGCCCGCTGGCAGCGGGATGGAACAAGCTGCATCCGTCCATAGAATTGGTGTCTCCTGGCTAATGTGTATCATCCGCTTGTTCCCTTCTTCCAGGAGACCCAGCCTGTCCATCAACGGCACAACTACCGGATAAGCGGCCAGCCGGACGCTGAGAGAATTATCAAAATTTAACCATCCCGGAATCGGGTTTGGTCCACACCCAATATTTACCCGCAGCGACTTATTTCTCAAACCAGTTCTCCAATAAAATGACGATGAAAATTTAATTTATCAACCCCGTTTCCAATATATTATATAAGAACAACGGAGGGGATAGAGCAAACACTTTTGTAGGGTGAGCCCTACAGGTTGTTCCCCAGCGCCCAAAGATATCATTTTGACCGGTTTACTAATCAGCCAGATTTTGATGCACTGGCAAGCAGAGTCGAGATCAGAGCCTCAAAAAGCCTCGAAACTTCAGCGCAAGAACAGGCAAACCAGACAAAGAACCGCTATGTTACAATAACAGGAAAAATGAGATCGCTCGATGGAAAGAAAAGTTCCCAGCACCGCTTCAGAAGAAATCGAACTCTACTTGCGCACCATTTATTCACTGCTGCGCTCTACCACTGAGGTGCAGATCCGCACACTCGAAGAAGTGCACGCCGCCACCAGTTCCCTGTTGCATCCTCACGCCAGAGAGATCGCGCCGGATGTCTCCGCTTTCATTTACACGCTCCTCCGCCTCCCTGAGGTGATATCGGACGTGCGCACAGTCGTCTTGGGCCAAAGCACGTCCATGTTTGCAAAAAGGGGCTACAACGTTGAAAATTGGGAAGAAACCCCTGCGCGTGCCCGGCGCAGGCGTTGTTTGTTCAATGGACAAGACACGCTGGCCTGCATCATTGCCAGCCGTTCCGACATAGAAGATGTCATTCCGGCGTTGACGGCCTTCCAGATCGAGTGGAACAAAATGCACCTGCTTCTCCAGAAATGCCCTTCTGAGGTCATCTCCCAGGTCACTGCGGGGGACAACCGGGCATTTTCGCGGTTAGCTCGCCTGTTGGAAATCTCGGTGGATGACCTCGGTCGCCTGGAAACCATTTGGGGGGCAAGGTTTGGCAGCATGTTAAACCAGATCGCCGACCATGAGGTCAAGCTGCGCGTTCTGCTGCTTGACAGCTCGTTGAGTGAATACTGGCGCGCCACCCGCGCCTGGCTCGACAATATAGAATCCGCTTTCCCCGACCTGCAGGAATGCCCGCTCTACTTTGTATCCAGCAACCCGCACAGCATCCCCAACCTCTTCACCGGTTTTGCCCTCAGCAAGAAAGAGGAACTCATCCAATATCTCCAGGATTCGGAAGATGGCAATCTTATCGCCGAATGGGAAGCTATTCGCGGCAGCGCCGTCCCTTCTACCGAGAGCAATTTCTTATACTACATCTTGAAAAAATACCAGCAATCTGAGCGCGGCAGGCGCCTGCTGGAAGCCCAGCGTCAGGATGAAGAGGCTAAAGGCGTCATTCGCATTCCAAGCATTCATTCCTTCGATGTCGAAGCAGATATTATCCAATTATCAAAGGTTGATCCCCTAACAACCGACCCCCGACTGAGCGATGGCGATCTGACTTTCTTGAAAAAAAGCAACGCCTTGATTCTAAATATTGATTACCCTCTCGGACTGGCGGCTTACAACATCCTGGCAAAAGTAGCCGAGCACAGTGGCCCCATCCTGGGCGTTTATTTCATGGGCAAAGCCGCTACCTTGAACGGCGTGCGCGGCGACGTCATGATCCCCAACGTCGTGCAGGATGAACATTCTCAAAACACCTACATTTTCCAAAATGCGTTTAGCGCGCAAAATGTGCTGCCGTATCTGATTTACGGCACCGTTCTTGACAACCAAAAAGCTGTCAGCGTGCTTGGTACTTTTTTGCAGAACGCCCGCATTATGGATGTCATGTACCGCGAGGGCTATACGGATATCGAGATGGAGGCCGGGCCATACCTGTCGGCAGTATATGAAATGTACCGCCCCAAACGCCACCCCGTCAACGAGATCGTCAACCTCTACGGCGTCCCCTTTGATATCGGTATTTTGCACTACGCCTCAGACACCCCCCTCAGTAAGGGGAAAAACCTCGGCGCCGGCGCCCTCTCTTATTTTGGCATGGACTCGACCTATGCTTGCAGCGTCGCCATCCTGCGCCGCATCTTTGAGTTGGAGCAAAAAAGGCTGGGGAACTAGCGCCAATAAGAATTGCCTCAATACGCTAACAACTATCCTGAGCAGATGGTCGCCTTCCTGGATCCCAAACTCTTGGGGAATCCCCCCTCCTTCCAATAAACCAGACAACCGCCTGAGCGCTCTGCTGTCCTTCGAATGGCATGCCGGTCAGGAATTCTAATCCCTTAACCAACTACGCTTTTCCACTCGCTTGGCGCGATAATCAAATGGAACAATTCAAAAACTGGTAAAGCATCATCCATTCTGAGGTCATCAAATGGTTCCAATCTTAACAAGATGCGGCTACCGCTGCGACCTCTGCCTGGCTTATCAGCCCAATGTCAGAGCCGCCTCCTCCAAATGGCAAATTCCGAGCGACGGCTGGTACCAGTACTTTGGCTTTCGCCTACCTCCCGCCGAAATTTGTTGCGATGGGCGCCTGACAGAGAACCCAAAACTGATCGACCAGGACTGCCCTTTCCGGCCCTGCGTCATCGAAAAGGGGATAGAAAATTGCTCACAGTGCCAGAAATACGACTGCGCAAAACTCGCCGAGCGCCTCGTTATGTGCGAGGAATTGAAACAAAGGGTCAATCGGGAAATCTCGTCAGAGGACTACCTTCGCATCATCCGGCCTTACGAGAACAAAAAGCGGCTTGATGACCTGCGGTCGGGTAGATCAGAATGCCCAAAAACCACTGGAATACAACAGGATGCACAGGTTATAAAAAAGGGAGGGAAACATGGTGATCGCAAAGAAAGAAAAAATATGGACGCTCGTCGGCCTGGGGATCCTTCTGGCAGGGGGGGTATGGTTTAGTCTGGCAGTCGCGGACGGCCTGCTGCAAGGGTTGGCAAAAATGTTCGGGATTTTCCTCGGTGCAGGTCTGGCTATCTGCGGATTGATCATAGCTGGCATCTATTTCTACCGCTGGCAGCGGATCAACAAATTGGTGAGCGGAGACAACGTCCTGGCGCAGTGGAAGGATGGTGAAAACCTTATCTTGATTGCCCAGGATTGCGCCTATACCGGCAAAGACTTGCATTTGTGGTCCGGTATTGGCAACCGTTTGGATCAGGTTATGCTGGTCGAAAAAGAGTCTTTCGGCTCGAAGGCAACTTATCTCGAAATTGAATACGCCAACTCCGGGCAGACGCGCGATGTTATTACAGGGCGGTGGACCAGGATTTGGAAACCTAAAAGCATTTCCATCCGACTTCCGCCCGAACAAAAGGCCAGCGTCACAAAAGTGGTAGAGCTCCTCCAGTCCAGGGCGGCTCACTGAGATTCTCGTGGCCTGCAATAAGGATTCAAATCAAAAGAGGTTGGCGACTCTGAACATCGCCAACCTCTTTATAGACAATCTCGCAGCCTGTATTTCACCTAAAATCGAGCGCCAACGTGAGTGCAGCCGCCGGTCAGCCGCCTGACCCAATGACAAAAAAGAGGATAATCGCCAGACCGATCACAAGCGCAAATGCCCAAACAAGCGCTCGCTGCTTAGCACTCTTATATTTTTGCCCAGTTTCGGGTCGCTCAGGTTGAGAGATCAACTGCCGGTTGCAGTACCAACAAAAATTCGCCTCCGGCGGGATCTCTCTGCCGCAGTATTTACATGGTATTCGATTCATTGTCTCCTTTAGAACTTTCCCCGGATATTAACCTCTCATTGAAGTACCATTCACTACCCAAGATTCCTGATCTGCTCTTTCAATTTTTCTGCCGTCTGATGAAAACCAGCTAGCTTTTCCTTTTCCTTCTCCACCACCGGCGCAGGCGCTTTTTGAGCAAAAGGACTCTTGAGTAGGTTTTCTAACCGCTCGATTTGCAAAAGCGCTTCCTGAAGCTCCTTTTCCAATCGGGCGCGCTCCGCCTCTGCATCAACCATGCCTGCCAAAGGGAGATAGATCTCTACCCCTGCATGCACCACCGAAGCAGCGTTCTGCGGTTTCTCGTTCAATGCATCCACGACCTGAAAATCCTTCGAATCCAGATGAGCAAGCGCCGCGATGACAGCCTGTTGAGAACTCAAGAGGACCAATTTTTCACCCGCTGCCATCAAAGCAGGGATCTTTTTTCCAGGCGTCACCTTTTTCTCAGCGCGCAGGTTCCGAATGGCGCGCACAATTTCCTGCACCAACGCAAAATCAGCAACTTTCTGGGTCTCCCAGCCCTCATCCTCTCGCGTTTCTGGCCAGCGAGCGACGATGAGCGCTTCTTCCCAGCCGCCTTTGGGTGCAAAACCGGCCGGGTGTGACTGGCAGGCGCGTTTAAGGTGACCCCACAGCTCTTCAGTAACAAACGGCGTAAAGGGATGAAGCAGCCGCAAGCAGGTATCCAACACCCGTGTCAGCGTCAATACCGTATAGTAAGCCCGGTCTCCACCCTCAGCCAGTTGCAGTTTGGCAATCTCAACATACCAGTCTGCAAATTCGCTCCAGAAGAACTCGTAAATCTGACGACCGGCTTCGCCGTACTGATAACTCGCGAAGAGACGTTCTACCTCGCGCGTCAGGCTGCGCAGGCGCGCCCAAATCCAGGAATCAGCCAGAGTCCAGTGGGCATCCATCACAGGAGACGAAGGCGAATGATCCAGAGCGCCAATCACAAAACGGCCGGCGTTCCAAACCTTGTTGGCAAAATTCCGGTTCGCTTCCACTTTTTTAACGCTCAAATTCATATCATTGCCAGGGGTAGAACCCACCAGCAGGGTGAACCGCAGCGCGTCGGTTCCTAACTCATTCATGACTTCCAAAGGATCGATCACGTTCCCTTTGGTTTTGCTCATTTTCTGACCGTGTTCATCGCGGATAAGGCCATGCAAATAAACCGTGTGGAAAGGCGGTTGTCCGGTAAATTCCAACCCTGACATGATCATGCGCGCTACCCAGAAGAACAGGATGTCATAGCCCGTCTCTAACACGGAGGTGGGGTAGAAATATCCCAGATCCGGCGTGTTCTCCGGCCATCCAAGCGTGGAAAACGGCCATAAGCCGGAAGAGAACCAGGTGTCCAACACATCCGGATCCTGGTGAATACGCGTGCTGCCGCAGTGTAAGCAGGTATCAACATCCTGGCGGGATACGGTCATTTCTTTGCAATCATCGCAATACCAGACCGGGATACGGTGTCCCCACCAGAGTTGCCGACTAATACACCAATCCTGAATATTTTCCAGCCAATTGTAATAAACCTTCGTAAACCGTTCTGGTACAATCCGGATACGGCCATCCCACACCGCTTCCAGCGCGGCCTGCGCGAGCGGCTGGATGCGGACAAACCACTGGGTAGAAAGCATTGGCTCAATAATTTCACCGCCGCGCTGCGAACGCGGCACATTCAGCGTATAGGGCTGTTCCTTGATCACCAACCCAGCCGCCCGCATATCTTCCCAGAGCTTTTGGCGGCATTCAAACCGATCCATTCCCTCGTAAATTCCGCCATTTTTATTGATACGGGCAAATTCGTCCAACACGCTGATGATTTCCAGCTTATGCTCCAGCCCAATGCGATAATCGTTTGGGTCGTGCCCTGGGGTGATCTTCAACGCGCCGGTGCCGAATTCCCTATCTACATATGCATCGGCAATGACAGGAATAGCGCGCCCCAGAATCGGTACAAGCGCTTTCCGTCCCACAAATTTTCGGTACCGCTCATCATCCGGGTGAACAGCCACCGCAGTATCCCCCAGGATTGTTTCCGGGCGGACAGTTGCCACTGGGATATACTCCCCAGACCCATCGGCCAGCATATACTTGAAATAAAACAAGGTACCCGGCTCTTCGCTGTATTCCACCTCAAGATCAGAGACCGCTGTCCGCAGTCCAGGCGACCAGTTAATCAGGCGGGGACCGCGATAAATCAACCCTTTCTCGTAGAGGCGGACAAAAGCTTCTCGCACCGCCCGAGATAGCCCCTCGTCGAGCGTGAAACGAGTGCGATCCCAATCACAAGAGGCCCCCAATCGCCGGATTTGCTGGAAGATAATCCCGCCGTATTTTTCTTTCCATTCCCAAGCCCGCCGGATGAATTCGTCTCGCCCGATCTGCTCGCGGGTCAAGCCCTCGCGCAGCAAGGCGCGTTCCACCTGAAGCTGCGTCGCAATTCCGGCATGATCCGAGCCGGGCACCCACAGCGTTGGTACGCCTTTCATCCGGTGATAGCGGATCATCAGGTCTTCCATAGCCACGAACATGGCATGCCCCAGATGCAATTCACCGGTTACATTGGGCGGCGGGATAGAAATCACAAACGGCTTGATCGCCGGATCGAATCCCGCCTTGTTTGGGTCATTAGCTGGCTTAAAAAAGCCGTTCGCCTCCCACCACCGGTACAGGCGCTGCTCGGTGGAAGAAAAATCGTACGTTTTTGGTAGCACATTCTCAGACATCGAACCTCCCATTAAACAGAAAACTCTTTCATCCTTGAGGACGAAAGAGAACCTTCCGCGGTACCACCTCGATTCGCCAAAAATCGGCGCGCTCACCCAGACCAGCATCTGGGTTATCGCGCTAACGGGCTTACCCGTGCCGTTCTACTCTCCAAAAGATCGGGATTTCTTCGGCAATTTGACCAAACGACTTCAACCAGGGTTCATCCTGTGGAGGCTTCCAGCCTGGGCACTCCGTCTCTATCAGGCAACCACCAGCCTACTCCTTTTGGCGACCTATCTTTAACTGTTGCGCTGATTATACAGAGGTTTTCGGACGATGTCAATTGACGACCGAAAGGAAACCTTTTAATTCTACATAACACAACCACCTGATTCAAGGAAAAAACAGCCTTTCAATCTTCATAAGTTTCTATTTTGAATACAACCGGTTTGTGGGGGTCAGGACAGCCCACATAGGTTACACCTGGTTCTACATCCCACGGATGCCTGCCGCCCAGCTCTACAGTTCTAAGCTGAGGCCACATGGAGTTCCACGCCGCAGCACAAATATCCCCAGGACATCTTTCAAACTCACAGGTAAAAGTATCCCCCAATTGATGCATATGACAGACACCCGCTTCCTCATGGTCCGTTACCTTGACCACAGTGATTTTAATCCTTCGCGGTTTATTGTAAGTGCAAAAGTTTTTTATGTCGTCGCCATAACTTTACTTTTCCCATTGAACGCCCTTTCGATAAATTATCCATGGATTATCGTTCTTTGCGTCTGATTCTGCCGGAAGGCAACTCGTTTAGCAATTTTCTCCAAATCATTTGTTAAGTCAACGCCATAACCCTGGCAACATCTGTCAGCAAATCAGGGGTCGTCTCAACGCTCAAAATGGGCAGCATAAACTCATCAATGCGATGCTTTTTCACGATCTCCCTCAGCTCATTAGCACATTCCTCGACAGACCCCATGATTACAAAAGGCCTCAGCCATTCATCTTTGATCAGCTTCCCAACTGCTTCCAAACCTTCAGCTGCAAACGCCTGCCGCATGACAGCGATGTCCGAATCGGTAAGGCCAATCGCTTCCATCACATTCCGGGGCGGCTCCAGCAAACGCCAGAACATCAATGGTCGGAATTCCTCCAATACCTTTTCGTTGGTAATGATCATCGTGGAATAGCAAATTTGTGGTTTGTTTCCGGTCGCTTTGGCGCCATTCATCACAACGCTCACATTATCTGCCAGGAAATCCTTATGAATAAAATCCAGCAGAACGCCGTCCGCGATCTCGCCTCCCATCGTCAGCATCTTGGGCCCCCTTCCGGCTAGCCATATCTTGATATCGGCCTTTCCGGAATCCATGTAAGCATCTTGCAATTGAAACAATTCGCCCTTGAAACTAACCCGCTCCCCCTGGAATAATAAACGCGAGATCTGGATCAATTCTCTCGTAGCGGCAATCGGTTTAGGGCGCTGCAGCCCCATTGGGATGAAGGTGTCAATCCCGCCGGCGCTCACACCCATGAAAGCGCGCCCGTTCGACAATTCATTTAGACTACCAATACCCGATGCAGTAACCGCCGGGTGCCGGGTATATGGATGAGTAATTCCTGTGCCTAAGCGAATCTTGCTCGTTTTTTGTGCAATAGCCGCCAGCGTAACAAAAATATCCCGGCAGTCTAAACCCTGATCTGCTGCCCAACAACTATAATATCCCTTTTGTTCAGCATCCTGGCAGATTTCTACGGTTTGCTGCACCGTAACACCAGGAGATTGGTTGATCCCAATGCCACATCGAAGCATTTTCTTTTCTCCTAATTAGGTTGTGATCACTCAGATGCCCAGCAGAAACTGAATGATAATGCACCGAGAAGATGTCGAGTGGTTATCAAAGTCCCTGAAAACCACCCCGGGGTTCAAAGCGATTATACCCGAAATAAAAAAGAAAAAGAGACTGGTGGGATTGGATAAAAAGGGCCCGTCCCAGTCTCTTTTCGAAATTTCATCAGAGGCCCCGTCTCAAATTGGGTTTTCATCCATGCGCCCAATCAACAGACAGGTTCTCTGAATAATAATCATTCTGCTCGTTACCGGTAAGCCATCAACTCTTGCGCCGCTTTGATGATATCTCTCCGTTCAGGCAGAATCGCATTTTCAAGCACAGGCGCCATCGGGATAGGCGCATCCAGCGCGCCAATCCGTTGAACCGGAGCAACAAGGGTCGAAAACAACATCTCTGATATGACCGCGCTGACTTCGGAAGCCGGCCCGCCGGTCCTTGGGGCTTCCATCGCTACAATGGCGCGTTTTGTCTTGCGAACTGAATCGAGCACCGTCTTCTGATCCCAAGGGCGCAGCGTTCGCAAATCAATCACCTCTAATTCGATCCCCTCGCCAGCCAGGGTCTCTGCGGCAGCTAACGCTTCGTGCACCATTTTCATGGAAGTTACAACCGTGATATCCTTTCCAGGACGTGTCACAGCGGCCTGTCCGATGGGAACGGTGTAAAACTCATCGGGCACCTCCCCTTTCAGCGCATATAAACCTTTATGCTCCAGGAATAAGATCGGGTTGTCATCCAGGATGCTGGAAATCAACAAGCCTTTGGCGTCATAGGGATTGGAAGGGGCAACAATCACCAGGCCAGGAACGTTCATGAACCAGCCTTCAACACTTTGCGAATGATGTGGACCGCCCCCAAAACCACCGCCTGTAGCCGTACGGATAACAATCGGCGCCTTGAACTGGCCATTGAACATATAATACATCTTGGCTGCATTGTTGACAATCTGGTCATAACAGGTTGAGGTAAAATCGGCAATCATAATTTCGGCTACCGGCCGCATCCCAACCATGGCCGAACCAACCGCTGCCCCGATAATCGCCGACTCGGATAAGGGGGTATCACGCACACGTTCTGCGCCAAATTTTGCATACAACCCACGCGTGACACTGAAATCGCCGCCCATCTTGCCGATGTCTTCACCCAGGCAGTACACCTCAGGGTGAGCCTCCATCACGAGGTGTAGGGCTTCGTTTAACGATTGAACTGTTGTTTTTCTTCCCATCTTCCCAATACCTCCATGTTTGCATAAACATAATCAAGCGCCGTTGCAGCATCCGGCGCCGGCGATTGGATGGCGTACTCAAGCCATTGTGAAACCTGCTTCTTCACCGAGGTTTCCGTTTCCACCAGCTCGGATTCTTGAGCCATGCCCTCGGTCAGGATCAACGTTCGCGCCCTGCGAATCGGATCCTTGTCTTCTTTCCACATCCGCACCTCCTCCGGGTCGCGTATTTCTCCTGAGAAAATCCCCGCCCAGCGATAGGTATGAAACTCAAGGAAGAAAGCGCCTTTCCCGCTGCGGATGTAGTCCACTGCATCCAGCGCCGCCTGGGTGGCCGCCACAATGTCGTTGCCATCTACCTGTCCAGTGGCAATTCGGTAACCAGTCACCAGCTCGCTCAAGTTCGCTGTCGGATGTGCCTCAGTTACATGAGTCGAGATCGCATACTGATTATTGACCAGGCAGTAAAAAACTGGCAGTTTCCAGATACTTGCCAGGTGGAGGCTTTCATTAAACTCGCCTCTTCCGACCGTACCATCGCCAATGATGACAGCCGCAACCCTTTTCTCGCCGCGCATTTTCCAGGCTAAGGCGGGCCCAAGGACGGTTGCCATCATAGACCCTTCGACCACATTCCCACCAAAATTTCCCACGCTCGGATCGGCCAGGTGCATGCTACCGCCACGTCCGCCGCAAACGCCATTCGCTTTTCCAAGGATTTCGGCCATCAGTTTCTCGCCGGGTGAGCCAGCCAGAAGACAAATCCCATGGGAGCGGTGATCCGGGAAAAAGCAATCGGTTTTCTCCAGGGCATAGGCAAGCGCCGCAAAAGTAGCCTCTTGACCAACTCCGGTATGCAGCAGACCAGGTATCAATCCGCGTTTGTGGACCTGCTCCAACTGCTGCTCAAAATCTCGCACCAACAGCATATCTTTGTAAAGCTTTAAGATTGTTTCCTTGGATAAGGTTCGCATATTTTTACTCCTTGCCTTGCTTTGTTTGATAAGGGAAACCAGCCTCGCGCGCCCCGAGAGAGCCATCAACCGGAATAATCGCACCGTTTATGTAAGCAGCCGCATCCGAAGCTAAAAAAACGATAACCTGGGCTACCTCTTCCGGTTCGCCAAACCGGCCGCCGGGAACATAGGATTGTAAGGCCTCTTGCATGGCCGGGTCGGGCATTCCATCTAACAGCCCATCCGTCCGGATGACCCCCGGCGAAACAGCATTAACGCGAATATGGTAGGGAGCAAGATCAAGCGCCATGCAGCGAGTTAAACTCTCCATGGCTCCCTTGCTGGCGCAGTAGACAGAGCGATTCATAACCGCCAGGCGCGCGCCAATTGAACTAACATGAATGATATTACCTTTTCGCCGTTTGGACATGCAGCGAGCAACCTGCTGGCTTAGGTAAAACATACCGCGCACATTCGCGTTCCAGACCCGATCCAGCTCCTCGACCGCAACTTCCAGAAAGGGTTCACGGTTGAAAGCGGCTGCGTTGTTTACAAGCACAGAGATAGGACCAATTTCTTGCTCAACCTGCTCGACCATTTTCGCAACTTCATCCAGTCGGCTGAGGTCCACGCGGTATAACCACCCTTTTCCCCCAACCGCTTCTACGTGATCCAGCGTTTCCTTCGCTTTAGCGTCTTGACCCAGATAATTGATGATGACCTTCGCGCCCTGTTGAGCAAAGGCAGTGGCCACTGCTTTTCCAATCCCCCGCGAAGCGCCCGTAACAAGAACAATCTGATCTAAAAATTCCTTATCCACTGTTTCAGTCTTTCCTCTCGACACCAATGAAAAAACGAGAACAGATCAGGAGTATAAGAACGATTCTATCTCAAATTACTTAGTGCTATGTTTTCTCAGGCGCTTGAATGACTTGATCAGGCCAATTTAATTATAACTCAAAAATATTAGTTAGGATTAATAACCCTACTAATCATTGAATCAAGATGCGATCGAATTCCAGGATTAAACTTGGCTTGCACTTTGGGCTGTAGCATTTATTAAAATTTCGTGAAATTTTAAATAACACTTGAATTCTGTACGGATAAATGCTAAACTATTGATGTTTCACTTCAATTAATTTCAGCTTAACTTCAACCCTAATGGATGAACAAAATCCCTTACAAACGAATGTCGGCGTCAGAATTAAGGAGCGCCGCAAACAGGTCGAGATGACCCTGGACGAACTGGCTGAAAAAACAGGCCTCACCGCTTCGTTTATCAGTCAGGTGGAACGGGGTAAAGCGAATATCTCGCTAAATTCACTTCATACGGTTGCGAAAGCGCTGGGGGTGCCAGTCTTCTATTTCGTCGCAGAAGGCGATCTCCCAGAGGAATCGCACACTTTTGGACGGCAAGAGCTTTCCACGACAAATTCTTCGCGAGGCGATAAGTTCAACCCAGTAGTCATTCCAGCACAACGCTCAAAATTAGTCCTTCCTAACACCGGTATCCAGATCGAATTGTTAGTGCCTAGCATTGGGAGAAAATTGCTCTCCTTCAAAGCAAGACTTGAACCTGGCAAATTCCACGTAGCAAACAGGTTGCTAGAATCAACCGAAGAAATCCTTTATGTCATATCTGGAAAATTGACCCTTGAATTTACGGATGGAACTTACACGCTTTCTCCAGACGAGTCGATTTATTTCGAGGGCGAAAAACTTTTGCGGATGATCAGCGCTTCTGAAGACGAAGACACCGTTTGGATTTCAACAATCACCCCCGGAATTTTCTAATCTCAATAAACACAAAGCGAAAGGAATCGTATTATGCCTGAAGTCAGTCCCGATCAATACTTAGCCTTGTTCCGGGATATGTGGCGGGTACGCAAATTTGAGCAAGCGCTTGAACGCGAGTTCAAACGCGGCAAGGTACCCGGCATGTTGCACGTAGGACTTGGACAAGAGGCCACCTTAGCGGCAATTGCGCACTCGTTGCGCAAGGAAGACGGTATCTTCCCAGATCACCGCTGCCATGGCTTATTGTTCCTCAAAGGCACTCCTGGCAAGAAAATTATGGCCGAGCTATTCGGCCGTGCCACCGGTATTTGCAGCGGCAAAGGTGGATCGTTGCACTCTGCCGACGCCAGCGTCAACAATTTTGGCGATAACGGCGTGCAAGGATCTTATATGGTTACGGCGCTGGGAGTCGCCCTGGGTTGGAAGATGCAGGGCAAAAACAACGTCTCGGCTGTGGTGGTGGGCGACGGCACCTCTGGGCGCGGGGAGTGGCATGAAAGCATGAACCTCGCCAGTGTGTGGAAAGCGCCAGTATTTTTCATCTGCGTGAACAATGGATACGCGATCTCGACGCCGGTTGGGTTCAGTCACGCCACCGAAGACCTGGTGGATTTTGCCAAAAGCTACAAGATCCCAGCCGTTCAGGTGGATGGCAATGACGTACTGGCATCTTTCCAGGCCACCCAAGAAGCCGTAGCACACATCCGAGCCGGCAAAGGCCCCTATTTTGTGGAATACAAGACCTGGCGCTGGCAGGGTATGTTCAGCGGCGAGTTCCGTCCAGCAGAAGAGGTCAAGTACTACAAAGAAGACCACGAACCCATCGCCCTGGCAAAAGCCGATCTGCTCAAGAAAGGAATTGCCAGCCCAGAGCAGTTGGATGCAATCGAGAAAGAAGCGGAAGCAGAAATTGAGGAATGGGTATCTTATGCTCAGAATAGCCCCTTGCCCGACCCCGCTAAAGCGACCGCCAATGTATACATCGGATGGGAGGTAGAGTCATGGCAGTCATAACAACGGTACAGGCGCTGAATGACGCCTTGGGCCTGATGATGGCCGAGGATCAACGAGTTTATTGTTTGGGAGAAGATATTGGAAAAATGGGCGGCGATTTTGGCGTGACGCGCGGCCTTTATGATGAGTTCGGCGGCGAGCGCGTGCGCGACACCCCGCTTTCTGAAGCTGCCATTATCGGAGCAGCTGTTGGATCAGCCATGGTGGGAATGCGGCCGGTAGCAGAGATCATGTTTGCCGATTTTATCGGCACTTGCTATGACCAGGTTGTCAATAATGCTGCGAAAGTTCATTACATGTTCGATGGCCAGTTCCGCGCTCCCATTGTAATCCGGACAGCCTGCGGCGGCGGCTTTGGTGGCGGCCCGCACCACTCTCAGCAAATCGAAGGCTGGTTCATGAACGTCCCTGGCCTGGTGATTGTTGCCCCTTCCAATCCCCATGACGCCAAAGGTTTATTGATCGCCAGCATCGAAGACGACAACCCCATCCTTTTCTTGGAGCACAAAGCGCTTTACCGCCAGAAGGGAGAGGTGCCCGAAGGCAAATATACCGTCCCGTTGCGTAAGGCTAAAGTGGTGCGCCCAGGAAAAGATATCACCGTGGTAACCAGCATGAAAACGCTGTACGACGCCATGGCAGCTGCCAATGAACTGGAAGCGGAAGGGGTCTCCGTGGAAGTGATTGACTTGCGCACCCTCAGGCCTTGGGATCATCAAACGGTATTAGAATCAGTTGCCCGTACCGGACGCGCAATAGTTGTAAATGAAGCCCCCAAAATCGGAGGTTTAGCCGCCGACGTCTCAGCCGTGATTTCTGAGGAGGCTTTTTCTTACCTCAAAGCGCCAGTAATGCGTGTGTGCGGCCTTGACACCCCCATCCCCTTCTCTCTTCCGCTAGAAAAGCTGATCCTTCCAGACAAAGACCGCGTTAAGCAGGGCATTCTGAAGGTTTGCGGTAAATAGAACCACAGGAGGAAAAGAATGGCGCTTGTAGAAGTAACGCTTCCCAAATGGGGTCTGACGATGGAGGAAGGCACGCTCGTCGAGTGGATGGTAAATGAAGGAGAACGTGTCTCTGCAGGACAGGTGATCGCTATGGTTGAAACAGATAAAGTGAGCAACGAACTGGAATCGCCAGTCAATGGTGTTGTTACAAAACTCATGTTTACGGCCGGGACAGAATCGATCAAAGTGGGTGAGGTTCTGTGCGTTATCGAAGAGGCTGGATAATAATGGTCAATTCGACAATACAATTCAAAAATAAAATTGTCTTAGTCACTGGCGCTTCGCAAGGGATCGGCAGGGCTACCGCTCAGGTTTTCGGAAAACACGGCGCGACCGTTGTCATCAATTACCACAGCAACGACGCGGGAGCGAAAGAAACTTTAGAACTGGTCAAAGCAAGCGGTGGAACCGGGCTGGTCAAAAAAGCCGACATCAGCAAACCCGAATCCGCCCAAGAACTGATCGAGAGCGTTGAACACGAGGCTGGTCCCATAGAGGTGCTTGTCAACAACGCCGCTTCGTTCAACCGCAATCACTTTTTGAATGTAACCCTGGATGAGCTAGACGCTGTCTTCAATACCAACGTCAGGGGACTCTATTATCTCAGCCAGATGGCGGCAACCGTCATGGCAAAACGAAAAAAGGGCTGCATCATTCACATCAGCTCAATTCTGGCGGGACGCGCCGTCCCAAACCGAACCGCTTACTGCGCTTCAAAAGGCGCTGTTGAAGCGTTAACCCGCGCAATGGCGCTCGACCTGGCCCCTTTCAATATCCGGGTCAATGCCATCTCGCCGGGTTTGATCCGGACAGATGCAATGTTAGCGGGCTTTACGGACCCCGAGCTCAGGGCTGAAGTAGAACGACATATCCCTGGGGGCCGTTTTGGCGAACCAGAAGATATCGCCAATGCCGCTTTGTTTCTGGCATCTGATCTGGCAAGTTATATTAATGGCGAAATTCTCGCAGTCGATTATGGCCTGGCCGCGCGCGAAGCGGGCCCGGTCGCGAAAAAATAAGTGGGAGGGTTTTGGGGATGCTAAGTATCAACCGCGAGGCGATGAAAATCGTCCGCAAAATCATGGAGGCTCCAGAAGCTATTGGAGCAGAAGTTACCAGGCTTCCAAATGGAACTACAATCCTGGATATGGGGCTCAAAGCTCGGGGAGGCTGGGTTGCCGGTAAATATTATACGCTCATCACGTTAGGGGGGATTGGTGAAGTTACTTTTGAAGACTTTCCAGTCGGGAAATACAATCTGCATGGGGTGCGCGTGCTGGTTGACCTTCCGATGGAGGCCTGTCTGGGTTCCCAAATCGCAGGATGGCGGTTGGAAGCCAAAAAGGACGCTCCTATTGGCGCTGGCCCGGCTCGCTCCTTGAACAAGAATCCCGACCATTATATGGAGTTAATACCCTATCGCGACCAATACCATGAAGGGGTGCTTGCAATTCAGACTCCGGTTCCAATCACGGTTGAAACGGCTAACGCCATCGCAGAATCCTGCGGGATCAAACCAGAGAATCTTTATATCCTGGTCGCTGCAAGTGCCAGTCTGGCGACTGCCATCCAGGTTTCTGCCCGAATCATCGAGCAAACCTTGCACCGGCTGGATGAAGAAGGATTTGATGTAAACGCAGTCAAACTCGCCGAAGGCTATTGCGTCATTCCGCCGTTGAGCAACAACGAAGTCCAGGCATTCGGCTGGATCAATGACGCTCTCCTTTACGGCGGCATCGCCACGCTCCATGTCGAATCAACCGATGAGGCTGTCAAAGAAGTAATCCACAAGATCGTCTCCTCTGCTTCCAGCGCCTTTGGCCGTCCTTTTGTTGAAATCTACGAAGAAGCCGGTCGTGACTTTTATAACATCCCTCTGGATTTGCACTCGCCTGCCGCCGTCCAGATCAACAATATGACGACCGGTCACACTTTCCGAGCAGGGGAGATTGCTTACAACATCCTGCTCCAGTCCTATTTTGGAGAACAACCATGACAAAGTTAGGAATCCATATTATCCCGATGATGCCGGCCGAGGAAGCTATCGAGACGATCCGCGTTGCAGAAGATTTGGGCTACGAATACTGCCTTTTGTGCGATGAGGGTTTCACCCCGGATGTTTATGTTACCCTAGGCACAGCAGCCTGTAAGACCTCAAAAATCCGGCTTGGCCCGGTGACCAATGGGTACACACGCCATCCTGCAGTCACAGCTATCGCGCTGGCCACCCTCAACACCCTTTCTGGAGGTAGGGCTTTTGTCAACCTGGTTGCAGGCGGCTCGATGGTTTTGAACCCAATGGGCATTCCCAGGGAGGCGCCCCTCGCGATCACCGAAGAAACCATTCAGATCATGCGACAACTCTGGTCAGGCGAAATGGTCACCTGGAAGGGAAATCATTATTCCCTCGAGAAAGCCCAATGCCATCTTGGCCCTCAGAATATCCCCATTTGGGTAGCCGCTCGCGGCGATAAGATGCTTGACCTGACTGGAAGGCTGGCCGATGGCGCAATGTTAATGGTAAAAGCGGATCTTCCTACAGCCTTTAAAATCGTGGATGAAAGCGCCGCCAGGGTAAATCGTCGTCCGCAGCGTATCTATCTTGACCGCATCGCTTATACAGAAGATTTGATGAGAGAAGCGGCGATGGTATACGGCTTTGTCATTCTGGATACCCCTCCACGTCAGCAAAAGATGCTTGGCCTCACCTCTCAAGATCTGAAGAATATCCGTGAAGCTATGGCAAGAGGCGGGGCTGCAGAAGCCGCGAAGCTGATCACGCCGGAAATGATCAGGCGGTATCAGATCGCTGGAACTCCAGAAGAATGTACCGCAACTGTAAAGGAGGTGACACAGGAAAATAATCTAGATATTTTTATGCTCAATATTCCCTCCGGTGGCCTGGATGCGAATATCCGCTTGATGCAAGATGTCAAATTAATCTTTAGCAACCTGTAAAATTAAAAAAGAGGAGAAAAAATGTTTACAATCAAAAGCAAATCATGGGTTCTGGTTGCAGTCGTGGTGATGCTTTCCATGCTGCTCGCCCAGTGCGCCCCCGCAGCCACTGAAGCTCCGGCTGCACCCGCCGATACGGCTGCCCCAGCAGCGCCCGCGGCCGAAGAAAAGGCGACCGAAGCTCCAGCCGCGCCAGCTGCAGAAGAAAAACCATTTAAAGTCGGTCTGCTTTCTCCTGGCCCCGTCAATGATCAAGGCTGGAACCAACTTGCCTATGACAGCCTGCTCAAAATCGAAAAAGAGATGGGCGCAGAAATCAGCTACGTTGAAGTGGCCGAGTCTCCTGCAGAATTTGAGAAAGCCCTCACAGATTACGCCAGCCAGGGTTACCAGTTCGTCATTGCACATGGCTACCAGTTCCAGGATGCCGTAGAAAAAGTGGCCCCCAACTTCCCTGATACCGTTTTTGTTACCTCTGGCGGCGAGAAATTCGGCCCCAATTATGGCCCAGTTGTCATGGCGCTCTGGGAACCCCTGTATCTTGTAGGCATCATCGCTGGTCACATTTCCAAAACCGGTAAAGGCGCCTACATCGGCGGTATGCAAATCCCCGCGATCCAGGGTCCTTACGAAGGCCTGAAGCAAGGTTTTGAGACGGTTGAAGGCAACTCCTTAACCATTACCTACATCAATAGCTGGGAAGATGTTGGCGCTGCCAAAGAAGCTGCCCTGGCGGCAGTTGCCGAAGGCGCCGATTTCATTGTCGGCAATGCCAACATTGCTGGCACGGGTGTGTTCCAGGTTGCCAATGAGAATAAAATTTGGACCGCCGGCCTGAACGCAGATCAGACCTCCGAAGCCCCAGATTATGTCCTGGCGAATGGCGTTATCGATTACCCTGCATCCTTCCTCACCATCGCCAAATCTGTAAAAGACGGCACCTTCGTAGGCAACCAGCCTATCGTCTTGACCCTCAAGAATGAAGATGCCGTTTATATGTCCTACAATCCCAAAACCCAGCACCTCATCACTCCAGAAATTCAGGCGCTGGTGGACGAAGCGGCTGCCAAGATCAAATCCGGCGAAATTCTCGTCAACGGCGACTATACTAGAAAATAGTTACGTTTCATCTCCATGCACCCCGGCATGTTTTCCGGGGTGCATGGTAAAAGGCCACCGACTTTTGGAAAGAAAAACACACCGTATGAAAACGAAGCAATCTCATTTCGAACTCTAAATTTGAGGTTGCTTCGTTAAACTTGGGGATATAAGGTTGATAAAGTGACTGCAAAAACGAAACCTTTTTCATTTTTCAGGCTGATCAATTTTTTCCCGCCGATGCTGCAGCAAGCGATCATCCTTCCGCTGCTTGCGCTGGCTTTAACTTTATTGATCAGCGCCGTCCTTTTGGTCATTACTGGGTACAATCCGGTTACAGCCTATAGATACATGTGGGAAGGCGTATTCGGGAACTCGAGAGTCTTCACCGAAGTGCTGTTAAAATCAACACCCCTGATTCTCGTTGGAACTGGCATCGCGGTTGCTTTCCGCTGCGGCGTCTGGAACATTGGTGCCGAAGGTCAATTTTATGCTGGCGCTGTTCTCGCGACCTGGGTTGGGATCCATCTTGCAGGTCTCCCACCCTTTTTGACAATCAGCGTTGTTTTTCTGGCTGGGTTTATTGGTGGAGGAGCATGGGCAGTTATCCCAGGCTGGCTGAAAGTCAGACTCAAAGTGAACGAAGTGGTTTCGACGATCATGCTTAATTACATCATGATTGGTCTCACCAGTTTTCTGGTAACGGGCCCAATGCAGGAAGCCAAAAAAGTGTTCCCCCAAACTGATGAAATAGTGGTCGCTGCCCGCTTGCCAAACATTCTCCCCCCAACTCGTCTGAATATTGGTTTCCTCATCGCCGTTCTTGTCGCAATCATTGCTGCAATTATCTTGTTCCGCACCCCATTAGGCTACGCCATTCGCACCGTTGGTCAAAACCCTGAGACTGCCCGTTATGCTGGCATGAAGGTCAACCAGAGTATTATCATCGCCATGCTGCTGAGCGGCGGCGCCGCTGGTCTTGCCGGAGCGATTGAGGTCAGCGGCCTCACCTGGCGTATGTTCGCCACCATCTCTCCGGGCTACGGCTTTGATGGCATTGCCGTGGCGCTCCTCGCCTCCAACAATCCTCTGGGAACAATTTTGTCAGGTTTCCTTTTCGGGGCGCTCCGCGCCAGTTCAGAACTGATGCAGATGAATGCCCGCATCCCAAGCGTTCTGTTTAAGATCATTCAGGGTCTGGCCATAGCTTTTATCATCGCATTCAGTCTTCTCAGCCGTAAGGTAGCCAGCGAGAAGATCGCTGACAGAGCCGAAGCGGTACCCACTACAGGGAGCTAAGAGATGGACATTTTATCCATACAAATCTTACTCCAGGCCACCTTACGCATGGCAACCCCGCTGATTTATGCGGGTATCGGTGAAACTTTTTCAGAAAAAGCCGGCATCATCAACATTGGCCTGGAAGGCTATATGCTGATCGGGGCATTCACCGCTTATGCCACCGTATATTACACAAACAACTTGTTGCTGGCGGTTGTTTATGCCATCCTGGTTACTGCTCTCTTTGGTGTAATCTTTGCCTACCTGACCATCACGATTAAGGCCAACCAGGTGATCATCGGTACAGCGCTAAATCTGGTGGGCGTCGGCATCTCGGGGTATCTTTTCAGAATTCTTTTCGCGCAAACCCGGAAGGCTCAGCCAGTGCGCACTTTCCAGCAACTCCCTATCCCTGCCTTGAAAGACATTCCCCTCTTGGGTCCTTCTTTATTTGATCAAAACATTCTCGTTTATGGCACCTATTTATTGGTTCCCCTGGCCGCAATTATCCTTTACAAAACCTCCCTCGGTCTGGTCTTGCGCGGCACCGGTGAGCATCCTCATGCAGTCGAATCTTTAGGAATCAGAGTTGTCCACATACGGTATGGCGCTGTAATTTTTGCGTCTATACTGGCAGGCATAGGCGGCGCATATCTACCCATCGCTCACGCCAACCAGTTCGTAGAGAATATGACCGCCGGCCGCGGCTTCATCGCTTTAGCGATGGTCGCCTTTGGGCGGTGGAATCCGGTTTATGTCTGGCTGGCCGGACTGCTCTTCGGTTCTACTTTTGCACTACAGCTCCGCCTCCAGGCTGCTCAAACTATCATCCCTTACCAGTTTCTCCAGATTTTACCCTATGTTGTCACCTTTATCGCGCTAATCATTTCACATGGGCGTTCTCTGCAACCAAGAGCATTAGGAATCCCCTTCGAAAAGGAGGGAAATTAACCATGGAGGCATCCACACGGCTTCAGTTGATTGGCATCTCAAAAACTTTTCCAGGGGGCGTTCAGGCGAATAAGGATATCTCACTAACGGTCAAGCGGGGCGAGATCCATTGTCTGCTTGGCGAAAATGGCGCAGGCAAGTCTACATTGATGAGCATCCTTTATGGAGAATATCACGCCGATAGTGGAGAGATCTGGCTGGATGGACAGAAAGCAACAATCAATACTCCAAAAGGAGCTATCTCGCACGGAATCGGGATGGTTCATCAGCATTTCATGCTCGTTCCTACTCTTTCAGTGGCAGAAAACATCATAATGGGAATGCGGCCATTGGCAAGTTTTCTGTGGTACATGAAAGATATTGAAAAGGATATCGCGGAATTTGCGGCAAAGCGCGGCATGAAAATCAACCCGTCTGCTCTTGTAAGCACACTCAGCGTCGGCGAACAGCAGCGCGTCGAGATCATCAAAGCGCTCTATCGAGGTGTTGACCTGCTCATCCTGGACGAACCTACGGCTGTTCTCACCCCTCAGGAAACTCGAGATTTATTCGAAACCTTGCGCAACCTCGCAAAGCAAGGTTTCTCTATTATCTTAATCACTCACAAAATGAACGAAGTAATGGAAGTTGCAGATCGCGTTTCTGTACTTCGAGATGGCCGTATGATTGACACCCTCCCAATTTCTGAAGTGACGCCTTCCAGTCTGGCTCGTATGATGGTTGGCCGTGAAGTCAGTTTCAACCAGGAAAAAAACGACACACCCTGCGGAGAACCGATCTTGAAAGTGGAGGATCTGACCCTGATTGGTGAAAAAGGTCGTCCTCTTCTGAAAAATATTTCTCTAAAAGTGTGTTCCGGGGAAATTGTCGGCGTTGCCGGCGTTGATGGCAATGGGCAAAGCCAGCTCGCTTTTTGTGTTACCGGCCTGATGAAACCAACTTCAGGAAGGATTTGGATAGAAAAAAACGACTTGACCGGTAAATCTCCGCTGGAGTTCCTCAAAGCTGGCGTAGGACACATTCCTGAAGACCGCCATGCCATGGGATTGGTACTTGAGGATCCAGTGGCTTATAATTTCTTACTCCAACGCTACCGGGATAATTATTTCAAATGGTTTGGCTTTTTAAACATTAAGACAATTTTTGAACATGCCCGCAGGCTTGTGAAAGTGTTTGATGTTCGCACCAGTTCGGTAAAAACCCCAGCCGCCAATCTTTCCGGCGGAAACCAACAGAAGATCATCGTAGGACGTGAAATTGACCGCAACCCTCGTCTCCTTGTAGCAGTACAGCCAACTCGCGGTCTCGATATCGGCGCCACCGAGTATATCCATAAACAACTTATCCAGCAGCGAGAACGAGGAGCGGCTATTTTGTTAATCTCCACCGAATTAGAAGAAATCATGGCCCTTAGCGACCGAATTCTCGTCATGTTCGAAGGTCGCATTATCGGAGAAACCGATTCCGATCGAGCAAATATTGACAAAATCGGCCTTTGGATGGCAGGGATGCAACCAGAAGAAGCAAAGCAAACCTGATTTTGATAGTATTTCTTTCTATTGTGCGGTCTAAGAGCGCCCGAGCTGCCGGATACTATCCTCAATCCTAAGAGAATATCCCTGCCGGGCGCCTTGCAAATCCCTTGTCATTTTACAACTTTGTTTCTATAATTACTCCAATAACTCCAATTACCTATCATTACAAAAACTTGTGGGAATGGCAAAGTTGATCAATCGAACGGTCTAAATGGGCATAGAAGCATCATTCGCTTTCCAAAAACATGCTACTACTGCAGGAGTCCCTTGTTATGATTACCTGGACGCTTTCCTCAACAGAAATAATCGCTGGTTTCACTACACAGAATTCGAATGATATCCATGAAGCCATAGCAAGAGGCAGCATCCCAGAAGTGACATTCCCGAAAAACATGCCCCAAGCCGTAAAAGAGGGATTTCAAAAAAGAAAATGGATATCTTCATTCTCAAGAATCCATCCGCCGGCTTGAAGATCTGCCTGATGCAAGGCGCCGAAGTAGCCTTTCCAGGAAATATGGATATCTGATCAACCGCCCTCCAACCTAAAAGATCCAACGAGTAGCGGCGGCAACCCTCTTCTCAAGGAGAACGCGTATGGCGTGATGAAAATAGCGATGCTCAAGAGTAGGTAACTGATATCGGTTGACTGAAGATAAATTGGGTTCCACCAAAGGAGAAGAAATGAAAACGGTAAAAATGATGAGCTTCCTGATTGTTGCTGTTATGGTATTGGCTGGCTGTGCGCCAGCCGCAACACCTGCCCCAGCCGAGCCGCCTACCCAGGCGCCTGCTCAACCCACCGCTGCGCCTGCTCAACCCACGGCGGCGCCTGCTGAGCCAACTGCAGCACAGGTAACCCTGGCGGATGTCTGCCCGAACCCAGTCGTGATCCAGACAGATTGGTTCCCAGAGGGTGAACACGGCGCATTGTATCAGTTGGTCGGCGATGATTACACCGTTGATACTAGCCGCAAAGTCGTTCGCGGTTCATTGATAGCCTCAGGTGTGGATACTGGCGTTGATATCGAAGTGCGCACAGGTGGTCCAGCCATCGGCTTCCAGCAGCCGATCCAGCAGATGTATGTTGAGCCGGATATCTTCCTGGGCTATGTCTCCACCAATGAGGCGGTTTTCGGTGTAACCGATACCCCCACGATATCGGTTATCGCTCCGCTTGAAAAGAACCCGCAGATCATCATGTGGGATCCGGCAACCTATCCAGATGTAAAGACTATCGCTGACCTGGGCAAAACCAATGCCACGATTCAGGTGTTTGCTGGCGGCAATTTCATTGATGTATTCATCAGCGAGGGTATTGTCAAAGCTGAGCAGGTCGACCCATCTTACGATGGCTCGCCCGCTCGTTGGGTAGCATCGAATGGCGCCGTTGCACAGCAAGGCTTCGCCTCTGCTGAACCATACGTTTACCAGTATGAGCTGAAAGAGTGGGGAAAACCGGTGGCGTTCCAGCTGTTGCATGATGCCGGTTTCGAAGTCTACTCGCAGGCCCTGGCCGTGCGCGCAGCCGACCTGGAAAAGTACCGCTCCTGCCTTAAGCTCTTTGTTCCGATCGTCCAGCAAGCCACTGTGGATTACATCACCAACCCGGCGCGCGCAAATGCCATCATCGTGGATGCAGTCGCCAAGTACAAGGATTTTTGGCTCTACAGTCCAGGTCTGGCGGAGTATTCAGCGAAAACTCAGCGTGAGCTCGGGCTGGTGGGCAACGGACCGGACGCAATCATTGGGAACATGGACCCAGCCCGTGTGCAAGGCGTGATTGATAAGATGATCGCTGCCGGACTGGATATTAAACAAGACCTCAAGGCCGAGGAAATTATCACGAACGAGTTCATTGATCCGAGTATTGGGCTTCCATAAGGTTCACGATTGAGGTTGGCGCGGCGGAAAAAGGCACCATCCCGCCCGCCAACCTTGAAAAATTGCGTTACTGCAATTTCAAAGAATAGGCACCTAAAACAGCAGAATGGGCGAAAAACGCCCTTTTCTGATACTGATGTTCCCGGCAGGTATTGCTTACAGGAACGAGAAAAGTGATCATGAAAACGAACGCAAACTCATCAGCCAAGGTATTATCTTTATCAAAAGTCGGTATGAAGTTCCCGGATGGCACAGAAGCGTTGCGGGATGTCACCTTCGATGTTGAGCCTAGAGAATTCGTCTCCATCGTTGGCCCTTCAGGATGCGGCAAATCAACGATTCTACGCATCGCCTCCGGATTGCTGAAACAAACGAGCGGCGAGGTAATGGTGGACCGTGAGCGTCTTGGGTACGTTTTCCAGGACGCCACCTTGATGGATTGGCGAACCGTCCAGGGCAATGTGGAACTACTGGCAGAACTGCAAGGCTTCAGCGCCGAAGAAAAAAAACAACGCGCCAGAGACGCCATCGAACTGGTTGGACTGAAAGGATTCGAAAACCACTATCCCAACGCGCTTTCCGGCGGGATGAAGATGCGCGTTTCGCTAGCGCGTACGCTCACCCTCAAACCACAGGTATTCTTATTTGACGAGCCATTTGGCGCAGTTGATGAGATTACGCGCACCCATCTCAATGAAGAAACGCTGAAACTTTTCGAACATGAGTGTTTTGCCGGGTTGTTTATTACCCACTCAATTTCAGAAGCGGTTTTCCTCTCTACACGGGTGCATGTTATGTCATCCAGACCGGGCACAATCGTCGCCACGTATGATATCCCGTTCGGCTATCCGCGTAGCCCAGAATTGCGTTTCGACCCGGCATTTGGGGAACTGAGTGGGACGATCTCGCATGCACTAAAGGAGGCGCACGCATGAGACAGTTAAAAGATCCTGACCTGATCGATGTCGATGCCAGTGAAGCCATCCTCAGCTCAGAATTGGGCGAGAAAGGCATCCGTCGCTGGACGGAATCCATCCTACCGCCGATCCTGCTGGGCATGGCATTCCTGGGGCTGTGGTATTTTATCTCCTATGTTGTGCTGGATGAGAAACGCCGCTTTTTACTGAGACCGCCGCATGAGGTCTTTTTGGTCGGTTTTGCTAATTGGAAGAATTTTTCCGAAATCCTTGCCGGGTTGTGGTCCAGCACGATTGTGGCGGTGATTGGACTGGCGCTGGCAATTACCATTGGTCTCACGTTGGCCACATTGATGAGCCAGAACAAATTGATCGAGCGGGCAGTGTTCCCCTACGCAGTGACACTGCAAGCCGTCCCAATCCTCGCGATCGTGCCGCTGATCGGTTTCTGGTTTGGTTTTGGGCTTAATGCGCGGGTCATCGTATGCGTCATCATTTCCTTGTTCCCGATCATTGTGAACACTTTGTTTGGTCTGCTCTCAGCCCCGCGCGGCTTGCACGATCTGTTGACATTGCAGCGTGTTTCACGCTGGACGCGTCTGCGTAAGTTGATGTTCCCGGCAGCGCTGCCCGCTATTTTCGCGGGATTCCGTATCTCGGCTGGTTTATCCGTCATTGGTGCAATCGTAGGCGACTTCTTCTTCGGGCGCGGGGATCCCGGCATCGGTCAACTGTTACAGCGCTACGCCAACCGGCTGATGGGGGAGCAACTGCTGGCTTCTATTATCATGTCGTCCCTCTTAGGCGTCGTGGTGTTCCAGTTGTTCGGCTGGATCAAGGAGAAAGCTATCGGTAAATGGCATCAAGAACAAAGCGGTTGATCCATACGATCTGGTAACCAGGGGCTTCGGTTGATTAAAAAACAGAGCTGCCATTGTTGGTGGCTTTGTTTTTACCCCAGCAGGGAAGCAAACGCTCAATACAGGTGTGAGGAGTGCCCCACCATGACCTATGCGCTACTGGGGTGGGCGCGAGCGTTTTTTCCCTTGCCATTCCTCTTGCTTATCTCTATAATTACCCCATTCTGAAAACTATTAAGGATGGCAATGAATAATTCTACCCAATGGCTTAAGTGGGCGCAGCAGCTTCAGGCGCTTTCCCAAAATGGGTTGGCTTACTGCAAGAACCCTTTTGATATCGAACGCTTCCAGGCCATTCGAGATATCGCCGCTGAAATCACTTCTTCGCACAGCGAAACGGATTACGCTACCGTCAAGAACCTGTTTGACGCCGAAGCGGGATATGCCACCCCCAAAATTGACGTGCGAGGGGTGGTCTTCCAGGATAATAAGGTGTTGCTGGTAAAAGAAATGATCGACGGCGGCTGGACTTTTCCGGGTGGCTGGGTAGATATCAATGAGTCGCCATCTGAGGCGGTTGAGCGCGAGGTATGGGAAGAATCGGGTTACGAGGTACGCGCCGTAAAACTGCTGGGTCTCTACGACCGCAACAAACATGGACATCCGGCCTATTTCTTCCATGTTTACAAACTCTTCTTTCTTTGTGATCTCATCGGCGGTGAAGGAAAAACCAGCCTGGAGACGGGCGGAGCTCAATTTTACAGCAAAGAGAATCTCCCCCCTCTCTCGACCGCCCGCACCACCCAGGAAGAAATTTTCCGATTTTTTGAGCACTTATCCCATCCTGAATGGCCGACGGACTTTGATTAGGAGATCATGCCTCCCCAACACAACCCACGCATCCTACTGGTAATCTCCTTGATCGGCCTGTTCATTTGGGGCGCCGCGTGCCAGCCTCTGTTGACCCCGTTGCCTGGCCCAACTCCCAAATCTCCCACCAGGACAAAAACCCAGTCCCCAATCAAGACCAGCGCAAACCCTGTTCTAGACCCAAAACTTGAGACGCCAACCTTCCTGCCTACTCGTCCGGGTCATCTACAAATCGATTCTTCTAAACTCAAAGGGGCAGTCATCCAGTTCTGGCATCCGTTTGGCGGCGAAGAAGAGCTGGTGATGAACGATATCGTCTCAGATTTCAACAAGAATAACGAATGGGGCATTCGCGTCGAGAGCTTCGGTTTAGGAAGCAGCGGGCTGCTCTTCAGCCAGGTCGAGAACACCATCGGTGAAAATGAGCTGCCCAATGTTATTGCCGCGCCTGTCCAGCAGCTTCAAATCTGGCAGGAGAACAACAATATCATCATCAACTTGAACGATTACGTCAATGACCCTGATTGGGGCTTTACGCCTGCTGAACTGGCCGACATTCCACTGGGATTTCTAAAGCAAGACCAGGTGAATGACCGCCTGCTGGGTATACCGGCTCAACGAACCGCGCAAGTCATCCTGTACAACCAGAGTTGGGCAGAAGAACTGGGGATCAGAGCGTTGCCATCCGTCCCGCAGGATTTCGAAGAGCAGGCTTGCGCCGCAGCAAAAGCCAACCTGGCTGATGGCCTCAAAGAAAATGATGGCACCGGGGGATGGATCATCAACACGGACGCGGAGACCATGCTGGCCTGGATGATGGGATTTGGATTGGAGAACCCCGGCGATTTTGGCGCTGAAGGATACAGCTTCAATAACCAGCGCTTCCGTGATGGATTCAGCTTTCTCAAAGAACTTTACGACAAAGGCTGTGCGTGGGCTGGGCGAAGCCCCACCCCCTATGACTATTTTGCCAACCGCTTTACCCTATTCTACTCAGGAACCCTGGAAGACGTCGTCGCCCAGCAAAACGCGATGCGACATTTCAACAGCGAGGATCGTTGGATTATCTTGCCTTATCCCGGCAGTGGGCAGAAGCCTTCGATCCTGACCAGCGGTCCCTCCTACGCCGTTCTGGTAGATACTCCCGAAAAACAACTGGCGTCCTGGCTCCTGATTCGCTGGCTGATGAACTCCGAAAATCAGGTTGCCCTGGCAGAAAGCAGCGGCGCCTGGCCTGCCAGCGTAACTGCCCTGGAATCCCTCACCAGTTTCAGGCAAAAGTATCCTCAGTGGGCCAGCTCTCTACCTTGGATACCGATCGCCCAGCCCGTTCCCCGTCTCAGCTCCTGGGTAACCGTGCGCAGCATCTTTTCCGATGCCGGATGGCAAGTCTTCCAGACCAACACCCCGCCAGAAAATATCCCGGCAATTCTCCGGGAACTGGATCGGACAGTGCAGGAAGTTCTAAAACGATAAACAACCGGTCCGGTGCGGACGAAGAAACACAACGCTTCGACGCGCCAGGCAATCTACTTGCAACGACGGGATGGCTCAAGTCCCCCATCGGGGAAACCTGTGATCCGAAACAAAAAGACGCCCCGCAGGCGTCTTGTCCTGAGGCGACGACGGGATTTGAACCCGTGATCAGGGTTTTGCAGACCCTTGCCTTCCCACTTGGCCACGTCGCCATTTGAGTTATTCAAGAATAAATAGAGCGGGCGATGGGACTCGAACCCACGACCTTCTCCTTGGCAAGGAGACATTCTACCAACTGAACCACGCCCGCAACTCATTCCCCGTATTCGTTTGATCGGTTAGAGTATAGCATTGAAATTTTAAAACGTCAACCCTTCGTATGATCGGTGTTAAGCCAAAGTAGAAATGTCCCCTTTTACCAAAGTTAAAATGTCCCCATACGAAAGGGACAGAGAAGTGGACAAACTACACACCATGAGCGAAAGAGAAATCTATCGTCTACAAATCATGACCC
>JABLXC010000089.1 GCA_013178185.1 Anaerolineae bacterium | reverse complement strand
TGGTAGTAAACAACATCATGACCGGCTCCTGCCAGCATGACGGTGATTTTATTGGTTTGGTAAGCGTTATCGCTCATTTTGACCTATTTCTTTCGATAATCGTTCATCTCGTTATACAACTCACCCAGATTGAGGGTAATCACGTCCGCAACATCCAACGCCAACCCTGAGGTTGGTTCCAAGGCAAGGTGAATAATGCCATATTGGTCGAGAGCAGCTAGCAAGGTTGCCGGATTAACCTTGAATCCTGGAGTTACCTCGATCAACCCCGTGGGAACATCCAGAACGATCACACTGCCTTCCTGAGCTGACATGCTCGTTCGAGCAGAGGAAAACAATTCTTCTTCACTGGCACCGGCTGGAATCTCTTCATAACGAAACGATTGAGGCACTAAGAGAACTCGCACACCTGTGATTGCCAACCGAGCGAGAGGAGAAGCCGGAGGAGCGGGGGTAGGAGTTGGGGTAGGTGTTGCGCTCACACCAGGAGTGAGTGAAACAATGGGTGAAGTAAATTCCGTAATCGGTGCAGTAAACACAGAAGTGGTACTCGCCTTGAGAATATCTGGAGAAATCATACCAATCACCGTAACGGTCTGTCCTGGACGAAGTAAACCAGCCACGCCGCTGGCCAGGTCGACATGGATCGCCAGAGCAACATGCCCTTCTGGAAGTTCAGCAGGAATACCTGCACTGGCTATCTCTCCCAAAACGGAGGTAACGATCAGATCCCCCGGAGCTCGTCCAACAGCCAGGATCTTCCCGGTCACATCTTCAATTTTTGAAGTAGCATCCGCAGGTTTAGCTCCCATCGGAATGGTACGCAGCTCAACCAATTGGTCAGTCAGAACCGTTCCAGGGGCAATGGCGACTTTGGCGACCACCACCTGAGTTGGACGGATCACCCCGTTCAAAAGGGCGATCACAAGCAATCCGATGACAACGGCAAGTACAATTGCGGCAATGGGGGAACGTTTTTTTGTTTGCATGAATTATTCTTTCTCCTTTTTACAAATCATTGGATTCAGTATGCCCCGACGCGAAGCGTCAAAGGGATCGATTGGTTACCAGGATGTCAGAAGCTGTCCGTTCCAGGGAAACAGCTCCCAATTCCTGGGTAATCTCGAGGTCAGAGGGTTCATTACTACGGATGATCATTGGGCGAACTAACACTGGTTCCAGCCAGAATACATCATCGCTGTAACCCAACTTGGCAATCGCATACGTACGCGGAATGCGCGCCAGGTAGCGTTTGTATTCGGTATTGACCAGCCCTTTTTCGGAACGGCCTAAATGCGGCAAGATCAAATCCCGATCTTTAGGATCTTTGGTTTGGAACACAAATACATTCGCACAGGAGGATAGGATGCCTGAGGGTAAATCGCTTACGGTTTGAGCCATCAGATGCAGAAAAACGTTGTATTTTCTTCCATCACGCCACATCGTTTGAAAAAGATGGCTGACCGGGTTACCCGACTCTCCTGATCCCTGATCAGAAGCGGCTCCACCTGAGACGCCAGTTAGGACTTTATTCGCTTCTTCAAAGAAGATTTGCATTGGTGGGAAATGTTTGCCGCCCAAAGCTTCGCGCCGGCGGGTGACCGAATCCGAATACAATATGCTGGCTAATAATGAGAGCAATGCTGCTTTGGAGTATTCATCCATTTCAGCGCCACCTTCGATGACAATGACTCCCCAGGGATTATCAGTGTTGCCCATCAATCCCAAATCTTCCACGCCGGTTCCACTGGCTGAAGATCCGTATTGCTTTGCCATATGACCTTCGGAGAACTGCTCCAATCGAAGGAGAACACCCTCCAGACTGGTACGACTTACCTGATCACGTTCAAGCTTCTCTTTGTAGGTCCGCAGACGATCAACCCATTTGGAAACATCCAATTTCCGGCTACGATAGACCGCTAGAGCCTGTAGTTCGGAAGGCGAGAGACTTTCTAATAAGGTTCCAGGATGAAGGTCATCCAGATCCTCACCAAGACTCTGACGCTCATTGCGGATTAACTCCACTTCATGTTCATCCTGCAGATGTCCTAAGGGACCATTCTGCAGCTTGGGGTCACCGGTCAGAACACCGGCCTCATAATACAATTCGGTTAGCGCACGGCGCATGAAACCCAACTGTCTGGCTCCCATCCTGCCAGCATTCGCAAATAGCTCAGCCACCATGCTGCGGTAGCGGCCGGGTTCTATCCTTTTCGGTACTTGCAGGATATTCCACCGGAGAGGGCGTGGGGAACCAGGATAGAGCTGACGGATATCCACATGTCCAAGACCGTCTTCTGAACCTTTCGGACCCACCCCTGGCCAGTTCAATGCTTTACGCCAGCCCTGTCCGAAATCCAACACAATGGTGCGGTAATGCCAGAAACGGGTCGTCTCATAAGCCAGACGTTCGGCTGCGATCGATTTTCCAAAACCAGTATCCCCGACAAATGCAGTATGAAAATGACGGTCTGGAGATAACTTTAAAAAAGTATCCGTTAATAAACCTGTTTCACTCGACCACTGCCTGGCGAGGATGATATTCCCAGGCATATCCGGATAAAAAGCAAATGCTGGGGTTTCTTCCTGGGTGGTGAGCGCTGATCCCTGCTCGAACATGCCTGGTGCGGTATAAGCTGCCACCTGAAGCATGGTGAGTAAGGTCGAATCTG
>JABLXC010000088.1 GCA_013178185.1 Anaerolineae bacterium | reverse complement strand
GAGCGTTGAGTAAAGTCGTCTTGCCAGAACCCATTTCACCGGCAATCATCAGGCTGCCAGCCAGGTTGGCTACCATCCAGGCTAGAAATCGATCTGGTGTGTCTTTCAGAGATTGGATCCGATAGGTTAGTTCCGACTTGGTATCTTTTTCGGCAGGGCTGGTAAATGTCTGCAGCAATCCGATTGATGTCAGATCACATTTGGCAAAAGTGCCAGTCTGCTCCATTTCTTCCAATGTGCGCACACGCCGCCCGAAAGTACGGATATTGATTGCAGTCCCTTCAGTTGACAGGCGCGGAACGATGGCGGTAAACCGTTCTCCACCTGGCAGATCAATTAACACAGCCGGGCGATCTCCGCGTAAAGTAGCCCCGCCTTGGTCAGCAACATGCACAGCGAGGTTTTCGAAATAGCTGTCATCAGCCAGTTTCCCCAGATGATAAAAGCTCCCATCATATTCCACAGCTACCACCCCATTACGCACAAAGATCTCCTCCACGTATGGGTCACGCAGCAACTGATCGAGTAATCCCACCCCGGACAATGCATCCGTGATAATTTGTGCATTGCGGTTGACGGAACTACGATTCTCACCCTGATCAATCAAGATAGAGCGCACCTCATCATAGAAACGACGACGTTTTTCTGAGTCTGCTTCTCGCCAGCTGGGTGGGTGGATTCCGCGCTGTACCAATTCCTCACGGACCCGTTCGATCAGGAGCAGATCGGATTGGTTTAAGGGCTGAAGGGTTGGTGGAACGGTTGGATGGATCAAGGAAGTGCCAGAGTTGACCATAACAATCCACCTTGTTTTTTGCTTGCTGCAACCGCAGTGAGAATAACGTCCACATCTTTCGGCTCTACCGCCAAGGTAAGGATTTGGACTTGTTCGTTCTGAGGGCTGCCACCGAACGTTGAGTTATCCTCACTCTTCTGGTTGGATTCCGCAGCGACGCCTTGTGCATTGCGGACATCTACTACCAATACACTCCTGGCGATGAGCTCTACCTTGAAGGTGGATTGATCGTTGGCTGAAATCGCTGTGTTCTCAGGGTCAATTTTCTCGGGAAGCACTTGATACAAATTGACGTGTTCTCCGATTCGAATTTGTCCACCTACTGCAGAAACAGGTTCAACCGGGATTGAGAGAACTTCATATGCTGCATCGGCCAGTCGAAACTGCGTGACTGGCACCGCATTTGCCTGAGCAACCGGCAGTTCTGCCGGCAACGGAACCGTGCTGATCTTTCCTTCCAGATCCTGGGTGGATTGGTAATAGGGTAAAGATGCCATCGTGCGAGGCATCTCGCGCATTTGGAACATGTCTGCATCTAGAATTGCGTAAGCAGGGATTGCATTGATGGGTACTGGTACCTGATAAGTGGAAACTTCCTTCAAATACAGATTGCGTCCATAGAAACCTGCTCCCAGGGCAACCACAACTGCAATTACACCGATAATAAAT
The DNA here is from genome assembly GCA_013178185.1 of Anaerolineae bacterium. Classification (GTDB taxonomy): domain Bacteria; phylum Chloroflexota; class Anaerolineae; order Anaerolineales; family Anaerolineaceae; genus Ch132. The sequence continues at coordinate 1,335 of JABLXC010000088.1, read as the reverse complement.
TGAACAGTTCGATTCATTATTTCCTCCGTTTCCAGCCGGTATACGCTTGTTCTAAAATGGGATCAGCCAATCGTGGGTCAAGCGACTGAGCCCATGTTTCGTTGTAAGGCAACACAATCGACACACCGCTTTCTGCACGATCAGAGACCGATTTGGCCATGTTCAATATCAAATGGTGCGGTTCTGAAACTTCGCTCATCAACCTTCTGGCTTGTAATATGGCATCATCGCGAGGAGAGGTAACGACCAGGTTGATCAATCCAGGCTTGGGTTTCGACAATTCCGAGAAAAGGGGATGACCGGGAAAACAGTCCACGACAAAAAGTGTGTGTTTCCGTTGGATCTCTGCCAGTAAATTTCGAACCCCTTGCGGGTCTTCGCTCCAGAGGACATCGATCGTTCGGCCATCCATCGGGTATAAGCTGACCCCATTCCAAAGAGCAGGCTCTGCTTTATGAGTGGCAATGGTAAAGAATTCAGGAAGGTCGGGTGAAATTCGAGCGTGCAGTGCGCTACCGCCCATACTAAGTTCAAGCAATGCCGCTGGCAGTCCTGTATTCCTGACGAAGCGTTTACAAACAGCCATTGCAAGGGTTGTTTTTCCCACTCCTCCCGACCAATTCACCAAATTAATCTGACGGGCTGGTAGAAACGAGACTTGTTTGGCACTAGTCAACCGGGCTCGCCCTAGCCATTCAGCCGGGTCTATTACAAAATTGTCTTGAGTAACCACCGGGATCCCACTCTTATCCAGCGCACTATGAAGTATCTCTTCAGATACATCGGATATTGGGAGCAGGTCACCGAGAATAACCAGGTGTACTCCCGACAGGTTCTGTAAAACACCACGAGTAGAGAATGCTTCCCGTACTGAGAGATTTTCAGTCTGGGAGAGTGCTTCCAATACTTTTTGATCAGGTTGATGAGCCCCGAGCAAAATATCAAGAGCCGAATTCCGTTTCAAATTAAAGAAATTTCCAAAACTAAATTTCATGTTGTTTTTCATCTCCTTGGATGTTTTTCGATGGGTAGGACAAATCTGCATAGATTGCCAGTAGCACCGCAGTAACCAAAAGCAAGGTGGTTAAGACCGTCAAAATGGTTCCTGGTAGTGAACCGCTACCCAACCTGAAATACACGATGGATAAACCACTAATCCCGGCAATTCCCATGGACCGAGGACACATTGCGAAGCACCCTGCAAAGGGCAAATTGGTCAGAATGGCAGAAACAAATACACTGAGCACCGCCAACCAGACCAATTCGTCTTGGACCGCAAATGATTTCATGAGTAGGGCGATACTCAAAGCCAACGCAAAGCACATGTTTGAAAAG
>JABLXC010000087.1 GCA_013178185.1 Anaerolineae bacterium | reverse complement strand
CTCAGAGTCAATCGAATACAACCTCCCAAAGTCATTCGACGACGCAATCGGAAGCTTGGACTACCTCTGGAGCTGAGACGGATTCAGTAGCCGACACGACCAGCACATCTACCACCCAGAGCCATGCTGATACAAAAAGCACAGCTCGATCTGAGACAGATGGTGTTGGCTTGGGGCAAAGTATTGGACGCGGAATAAGCGCTGGGATGAGTGTTGGTGTAGCTCCTTCTTTCTCGCTTTCAAACGCTTATCAATGGCAGGATGATCCTTATATCCTCCTCACGGATATCATGCGCACTCAACGCAAGTTACTGGATATTGCCAGTCGTGAAGGTGCTTTTTATACAGATTTGTATGCACTGGCCACCAGCGAACAAGGCATTCAGGCGATGATGGGGCTCATCCCAGAAGCGTTTCATGGCACCGAGGATGTCGTCGCAGGTGTGCAAACCCGTGCGTTATCCGATCCGGAACAGGCTTATATCGGCTTACATGCCCGAGCGTTCACCCCATCGACCCGCATCGAGACGATTCCAGAGGCAATGAGTGGGTATGCAGATTCGACCTTACTCACCATGCTTCAGGTGGCAGCTTATACCGCACCAGGCATGTTCGAGCAGGGATCAGCGCTCACCACCCAGGAAGAAACCCCAGCATTTGCTTTTTATCCGGATATGCCTGGAAATATCACCCTCGCCCGGCAGTGGTCGAGTGAAACAGGTTTATTAACAGATACTTTTCTAAAGTTATCTCCAGACCGCCATTTTCATACTGCATTTGTCGGGGATACCGGTTTTGGAAAATCGATCGCAGCCGAACGCCTGGCTTATGAGACGACCCGTTTCTGGCATTACCGCACCATTGTGTTGGATTTCGGCCAGGGTTGGCGTAAAGCATTGAACTGGCCAGGGGTGGGTCCGAAAGGTTCAGAAGACAGTCTTGGACATGTGGATATCCGTCAGCTCTACCCCGGTTCCCCACGCCCTCTCCGGTGGAATATCTTGCAAGTACCGAAAAGGATAGAACCCGGCCGCTACCGCAGCATGGTGGCTGAACTATTTGCGAATGCGGGCAGGATGGGAGCCAGACAGTTAGGCTTCATGCGCCGTGCGCTAACCGAATTGTATTATGAGGCAGGCGTTCTGACCGGCGATCCCAAGCTGCAGAATGGTCCCTTAGGACATCTTCAGGATGAACATGAAGTGGAGTTAATCCGCAATGAGCGTCAGATTCTTGGTGAGGATCTGATTGATCTTCATCCTGGAACCTTATTAGAAAGCCTTTCGCCGTCCGAACTGCAGGCTCTAGCGGTCTATCGTAGCCGGAAATTGGATGTTTCCAAATGGGTTGATCGTCTGCGCACCTACAAAGAGAAGCTTGAACGTGATCAGGTAAGCCGTACCAGTCTGGAGGGAGTCCTCCTTCGATTGGAGCAGTTCTCCGAAGGACATATGGCAAAGCAATACGGATCTTCAGCCAGTGGAACCGGCGTGGAAGATTTGGGATTGATGGGCAGCGCTGAAAATCCCTGGGGAGTCATTGTTATCGAAGGTGGCGCTGAAATGGATGAATACTCCAAAGCAGCATTGCTCTCATTATTGGCCAGCATATTGTATTCGGATGCGGTCACCCGCCGGCGCGAAGCTTTGGGCGGCAAACATTTCCCACCCATGCAAATCTTCTTTGAAGAAGCGAATAAAGTCCTAACTGGCGTCTCAGGCGGAGCCGGTTCTGATCAGGGATCAGGAGAGTCGGGTAACCCGGTCAGCCATCTTTTTCAAACAATGTGGCGTGACGGAAGAAAATACAACGTTTTTCTGCATCTGATGGCTCAAACCGTAAGTGAGTTACCCTCAGGCATCCTATCCTCCTGTGCGAATGTGTTTGTGTTCCAAACCAAAGATCCCAAAGATCGGGATTTGATCTTGCCGCATTTAGGCCGCTCCGAAAAAGGGCTGGTCAATACCGAATACAAACGCTACTTGGCGCGCATTCCGCGTACGTATGCGATTGCCAAGCTGGGTTACAGCGATGATGTATTCTGGCTGGAACCAGTATTAGTCCGCCCAATGATCATCCGTAGTAATGAACCCTCTGACCTCGAGATAACCCAGGAATTGGGGGCTGTTTCCCTGGAACGGACAGCTTCTGACATCCTGGCAACCAATCGATCCCATTGACGCTTCGCGTCGGGGCATACTAAATCCAATGATTTTTAAAAAGGAGAAAGAATAATTCATGCAAACAAAAAAACGTTCCCCCATTGCCGCAATTGTACTTGCCGTTGTCATCGGTTTGCTTGTGATCGCCCTTTTGAACGGGGTGATCCGTCCAACTCAGGTGGTGGTTGCCAAAGTCGCCATTGCCCCTGGAACCGTCCTGACTGACCAATTGGTCGAGTTGCGCACCATTCCGATGGGAGCTAAACCTGCGGATGCTATATCAAAAATTGAGGATGTGACTGGGAAGATCCTGGCTGTTGGACGAGCTCCGGGGGATCTGATCGTTACCTCCGTTTTGGGAGAGATAGCGAGCGCAGGTATCCCTGCTGAACTTCCAGAAGGGCATGTTGCTCTGGCGATCCATGTCGACCTGGCAAGCGGCGTGGCTGGTTTACTTCGTCCAGGACAGACCGTTACGGTGATTGGTATGATTTCTCCAGATATTCTCAAGGCGAGTACCACCTCTGTGTTCACGGCGCCGATTGCGGAATTTACATCACCCATTGTTTCACTCACTCCTGGTGTGACCGCAACACCTACTCCAACTCCTACCCCCGCTCCGCCGGCTTCTCCTCTCGCTCGGTTGGCAATCACAGGTGTGCGAGTTCTCTTAGTGCCTCAATCGTTTCGTTATGAAGAGGTTCCAGCCGGTGCCAGTGAAGAAGAAT
>JABLXC010000086.1 GCA_013178185.1 Anaerolineae bacterium | reverse complement strand
ACGCACTGGAGTGCGCCTTGCGTGTATTTATCTACTGCTACAACAGGCGTCAACTCTACAAGCAACTGTACCCTGCCTATCCAGCCCATGTGAGGGATTTCCTTGATCCACTATTTTAGCCACTCTCCAGGCTGGTTGAAACTGCACTGTGATTTAAAATCAGTTATAATTTCGATGCTTTCCGGCGGGCATCTTAAAAGCATTCCTGACTGGAAGAGACGGTTTTAGAGGAGATAGCCATGAACATTAATGAACAGGTTGAATACTTGATGCAAGGGACAGAATATGGCGATGAGGCGCTTAAACAGACGATGGCAGAGGAATTGCGCCAGCGTTTGATTGAAGCTGAAAAAGAGAATCGCCCTTTGAGAGTTTACTGTGGTTATGATCCTCGCCGGGCTGATTTGCATCTGGGACACACCGTGACGATGCGCAAGTTACGCCAGTTCCAGGAACTGGGGCATGAAGTCACTTTCTTGATTGGCAACTATACCTCGCTGGTAGGGGATCCATCCGATAAAGATGTTCTTCGTCCCCGTATGACGCAGGAAGAGATCGAAGAGAACGCCAGAACGTATGCGGAACAGGCTTTTCGTATTCTCGATCCTCAAAAAACCCTCATCCGGTATAATGCCGAATGGTTATCAAAACTGACCTTTGAACAATTGATTCATCTGGCCTCAAATTTCACAATCCAGCAATTTCTGACGCGTGATAACTTCAGACAGCGTTGGGAACGAGGGGATGCCATCTATCTGCATGAGACTTTTTATGCCATTATGCAGGGGTATGATGCCTATGCCATGCGGTCTGATGTTCAGGTGGGTGGGACAGACCAGCTTTTCAATATTGTCACGGCGGCGCGAAAACTGATGACCTATTTGGGTGAAAAGCCAAACATTGCCATCATCCTTGGGATCCTTCCCGGGACAGACGGTGTTGTCCGAATGAGCAAATCTCTTGGCAACCACATTCCTATCAATACGGATGCCGAAGATATGTATGGAAAGGTCATGAGCATCCCCGATTTTGCGATGGGTTCTTATTGCCGTCTTGTAACTCGCTGGACGCCTCCTCAAATCGAAACATTTGAGAAGAGCATTGCCAGTGGTCAATTGCACCCTCGCGACGCTAAAATGCAGCTGGCTTTTGAAATTACTGCAAATTTCTACGGCGAGGTAGAGGCGGAAAAAGCTCAAAACGCGTTTGTTCGGTTGTTCCAGCAAAAAGATATTCCTCAGGAGATGCCTGAGTTTCGGTACACTAAAGGCCAGACAGTCCTGGATGTTTTGATTGCATCCAACCTGGTGGGCAGTAAAAGTGAAGGGAGACGGCTGATCGAACAAAAAGGGGTGCGGTTTGACGGAGAGGTTTTGACCGACGGATTGCAACCCATGCCAGGCGCAGGGGTTTTACAAGTGGGGAAACGTCATTTTGTCAAGGTTGTGCCTGTTTAGTTCAATGGCGTACTGTTTTTCTAAACACGTGCAAAGAACATAAATTTTCTAAATTAGAAAGAGCAAGGGAGAAAAGAATCTGCCCCTTGCTCTTTTTTATGGATTCAAGATGCTTTCAAACAAGGAATGTCCCAGCTTTAAAGCGGCATCTGGGTTTTGGTTCTCGAGCGCGATGACGAGAGCCATTGGTGTGCCTTTCCAATCTGGCATGGTTCCGCTGATGTACCAGGCTACCCGGTTGTTTCCACTGAATGCGAAGCCGGTTGTTTCCCAAATTGGCAGGGATGGAGATTCTAGATATTGCAATGCTCTTGAAACGCCGTCTGGCGGGAGAGCTGGGGTCGGGGAACCACTGGGTAATATTATCCAACCCTGCTGAGGGGTATCTACCGCCAGAGCCAGAAGCGGAGAGGGGCGCCCTCCCTCGCTGCTTAGAGATGCCGAGGCCAGCGCCATTTGCAACGGGCTAACGGTAATTCCATCCTGACCAAGGGCAGTTTTTAATGTGTCGCTCAGCCTGGCAGTAGGAATACCATGGGCAACCGGCAGTGGGATCGCAGGGCTTTGCGTTAACCCCAACTTCTCATAAAGCTGGGAGAGTTCTTTAGCGCCGAGTTGTCTGCCGATTTCCGCAATTGCCCCTGGACAACCTTTGGAAATGATTTCTCCCCAGGATTGTGGATCTACCGGCGCAACTGCGCAATTCCAGTTCTGGCCATTGAACCGGAGGGATAATGCCTCGGGTGGATCTGAAAGCTTTTTTTCTGCGACGTAGTCAGCCAGGATAAAAGGTCCCAGCGCGGTTCCTGGCGGGTAGCTAGCCTGGGTGACACGGTTAAGAAGGAATCCCTGATCGCTTTGGATCCATTCTTCCATTTTCTCATCAATTTGGTTTGAATCGAAATAGGGGTGAGACGCCATTGCCAGGATTTCGCCGCTTTTAGGGTTGACGATCACCAGCGCGCCGGTATAGTCGTCGAGCAGGATGTCAGCAATAGCCTGAAACTTAAGATCGATACTCAAACGGACATCGAGACCTGGAGGGGGTTGGCCGTAAAGGAACTGGCTTGACCATACCAATGAAGCTGGCGAGCCTTGCAGACCACGCAGATATGGGTCAAGCGAGGATTCCAGGCCGGCTTGGCCGTAAGCAAAATGCGTATATCCTACAACGTGACTGAGGGGTGGATAGAGATTTTCACGGCTGTAATTTCCAGGCGTTCCAGCACTGGTCACGATGATCTGGTTGTTGCGATCCAAGATAGCACCGCGTTTGACAATCTGGCTGACGGCGCTCCGGCGAGGGTTATCAAACCGTTCTACCAGGTCATCAGATCGCACCACCGACCACCATCCATATACAAGGCCGGCTGCAGCCAGGGAGGCGAGGAGAAGTCCGCTGGTCACCAGAAAAGGGCGGCTATTGGGGATTGGAGCAGGATCAGTTTCGCGACGCGCGCTGATGAGCGTCAAAATTAGCAATGAAAGAAAGGAGGTCAGCAAGGAT
>JABLXC010000085.1 GCA_013178185.1 Anaerolineae bacterium | reverse complement strand
CTGACAAAATCAGTCAAAACGCAGAATACCAGGCTTGTCTCGCAGCTTGAAACCATTCAAGAAGACCTAACCCGATTATTCGGGTATGTATGTCAGCTTTCGGATTTATCACTTGAACAGCTGGAAACCCTTGATATTGAAGATCAAGTAGACGAGATCCATAGCAGTCTGAGACGATTTGAGGCTCGCTTCATGGCAAACAGAGTGCTGACAAATGATGATGAGTTTGCACAAGAGGCAAGCGATGTGACTGAACTAATGCCACCAAAATCAACCGGTGATTGGAGCACTGTGCGACGCGAAGCAAAACGCGCCAACAAACTGGCTAGTCAATTGACTGAATCAATCAGAAAAATTCGCACGGGCTTAGGCGAAAATCAAGATGCCGGCGTTATTCCAGAAGATATCCTTCAGATCAAACAAGCTTTTGGAAATGGTGCCAACGATTTCGGGCCGGATGATCTGCTGGTGCATGGATAAAGTACAAAACACTATTTCTTAGGAGTATCGTTGGATGGAAGAAAGAATTTACCGGACAAAATTACCTCATAACGTCATTATCAAAGCACCAGGGTTATTACCGATGTTGTATACGCCGCGTGAAATTTGCGAGGAACTAGGTATTGCTGAAAGTACATTGCGGGATTGGTTGCAGATAGATGTTCCCCACCAAAGAGACAACCGCAACAGGATCTGGATCAACGGGGAAGAGTTTGCCAGATGGGTCAACAACCAACGCAAGCCAAAAGCAGCTAAAAAGCTAACCGAAGATGAAGCCTATTGTTTGCGTTGTAACCAGGTATCCAAATTGCTTTCACCCCAGATTCAACCGATCAAGGGAAACCTGGTCTTAATCAAAGGTACTTGTGCAAATTGTGGAGCCGTTATCAACCGTGGAGCCCATCGTGATCGAACGCCAGAACTATCTTAAAGTCAAAGAACATCTCAAGTACCTCGAAGAAGTTCTACAGTTGAACCAAGCCTCCGTGGAACGCTACCGCTTTTACTTACGTCATCTGCTGCTTTGGGCAGACGATCAGAATTTCCGCAATGTCCAGACTATTCGCCCGACCCTACCGTCCTATCTGGCTTCATTACCAGGTAAGGAAGGGAAAGGAACTCTGGCCAGTGCATCCCAAAAGAAGATTATAGACTCAAGTAAACGTTTTTTTCGTTGGGCGAAGGTCACATATCCTCGTGAAATGAATAACCTTCCTATTTCGTGGATTGAAACCCTGCGGCGACCACGCCAACCGAAAATTTCTTCAGAGAATGTTTTTGTTTCTTTGGATGAGGTCCAAAAATTACTCGCTACCCCTGTTCCCGAAGAGAGCCTGGCCTTATTGCGTGACAAAGCAGCTGCTGCCATGCTCTTCCTTTCAGGCATGCGTGCCAGTGCATTCACCACATTACCTATAGAAGCTGTTGATCTTGAAAATCTCAGACTTCGCCAATGGCCAGAACTGGGCGTTCATACCAAGAATGGAAAGAAGGCGACTACTTTCCTGTTGAACATTCCTGAAATTCTTGCGCCGGTCCGTCAGTGGGATGCTATCGTTCGAAAGTCACTTCCAGGCTCGAGTCCCTGGTATGCACCGATTGCGCATTCCTGGGGAGATCAGTTTCTTTCACAAGATGAACCGGGAAAGACGCGTTCTCAGGCGCTTCAAAAACGCCTGGAGATGTTGTTTTCCATTGCAAACCTTGAATTCAAATCAGCTCACAAATTCCGGCATGGACACGCCGTATATGGGTTACTTCATGCTCAGACTATGGCGGATTACAAAGCGGTTTCCATGAACCTGATGCACGAGAGTATCGAGATCACGGACAGCACTTACGCTCCCATGCTTTCTTCGGATGTTCAAGAGCGTATTGCCGGGCTGTCTGGGAAGGCGACATCCACGCCGGGTGATGAGCTTGAGGTCTTCCTTAACAAGCTTGACCGAGAAAGCCAGAAAAAGGCATTGATGTTTATCGCAGGAAAATTGGCTCAATGAAGATTTCCTGGTTACAGACGCATGTTATCAGCTGGGCTGGCTTTGCGATGCGCTTGCTCCACATCCACTTCGGCTATCTGGGCATAGTGGCGTACCATATCAAGCGATCCATGTCCGAGCAGCGATTGGAGGGTAAAAACATCTCCTCCAGAACGCAGGTAGGTGATGGCGAAGGTATGCCTGAATTTATGCGGATATGCTTTCTTGATTTCTGCCCGGTCTCCCAACCGATTGATCAAGACACGCAAACTATCCTTGTTGAAAGCTCGATCCGCATGGCTGATGAAGAGGGGGGCGTCGGGATCGTCCCCGTCTTCTCGGCTAGCAAGATAACGCCAAACCGCTTTTCGCGCAACCTTACCCAGGTACACCGTGCGTCCTTTACCGCCTTTCGCGCCACCTGCCACTCCGTGACGAATGGTGACCTTTCCGGTCTTGAGATCCACATCGTTGATGATCAGAGAACACAACTCGGTTGCTCGCAATCCAGTGTCCAGCAACATCAACACAATCGCCTGGTCACGGTTTGCGCTCGGCCGGCGCATGACAAACTTTTTTCGTTCTTCAGTTTGCGATTCGCGCGAGTAAACGCAGGCCTTGAGAAGTTTTTCCACATCTTCTTTCGTAAATGTTTCAACGGGATGTTTTTGAAACTTGGGGGCAGTGATTTCTTGAGCGGGATTAGGGAACTTGAACTCCACCTGCAGCCATCCGAAAAAGGATCGAAAGGTTACCCACACGTTTCGGATGGATTTGGCGGAGAGCGGCTCGGAGCTTCCGTTCCAACGTCTCGGTTTATACTCGGTCCTCAACCAGGCCATGTAGCCGGTCAGGTCGGAAGATTGAATTTCCGACACCTCTCGATCTCCGATGTATTTCAACCAATGACCGAGAGTGAACTCATAGGAGGTAATTGTGCGTTGGCTTAATCCCTCTGCTGTTTTGAATTTTAGGAAGCCGTCGATGGCTTTGGCTAAAGAAAGTGAAACTTTGGATTTTGACGTACCCGGCGAACTGCGGTTCATAAGAAATTCCTCCATTTTTGGAAAAATGTCTACCGCTGTGCGCCAGGCTAACGAAAAACCAGAGCCCGACGGACTCTGGT
>JABLXC010000084.1 GCA_013178185.1 Anaerolineae bacterium | reverse complement strand
GATTGATCAACTCGCTGGCGCCTGCCAATGGATTGACCAACGACATCGGATTGATCAGAACTTGCTGCAGCAACATGGCAAAATAACCTAACGGGATCACCAACCATAAAGCCCAAAGAATAATCGTGGTTACATTTCCGCGTGTATTGGCAATCACTGCCGAAGCGCTTTCAGATGTCCCAATCAGGGCAGCCCATTGATCTGCTGATAATTGAGCGGTGTATGCCAGGTAGAGCCGGCTTCCGATGACAGCCAGGGAATAAATCGCGATTCCCGATTTCATATTCCACAGCAGGGTATGCTCCTGCATGTGCACCAGTAAAAGGATGATTGTGCCTGCGATCCACATTGTTGCACCCAGCCAGGGGACCGGTGCTCCCATCCCCCATTGGCTGATTACCCATAACACCAGAATAATCGCCGTTGTGATTTGAGCTGTGTATAAATCCGGAGTAGCAGCCTCCCGCCCACTTCGTCCTGGTCGGAAAGCTGCTCTGGATTGCACACGTTGATCCACAAAACGGATGATCAACCCTGCGCAAAGAATACTTACCAGAGCAGCTCCAGATTCGCTAAGCCAGTAAACGGTTGCGAGAACACCGTTCAACAGGTAAGTAGGCAGAGCAGCGAGAAAATTTCCAAAGACGACAAAATAATCTGTCATGAACCAATGCCTCCTTACTTGTCATAATCGTTTCGTGGACACCACAACCCAACCACCAGTAGTAAAAAGATGACGGCCATGAAACCCAGGAAGACTGTCAGCAACACACCGACCGCAATCGATAAAATCTGCACTTTGACCTTTTATGGCACCAATGCCGGAAGAGCCACATATACTTGCATTGTTCCATCAATCCCTACTCGCCTCGGTTGGGTGATTGGAACTCCGCGGAAGCGAGTGCCCGTGGTCACTACGTCCATTCGCAAGTTGAAGGTTCCTGGATCTGCAAATGGAACACGGAGAACCTGGCCAGTAGCAGTACAGGTACCGCCGCCATCACATCCCCCTGTCCATGAACCAATTCCGGGAATCAGGGCGAAATTTGCCTGGTGGACGAAGGCTTCATAATGGGTTTGACCTAATCTACCTGTAATCCAATCCTGGCTGGCGGCATCCAGCGCAGCAGTAGCTTGCAGCGAAGCTACCGCATCCGGTAAATGTTCTACATGTGTCCGGCATTCCTTGAATACCATTTCTGTATCAGAGACACCATCGTTGATCGCTGATCCAGATCCGGTATTGCAATTGGCGGTTTCTCCGGAATTGGCTGAGCGGCAAACATCTCTTTCTTCATAAATCGGCTCATACCAGGTGAAAATCACTGGAGGAACTGTCACCCTGACCTGGATATCTGCGCCGCGGCGATTTTCAGTATCTTGTCCCACAACTAGGGGATTGTTTGGCGCAGTTTTTTGAATGACGAGGACAGGTTGTTGCATAGAAACCGTTGGATCAGGACACTCCCTTGGGGGAGGAGGTGGGGTGACAATTCCCGAACAACCCCCTGGAATGGCCGCACAGTTTTGTGAACCATTCAAATACAACAAATACAATGAGCGAAGAGCGCCATCATTCCAAGTCATTTGAAGCAGGGTTGTGATGAATCCCCACCCGGAGAAATAGGTCCACACATCTTGCTGACCATTGAGAACTGCTCCCCAGAATTGATCCGGGCTGGTGTACTCTGGATGTTCCGCCTGTACCTTGCTCCAATCCAGATTGTCGCCGGCAACAAGCCCAAGAAAAGAGATCAGGCTGCCGTAACCATTTCCCAGTGATCCATAAGAGCCGGTCAAACCACTTTCTTGGGGGTTCATGGCCATAAAAAACAATGTCGAAGCAGAGGGTAAGACAACGATATTCCCGCTGGGTGTTTGATAGCGGTGATAATTTGCATCAAGATCAATGGACTGGCCAAAGGGCAGTTCAATTGACATCCAATCGGGGTGATCTGTGGTAACTCCCAGATCAATCAAATCAGGATTCAGGTTTCCATCCGGCTGAAAAACTTCTGACCAGGGATCAGTGCCCTGAGCATAAACAGCAGATGGTATGAGCAAGATCATAACGACAATGATCAGGAAAAATCTTTTCACTTCTTCTTTCCTTCTTCTACAGTTGTGGTGGGAGTTTTTCCCCGAGCGAGAATGGCATTGATTTCTTCTTCCATCAGGAAACGATCAAACTTCCAACCACTTTCTGTTTTCGCGAGAACAACATATGCTGTATCCTGGGTTTTATTGCTGCCCGGTAAGGGAGAAGATAACGTGATGGTCATCTGCCAGACTTGCTCGGAACCATTGTCTGCGACTTTTTCTGCTGCCTGAGAGGCAGCTGTGACCACAGATTTGGCATCCACGTATTTTTCCCACATACGGTCTGCGCCGGCCGAAAACAGCTCGCATCCAGCGGGAGTGCTTACCTCGCAGATACGCTCAAGCCAGGCTTCTTTTCCTTCCTGATAGTTCACATGGAAGACCTTCTCGATGGCATTGACCGCTGCAGTAGAAACCAGACTATCTTCATTGGTTGATGCTTCTAAACCTTGTTCCATACGAAGTGGCCAGTTTTCGATTACCAAGATACCTACAGCAACGACAACTGCCAGGATGACGGCAATGATCAGATTGCGTTTTGAGACTGGAATTTCTTTCAATTTTTTCTCCTTTTCCGGTTAACGGGTTTGAAAGTTAGATAAAACAAAAGCGACCATTCACATCTCAACACCTATTTACACGCACATAAGTTGCGTAGACAGGGAAGAAGCTGATGGTCGCTCCAAGGATTTTTTGGAACAGCTGATGATTATCAGCGACCGAACAGATATTTGGTTGTGACTCTAATCATAGCAAGAAGAAAGCACCTATCCTAGGGGGACATATTTGACTAAATTAGGAAAAATGCGGTAATTAACTTGACAAAGCAATACTAGAGTATTACATTATAAATAACCTAACCGATAAGGAAAACGAGCATGCCGAAAACAAATTCTGCGAGTAAACCAGTACGATCTTTTCGAATAAGCCCAGAAGGCGTGAGTCAATTAAGGGCGATGGCAAGCGTTATGGGACGGAGTGAAAGCGATGTGATTGAGGTTGCACTTGACCGAATGTATCGGGAGGAAATTCGTTATAACCGGGTCCTACGAGAGGGAGCCCGACCAGAAGATCAGTATCAGATAGATAAAGGAAATGAAGGAGAAAATGAAATTCATCGGAATGTTTCTTAAG
>JABLXC010000083.1 GCA_013178185.1 Anaerolineae bacterium | reverse complement strand
TGATTATTGGAAAACTGACCGAAAAAATACCCTGGCTGAGAACGAAGGACTCTCTATCCATTCCAAATGACCTGGAAGTGGAAGGCACAGAGCTACATTTCAACGACCGAAATGAGCTTGACTATCTCGTCTTTCGAGTCACAGAGCGGGAAGGTACACGGGAATATCAGGGATACCGGGCGGTCCGGCTGCTGCAATTACGCTACATCTCTCTGGAAGCTCGCCGGGATGCTGGGCTGCTACAGAAGATGCGTACGGTCTTGCGTGGTTTGTATGGTGCTCAAGTGGATCTGGTTTATCTGGCTGCCGGCGTGTTTAAGAACCCCAATGTTGGAATTGTTCAATGCTATGGAGTCGCTGCGTTTTCGCCAAAGAAAGATGAAGCTATCCAGCGGTCTTTACGTGATCTATCTGCCTTACGAGCCGGATTGGTTGGCGCTTACCGTCAAATCCGCCTTGAACCACTTTCAACTGAAGTGGCCCAATGGTTAGCGCGTGCTCTGGAGCAGATGCCTTATGCCATTGTGGCTGTCGGGCATCCAGATCCACGTGAAAACGCCCGCGGTGGAGATTCTTCGATGCGTGATCCATTAGTGTCTGGAAGTCAGGGTGCACAACAATACTCAATTCAACAGAATGAACTGCTCTTTCGCGGAATGAGCAGCCTGGAAGAAGAGTTCTTGTTGATGCTGCTCACAAATCATGTTCGCCTTGAAGATATTACCCGCATGTTGGCCGGTATGTTGGAAGACACCTCCGTTTACGCTTCCCGTCAGTTGGGAACCCGGGCTGCTTCGTTTGGAATCAGCCTGCCGGCCATTTTGACTGGGGGACTTGCTGAAAACGCATCCAGGTCTTATGGCACAAACCATTCGAGCGGTGTCACCCAGGGTGAAGCTGCCACAGATGGCGTCGCAAATTCAGAAGGCCAGGCGCACACCACGGGTCATGCCAGCACTCGCGGTTGGGCGCACACGGTTGGAATCTCCGAAACCGATACGATTGGTTCGTCTTCCACGGTTGGAACTGCAGTCAGTCAAGGGACAGCTCATACCGAAGGAACAGCAGTAACCGATGGAACGTCCCACTCTGATTCGTCCGGTGTAGCGAACTCTCATACGGATAGCTCTTCCTATGGCGTGAATGGCGGTGTGGGTGGGAGCATTGCTCCAGCCGGCGTAGGTTTATCGGCTAACGTAGGCGGCAATGCCAACTGGGGTTCAGCAGATGGTGTGGTCGTCAGTAGCGGATCATCCGACTCAAGCATGCATTCGGTCACACACAGCCAGGCAGACACCGTTTCGCAAAGTACTACTCAGAGTCAATCGAATACAACCTCCCAAAGTCATTCGACGACGCAATCGGAAGCTTGGACTACCTCTGGAGCTGAGACGGATTCAGTAGCCGACACGACCAGCACATCTACCACCCAGAGCCATGCAGATACAAAAAGCACAGCCCGATCTGAGACAGATGGGGTTGGCTTGGGGCAAAGTATTGGACGCGGAATTAGCGCCGGGATGAGTGTCGGAGTCGCACCTTCATTCTCGCTTTCCAACGCTTATCAATGGCAGGATGATCCATATATCCTCTTAACGGATATCATGCGCACTCAACGTAAGTTGCTGGATATTGCCAGTCGAGAAGGCGCTTTTTATACAGATCTCTATGCATTGGCCACCAGCGAACAGGGCATTCAGGCAATGATGGGACTCATCCCTGAAGCGTTTCATGGCACCGAGGATGTCGTTGCAGGTGTGCAAACCCGCGCGTTAACCGATCCGGAACAGGCTTATATCGGTTTACATGCCCGTGCGTTCACCCCATCAACCCGCATCGAAACGATCCCGGAAGCCATGAGTGGGTACACAGATTCAACCTTACTTACCATGCTTCAGGTGGCAGCTTATACCGCACCAGGCATGTTCGAGCAGGGATCAGCGCTCACTACCCAGGAAGAAACCCCAGCATTTGCTTTTTATCCGGATATACCTGGAAATATCACCCTCGCCCGGCAGTGGTCGAGTGAAACAGGTTTATTAACAGATACTTTTCTGAAGTTATCCCCAGACCGCCATTTTCATACTGCATTTGTCGGAGATACTGGTTTTGGAAAATCGATTGCAGCTGAACGCCTGGCTTATGAGACCACCCGTTTCTGGCATTACCGCACCATTGTGTTGGATTTCGGACAAGGCTGGCGTAAAGCATTGAACTGGCCAGGGATGGGTACGAAAGGTTCAGAAGACAGTCTTGGACATGTGGATATCCGTCAACTCTATCCTGGTTCCCCACGCCCTCTCCGGTGGAATATCCTGCAAGTACCGAAAAGGATAGAACCCGGCCGTTACCGCAGCATGGTGGCTGAGCTATTTGCGAATGCTGGCAGGATGGGAGCCAGACAGTTGGGTTTCATGCGCCGTGCGCTAACCGAATTGTATTATGAGGCAGGTATTCTGACCGGCGACCCCAAGCTGCAGAATGGTCCCTTAGGACATCTGCAGGATGAACAGGAAGTGGAGTTAATCCGCTATGAGCGTCAGAGTCTTGGTGAGGATCTGGATGATCTTCATCCTGGAACCTTATTAGAAAGTCTCTCGCCTTCCGAACTACAGGTTCTAGCGGTCTATCGTAGCCGGAAATTGGATGTTTCCAAATGGGTTGATCGTCTGCGGACCTACAAAGAGAAGCTTGAACGTGATCAGGTAAGTCGTACCAGTCTGGAAGGTGTTCTCCTTCGATTGGAGCAGTTCTCCGAAGGACATATGGCAAAGCAATACGGATCTTCAGCCAGTGGAACCGGCGTGGAAGATTTGGGATTGATGGGCAACGCTGATAATCCCTGGGGCGTCATTGTCATCGAAGGTGGCGCTGAAATGGATGAATACTCCAAAGCAGCATTGCTCTCATTATTGGCCAGCATATTGTATTCGGATGCGGTTACCCGCCGGCGTGAAACCTTGGCCGGTAAACATTTCCCGCCCATGCAAATCTTCTTTGAAGAAGCGAATAAAGTCCTAACTGGCGTCTCAGGTGGAGCCGCTTCTGATCAGGGATCAGGAGATTCGGGTAACCCGGTCAGCCATCTTTTTCAAACGATGTGGCGTGATGGAAGAAAATACAACGTTTTTCTGCATCTGATGGCTCAAACCGTAAGCGAGTTACCCTCAGGCATCCTATCCTCCTGTGCGAATGTGTTTGTGTTCCAAACCAAAGATCCTAAAGATCGGGATTTGATCTTGCCACATTTAGGCCGCTCCGAAAAAGGGCTGGTCAATACCGAATACAAACGCTACCTGGCGCGCATTCCGCGTACGTATGCGATTGCCAAGCTGGGTTACAGCGATGATGTATTCTGGCTGGAACCAGTATTAGTCCGCCCAATGATCATCCGTAGTAATGAACCCTCTGATCTCGAGATTACCCAGGAATTGGGAGCTGTTTCCCTGGAACGGACAGCTTCTGACATCCTGGCAACCAATCGATCCCATTGACGCTTCGCGTCGGGGCATACTGAATCCAATGATTTTTAAAAAGGAGAAAGAATAATTCATGCAAACAAAAAAACGTTCCCCCATTGCCGCAATTGTACTTGCCGTTGTCATCGGTTTGCTTGTGATCGCCCTTTTGAACGGGGTGATCC
>JABLXC010000082.1 GCA_013178185.1 Anaerolineae bacterium | reverse complement strand
TCGCCGATACGCCGCCGCGCCAGGAGGATCACCCCGCCAGCGGCCAGTAACGCTGCCAGCAGCGCCGCCCATCCTCTTATTCCACTGAGCGCCGCCAGCGCCAGCGGGATCAAAGCGCCCCACAGCAGAGCGGCTGGTTTCAAACCCAGTGCAAAATCTGCGCCCATCCCGTCAGCGCGCGCCAGGGGCTGTCTGCCGGCCAGCAAAACCAACCAGCGACCGCCAGAAGCGGCCAGAAGGATGGCAAGCAGCCCTTGCACCCCATAAGGCAGCGAAATCAACGCGGCGGTCTTTAAGATTAGCGTCAATCCCAGCCCGATTGCGCCAAAACTGCCCAGGCGCGGGTCGCGCATGATCTCCAGCCGTCGTTCCGGGCTGGAGGCGTTCAAAAGCCCATCGCAGCAGTCGGCCAGCCCGTCCAGGTGTAGCCCGCCACTCAACAAAATCCACATCACAAGGGTGAACCCGGCTGCCGGCAGCGGTGGAAGGACCAGCCCTGCCAGCCAACCGGTCCCTGCGGCGGCGCAGCCGATCACCAGTCCGGCCGCCGGATACCAGGCCGCGGCGCGCCCGCTGTCGCCCGGGGCTGGCGGATGCTTCAACCGCACCGGTAGGATGGTCAAGAGACTGAGGGCCTGCACAAATCGTTGCATCGCTCAAGCCTGGCTGACGCCCGCTTCTGAAAAAGTTGCCATCTCATCCAGGATGCGGCAGGCCGCCTCGATGATATGAAAAGCCAGCGCTGCGCCAGTGCCTTCGCCCAGCCGGAGTTGCAGGTCGAGCAACGGCGCCAGCCCAAGATGTTTTAAGACGGCCTGGTGTCCAATCTCGACCGAAAGGTGCGAGGCGATCAGATAATCCTTTACCTGCGGGGAGAGCCCGGCGGCGATCAGCGCGGCCGCCCCCGAGATGAACCCATCTATTACGACCGGCACGCGCCGCGCTGCAGCCCCCAGCATGACGCCCGCCAGACCGGCAATCTCCAACCCCCCCACTTTGCAAAGCACATCCAGCGCGTCCGCCGGATTGGGCCGATTGGCCTGGATGGCCTGTTCGATGATTGCAACTTTGCGTGCCAGTCCCGCATCATCCACCCCGGTGCCCCGCCCGGTTACCTGGATGGGGGGAAGCCCCGTCAGGACGGATACGATGGCCGCAGAGGCGGTTGTGTTCCCGATCCCCATATCGCCGGTGGCGGCCAGGTCCAGGCCGCGCCCAATCTCTTCATGGATAACGTCAATGCCGGTCTGGATGGCTTCTTCTGCTTCGGCCCGCGTCATGGCAGGGCCACTTGCGATGTTGCGGGTGCCGGCCGCCATCTTCCGGCGCACCAGCCCTGCTGTCTCTTCAAAGTCTGAAGCCACGCCGATATCCACGATCACAACGCGCGCGCCAGCCTGGCGCGCCAGCACATTGATCGCCGCGCCGCCACGCAAAAAGTTGAGCACCATCTGGCGGGTCACTTCGGCAGGATAGGCGCTGACGCCTTCCAGCGTCACACCATGATCGGCCGCCATGACGATGACAGCTTTGCGCTCCACTTTTGGCCGCGCCTGTCCGGTCATCCCGGCCAGCTGGGCTGAAAGTTCTTCTAACCGTCCCAGGCTGCCGTGCGGTTTGGTCAATTCCGCCTGACGGCTGCGGGCGGCTTCATAAGTTTCCATGATAAGAGGGGGAATTGGAGGAATTTTCATGGCCGAATTGTATCTCACTCGCACCTGGCGCGCAATTTTTTTGTACCTGGCGCCGCGTTCTACGATCTCAAAGTGGTCTACCAGATTTTTGTAAAAAGTGGCATTTCTTATCATGCCACATTGTGATACAATTTGGAACGGAATAAAAATAAACGTCAAGGAGTAAGAAAATGGAACAGGAAGTGGCAACCTTTGCCGTTAAGAAAGGGTTAGCGCAGATGCTTAAGGGGGGCGTCATCATGGATGTTGTTACGCCAGAACATGCCCGGATCGCAGAAGACGCCGGCGCGGTAGCCGTGATGGCGCTGGAACGCGTCCCGGCCGACATCCGCGCCCATGGCGGCGTGGCGCGCATGAGCGACCCAGAGTTGATCCTTAAGATTATGGAAGCGGTCACGATCCCGGTAATGGCCAAGTGCCGCATCGGGCATTTTGTAGAGGCGCAGATCCTGGAAGCGCTCGGCGTGGATTATATTGACGAATCTGAGGTGCTCACCCCAGCGGATGAGGAACACCATATCTACAAACATACATTTAAAGTGCCGTTTGTGTGCGGGGCTCGCAATTTAGGCGAGGCGCTCCGCCGTATCGGTGAAGGCGCTGCGATGATCCGCACCAAAGGCGAAGCGGGCACAGGCGATGTGGTCGAGGCGGTCCGGCACGCTCGCGCCGTATTGGGCGAGATCCGCCGCCTGCAAAACCTGCCGGAAGAAGAGCTGATGGCTTTTGCCAAGCAGTGGAGCGCGCCTTACGAACTGGTCTGTGAAACCCGCAGCCTCGGACGCCTGCCGGTGGTCAACTTTGCGGCCGGGGGCGTCGCTACGCCAGCCGACGCCGCCCTGATGATGCAGCTCGGCGTGGATGGCGTTTTTGTCGGTTCGGGCATCTTCAAATCCGGCGACCCGGCCCGGCGCGCTGCCGCCATTGTTAAGGCTGTGACCCATTACCAGGAGCCAGCCGTCCTGGCAGAAATCAGCCGCAACCTGGGTGAGCCGATGGTCGGCCGCCAGATTTCCTCCATCCCAGAAGGGGAGCTCATTGCTGGTCGGGGGTGGTAAGCGTATGAAGGTCGGCGTTCTTGCCTTGCAGGGCGATTTTATCGAGCATCAGGCCATGTTGGGCCGCTTAGGGGTGGAAACCGTTCAGGTGCGCCTGCCCCAGGAACTGGAAGGATTGGACGCTCTCATCATCCCCGGCGGCGAATCCACCACCATTGGCAAACTCGCCGAAGCGTTCGGCTTGATAGAGCCGTTACGCCAGTTTGGGCAGCAGCGCCCTGTTTGGGGCACCTGCGCCGGAGCTATCTTTCTCTCCAAAGACGCCCGTCGCCAGCAGCCTTTATTGGGTATAATGGATATTATGGTAGTGCGCAACGCTTTTGGCCGGCAGGTCAACAGCTTTGAAATCGACCTGGATATGCCGTTTCTGCCCTCTTCTAACGGGCATTCAACACCCTTTCACGCTGTCTTTATCCGTGCCCCGTTGATCGAATCGGTTTCCGGCAATGCGCAAGCCCTCGCGACTCTTCCGGATGGCCGCATCGTCGCCGCCCGTCAGGGGCGGCTGTTAGCGACTTCTTTTCATCCAGAACTGACCGGCGATGACCGTTTTCACAGGTATTTCTTGGAGCTGGCAAAATAGAAGTCCGACCGCTCACGTGGCATGATCTGCCCCTCTTATATCGCTACCGCCGCCAGGTGGCTTGCCTGGATAATACCCTCGCGCTGACCCTCGGAAACCCCCTGGCGCCGCTGGCCATCCTCTCCTATCTCAACCCGGCGCGTGGTAGTTATACTGGCGTGGCCGATGGGAAAAATGGCAGCCCCAGGCCGGTAGGGCAGGTGCATTACCGCGCCGGCAGGCGCTCTGCGCACCTGGCTTTTCTGATGCCTGAGAAAACTGCCCGGCAGGAAGATGTGGTGGTGCTGCTCGAACGCCTGGCTTATGAAGCCGGTGGCTGGGGGGCTTGTAATGTCCTGGCAGAAGCGGAAGAACACAGCCCTTTGTTTGAAGCGCTCCGCAAGGCCGGCTTTGTCATCTATGCCCGCCAGCAAATCTGGCGGCTGGAAGAGGTTAAAGATCCTGGCGCCGTTGGGGGTGTAGCCTGGCAACCTGCGCTCTCTGTGGATGAACTCGCCATTCGCAATTTATACCAGTCGCTGATCCCGCCG
>JABLXC010000081.1 GCA_013178185.1 Anaerolineae bacterium | reverse complement strand
TCATTGCACCGCCAGGTCGTAATCCTTCTATCAATATCCGCCTTTATGAACAAAAGCCGGTCAAACCAGAGTGGTTATTGGAGCGTGGAATGATGAGTTCCGAAATGATGGAGGTTCTTCGTCAGGCTATGGAGAAAGGTACACGCATCCTGATTTCCGGAGGAACCCGAACCGGAAAGACCACTTTGCTTAGTGCCTTGTGCAATTTCTTGCCTACGATCTGGCGCATCGTGAAGATCGAAGACCCAGAGGAAATCTGGGTAGATCGTCCAACCGTCCAGACGGTGGAAGCCCGCCCGCAGGCGATTGGCACGGATGTCCGGCCGTATACCCTGGCAGACGGTGTCGACGATGCCATGCGAATGTCACCTGATTACCTGGTCATTGGAGAGGTACGTGATGGTGTGGCAGCCATGAGTTTGTTCCGGGCTTTGATGACGGGGCACAGCGGAGCCTGTACCTTCCATGCGGACAGTCCCCGTGAAGCAGCTCGCCGTTTAGCGACAGTCATGGGCGCGGATGCGGGAGTAAAGCCACACGAAGCCAATCAGATGATTTGTGATGCGGTTGATTTGCTGGTACAGATCGGCATCCGTCACGAAGTTCGCCGGGTGATCGCCATATCCAATGTATCCAAGGATTTAAAGAACGGTGATGTGTATTTTGAACCCATCTATCGATATAAAGAAGACTCGCCTGCGGAAGAACCTTATTGGGAAAAATTAGGGGAATTGAAATAAATAAGAAAATTTTACAACCATGCTGATTTGACGTAATTTATAAGCACGGTTGTAAAATCCATCACAAATCTTTGAATATTATTGGGTAATTTGCTTGTGTCTTTATTCTTGAATATCACCAAAATCGTATACTTACAAAATGGTAATCTTCGAGATTCCCAAGTATTGCATTGTTGCTTTTTGTTGTTATAATATTTTGTGTAACCGAAACATCAAATTTTGACGGTTGTGGTACATAAAATATCATGTCACTCAGTAAACAAGAAACTGAATTTCTAACTACGTTTTCCGCATCTGGAAAGAGGGTTTTCACCTACCAACAGGCTGTTGATTATTGGCAGTCAAAGGTAGCTGCAACGAATACTCTTGGCCGTCTTGTCCGAAAAGGATGGCTCCAGCGTCTGGAACGCGGATTGTACATGATCATTCCGCTCGAAGCGGGACCCGATAGACTCTGGTCGGAGAATGCATTGGTATTGGCTTCTAATTTGATCTCGCCAGGCGCTGTTGCTTATTGGTCAGCTCTTCGTTTTTGGAATATGACTGAGCAAATTCCTCGTGTTCAATTTATTCAGACAACGAAAAGGAAGAGACCCCTTGTAATACAGGGAGTCGAATTCCAATTTATCTATGTAGCGGAACGGTATTTTTTTGGAATTAGTGCCCGAAAAATTGAAGATATTTCAATCATGGTGACAGATCGCGAAAAAACCATTATCGATGCAGCCAGCCGGCCAGAGTTGAGTGGTGGAATCATTCAATTAGCAC
Organism: Anaerolineae bacterium; assembly: GCA_013178185.1. Taxonomy (GTDB): domain Bacteria; phylum Chloroflexota; class Anaerolineae; order Anaerolineales; family Anaerolineaceae; genus Ch132. The sequence continues at coordinate 2,454 of JABLXC010000081.1, read as the reverse complement.
AGGCGATGAAGTCTTCTGCAAATTCTGTTGATTGGGAAAAACTCGACCATTATTTGGTCCAATGGGGCGGCGGCGTGGTGGCTAAACGACTTGGGTATTTAGTAGAAGCGCTTTCTTTGCCAATCCCAGATCGAATTTCGATGATAAACCACTGGCAAACTATGATCTCTAAAGGTATTAGCCAATTAGAACCTGGTTCAGGACAATCGGGTCCAGTTGTTACCCGTTGGCAACTTCAGATCAACGTTCCTTTAGAATCCGTAGAACAATAATTGGAGTAACAAATGCTAAGTGAAGCTGAAGTTCGCCGGATCGCAGCTGCAACAAAAGTTGATCCAATGGTGATCGACCTGGATTATAGTCTTGGATGGTTTTTGCTAGGTATGCGAAAAACAAGTACTTCATTGGGAGAATTAGTATTCAAGGGTGGTACCTGTTTGCGAAAGTGCTACTTTCCTGATTACCGTTTTTCAGAAGATCTCGATTTTACTGCTACGAAGCATCTATCACCTACAGAAGTCGAAGGCTGGATTACGAAAAGTGTTGATTGGATTAGCGATCACGATGGTCCTGATTTTCGAATTCAACCGATCCACTTTGAAATAGTGGATGATGAATATGGAAGTGAATCTTATCAGGCTCGAATCTATTATCGTGGCCCTCTTCGTTGGGGTGGATCACCGAGAACTGTCAAATTGGATTTGACACGCGCAGAAAAAATTCTATTGCCGGTAAATGAAAAACAAATCATACACCCGTATTCAGATCAAGAAATTTTCAATGATACTGATTTACCATGTTATTGCCTGGAGGAAGTAATCGCTGAAAAACTCCGGGCGGTCGGAGGTCAACGAAGGTTTGCGGTTTCAAGAGATATTTTTGATATTTACAACCTTGTTTCATTTGGAATTAATAAAAATGCTGTTATGAAGATCTTACCTGGAAAGTTTGAGGTAAGGGGATTAAGTCTGAAGGGAATTGATATAAATGCTATCCAACAAAGACGATCTGAATTTGAAAGAGACTGGAAGCGTCGTCTTAATTACTTGGTAATAAACAAAGACCTGGATTTTGAAAAAGCCTGGCTGTGCGTTTTACAACTCCTGGATGAAATCATAAATAATCAATAATTTAAGCTATATCAGATATATCAATTCAGTTTAGCTAAATTTTGATTAAAAATGCACCAAAATAATCAGGGGGTAGATTACAGGTCGAACGTGCGAGATTTCACTCTCACTTCAACCAGTTTTGTATAGTTTTTTGAAGGAGGAAAACATGGGTATGTATTATTGCCGTAAATGTGCTGTAGAGATAGGAGAAATAAGTGATGAGTTTCCAATTTCAGACAATCTCATCGGAACGGAATACAAACTAGAAAAATTCGTAAAGCATAATTTCCCAACTGAATTTGAAGAAATTCACTCAATATTCAAGGAGCCAAATTTACGTAAATATTCTCAATATATAGTAAATACATCGGCGTCAGGATGTCTTGAAATTGATGACCATGGTAGAAAAAACTTGATCTTTGTAGCGGGTGAAACAACTGGATACACCTTGGTAAATGGTGAGATATTTCGACCTGATGACGCTGTCAGACTTGTATTTTATAAAGACACTAATAAAATTCATGCTTTCCCAACAAGTGGTTCTGTAATACCCAAGCTATGTTCAAGATGTGGCTGTCCAATTGTTTTCTGATTCAATATTGAAGAAGTACCAATAAGATTTCCCCTTTGTCTTCCAGCCGAATTATAACTGTCTGATTTCCTGATCGAATATGTAAGGGACTTCGCTACTGAACTACTTCTTTTTTATTCTTTACACGCAACAATAAAACTTCGTAATTCGCTATGAAATGCGAAATGATTGTGAATTATGAAATCTGTAAATACCGAAGTTGTCCCCCTAGGATAAGCCCTTTACGCTTGCTATACTCAATCTAATCTAACAACTTAATTATTTATTCTTTCAATCGTTAGCCAGACTCTACCTGCTGGATGCGCACTACACAGGCGCGTAAGTACGAGTGTCTGGCTTTTGTTATTAAAACTTACCTGGAGGATCGATGACGATATTAATTCCAGTGGTTGGGCTATTGTCCACTACTTTGGTGCTCTTACTGTGGTATCCAAAGCAAATCAAAACGGGCAGATTATCCGCTTTATATACTGTTGATTCAGCCCGAACCCTATCCAGCCTCGATCAAAAATCACTGGAGTATAAACTGTTAGCCTCCGGTCTGAATATCAAACCCGTTACATTCCGCCTACTGCGTATCGCTGCTGGTGTTTGTGGCATGGTCATTGCCTGGTTGTTCCTCCCCGGTCTGCCGGCAATTGTCATTGGTGGAATCCTAATTTACATTCCTGGCGCATGGTTGGATGACCGAGTGAAAAGTCGTGGCCGGAATATTGACCAGCTGCTTCCTATTGCTATTGGTCGGACAGC
>JABLXC010000080.1 GCA_013178185.1 Anaerolineae bacterium | reverse complement strand
CTCATATCGGAGATCGATGGAACGATTGGAATGAAGTGCAATTTACCTCTCTGCGGGTGGCTTTAGCTGTAGCAGGATTTGGATTGGGGATGGTTGCCACTGCAGAACCGGTATTTGCTTTGGTAGGTGGATTGGTTGGATTTCAATACCCTGCCATGTTTATGGGCGGGGTTGCCCGTCGTTATCGCCGTCAGTTTATTGCTCAACTGCCAGAATTTGTTCAGCTTGTTTCAGCCCAGATGTCAGCCAACGTTTCGATGGAAGAAGCCTTACGTCGCACAGCTCAAGCGCTAAGCTTGGTAGGCAAATGGATGCGGTGGGTTCTTCAGATGGCGCAAGGTCGTGATCTGATCGAGCAAATGCAGCGCGAAGCCCAGGAATCGCATCTCCCCGAATTGATCGGCATGTCTGTGCAATTGGAATTCATTCGACGCGGTACTGCTCAACAGGAATTGATGGGACAGCTGGCTACCAGTATTGCAGCTGATTATATTGGATCCGCTGAGCAGCGAGCAGAAAAGGTTGGGTCCGAACTGGTAATCCCAATGGTGGTTTTTTATTTCCTGCCATTCCTGGTGACCTTGCTGGCTGTAATCGGATGGCCAATTGTCCAGAATTTGGGTGCGATGTAATGATTGCCAATCTCCTCCAATTCATTAGGGATTATTCCGATCGCATACGGGACCTGGCCGGTTTTGGTTTCTTTCTTTTTGCCACACTTGTTTCCGGGTTGGTAGCCTGGCAACATCCTTCTATCCTGGCCTGGCTATATGCGATTCATAACGGATTATTAGCTTTCTTTTATACCCGGCGAACTCCAGCGAAACATTATGATCGCACCGGATTATGGCTTGGAATGATCGCCGCATTCTTGCCCACATTCACAATTTCCAGCCATAGCGAGTGGTTTTTACTCATACCTGCCCTGGTTGGGTACTCGTTGATTTTGTGGTCTCTCATCACTTTAGGATCGCGTTTTGGGGTTGCTCCCGCGGATCGCGGACTGACCAGTCGTGGCCCCTATCGGTTTTTGCGTCACCCGATGTATCTGGGAGAGCTCGTATTTCGGGCAATGATGGTTTTCAGTTCTCCAGATTGGATCATTGCCGTTCTTTTATCTATTGCGCTGACGTTCATTCAATGTTGGCGGATCCTTCGAGAAGAAAAAATGATTAACGGATATGCCTGCTACATGCGGATAGTTCCTTGGCGATTGATACCCGGACTCTGGTGAAAAATATGACGCGGACCTTTTCAAACATGTGCTTTGCGCTGGCCTTGAGTAGCGCTCTACTTATGAAATTATTTGCAGTCCAAGACGAATTATTTTATTTGGCCGTGTTTAGTGTATTCGCTTCTGCCATTCTGACCAATTTGATGTGGATTCGGTCCATGGGAATTGCCGGGATTAGTGGTTTATCCATCGTGTATTTCAAGTTGGGTAACGGTTCACTCCCTGGAACCATTTTAACGGTCTTAACTTCCTTGCTTTTGGTTATTGCGGTTTTCCTGGCAATCTATGCAGATTTATCCTACCCATCAAAAAACATCCAAGGGGATGAAAAAAAACATGAAATTTAGTTTTGGAAATTCCTTTAATTTGAAACGGAACTCGGCTCTTGTAATTTTGCTCGGGGCTCACCACCCTGATCAAAATGTATTGGACGCACTTTCCCAGATTGACAATCTTTCAGTACGGGAAGCATTCTCTACTCGCGGCGTTCTGCAGAACCTATCCGGAGTACACCTGGTCGTTCTCGGTGATCTGCTCCCAATATCCGATGTATCTGAAGAGGTACTTCATAGTGCGCTCGATAAGAGTGGTATCCCGGTTGTTTCTCAAGAAAATTTTGTAACAGACCCAGCTGAATGGTTAGGACGTGCCCGGTTGACCAGCGCCAAACAAGTCTCGTTCTTACCAACCCGCCAGATAAATTTGGTGAATTGGTCTGGAGGAGTGGGAAAAACAACCCTTGCGATGGCAGTTTGTAAACGCTTTGTCAAAAATACGGGACTGCCAGCGGCATTGCTGGAACTCAGTATGGGCGGAAGTGCACTGCATGCTCGCATTTCACCGGATCTCCCCGAATTCTTTACCATTGCCACTCATAAAGCTGAGCCTGCTCTTTGGAATGGAGTCAGTTTATACCCGATGGATGGCCGAACGATCGATGTCCTTTGGAGCGAAGACCCGCAAGGGGTTCGAAACTTACTGGCCGAGATCCAACGGAAACACACACTTTTTGTCGTGGATTGTTTTCCCGGGCATCCTCTTTTCTCGGAATTATCGAAACCCAAACCAGGGTTAATCAACCTGGTGGTTACCTCCCCTCGTGATGATGCCATATTACAAGCCAGACGATTGATGAATGAAGTTTCAGAACCGCATCATTTGGTATTGAACATGGCCAAATCGGTCTCTGATCGTGCAGAAAGCGGCGTGTCACTTGTGTTGCCTTTCAACGAAACATGGGCGCAGTCCCTCGACCCTCGACTGGCTGATCCCATTTTAGAACAAGCATATACCGGCTGGAAACGGAGGAATTAATGAATCGAACTGTTCAATTTATTATCGGTGTAATTGCCGTTGTAGTTGCCCTGGGAGCAGGTTTCTATGGACGCAATCTGTATTTGAAGGAAGTTTCCACTTATCAGGTACCAGTACCCATCAATGCAATCCCTGCTTACGCAATTCTAGATGCAGACATGTTTCAAATGCGCGAGATGCCTCGCACGATGGCATCTTTACCCTATTACCAATCCACCCAGGACCTGGAAGGAAAGATCAGCACGGTTTCGTTGCCGGCAGAACTGCCGGTTGCTCAGGCAAATGCGGTGCCAGTCACGCAGTTTCGACTGGCTGATGCAGCATATGAAGTTCTCTCAATCCCGGTTGAACCTGTTTCTGCAGTAGGTGGACAAATTCGAATCGGAGAACACGTCAATTTGTATCAAGTGCTTCCCGAGGAAATTGACCCTGAGAACACTGCGATTTCAGCCAACGATCAATCTACCTTCAAGGTCGAGCTCATCGCCAGGAGTGTTTTGGTAGTAGATGTCCGCAATGCACAAGGTGTCGCTGCAGAATCCAATCAGAAGAGTGAGGATAACTCAACGTTTGGTGGCAGCCCTCAGAACGAACAAGTCCAAATCCTTACCCTGGCGGTGAAGCCGGAAGATGTGGACGTTATTCTCACTGCGGTTGCAGCAAGTAAAAAACAAGGTGGATTGTTATGGTCAACCCTGGCACTTCCTTGATCCATCCAACCGCTCCGCCAACCATTCAGCCTTTAAACCAATCCGATCTGCTCCTGATTGAACGGGTCCGTGAGGAATTGGTACAGCGCGGAATAAACCCACCCAGCTGGCGAGAAGCAGACTCAGAAAAACGTCGTCGTTTCTATGATGAGGTGCGCTCTATCTTGATTGATCAGGGTGAGAATCGCAGCTTCGTCAATCGCAATGCACAAATTATCACAGATGCATTGTCCGGAGTGGGATTACTCGATCAGTTGCTGCGTGACCCATACGTGGAGGAAATCTTTGTGCGTAATGGGGAGGTAGCTGTGGAATATGATGGGAGTTTTTATCATCTGGGGAAACTGGCTGATGACGGCTATTTCAAAAACCTCGCTGTGCATGTTGCTGATCAAGGCGGTGCTACTTTACGCGGAGATCGCCCGGCTGTGTTAATTGATCTGCCAGGTGGAGAACGGTTTACCGCCATCGTTCCGCGCCTGTCAACTGAGGGAACTGCCATCAATATTCGTACTTTCGGACGGCGTGTTCGCACATTGGAAGAAATGGAGCAGTCCGGCACTTTTGCCAAATGTGATCCGACATCAATCGGATTGCTGCAGACATTTACCAGCCCTGCCGAAAAAGATACCAGGTCCGAACTGACCTATCGGATCCAATCTCTGAAAGACACACCAGATCGATTTCTAGCCTGGATGGTAGCCAACCTGGCTGGCAGCCTGATGATTGCCGGTGAAATGGGTTCTGGCAAGACGACTTTACTCAACGCTCTCTCGGGTTTCTTGCCTGTATCTGCACCGATTGCTGC
>JABLXC010000008.1 GCA_013178185.1 Anaerolineae bacterium | reverse complement strand
CGGGTAGGGAAATTTTTGAGAAAAACAAGTCTTGATGAACTCCCTCAATTGTTTAACGTGATCAAAGGAGAAATGTCGCTTGTTGGACCCCGTCCTACTTCCTTTAGTGCCGAGACATATTCTTTATGGCATACGGAGCGGTTGGATGTTACCCCCGGTCTGACGGGTCTATGGCAAATTATTGGTCGCGGGTCAACTGAGTTTGATGAGAGACTGCGCCTGGACATTGCTTATATTGAGAAGCGCTGCATTGCATTGGATCTTGAAATACTATTCCGAACGGTCTTGTCGGTTTTTCAGCAGAGGGGTGCGCATTGAATCAAGCGCGCGTTGCCTATATAATGTCGCGTTTCCCACACCTTCCTGAGACTTTCATTCTAAGGGAAATGATTGAACTCAGACGGCGAGGATGGGATATTACCGTGTACCCTCTGATCCTGCAGAAACAAATGGTACGACATGGCGACGTCGAAAGTTTATTAAGCGTAACTAAATATATCCCTTATCTTTCACCAAAGACGATCAAAGCAAATTTGAGGACACTTTTCAAAGATCCGATTAAGTATGTGACCACATTCTTGTTGTCGCTTTATAAGAACCTGCCTAGTCCAAAATTCTTGCTAAGGGCGCTGGTATTATTTCCAAAATCGGTTGCGCTCGCTGAATCAATGCAAAAAGACAGGATAGAACACATACACGCCCATTACGCTACGCATCCGGCATTGGCCGCTTGGATCATAAATAGGTTTAGCGGGATTCCATACAGCATCACGGCGCATGCACATGACCTTTATGTCGAACAGCCTATGTTGGACATCAAAGTACGTGATGCAGCGTTTGTAGTCACCATATCCGAATTTAACAAAAATTTCATTTGCAAAACTGTCGGAGAATGGGCGCGAGCAAAAATATTTGTTATCCATTGCGGGATCAGGCCAGAGGACTATTCCGCCGTTAAGAAATCTGGAAATCGCTTCGAGATCATCAGCATAGGAAGTCTTCAACCGTACAAAGGTCATTATGTCTTGATCAATGCGTGTGCATTGTTACGCGACCGTGGTCTGGAATTCTCTTGCAAAATTATTGGCGGCGGCGAATTAATGGAAAAACTCAATCAACAGATCTCGTCGCTGAAGTTGAATGGGATGGTAGAACTGTTGGGGCCTCTGCCCCAAGAGACGGTGGCAACGTTGCTCCCTGGCGCAGATTGTTATGTTCAGCCAAGTGTAATCACGTCCTCTGGTAAGATGGAAGGCATCCCGGTGGCGCTGATGGAAGCACTTGCTTGTTCTCTTCCTGTAATTGCTACCAACATTTCGGGGGTACCAGAATTGGTAAAACCCGGTGTAACCGGTATATTAGTAGAACCTGGTGATGAGGTATCGCTTGCAAACGCGATAGAAAAGATTTACTCTGATCCAGAGAACGCCAAACGAATGGCTGACGCCGGGCGAGATTTGGTATTGAGCGATTTTACCATTACGACGAATATCGACAAACTATCACTCCTCTTTGCTAAGGAAAAGCAGAAATCCATCGCGCCTAACCTTTCGCTTAGAGAACCGATCGTTTTTAGTTCGCCAAAATTGGAGGAGTAGCAATGGAAATCAAATTATATTTACGTATGCTTCAACGGGGCTGGTGGATTATTGTCCTAACCGCATTGATTGCGGTAAATATCGCACTGATTGCAGCACTCCTGACTCAACCTGTCTATAGAGCAAGCGCTCGTTTTTCTGTAAGCCCTAATCCAACACTGGTAACAGGTGCAGATGTGATTACCAGCCTTGAAGCATTGGATAAACGCTCCATCGTCGTTACCTATGCTGAGTTTTTGAACAGCACAAGGATTTATAATGAGACAGTTGCTGCTTTACAACTAACCCCAGCTGACGTGATCAAATATAAGCACTCCACGGTGGTGCTTCCAGAAGCCAATATTTTGGCGCTCACTGTGGAAGGTCCAGATCCACAACTCGTAGCGATTCTGGCGAATAGCGTTGGAGAAAGGGCGGTTGCCCATATCAAAGATCTTTATAAAGTCTATGACATTAATTTGCTTGACCCAGCCGTCCCTCCGCTCACTCCAGTCAGCCCACAACCTCTACGCGATGGTGGCTTGGCGCTAGTGCTTGGGCTTATCCTTGGCTCAGTCCTGGCCATCCTCCGCGAACAAATCCGGGTTCCATTGGAATCCTATCGCAACCGCATGAGTTCCGACCCGGTGTCGCTCGCATTCAACCGCCGATTTTTTGACCGCCGACTAGAAGAAGAAATTGTACAAAACCCCAATAACAGCCTCTCGCTGGGTCTGGTTAAGTTAGAAGGCTTAAGTGGATTGATTGATACACTCCCGCAGCCATTGACCCAACAACTCCTCCGTCAGGTAACTTCCATTCTCAGAAGAGAACTCCGTGGGAATGACATGATCGCGCGATGGGATGATATTAGCTTTGCTGTAATGTTGCCTTCCACACCAGAAACTGCGGCAGCCAGAACATTGAATCGGATCGGACAAGTACTCTCCTCTCCTGTAAAACTGGACCAATATGGAGAAACTGTGCGGTTGATGCCGGCAGTTAGTGTATCCACGCGGCGCGACAACGAAACCGCAACTGAGTTCATTACCCGCGCCGAAGAGGAGCTGGAGCGCAGCCGGCAACTAACTTCTACACCAGTAGCATAATTTTAATAACTCCGTAAGAGACCACGCGCGGCAATTGTGGAAGGATCGGGTCGGATGATAAAAATTCAACAGTATGTGACAGGCGTTACCCAGTCTGTATGGAGTTACTTAATCCTTGCAATCGTTTTTGGCGCAAGTATTGGACTGGCAGTAACCCTGAGTGAAAATCCGCTTATTGTAACCGGCGTAATTCTAGGAGGGATCTTTGCGGCTATTACGATAATTAACGTTGAACTGGGACTTCTAGTATTGATTTTGATGCTTTACCTGAGGATATCAGATATTGCTGTGAATGTGTATGGTTTGCCCTCCCTGGCCCGGCCGTTCATAGCATTCCTTATTGCCGCAGCGGCAATGCGGTGGATTGTCAATGGCGCTTTACCGCGTGGTTGGTTTCGCGCCTTATTCATAGTGGGTCTTTATGGCATCGTAGTATTCGCCTCGTTGTTTTATGCTGTTGATTTTGCTCGTGCAACGCTTGCATTAGATGATTTCGTAAAAGACGGAATTATCGCAGTTCTTATTACTATGCTTGTCCAGCGTGGAGCAACCTTACGAAGAGTTGCATGGGCATTGATTATTGCGGGTATTTTTACTGGCACAATCAGCGTATATCAATATTTCACAGGAACCTTCGATAACACTTATTGGGGGTTTGCCGAGGCTCCTGTTCTGAATATCATTGGTGAGACAGAAAGCAACCGGGTTGCAGGAATGCTGGGATCGCCCAACTATTACGCACAAATCCTTGTTATCCTGGTCCCACTTGCAATCAATCAATTTTGGGACGAGCGCTCAATAATCCTTAAATTCCTGGCCGGGTGGTCAGCGCTTGTCTGCACCCTAAGCATTTTCTTCACTTATTCACGTGGTGGTTTTGTTTCCCTTGCAATTACGCTACTCGCGGTTGTCTTTTACCGTAGGTTAAAACTTCCATTCCTACTCATGGTTGTGTTGGCCAGCATTTTAGTGCTCCGTTTCGTTCCCAACCCATTTTTTGAAAGGCTCCAGACCATACCAGCCGCTCTTACAGGGGAAATCTCTTATGTGGACGAGGTTTCATTTCGCGGCCGGGCAAGCGAATTAATCGTTGCAGTACAAATGTTCATGGACCATCCGCTATTTGGGGTAGGTGTTGACAACTATCCTGTTTACTATCAGGAATATTCCCGGCGGGTTGGTCTTGATCCAAGGACGGAACAGCGCCAAGCGCATAATCTATTCCTTAGGACTGCAGCAGAAACAGGTCTGGCTGGGATAATAACATTCGGCTTAGTACTATGGATGATGATCAAGTCCGTCCTCGACGCATATCGCCAGTTTAAACAAGCTGGTATGGAAAAATACGCGAATCTGGTGGCTGCATTTGGAATAAGCATTCTAGGGTTTTTGAGCGATTCGATGTTCACTCATAATGCTTTTCCTCGTTATTTTTGGATTTTGGTAGGAATTGCTTTAGCATTGCCCCAAGTGGTCAAACACACAGTAGTGGAGGATTACGCCAAAAAAGGTAAATCTACTACCAAGCCACTACACTCTAAAAGCTGATTAACACCAAGTAATACATTGGGTAGATGGATGCAAATTCTGGAAGTGATTGACGGGTTGACTGTTGGAGGCGCCGAAAAAATGGTGCTTACCCTGTCGCGTCTCATGGTGGGGCGTCAAATACCCGTCTCTGTGGTCAGCTTTGACCCGGATTGGGATGCCCCCTATGCTATTGAGTTACGCAAATTGGGTGTGCCCGTTCACCACTTTACAGGAAAATTATTCAATTTCTGCCGAATAGAGCGACTTGTTCGCTTGATTCGCGAAAGTCAGGCGGAAGTTGTCCATACTTACTTAAGCTATGCGAACATTGTTGGCACCATTGCGGCAAGAATAGTTGGCGTGCCGGTGATTACCTCCCTACGGTCGATTAGCATGGAACCCTACCATCCTGTGCGTGCCAGGATTGAAACCTGGTTAATGAAATATGCAAGCGATATTGTCATGGCAAACGGATATTCGGTAGCGCAGGCTCATCAGCCTCGCTTTGGGTATAAGGAGATTCATGTAATTCAAAATGCGATTGGGGTAAACCCACTGCCATCTCAAGATGAAAAAATTGCATTACGAGAAGAGTTAACTGGCAACCCGGAAAGACCACTCATCATATCAGTTGGAAGGCTATCTCCTCCAAAAGGATATGACACTCTGATTGAAGCATTTTCTCAAGTCTACCCACGTTATCCAGATGCAGCACTTGTAATTGTGGGGGATGGAGAGCTTCGATCATCTTTAGAGGAAACAATTGCTCGCTTTAACCTCCAAAACTCAGTTTACCTGATCGGCGAACGTAGCGATGTTATGAGGATCTTGCCAGCAGCCGATATTTATGTAAGCTCTTCCCACTGGGAGGGAATGTCAGTCGCAATCTTAGAAGCAATGGCAGCTGGTTTGCCTGTCATTGCCACCCGCGTCGGAGATGCTCAGTGGGTTCTAACAGACCAGACGGGAGTTTTAGTTGAGCCGCGTATTCCACAGGATATCTCTCAAGCTATTGTGAAATTATTGGACGACAAACCGCTGCGACTACAGTATGGTCAGATGGCTAGAAAACGGATCGAAGCGGAATACAACCCAGATCGTTGGTGTGATCAAATGCTAGAATTATATGCAAAAGCTAATCCAAAAATAAGATTTGCATATGCATAGAAGGTTGCGTATCGCGATGATGATTAATGGGTACTATCCCAGAATTGGAGGCGCCGAACGTCAACTTGGTTTTCTCGCGCCACGCCTCCAATCAAAAGGGACAGATATCTATGTTCTAACTCGCCGCTACCCTGGTTTATCTCCTTTCGAAGAAGTTGAAGGAGTTCCAGTACACCGCCTGCCAGTTCCTGGTCCTAAACCAGTGGCCTCTCTCTTACACATTAACTGCCCTAAAACTTCTCAAAAGAATCGAACCAGACATTCTTCACGCCCATGAGTTATTTTCGACGACGACAACAGCGGTTATTGCAAAAGCTATTTTAAAACGGCCAGTAGTGGTTACTGCACATAGCAGTGGCTATTTTGGCGATGTCAGGCGTTTAGAAAAGAAATTATTGGGGAAACAACGCCTTGAAACTTTTTGCCGCAATGTAGACTATTTCGTGGCGATAAGCAATTTAATCGGACATGAATTGCAAGAAGCCGGTGTGAAACCCAACAAGCTCGTTCATATCCCCAACGCTGTCAATATCGATCGGTTTCAGCCACTGGTGGAAAAAAAACAGGCCCTTCGCGAACGCCTGGGGATACCCCCAAACTCTCTCGTCGTCATTTACACAGGCAGACTTTCGAGAGAAAAAAGGCCCGAGAATTTATTCAAAGTATGGCCCAGGGTCCACGAAGAATTCCCCAATTCAATTTTGCTCATTCTTGGAACAGGGCCACAAGAACAAGAGTTGAAATCTCAATTGTCGCCGGGAATAAGAATGCTCGGGAACGTGGGAAATGTCGTCCCCTATCTTCAAGTATCCGATTTGTTCGTGCTACCATCTTCAGCAGAAGGTTTACCAGTTTCTCTGTTGGAAGCAATGGCATGTGGCCTCCCCGCTGTTGCAACGGCTGTGGGTGGAACTCCTGAAGTTCTTGAAAATAACCTCTCTGGATTATTAATCCCTTCGGATGATTTGACAGCCCTGCAGGCTTCTATCTGCACGATGCTTGCTAATCCTAATCTCCGATTAAGAATGGGAGTAGCGGGCAGAAAACGGATTATTGCTCAATTTTCATTAGAAATGGCTGTAAATAAATTGATGGGTTTGTATGAACGAATTGCGGAAGAGCACGGGGAAAAACTATGATAGGCTTACTCTTCTGGCTATCCATTTTCACAGTATTCTATGTTTATGCCGGGTATCCTATTGTTGTCACGATTCTTGCCCGTATACACGCAAAACCAATCAAGAAGCAGGCTATTACCCCAACCGTTACCTTATTAATAGCCGCTTACAATGAAGAGCTGGTCATCGAAGGTAAAATTCACAATTCTCTAGCGCTGGACTACCCAAAAGACCGGTTACAAATCCTTATCGCGGCAGATGGCTCGGATGACCACACCGTTGAAATCGTTCAAAGATTTAAAGATGATGGAGTTGAGTTAAGTTTTGCCCCAGAAAGACGCGGAAAAATGGCGGCAATTACGCGGGCTTTACGGCTAGCTCACGGCGAAATTATCGTCTTCTCAGATGCTAATAACCATTACAAAGCGGATACAGTAAAAATTTTGGTAAGATCTTTCGCCGACCCTACGATTGGAGCGGTTAGCGGCGCTAAGCATATTATCGAAGACGGGAAACCCCTGGGGTCTTCGGAAGGCTTATATTGGAAATATGAGTCGTTCCTCAAAAAACAAGAGACTCGCCTGGGCTCTTGCATCGGCGTGACTGGTGAGATTCTGGCGATCCGCCGAAAATTATTTGTGGAACCCTCCACACAAGTGATCAATGATGATTTTTACATTTTGATGCAGATACTTCGCCAGGGATACCGTTTAATCTATGAGCCTATGGCTTTGTCGTACGAAGAAGTTTCTGCAACCGCCGCTGATGAAATTGTCCGGCGCGCCAGGATCATTGCAGGTCGATACCAGGCAATCAGTATGGCCGCTAAATTGCTCCCCTGGAAAAATCCGCTTGTTGTCTGGCAAATTTTTTCGCATAAATTTTTGCGCCCCTTCGTGCCTGTTATGATGATATTGGCTTTTTTGTCCAATCTGATCGCGATCATTTGGCCGCCTGTTGCAACATCGACACGGTGGCTTTGGTTGTCTTCGCCGTTCAACCAATACCTTTTCCTTCTGCAATGTCTCTTTTATCTGATGGCTCTATTAGGCAATGTCACTCAAAAAGAGGACTGGATCGGAAAAATCTTATATCTGCCATCCTTTTTGGTAAACAGCAATTTTGCAGCACTGATTGGCCTCTTTCGCTATTTGGCCAGAAAGCAAAAGGTAACCTGGAAGAAAGTTAATCGTCAAAGTAACACGGCATTCAAGGAGCCTTAAGTGGATAATTCTAACGAGAATAAGCACCATAAACCTTTCTTCGTTAATAACACTGTATATTCGTGTCCGATCTTTTCACCAAAGGAGGAGCGCCGTCTCCGGCGCAAATAAGATCATGAAAAAATTAGTACTTCTCATCACCTTTTCGGTTTTGATGGTCGGGTTGGTGATTTTTCCATCCCAAATTACCTATGCCCAAACGGTGCCCACGCCTACTCTCGTAGCCCCATTAGGGGGCACTGCCGCTGCGCTTTCCGAAAACGAAATACTTCTGAGCAGGCTCGGCTTTACTGATAGTGTCATGCGCGGACCTTTTGATTCATTCGCAGCTGCTTTTAGCACGCCCGTCGACTGGCAACTGACAGATGGCGCTCAATTGGTATTGAAAATCGATGCACGCTTTTTCCGCGGAATATCGGAAATATCGGGGCAGACCATTCAAGGTAGCGGCGCGACCATGGACGTCACCTTTAACGACAAAGTCCTGACCACCCTCCTGATCGATTGGACGGGAGAAAGAACTGTAACGATCCCTATCCCTCCAGAAGCTCTGGTTCCCTTTCTGTCAGATGGTCGCCATGAACTTTTCCTGTTTCTGGATGCAGCCGTTGATTGTTTCCTGGATTTTCATGAGACAACCGTGGTAATTCGATCAGACTCGAAAATTGTCCTACCTCATACCCAGGCTATTCCTCTCGCAACACTCTCGACTTTCCCCAGGCCGCTTTATCTAAGTAGCTCTTTCGCACCCGTCCCCGTCAAACTCGTTGTCCCGGATACGGCAACACCAGAAGAACTCCAGGCTGCCCTGACGGTATCTGCCGGTCTTGGTAGATTGACAGGAGGTCGAATCCCGTTGACTCTAACCACAACCAGTAGATTGTCAAATGAAGACCGCCTGGGTGCTCACATGGTGTATGTAGGGAAAGCAACTGGATTTCCCGATCTAAATGGCGCCAACTTGCCGGCCCCAAGCGATGGAAGCACTTTCAATACAACCGGTTTCCAAACCGATGATGGCATTGTCCAGGTCATCAATTCACCTTACAATCCCCAAAGACTGCTGTACGTGGTAAGTGGCAATACAGATACTGGTGTCATTAAAGCTTCTCAAGCCCTGAGCTCTGGTAGTATTCGCACGACGGGCGCCGCCAATCTAGCTATTGTCGCAGATGTCCAGCAGAGCATTTTATCTACCTCGGTAGCAGAAAACCGTACGTTTAAAGACCTCGGATACCCAACTCTGACACTCACAGGTCTGGGAATTCAATCTCAAACGTATCAGTTTTATGTTCCAATTGGACAGGTTGCGCAAGATGGCGCCTATCTCGACCTTGTTTTTAGCCACTCTGCGCTTTTGGATTATGAACTTTCGGGGTTGGTTGTTTTGGTAAATGACCAAACCGTTGGCGGTATCCGGTTCTCTGATCAAAACACGGCAACAACGACAACAAGAATTTCTATCCCTTCGTACGTGATTCGTCCAGGGGACAATTTCATCAGACTCGATGCAGATATGGCACCTAGTAACCTGTGTTCAGAGTTTGTTAGCAACGGCCTTTGGACAACCGTTGTGGACACATCGCTACTCCATTTGCCATTGGCTGCCCCAAAACCCGAAAGCACGCCAGTACTAAATTTGACTTCGTACCCTTCACCTTTCACCTCTAGCCCCACCTTGGGAACTTTGGGGATCGTTTTGCCTCAAAATGATCCCGTTGCCTGGAATGTGGCGGGCAAACTTGCACTCGATTTAGGAAGCCGGACCTTTGGGAATCTCGTAAGCCTAAAAGCAATGTACGAAAATCCACCGCAAGAAGAGCGCGGGCAATATGACTTGCTCATAGTTGGCAAAGCTAGCTCACTCCCGATTATTTCTGAATTAAATCCTGACCTGCCCGCGCCTTTTGATGAGGGCAGCAATGTGGCTACTGAGCGAGGTTTCCCAGTGGTTTATCGCTTGCCGGCTGATGCGAATCTGGGATATTTGCAATGGTTACCCGCGCCTTGGGATAAAAATCGTACCATCATGGCTGTGCTAGGGAGCACCGATCAAGGTCTGGAGTGGGCTGGGGATGCAATTTTAAAGCCGGAATTGCGCAACCGGATTGGTGGAGATTTTGTCGTTGCTCGTGAAACACAGGTCCTGTCGAGTAATTCCCGCCTGGGAATTGGGAGTGGTCTTTCTGCAACGCTTGTACCTGCCGAGGCAGTAAAAGCAACCCAAACCACCTCGCAAGCCGCGGCGGCCCCTGTTGGAAGGCCTTTATGGGTTATTCCTGTAATCATTGCAACTACAGCATTGATCGTGATTATTTTGGTCTTTGTTGTATTTTCTCGCCGCTCAAAATCAATGTAATGAATCCTTAAGGAGCTTTCCAATAGCCACTACGAACAAAAATCTCATTTTTGAAATGGCCGAAGCAGCAGGGATTATCTCCCTGCTGCAATGGTCGTTCTGGGATATTCGTGGGAAGAGTGAAAACTGGTTGTATGTTCTAAATTATCACCGTGTAGACTATCCTAACCATCGTCCGTGGCTTGGTGGCAATGTTATTAGTACATCGCCCGATGAATTCCAAAAACAAATGAATTTGATCGCAAGGCGCTATCATCCTGTGACAGCTGAGGAGGTGATCAATTCAGTTCGGACGGGAAGCAAATTACCAAAGGAAGCGATCTTAATAACTGTGGACGATGGGTATAAAGATTTCAAGGAATACATTCACCCGATTACACATGGTTTGGGAATAAAGCCGGTACTTTTTGTGGCAACGCATTTTGTTGGCGAAAATATGTTTTGGTGGGACAAACTCCATCACATTATTTTTTCTGAAGCCCGAACCGAAATCGCAAGTGATATCGGTTGCTTGCCGCTTCAATCCGACGAGCAAAAAGAAATCGCACTAAAATCACTGAGCGCGCACCTGAAGAAAATACCATTTGCTCAAGCTTTGAAATGGATCGAAGAGCATTTCAATCCCCAAAACCCGATACCAGTTTATACTTTGGGATGGGATGAACTGCGGGAGCTCTCCAGAGAGGGTGTCACAATTGCAGCTCACACGCATACACACCCGATTCTTACCCAAATCCCTATTGAAAAGGCACGGCTTGAGATCAAAACATCTCAACAAAAGATAAAGCAGGAAATTGGACAAGCGCTGCCTATCTTTGCTTTCCCCGATGGGAAACCCTATGCAACTAGCGATGATCTTGTCCAGGTGTTAAGGGAAGAAGGGTTTCAAATAGCCTTCACTACTATAGAAGGTCGAGCCAATCTAGGTCGGGATAATCCTCTACTTTTGCCCCGCTTAGGTGTATGGGAAGGTCTTAACCTGGGCAGGTTCCATTTTCACTTGACGCCCACCTATGATCATAAAATAAGACAGCGCGCTTATTGATTTAGCGTAATGCTTGAAGTTTCATTTTTAGGGTCCACAATTACGACGCCGTTGGCGAATTCTCGTTTCCATTGGTTTCCTTCTTTGTACCGGGGTGCTTTAGGTGCGCCAAGATTTATTTCATAGTCATCATAGAGCCAAATTTCATCGTAAACCTGGTCTTCTGTGTATCGGAATGAGGCTTTGCCTTCATTGATGAGCAAGTATGAAGCAAATGAAAACTCCTGTCGTTTCATATCATTTTTCATGCCTTGCGCAACCAAGATGACATGCTTTCCCATTCCCTGAGCCTTTGTAATTGCTTCCATTTGAGATTCCCACTCTTCTACTGTTTTATATCCGCTGTCCCAATCCACTGCAAAATCTTCTATCATGACCCCGTCAAGGTAGTTTAGGTACCGGAGCCAGACGCTCCAATCCTGAACGGCGATGATATTGGCGTATAAAGGGCGTGCCCGTGTCCGAAAATATCCATCGTAAAAGTACTTTAATGCTCCCTCAACTGCCGTTTGATAACTTTCATCGTCACCATATTTGGCTGGGATAAGATCTTCATCATACCGCTTCCCCAGACTTGCTTCTACGTTATCCATAAAAATTCCATCCCATCCATGTTGTTCTTGCGTTTCAATAGCGCGTTGAAGCCAAAAGGAAAGCCATTCCTGGTTACCGGGATCCATCATGCAAAATCCCTCTATACATAACGGTTCCTCGTTATTGTCCCGCAAAAACCAATCAGGATGGTTATTTTTAATGCTGCAAAAATCTCCTATCTTGAACGCAGCATTATTTTGCCAGGGTTGCTCATCACAGGGTAGGTCCTGAATTTCGAAAAATGCTAAATACTTAATAATGGGTGCTTTTACACCCATGAAGCGAAGAGCCTCGCGTTCGCCATTATAATTCTTAGTCAAGATAAATACATCGAACTTTGCAGCTAAGGTGGAAAGATCGTAATTGATTGGCGGATTGTAAAACCAGGCCAATTGCACGGTTTGTCCCGAGAAGGCATAATCCGCCCCACTTGTCACAGTCGGAGTAGCATCAAAAGGATCGGGCTGAGATGGTGTGTTTTCCGGCTGTGTTGGTAAATCTAGGGGCATTGTAGAAGTTGAGGTAGGTGTCGAAAAGCCGGCTTGGCAAGAGGTCAAAGTAAAGATGAAGGTTAGCGCGAATGTTAGGCTATTTAAAATGGTAGCTTGGTGTTTTGTCATTTTATATTGTTTTATTATATTTTGTTTAATAGTATATGGCTATGCGCATTTTGTAAAACTTTACCCAATCTCACAACATATTGTATAAATCTTATCATAGTTGTTTTTGGAGCAAAAGGTTAGAACAATGGCTTGTCCAGGTATCGCAATATCAGGCCTGGAAATTCTCGCGGCAATTTCAGTTTTAATCGTTTCTGAATCCACCACCTTTTTATGATGGGGGTCCGCAGCACTAACAAAATTACAACAATTACTCCATATACAAGGGGTGCGCCAATGTCACCTTGCAGCGAAATTAGATTCCCTTTCCTCGCGAAGAGATGATGCAATACAGTCAACAATCCAACGATATAGACTGACCGATGGAGTATCTTCCATGCTTTTCCCAATAGCCGCATCCACCAAGGGTAAGAGGTGATCGCAAGCGCTGACAGAAGCAGGAAAGAGCAAAACCCCAACCACAGATACAGTTTATTGAAATTCTCAAGGAAAATCAATGAAAAATCAAGCCTGTAGTCCAATACGAAAAACACAATCATGTGCAAAGCTGCATACATAAAACTATATAACCCAAGCGCCCTTCGGATTCTGATCGTTCCCTTGTAGCCTGTTAAAATATTAAGGGGAGTGCAGGACAGAGAGAGAACTAAAAAGAATATAGCGGCCCGTCCGGTGCGTTGGGTTACAGTCTGGACAGGATCTGCAGTCAAACCACCTGTCAGATAGTCCCAAACCAGCAAAATCGCAGGTACCCAAGCCGTCAGGTGCGCAAAGAACTGCAGCCTCGTTATATCCACTTAGTAATTCTCCACCAAATTCATGCCATCGTATAGATGTCCTACTTCTTCTGCATACCCGTTTAGAAACAAAGTGGGCCTCCGTCCAGTCTCCCCGATTCGGCGTTCCGTCATTTGAGGCCATCTGGGATGAGGGACATTTGGATTGACATTTGAATAAAAGCCATATTCGTTCGGCGCAATAGTATTCCAAAAAGTCGGTGGCTGTTCCGCTACTAACTCTATCTTAACAATAGCTTTAGCGCTTTTGAAACCGTATTTCCAGGGCACAACCAACCGGAGAGGAGCGCCATTTTGATTGGGCAACTCCTTCCCGTAAAGGCCTGTAGCAAGGATCGTAAGATTGTGCATTGCCTCATCCAGACGCAAGCCCTCTGAGTAAGGCCAGGGGTAAAAACCACTATTCAAACCTGGCATCTGTTCCGGGTCGTTCAGCGTTGTAAATTTGATATATTTTGCGGAGAGCATCGGTTCAACCTCTTTAAGAATTTGGTTTAATTCAAAACCCATCCACGGGATCACCATTGACCAGCCCTCGACGCACCGCAAACGATAGACTCGCTCTTCGCGAGGAAACTTACTTAGAACGTCCTCAATGCCAAGTGTCTTCTGTTTATGGACAAGGCCGCCGATCTCAATATTCCATGGCGATACGCGAAAATCTTTTGCAAGGCTTGCGACCCTGGTTTTATCAGGCGTAAATTCGTAATAGTTATTGAAATTTGTGATGTCTTCATAAGTTGTCAAGCGATCTTGTGAGGGCAAAGTGGTCGTTGGAGACAGGCTCGGTTCAGAAACGGGGGGAAAAGTTGTATCGCACGCAGCCAACAGGCCAGCTCCCCCTAAAAACAGACCTGCTGCCTTGATGAAATCTCTTCGGGACAGGTAATTTGTTTCTGAGGTAATTTCCGAGGAAGCGATCATCGTTTTAATCTTCTCACCCATTTTTTTCTCCATAGTGATACCACCTGCCGGAAAGTTAACGGAATACCTAATATGTATTAACTATATATTAGTTATTATACCTTATTTATCGTATTATTTCGGGTTTTGTAGAAGATTAACAACCAAGATCATCTGTTAACTTTGAACAAGCCGTCGCCATCTTTGTATCAAAGGCTCGTTCCTCTTTGGGGGTACGATCACATTTATAACGTTTGGGCAAACTTCTATCGTAACCGGTGTTCCGCCAATCCAATCTCCATCAGATTGCACGGGAACATTCAGGCGTTTTGTCTCGATGACTATATCTCGATATGCTGGCAGGTATTTCATCTGCGGAGCTTTATAAGGCTTACCAAATAACACAGTAAATGCAAGCTGAAAATATCCCCAAATATTCCTCGCTTTTATAACAAATACGTCTAGCCGTCCATCATCAGGGAGAATTTCGAGATCGCTAAAAGGTAGAGATATGCCTAACCAACCACCACAAGCAACAAATATTTCAGAAGCGCGAAAACGATATCTGCGCCCATCAATCTGCAATCTGAAAGAATGAGGCTGAATCCCAAACAGCACCCTGATCGCTTCGAGAACATATGCAATGATGCCGTAGCGGCGTTTAATAGGTCGGGTTGTTTTTTGCACAACAGCCGATGTAACGCCAACACCCACATTTAATACATGATATTGACTAAAAACTTTCATGGCATCTATTTGCCGGACAGCATGTTTTCCAACCAGGATACGAAATGCCGCGCCAATATCTATCGGTATCCCAAGACTACGAGCCAGGGCATTTCCAGTACCGCAAGGGATAATGCCCAATAAAGCATCCTTCTTAACAAGACAAGAGGCCACCTCAGAGATTGTCCCATCTCCCCCTGCCGCCACGAAAATTTTATATCCGCTTTTTAATGCTTTTTCAATCACCCCACCAATACTTTCACCCTCTTTTGTTTCGTATATTACGTATTCGCAGCGAGCTTTGCTGCATAACCGATTAATTCTTAGGCGAAAGAATCTCGGATCCGTAAAGCCAGCAACAGGATTTAATACGACAAAAAGTTTCAGAGGTTCTGCTACGCCATTATTCATTGTATGCTCTAAATTCAGTTATTTTCCCCACCCCGAGGGATAAAACCAAGTATCGTAGATGGGGTTTTGTCAGTAACCACAAGGAATCCTTTTTCATCTAACCGCACAATGCCTTCCCAATTTCTTGATTCTCCCGAATCCGCCAGTTTAATACGAATGGGATTCCGCTTGCTTAAGGTGATCCCATTATCAGAGATTTGAAATTCAACAATTCGCTCGACCGGTTCATTGTGCACATGGGCAAACTGGTTGCCATAGATCGTCACCAGTGGGTCATCATCGTTTTCAAGCCGCTCATCCCCAGGATAAAAGTAGTTGATCGCCCAAAAATAATTGTCCTCATCTGGCGCTGTTACATCGGTTATTCTGTATTCTATATTAGGAAATGAAAGTGGAGGAAGCTCTCGAGATGCCAGATCATACCGATATGCGACCGGATTAGAAGTAATAGCTATCCCGTTACCCTCATAAAAAGCAACAATTTCATCGCCCCATACCAGCAATGCCTCATGAGACAGATTCATAATATCAGACAATGGGAAAAGTTCTACTTTATCTTTGACATCCATAACCACGCTTGTCATGTCGGGAGATATCTTCCCGCGGATCAAGTACCCCATCATAGACTGCCAGAGACCTACATGGGTTTCAGCTGTAAGGAAAACCGTATCATCTTTAATCGCAATCGCTTCAAACCCCTCAAAACCTGGTAGTACATCAATCCCAGGCGCATAAAATGGCAGATAACCCGGAACGAGAGGAGTAGTTTCCTTTCCTTCAAGATACCGTATAATATCCTCTTTCTTAAAAGTGATAAGCGCACCTTCAGACCCACCAAAAAATCGGGAAGGATATTGTGGTAGCAATATTAGAGTGTCCCCATACCATTCCAGCCCCGAGATCTCCGCTCTGGCCTTTGATGCCGGGCCCCATATTGGGATCTCCTGTACTGGTGTCCCCTTGGCAGAGTACGGTATTACAACAGAGGGCGCATTAAAATCATCAAAATTTAGGTAAGCTGAATAACGGCAACCACACAACCATAAAAATACCAGACATGTCCAACAAAGCAGGCGAGGTTTCACAAACGCTAGTATACCATTGCTCCACTATTCCCTAAATTACAAATGCAAACTCCGTCCAGTGGTTGCATCCCACTAGAGAGAAAATTTTAAGGGGGTGGAACACGGGAATAACCCTATACCAACCCCTCGTATCCTATTTTTGGGGATTTGCCCTAGAAATCATAAGGGCAATGCAATCGTCCTACAAACGCCATAAGGTGCTAAACATTGTTCGGCGCAATGGCCTTATAATTATTGTCCATCACTGCAAATCATCGTTGCAACACCCTACATCAACTGTGAGGGCAACAAAATCATGAAAAAAGAAGATACGCTGTACCATATTCAACTTAAAGAGGGCGATGTTGGTCGTTACGTTTTGCTTCCAGGCGATCCTGGAAGGTGTGAGCGGATCGCAAAATACTTTGATAATCCAAAATTTGTGGCCAGAAATCGAGAATATACTACCTATACCGGAACCTTACTGAATGAAAAAGTTTCTGTAACTTCCACTGGCATCGGGTGCCCTTCAACAGCCATCGCCGTTGAGGAATTAATGATGATTGGAGCGGACACATTCATCCGAGTTGGCACTGCCGGCGGAATTCAACCGGAAAACAAGACTGGAGATATCGCAATCATCACAGGAGCAATTCGCGACGAAGGAACAACACCGCAATATCTGCCGTTAGAATTTCCCGCCGTGGCCGATCTGGATGTAACCATCGCTTTAAGAGAAGCAGCACGCCAACTTGGCTTGCGAAATCACTCAGGAATTGCTCATTCCAAGGATTCATTTTATGGAGAGGTAGAACCACATAGAATGCCGATGGCTGCCCATCTTCTCGAGCGTTGGCAGGCATGGAAAGCCGGCGGCGCAATCGCGTCCGAAATGGAGACTGCCATCCTATTTATCTTAGCAAGCATCCATCGCAAACGCGCTGGAGGTGTAATGCTTCTGATTGGAAACCCAGCAGAACAAATGGATGAAAAAGAATTACAGAACTGGAATGCTATGGTAGAAGAAGACCGACAGATTCGCGTAGCAGTTGAAGCCATCAAAATCTTAATTCAACAGGATCGTTTAATAAATTAGTCAATCTCCAGAAGATTCCCGAAGCGATGTGAGTCTTAATGTTTCGAGGTTTCAGTAAACCGATCTAGAACAGCCATTCTTTGTTTGCGTGCATTGATAATAAAAGCCAATACCGCGAGCAAAGTTGCCAATATCACAAGAAAAGCTGCAACTCGATAAGTACCATTTACACCCGAAGTGAGTGCATAAGAAGGCGCCGAAGCAACATCAAACCCTTTCGGAAGACTAGCAGCTGATCGAGCCTGAGAATAAAAAATTGCGCCCATCAATGGTAATCCCGATGCATTTCCAAGAGTCCTGGACAGTGATAACAATCCAGAAGCTATTCCAAGTCGCTCTTTAGGCACCGATCCCATTACAGCGCTATTGTTTGGTGACTGAAACAAACCCAGGCCAATACCTGTCGGCGCAATACGCAATATAAAGCCAAGTGGAGAGACTCCCTCATGCAGTGTGCTCATCGCAAATGCCCCAATCACAAAAACCACCAATCCCAGCAGACTGATCCCCCTTGAGCCAAAACGATCAGACAATCCACCAGCAAGCGGCGCCACAATTCCCATCAGCAATGGTGAAGCCATCAATAGCAATCCAACAAATTCCGCAGGGTATTGTTTCACATATTCTAGAAAAAATGGCAAGATGAAAGAGCTTCCCATTACATTAAAAACAAGAAATGCCATCAAAAGGCTCAAGCTAAACAGCAAATTGTTAAACAACGTGATGTCAACCATAGAATACTGGGTGCGACGCTCCCAAATGATAAAAACAACTAGACCGATAACTGCAGCAAATAGCAAACCTTGTATCCAGTTTGCGGAAAAACCAGCGTTCTGTCCCAAAGTCATTCCGAGCGCATAAAGCCCCAGGGTTAAAAACAGAATCAAGGCGCCTAAATAGTCAAACCGCTGGTTTTTTTGAGTGGGCCAGGAGTGAGGAAGAAAGCGCGGGATAAACAATAATCCCAAAATTCCAATCGGGATATTTACTAGAAAAACTGACCGCCAACCGGCCAAACCGATTAAAATTCCACCGACTGGTGGACCAATTGCAATTCCAACAGAAACAACTGTACCCAAAATACCTAATGCACGTCCTCGCTCCTGGGCAGGAAAGACTTCCGTAGTCATAGCAGGACCCACTGCCTGCATCATCATTGCTCCCACGCCCTGGAGCGCCCGGAATCCAATTAGCCAATAAATTCCGGGAGCCAAACCGCATAACAAGGAACCAAACGTAAAAAGCGCCAGCCCGCCTATATAAATTTTTCTCTTATCGTACATATCACCAAGTCGGCCAGCGATTAGAATTAATGACGACAGCATCATTGTATAAGAAATTACCACCCACTGAACTGTAGCAAAATCCGTATGGAGATCGTGTACGAGAGCAGGCAATGAAATATTAACAATACTCGTGTCGAGCGTTGACATAAAAACGCCAATAGCGAGAGAGGTGAGCGCAAACCACTTCTTGTCAATTGATCTTCCCCCCAATTTTAGAGTCTCCGCCATTTTTTTCTCCCAACAGAAAATTAATGTCTTGAGAATTATAAACCGGCTATAGTTTTTTCCCCCACACGCCAGTCCATTCCGGTAACCGACTCCACTGATATTCCTTGATCTTTTCTGCCAATTCAGGACCAAAAAAGAATTCAGTATATTCTATCGCCTGAGCAACATGTCTGAATTGATAATCAGTCTGAATGATTTCTTTGTGGAAGCCCCAATGCTCTTCAAGCCATTCATAGTATTGGGCAAGTTTGGTTGTCGGCGGCGCGGGGGTTAAGCTTCCGGTTGTCATTGTCTCCAGAATAATTAACGCTCCTCCAGGAACGACAATTCGATGCATTTCGTCCAACACCCGACCAATTTGCACTTTCCAACCCATTTCGAACCAAGAACAAAAATGACCAATTGACCACCCGGCAACTACCACTTCCATTGATTGAGCTAAAAAAGGCAATGCCCTCATATCGCCTTGGGCCAAACCCCAATTACCTCCAACATACCCGCGCTGACGACGTTGTTCCTGAAGCATCGCTCTCTGTAGCTCAAAGCCAATTATATTCTTCGACTCATCCTTCAGAAGGATGGGGATCCTCCCTGTACCGCTGCCAACATCCAGGATTCTTTTATCGCGTAGAGGGGTTACGCGCTGCATCGCCGGTAACAAATTACCATCGGTGTCTTCTACCGCAATCATGCGATGGTATTCCATCGCATGATTTTCATAAATGGCTTTATATCTGCTCATAGCCTTTTAAGAAAGCGCTTAAAATAAATATACCTACCTCAATGAAGGTATGGTCATCCCAATGAAGATAAATACTCGTGGATGGAACGTGCAGCCTTTCTACCCGCGCCCATTGCCAGAATCACCGTTGCGGCGCCAGTAACGACATCACCGCCAGCCCATACCCTCGCTTTAGAAGTTTGACCGGTGGCCTCATCAGCCACAATATTTCCTTTTCTACCAACAGCCAGATCCGGGGTAGTAGCAGGAATCAGTGGATTGGGGCTGTTTCCCAACGCGCAAATGACGGCATCTGCATCCAAAATAAATTCCGATCCAGCAATCGGCTCTGGGGTACGCCGGCCAGAAGCATCAGGTTCGCCTAATTGCATACGAACACACTCAAGCCCAATCACTATACCTTGATCATTTCCCAGGATACGTGTAGGGAGCGTTAAGAAATCGAAGATCACCCCTTCTTCTTCAGCATTTTCAACTTCTTCAGCACGGGCTGGCAGCTCAGCTTTAGAACGGCGGTAAACGATATGCGTCTCGGCGCCCAGTCGCAACGCAGAACGTGCGCAATCCATGGCCACATTACCACCACCAACTACCGCCACGCGGTGATGCGGCACAATTGGGGTTGGCATAGTCGGAAAACGATAACCCTTCATCAGGTTGAGGCGAGTCAGGTATTCATTTGCCGAATAGACGCCAATTAAATTTTTACCCGGCACATCTAAAAACCACGGCAAACCCGCCCCAGCGCCGATAAAAATTGCATCATAGGTTTCTAACAAGCTGTCAAGGCTTCTTGTCTTGCCAACCACGAAATCTCGCACTAATTTCACGCCCAAGCTTTGTAAATATTCGACTTCACGGCGAACAATAGCCTTCGGCAAGCGAAACTCAGGAATCCCATATACAAGAACACCACCTAATTCGTGTAAAGCCTCGAAAACTGTAACCTCGTGACCCAAAAGTACCAGATCTCCGGCAACTGTCAATCCAGCCGGGCCGCTACCCACCACCGCTACCTTTCGCCCGGTTGGCTCACACTTTTCGGGCAACTTCGGAGCGCCCTGGGCTGCTTCCCAATCAGCCAAAAACCGTTCTATTCGGCCAATTGCAACCGGCGCGCCTTTTTTATGCAAAACACAGACCCCTTCACATTGCTCTTCTTGGGGACAAACTCGCCCGCTGACTGCCGGCAGACAATTGGTTTTCTTCAATATCTGGATGCCAGTCTCAAAATCTCCGCGCACAACACAACTTAGGAAAGCGGGAATATCATTTTCAACTGGGCAACCGGTTACACACAGAGGTTTTTTGCAATTAAGACAACGTCGCGCCTCAGACATGGCCAAATCTGCCGTATAGCCCAAAGCGACCTCTTCAAAATTTTGAACACGCACCTCTGCAAGCTGCTTGGGCATCTCTTCCTGAGTAGTGCTGAATCGGCGCGCTGGCTGTGTTTGATTTTCGCTCATGCTGACCTCGCAGGAAGATGATGATTACAAGAACTGCTACTGAAGGTAGAGAGCGTTTCTTGATAAAGATAGCTCTTTCGTCGCAGGGTCAACTCTTCCCAGTCAACAGCTTGACCGTCGAAGTAGGGGCCATCCACACACGCAAATTTCGTTTCTCCACCAACAGTGACACGGCATACTCCGCACATCCCAGTTCCATCGATCATGATTGTGTTGAGACTGACCAAAGAACGGATGCCAAATGGCTGAACCGTTGCACATGCCGTTTGAAGTAGATGATTGCAGCCATTGGCAATCATTAATTCCGGCGTCCCATGCTTTTCGAAAATTTTTTCCATTTGTTTCACATGACCACGCAACCCTAATGAGCCGTCACGTGTAATACAAAAAACCTGGCTCGTCAGTTTTCGATAGCGTTCTTGCCAATATAAAAGAAAGCTGCTGCGTGCCTCGCTAACAACAATTACCTCGCTACCCAGTTCGTGGTATGCTTTTGCAAAAGGATAAAGGCTGCCCATCCCATAGCAACCACCTACCAACAAGACTGACTTGACCGGCTCGAGCTGTAGAGGGTTGCCCAAGGGACCGACTACTGTCGGCAAAAATTCTCCTGCCTCCAATGATGCCAGGCGATTTGTTGTATAGCCTACATTTAGAAATACGAATGTGATGGTTCCAGATTTTGTATCCAGATCAGCTACCGAGAGAGGAATACGCTCACCTTCCGGTTCAGCGCGGACGACGACAAATTGCCCAGGACGCCAACTGCGCGCCACCTCAGGAGCTTCCACAGTTATTTGATGAAGATTCGGTACAATCATTCTCGCTTCATGGATTAAAAACATAATTTCACCTCAGAACAAAGCCTTCATACCGCTAACAAATCTTTCCAGGGGAAAAGCCCGGTAGGTATCTTCATGCATCGTCACAGGTTGATGGGAATAAACCAAATCACAAACCGGTTCGAAATGTGCAATAATCTCGGTCAAGCTGCCAGTAGCTACAAACTGTCCCTCTTCCGGTAAGCAGCTTGCCATCTCCGCCTGTACGGATTCTACATCTGGATATTCGAAACCAGGAAGTTTCATAAACCGAGCCAGCCGGGCTAAAATTTCCCAATCAGCCATGGATTCTCCCATTGGGGAAGTAACACGGTGCAGTCGTTGCAGTCTACCATTCCCAGATAGAAAAGTCCCAGAAACTTCTGTAAAAGCTGCCGCCGGCAAAAATAAATCAACATTTTCTAAATCAGCAGGAGCAAAAAGATCTTGCAAGATGGTGAATCCAGGATGCAAGTCAGCAGAAAAGTGCGGCAGGGTTCCAACGCCATAGAATACATCGAGATGCTCTCTTTGCAGCACGGCCGACGAATCCCATTGGCCAAGCCCTACCCATAGGGCTCCGCCAAAATTGGCACGCGCTGGCAACGGTGCAATTTCAGCATGAAAACGATCTGCAAGGTGTTCAAATGCACTGAGAATGTCCTCTGGCGCCTCAGCATTAAAAATTTCTCCGCCTACCAGAAAAAACGGTCGAACAGAACGCTCCAACCATTGCACCGCGCGCTGAAGCGCTTTAATATTTTTGCTATCATCAACTGGTGGTTTTGAACTCGCATCCGCCATCC
Organism: Anaerolineae bacterium; assembly: GCA_013178185.1. Classification (GTDB taxonomy): domain Bacteria; phylum Chloroflexota; class Anaerolineae; order Anaerolineales; family Anaerolineaceae; genus Ch132. Next base: position 76,327 of record JABLXC010000008.1, on the reverse strand, counting down.
AATTTAACAGCGCTGCCTCCTCTCCGCCAGCAGGCTTTATCCACATATCGGCGGTTCGCGAAAGATTATGCGCTCTCGGATGGATTGTGATCAATTTAGAGCCATGCTGCTGAGCACGGTAAATAGCCGCTCCAATAGGAGAACGGCCAAAACGTGTATCCAAACCAATTGCCACTATAAGATCTGCTTTTTCAAGGTTTTCATGCGATGAGGGACGTGCAAACAGACGGGCGTACGAGGCAAACGCGCCACGATAGAATATTCGCGCATCAACGTCCAAGCGATCCACCCCAAAAAGCGCGTGAACAAATTTTTTCGCAACAAACATATCTTCGTTGGCGCAGTCAGCCGAAATTAACATTCCAAATTTTTCTGGCGAGCAACTCCTCAGCCGCTCCGCAGCTATTTCAAACGCGCCTTCCCATGATGTTGGAAGCTGTTGGCCACGAACAAATCGCGCAGGTCTGATCAACCGTGCCGGGTTATTGACAAGTTCCGGCAGAGCAAACCGCCCCTTGACGCACAACAATCCTCGACTGATAGGATCTTCTACCACACCTTGCACGCCAACTACCTGGCTGCTGCGTGTCAAAACATTCAACTGACAACCCACGCCGCACAAACCGCAGGTAGTTTGCATAGTTTGATCAGGACATCCCAGCCACTTGGTAGCTCGCTCTGAAAGAGCACCTGTCGGACATACATCCACACAAGTACCGCAGAATTCACATCCGGCCTTTAAGAAACTTTCTTCAAATGTTGTGCCGATTAAAGTATGAGGACCCCGCATTTTAAAAGTGAGAACGTTTGCCAGACGAAGCTCCTGGCATGCCCTCACACACCGTCCACAAAGGATGCACAAGTTATAGTCTCGATCAATAAATGGGTCCTGTTTCTCTACTGCTAAGCCACGGTAAAGGATTGGATAATTTCCCGCACCAATCCCCACCTGCTGTGTAACACGCTGAAGCTCGCAACGTCCATTTTTAGGGCAGTTACTGCAACCAGTAGTGACACCTACCTTGCGAATGGTCACCATTGAATCTGCACATGTTGCTTGCTCACCGCACAACAAACAACCCGATGGGTGTTCGCTTAAAATCAATCTCAATACTTCCTGGCGCGCTGCAATCAAATCTGGGCTGTGAGTAAGTACATCCATTCCCGGTTCCACCATCGTATTGCATGCAGTCACATACCGGTTTTTACCACGTACATCCACAATACATAACCGGCAACCACCAAAAGTAGAAATAGAAGGGTGATGACAGAGTGTTGGAATTTCAATTCCGGCTTGACGAGCCGCATCGAGTATCGAGGTTCCTGCCGGAACACTGATGTTCTGGCCATTGATAGTCAATTGGGTGATAGCTTTTCCAGTGCTCATCAGCTTATCTCCGGCATTGGTTGTACGGCTGGCAAAACACGAATGGCTTCAAAAGTACAAAGTTCATAACACTGGCGGCATTGAATGCAGAGATTTACATTTAATGAATGCGGCTGGCGTCTACTGCCAGTAATCGCACCGACTGGGCAAGCTGCCAGGCAGCGTCCGCATCCAGTGCATTTTACTGGATCTATTTCAAAGCTAAAGAGGTCGGTGCAAATCGCGGCGCTGCAATATCGGTCACGTACATGGGTTTCGTAATCTCCCCAAAAATAGCGCAATGTTGTCAATACTGGATTAGGGATATTTTGCCCCAACCCGCACAACGCAGTCTTTTGGACAGTTAAAGCTAGAGACTGGAGAAGATTCAGATCAGAGGGTTCTCCTTCACCGCTCTTAATTCGCTTTAACAGATTCAAAAGCTGGTAAGTTCCCAAACGACAAGGTGTACATTTTCCACATGATTCATTTTGAGCGAAAGTAAGAAAGTAATGGGCCAAATCTACAACACAGGTATTTTCATCCATGACAATTAAACCGCCCGATCCCATGATCGAACCAACTTCAGCTAATGATTCATAATCCATTGGAAGGTCAAGGAATTGTGCTGAGAGACACCCTCCTGAAGGCCCACCTGTCTGGATCGCCTTAAAGGGTCGCGGTGTTCCCCCTCCGATTTCTTCAATGATTGTTCGTAATGGTGTTCCTAATGGAACCTCGATTAGACCAGAGTGACGCACTTTCCCTACCAGTGAAAATATTTTTGTGCCATAATTCCCGGGTTTGCCAAATTGCCGGTACCAGTCCACACCATTGGCTAAAATGTGTGGCAGCGTTGCTAGGGTTTCGGCATTATTAATGACTGTAGGCCGTCCATGCAATCCAGAAACTGCCGGAAACGGAGGACGTGTCGTAGGCGATCCGCGCCTGCCTTCGATCGAAGCGATTAAGGCTGTTTCTTCCCCGCAGACATATGCTCCTGCCCCCTCTTTGACTTTTATATCAAAATTGAACCCTGTCCCTAAAATATCTGTTCCAAGCAAACCATATTCGCGCAATTGGTTCAGGGCTTTTCTCAAGCGCTCAACTGCAAGAGGGTACTCGGCTCGGATGTATATGTAACCTCGTGTCGCGCCGATTGCATAGGCTGCAATCAACATCCCCTCCAGCACTGCGTGCGGGTCGCCTTCAACCAGAGATCGATTCATGAAGGCACCAGGATCACCTTCATCTAAATTACAAATCAGATATTTCAGTTCTCCAGGAGAATTGCGACAAACTTCCCATTTCTTCGCAGTTGGAAAACCGCCCCCTCCTCGCCCACGTAAGCCCGCTAAGCCTACAGTCTCAATCACCTCTTCTGGTTTCATGGACATTGCATGTTCGAGCCCACGATATCCACCGCTGGCAAGATAATGATCAAATCTTTCCGGATCAATCATCCCACAATTCTTTAGCACCACGCGCTTCTGTGATTTCAACATGGGAAGATCAAAAAAACGGGGAATTTCCTGAGAAAATTCTTGTGGGCCAAAATGGGCAATCGCGCCTCGTAGTGACCCGGAACCTTCCACTACAACCGATTGGATGATTTTCTCCGCTCTTGCCGGTGTAACTTTTGCATAGCTCACTCTCGGTTGCCCAGGCATACGAATATCGAGCAAAGGTTCTAGATAACATGGGCCGATGCAGCCCACCTGGATGATCTTTGCATCAACTTGGGCGTTATCTAAAACCTTTTGAGCCGCATCCAGGGTCTCAAGAGCACCGGCTGCTCGACCGCAGGATGCAGCGCCTATATATATGATTGGTATAGGACTGTTTTCTAGCTCGTACCAAGTTTTCTCAGCACATTGTCGTTGTGTTTGCAATGCTTCCCAATTTACCATGACGCACCTCTATTACCCTCTACTGTTGTACCCATACCGTAGAGCTTTTCAAAATCTTCTCTCCACTTTATCTATAACTGGATCTACACATAAAGCTTGAGAATATCGTCCAACGCCGAAACCGATACCTGCCCATAGATGTGATCATTAACCTGTAAAACAGGAGACTGAGCGCAACAGCCCAAACAGGCTACCTGCTGTAATTCAAAGAGGCCATCCGGTGTGGTCTCGCCCACTCGAATGCCTAATTTGCGTTCAATGGCATGTGCGACAATCGGGCTGCCGCCTACATGACAGGCAGTACCCTTACAAACTCGTAATATGTAACGGGCGGGAGGCGTTAGACGAAACTGCGCATAGAACAAAGCCACACCATAGATGCGGCTTACCGGAATGCGCAGCTCCGCCGCCATCGTTTGTATACTTTCTTTTGAGATGTAACCATACTGAGCTTGAATTTTCTGGAGAGATGGGATAATTTCTTCTTCTAGTTCTTTCGTTTCAACTCGGTCTCGCGCTGTAATAATTTCCACGATAGCATCAGCTCCTCATTGTAACAATAATATGATGACAGCCATAAAGATCCCACTTGCTCCCCTTAGTTATCTAAACTAATTGGGGGTAGAATGCCTTGGCCAGAATAATTATAAATGGCCCGACCATTTTTAGCAACATGCCCCAAGGCTTCGTTTCACAACATATTTCTTTACGCTTTTATTTCTCACCTAGTAATTGTACAATAGATGATATGTTAAAGCTTCTATATACAGTATGTTTTCTATTTAGGGCTGACAAGGTCTTGATGTTGCTCAGAAATAAACCTCCTAACCAGGGTCTCTGGAATGGCGTGGGTGGTCATATTGAAATCGGCGAAACGCCTTATGAAAGCTGTCTACGAGAAATTAAAGAGGAAACAGGGTTCAAGCTTGAAAATATAAATTTTGGCGGTATTCTGACCTGGAAAGGGTTTGAAATAGAAGAAGGCGGCTTATATATTTTCACTGCACTTGCACCAGATGGAGATCCATTACCTTCCCTGGAAGGTAATTTAGCCTGGTTGCCAAAACAGAGCGTGCTTACTTCGTCAGAGATTGTAGAAAATATTCATTACTTCGGCCCGGCAGTTTTTGCGGGATTACCCCCTTGTCGTCATCACTTTGAATATAATCATAGAACGATTCTTGTTTACCACACCCTGCCCTTACCTGAAAAAATCAACATATTTGAGCCGTTCGAATTATAGACTATCATTATATAATAAGTATGATTATGAGGATGCATTACACCAGCCTTTGAGGCTATGGTAGGATTACCTGAAACAAGATCATGGAGTGCATTACTTACAATGTTGGTTCCCAACAAAACATGGAGGTTGTTAATGACTCAACCACAATGGAATCCTCAACCCAATGAACCATCTGCCAAGAGGAATTCTAAAAAAACCTGGATCACCTGCGGGATCATTGCGCTGGTTGTAGTGTGTGTCGGTTCTTTCTTGCTTTTTGGCGGCCTTGGCGCCCTGGTGGCAATTTTTGGTGCAGAGCCTGAAGGTTTGACGATTGAGCTTTCAGCGCCCCCGACTGTAAAAGTCGGAGAGGATTTTGTAGTAGAAGTGCACCTTGGCAATACAGGAAACAAAACATTGAAAGTAACTGAGATCCAGCTACCCCAATCTCTCTTGGAAGGCGCCGTCTTCGTCAAGAGCCAGCCAGCCAGCACAGGACAGATGACCTATGGCAGCTCCACCGGATTCAAATTTGATTTATCGCTGAAGCCCGGTGCAGAACAAACGGTTATCTTCAATTTTCGTGCTGTGAGCGGTGAGGAGTATTCAGGGGAAGTGGAAGCGATTGTTGGGACAAAGAGAAAATCCTCCAATCTACGAGTAGTTGTTACTGGTCAATCTGCTACCTCGCAAGTCCAAACGAATCAAACGCCAGCATCCCAACCCGGGAAAATTCCTTTTGAGTCGGTTGTACAAATTATAGCGATGGTCAATCTTAATGGAGAATTACAGCCGGGTTGGACAGGGTCAGGTTCGATCATCAGCCCAGATGGCCTCATCCTGACCAATGCTCATGTGGTACTTTCAGATCCTTATTACGAAGTGATGGATCTAATCGTGGCTATAACCACTTCCCAGGATCAGCCACCTGTGCCAATGTACTCAGCGGAAGTGCTTCAAGCAGATGCCGCTTTAGATCTCGCGGTAATCCGAATCACTGGAGATGCACAGGGCAATCCCATTGATTCTTCTACATTAAACTTGCCAACAATCCCCATTGGCAACTCCGACACCCTCCAACTCGGCGACCCCCTTGTAATTCTGGGGTACCCAGGGATCGGCGGAGAGACAATCACCTTAACTCGCGGCGAGGTGAGCGGCTTCACGGCAGACCGCGCCTTCGGCAACCGTGGATTCATAAAGACTTCTGCCACAATTGCTGGCGGCAACAGCGGCGGCATGGCAACAAACATCAATAATGAGTTGATTGGAATACCCACCCAGGTAGGATACGGTGGGGAAGGGGAAATAGTTGATTGCCGCGCCCTTGCCGACACGAACGGCGATGGTATCACAGACAATCGCGATAGCTGCATTCCGACAGGAGGGTTCATTAATGCACTCCGACCCATCAAACTGGCAATGCCATTAATAGAAGCAGCACGCAGAGGCGAGGTGATGATCCACCAGGGCGCAGAAAGCCAGGCACAAGAGGCGCCGTCGGGAACATTGATTACTGAAGAAAATTTTTCTAAGGACAATGGAGTATGGGATACCGGTGGTTCAGGAAACGGAAGCGTCAGCTTCCAAGATGGCGAGCTTTGGTTCAATGTACTTTCAACCAATTATTACTACTGGAGTGGTTTTAACTTCAACCAGGATCTAAGTGACACGATCTTTTCTGTAGACGCACGCGTCCAGCAGGCAACAGGCGTTGGCGACTTCGGCTTCTTGTGCCGCATCCAAGACTCGGATAACTTTTACGCTCTTGAAGTCAGTGAAGATGGTTATTTCTCCATTTGGAAATTACAAAACGGAGAAACCACATATCTACACGAATGGGAGTACTCAAACGAAATTCCAATCGGTCAACCAATGACAATAGTTGCCGCTTGCGTGGGCAACAAATTGGTGCTGGGCGTCAATGATAAAATCCTTGTCGAAAAAACAGATAATACCTTCAAGAGCGGGTTGATAGGCCTGCTTGCTGGAACCTTTGAAAGCCCAGACATCATTGTGGCTTTTGATAATTTTCGAGTTTACCGACCATAATACCGGTAGAAAATGTAAAGAAATACATCTGGAAACTTGCCCAGGTGTATTTTTTACGTTCCGGTTTTAGATAAGCCAATAAAAAATTTTACAAGCCGTATTCTTCAAATCGAATTTTGGCAAAATCAATATTCGGCTTGTAGCCAGCTATAAAAGCCCCTTCATCTTGCTCAAGAAGATCTGCTTGTCGCGAGAGGTGATCCAGCCAGCGCAATTCATTTTTGGAAAGGAGTAATTCTTTGTTCTGGTTAGCATCCCGCAAACATGCCAAAGTAGCTTGTGCTGCTCTTCGGGTTCGCAAATATGGCGTCGATTCCGAAATTATCTCTCGCGACAGTTTGATAACCATTTCTGGATTCAATACATAAGCCTGGGGATCAGTAAATATATCGGATGCCACAAACCAGTCTCTTAATTGTCTTGCCGATTGCATACTGTCTTGTGCAGCCACATTCATCAACCGGGTTGCATAGGCTAGCTGCTCCAAAGAGACCGTTGGAGCCATCGCTCCTAACAATTTGATATTTTGCACCGATTCATTGCTCCAAAGGTCAGGGACTGCTTTTGTGATGTTCCCTATCGGCGATAGATGAGCGCAGGCTGCCTCGGCGCCTTCTAATGATATTGGGTAACCGGTAATCGCCTTAATGAACGGCCCCTCATATCCGCAATCTTTGCCTGGGCCAATCGCCCCTCGCTCAAAGGCAACCAGGCTTCGAGGTACAGCCAGAACTCGAATCAAAGCGGCCCACACACGAGGGATAAACCGCTGCTCTGCAAGAACCATGGCAGTATTAGCAAATCCGCAGGCTGTATCGCTGGCAGGAACAACTTGATGATCCATTGAAATTTCGACGATTCTGTCCCAAAGAAAAGCCATATCCCGACCACCCAACACACTTAATGAAAATACCGATCCAGCCAGGTCTCCGTTTAGAATCGCCTCATCATGGATTTCCTTGCCCCCCGTAGACTCAATTGACAGCATATCAGCCCCCGCTTTGGCGCAAAGGTTAAAACTTTGCAACATTTTTTCAAAGTGATCGCCCTGGCGCAGCAAAGGCGGCTTGATAAATTCGCGATTGTCATTCGGTGTTACGCGTAAAGCAGTCTTAAGGCCGTGCCTTTGTTGTGTCTCTGAAAGTTCCTCTTTTAGTATCTTTGTAATTTCTGCTCCCCAATTCGGATGAGCAGTAAGATCTGGCAGCAACTCAAACTCAACGACCAACCCAGTTAGATTCAGTTCTACAGCTCGACGACAGGCATCTCTTATCATTTGTTGATATTGAACGCGCACATCCGCCATGGTCTGGTCGGTGATCAGCATATCCGGCAAGGTAAAATTTAATTCAGGATACACCTCCCCACCACCAACCACCAATCCATTGTTCAGTGCAAGGGGATTGGGCGAATGACCAAAAATAAAATTCTCCATATGTTGTATAGCCAGCGAATGAAACGTTTTCACATTTTCTCCCTCTCAAAATATTCGATTACGACATTTGATTTGAACAACTACCACCCAAACTGTCCGTGAATGCTTCTAATACCGGTGAACACGCCCCACCCAAATGCGCAACCTCTTGTTTTGCTTGCTCTGCCAGATCCTGAAGGGTAATGGAAGCCAGAAAACCTTCCAAAGAGGCGGTTAATTTAATCCAGACCCGTCTGGTAACACAGGAAGCAGATCGCTTGCACACCATTTCTCCTCCAGGTAGTACACATGCCACCAATCCTAGAGGCCCTTCTACTGCAACAAGGATTTCTTTGAGGGTAATTTCTCGAGCAGCTTTACCCAGCAAATATCCCCCTCCCGGTCCCATAACGCTTTTAATCAAGCCATGCTGCCCAAGACGTCTAAATAACTGAGCAATATAATCCCCCGAAATTTCCTGTCGCTCGGCTATATCATTACGCGATACTGGCCCATTCTGATCATGGATGGCCAGATCTACCATGGCTCTGATTGCATATCTTCCACTGGTTGTAATTTTCATAAAGACATTTTTGGCAAGAGATTTCTATAAGTATATAATAATTAAGCAATTTATTCAACTACTTAAAGATAAAAAATCCCAGTTTCCCACACCGAGATTTACAAGATTTTAACTAAATAGAAAAGGATCATTCTGAAGTGTAAGTAAAACTGACATAACCACCAGGAACTGGCGCTCCACCCTCATTAACCAACTGCCAATAAGTTGTGTGAGGTCCAAGTTCTTCAGATCCAAATGCGCCAAAAGCAAACTCTGCTTTGTCCCCTGGTGCAACAGTGCGCCCCAATGGAATTTCATATCGGGCAGTAAATGCTTCGCCTCCAACATAGACTAAGCGATAGCCCTGTGTCCAGGTAATAGATCCTATATTTTTTAAGCCCCAGGCAATATTAATCTCTTCATTGGGAACAAAAACGGAACGATTTTCGGGGAACGTGACGGCGTAAAGAAATTCAGCTTTATCGCCTACGGGTTTTGCTGTCGCGGTCGCAACAAGAATAGAAATCGTCGGCGCTGGGGTATTGCTGGGTTGAGGAGTATTCGTTGGCACAGGGGTAGTAGTAGGATTCATCAAAGCAGCCTTTGTTAATTGAACCTGAACGGTTTCAACAACCCTTTGGGCGACTAATTGAACAAGAATGTTGATGTCTGGTGTAGGCGCCTGTGTTGGTGAGGACCCACAACTTGTTAGAAAAATAAGAAGGACAATAGATATAGAAAGCTTCAACGCTCGGTTCACACGGCCTCCGGGATTTAAGTCTGAATGCAGAATTATACTATGTTCGCTCGACCTAACTTTAACTTAACCTTCTAACTCATAGGAAACATATCCGTTGCTCTCACATGGATTTCCAAGCGTGACATACATGCGACGCTCAGTTAGGTTCATGATAATTGCTGTGATCGTCTTTTCTCGATCTAGTGGGTCGCCTTCCGTAGCATGGTTGCAAATCGAATCTGGGTAATTGATATGATCTTTTTGAATAACTTGCAAGGTCCGCAAGGTGTGTTGGTTTGTTTCATTCAACAAACGCATCGCTCGGAAATATCTTACTCTGGTGCTGATCAATTCATCCGAATCGCTTTCGATCATTTGCATTTGCGGATCCAAGTAATGGTTGGTATGCGCCAGAAAACCTTGCTGCGTTGAAAGCACAGCAAATTTCCTCGCAGATACTTCGACATTAAACAACTCGCCGCTTTCGTGAACCAATAAATGGTTATAACCTGCCGCTCGATGGGGAGCAAGCATGTGCCGGATCGCCTCAGCAATCGTTTTCGCAGCCAAAACACCTCGCGAATTTATTATACGGGGGATGCCAATTCTCGAGTCAGAAGGATAAACCGAATCGCAACATTGGCTAATTCCGTAAGCGTTAAAACCAATATTTGGTAACAATCCCCCATAAGTCATTGCTAAAAAAGGCGGTTCATCGTCGGGATGTGCATGCACAATGAAAACATCAGCTTCATCTTCCGGAACCCAATCCTCATTGTGAGCCACTAAAACAAACCCGCCTGCTGTTCTTTCCTGGCTAACTGCCATACTTGTGCATTTGGTTAAATGCAAGGCGTCCATCGTTACCGCCTCCATCGCATTTAAAACCGCAACATCATCAAATGGAACAGCCGCTCCTTCCGAGATCCCCTTAAGTTCCTCAACATATTTGGGATATCGCTCTTCTGCAAAAGGAATATATTTTCTGGCCTGGATTTGAGCGCCCTCCCAGCTTAACTGAAGCCGCTCATAAGCATCAGAAACAAGCTTCCGAGCATTTTCGATGCTGTGTTTTACCTGTTCTCGGCAGGCTTCACCGATTTGCTGGCCAATATTTCGATGCGTTCCTTTTACCTTCGTCAGTGGTGGTAAATGCGTAAGGTTTCCATTCTCATTTGCTGTCATTCATGCCACCTTTCGAAACGAAAGGAAAATCTATGCACCTAAGATCTTCGCCAGAATTTCCTTCAACAACTTTACAGCAACCATACCCGTCACACCTGTCGGGTCACGAACAGGATTGAATTCGACAATGTCGGCGCCAACAATTCTACCTTTCAGGGACTGGATAATTTCTAACACCTCGCGGGTTGAGAAACCCCCTGGTTCATGATGTGAAACGCCCGGGGCAAAAGCCGGATCCAGTACATCCATGTCAAACGAAAGATAAACAGGATCAGAAAACGTCAGGTTGCTCCCATTTTTCCAGCGATCAATCGGGACAATCTCTACACCAAACCGGGATGCTTGCTGAACCAGGTGAGGCGTAAGTGTACGCACGCCTACTTGCACCAATCTGTCGGCTAATTTTTCCTCCATAATCCGCGCAAAAGGGCAGGCGTGAGAATATTTGTTGCCATCATATTCGTGATAAAGATCCGCATGCGCATCAAATTGTAAAATATTAATGTGGGCAAACTTCTGGGTGTAAGCACGCAAGATCGGGTATGTGATTGAATGATCGCCTCCTAAAGTTAACAGCAATCCACCTCTTCCAAGCACTGCTGCGCAGCCCGCTTCAATCTGGCGAATAGCCTCCGTCGAATTTTTGATCACTAAGTCGCCCAAATCAATCCAGCGAGAATCATCACTCAAACAAAAACCACTCTCAACACACATATTAGATGAATCGCTATACAATGTTTCTCGTATTCGAGCCGGGGCAAGAGAAGCGCCTCTCAAGAACGAAGAAAAGCCATCAAACGGTATTCCTAAAATACCCACCATGCCAGATGAAATCAAATTAATATCTTGATGAAATCCTTTGAACACACAACCTCCTAGAAGTTAAAGAACCTGGTTTCGCAGGGGAATTGTAAATATGAATGTACATCCCTTTCCAAGGCCTTCGCTCTCCGCCCATATCCTTCCACCGTGCGCCTCAACCCAATGTTTGGCAATAGTAAGGCCGATCCCGCTGCCGCCGTAAGCCCGCGATCGCGATTTATCCACCCGATAGAAACGGTCAAAAATATAAGGGAGATGCTCTGAAGCAATCCCGATACCTGTATCAGTAATTTTCATTATTAGTTCGGTGTCCGAGATTTCTCCAGAGATTATCACGCGTCCGCCAGCTGGGGTGTATTGTAAAGCGTTGCCCATAAGATTAATCAATACCTGACCTATACGATCCTGATCTACCCTCACAGAGGGCAGATTTCCTGGCAGACGGATTTCCATATTCACACCTTTCTCCTCATACTGCCAACCTAGCTTCTTGACTACCGATTCTATCAACTGCGGCATTGCCACGCTCTCCAATTTTAACTCATAAACCCCCGCCTCTACGCGGCTCAACTCTTCCAGGTCTAGGACAATGCGCTGTAAGCGATCGGCTTCTTGATAAATAAGTTGATAGGTTTCTGTTTCCGACGGCAGAACGCCATCGATCAAACCTTCCATCGAACCCTTGATGGAGGTCAAGGGAGTTCGAAGCTCGTGCGCTACGTCTGCCAACAATTGACGCCGCATAATCTCTGTCTGCTCGAGACGTTCAGCCATTTGATTAAAATTAATTGCCAGATGGCTTAGCTCATCTTGGGCAACTCCAATAAACCCCTTCAGGGCTGGAACACGTTCAGAATAATGACCATCGGCAATGCGCTGAGAGGCAACCGTCATTGCCTGCACAGGAGCCACTACTTTTCGACTAACAAGCAGGCTAACCACAAATGCAGTCGAAATCGCCGCGATGCTTGCCGGAACCACTGCATCAAAGACTCCACGGCGAAATCCCACAAAAAGCGACCCTGTTTGTTCTCCCTCAAATTCGCCTCGACCGCCCTGCCACATTCCTCCCATATGTCCATTCATCATGCCATTTTGACCCGCCATCATTGGCATCACCTGCCGGTTAAAAGCAGACGGAATTCCCAGGCCAATCGCAACAACCAATACTGTCATGCCCACCAGCACCACAATGAGATAAGAGAGAAACAGATTCATCCAAAGCTTTGATCTAAAAAAAGTCAACATCTCATAACACCTCATCCTCAAACCGGTATCCTGCACCCCGTACAGTTACGATATGTTTTTCACCACCCATCTTTTGGCGAATATGGCCGATATGCACATCAACAACACGAGTATCACCAAAATATTCTCCACCCCAAACCTTCTCTAAAAGCTGCTCGCGGCTTAGAACGCGGCCTCGATTTTCTACCAGCGCCTTCAGTAAATCAAATTCGATAGCCGTCAACTCGACCTCCACGTCATCTAACCAGACCTGGCGGCTGCTCACATTCATCTTGACATGACGAAAAGCGTAAATCTCATGAAAGGATGAGGACACACTTATTCTGCGCAGCGCAGCCTTTATTCGTGCCACCAATTCTCGCGGACTAAAAGGTTTTGTAACATAATCATCTGCGCCCACGGATAATCCAACGATTTTATCGGTTTCTTCTGCCCGTGCCGTCAACATAATAACATAAACCTGCGACTCTCTCCGTAGTTGAGAAAGTAGTTCGATGCCATTCAATCCTGGCAGCATAATATCCAAAACGATCAGCTCCGGTTTATAAGTTCTTGCCGCTTTTAATCCTGAAACGCCATCAGTGGCACTATATACTTCATAACCTTCAGGCTTTAGGTATGCGCTAACCAATTTGATGATATTCGGTTCATCGTCAATTACAAGGATCTTAGCTCCAGTCATCGATACCTCACACGCAAATTAAAAAACAAGGATATTATTTCATTCTCGAATAAAATCTCTCAAGTGTTACGAAGGAGATTTCCCACAACTCCGATTTTACAAGAAAAAGCCGGGTAGGATCCACCACCCGGCCTCAGATATGCTCGGCAAATAAATCAAGACTACTCTCCCTCAAACCCGTTTGGCGGAAATTCTTGCCTATTCTCGTCCCAAAAAGGACAGGGATCCGGCGCTCCGTCCGGCCGATTATATTGAAAGTGCATTCGAGGACGCATCCTACCCGGAAACTGATCATTTTCAACATGATAAGGGCAGGTAAAATTTCCGGCGCGGTTTTTCTGCATCATCCAAGGCCCCATCGAATTAGGCCCCTTGAACTGCGTCATGGACCCCCAGCCAAAGCAATCAGGCCGCCCATACTGCCCCATCATTGCACCAGGCCTCAGTCCTGGCCCAAAGTCTGAATCGGCGTTTGGATATGGGGCGGCTAACCTCAACCCAGACCAATTGCTGGCCCTTCCGATCATGAACCCTGCTGCTAGCGAACCGCCCACAACTGCCAACACGCCAAAAACAACCAAAGCCACTCGCAAACCTTTACTCATTTCAATCACCTCTTCAAGTACAGGCTGTCAGAAGAAAACGCTCTTCTACTGACAAGAATGAAAACAACATGATCAGTGCAAATAATAGCAAAACAGAATAAAGTTCCTATGAATTAATCATAAAGATTTTGTAAAGAATTAATCTCAGAAAGATATTTCTCACGGTTATAGACCCGCGCATTCTTTCCACTACTGGTCTTCACAAGCCAGTTAGGTCCTACGATATAAACATTGTGTAACGAAATGGCCGAACCACGGGTTACAACACGACGAATCTCATCCGCGATCCGATCGCGTTCCAATAGATCCTTTGTATCCACTTCAGCCACAAGGACTACCTCTTCCGTACCACTTTCCTCATTGAACACGCCAAACGCCGAAGCCCTTCCCGGATGCACTTCAGCCACCTTCATCGCCAGCTCTTCGATATCTTGTGGATAGATATTCTTTCCGCCCACAATAATCAGGTCTTTCTTTCTGCCCGAAACAAAAACCTCCCCATCCACCATATAACCGTAATCCCCTGTCAGATACCAGCCATCCAGGAATGCCTTTTTTGTCGCATCCGGTCTGTTGTAATAACCGGTAAGCATGCAATTACTGCGGAGGGCAATTTCACCTACGAACCGATCCGGGAGGACCACCCCCTTCTCAGATAGAATCTTCACTTCAGTATTTGGGATTGGCTTGCCAGCAGAAAGCATCTTGATTGAGGGGTGTCCTGTTTTGACCGGTTGGGCCTCGCGCTTGCTTTGAAATCCATCCCGGTCGATCTCATCAACAGTGACCGCCCCATCAATACCTCCTTGTGTGACTGCAAAAACATTTTCAGCCATCGCATAACAAGTTGTCAGCGCTTCGGGACGAAGGCCAAATGACCTGAACCGCTCAAGGAACATTTGATGGCTTTCATAACGCATTGGTTCAGAACAATTACTGATGGCTCGCCAGCTGGAAAGATCAATTCCATCGAGATGGCGGTCTTGAATCTTCTGGGCGCAAAAATTATAGGCGAAATTAGGTAACCAGCTCAATGTTCCCCGGTATTTCGAGACTGCTTGTAACAATCGATAAGGAGCACGCACCCAATCGAAAGGGGACATAATGACCAGGGGAATTGCGCACAAAATAGGCATTAAGAAACCGGCAATCAATCCCATATCATGATAAAGGGGCAGCCAACTGACAATAACATCTTGAGGGTTCAGTTTCAAGGCCTGGCTGTAGCTCTCTAACTGGTTCAAAATCGCCTGATGGGAAAGGGCCACCCCCTTCTGTAGGCCTGTTGTTCCGGAAGAATGCTGCAAAAGCGCGATGTCATCTGGTGAGCGATGAAACCCTCCCAACGCTGCAATATCTGGCACACTTCCTGGCAAAACCTTGTCTGAAATGATAACCGCCCTGACGCTGTCACCGGGCTTCAATGCAGCTCTGACCTCTCCTTCGAAATCTCGATAGGTAACCAGGGCGACGGGTTTGGTAACAGAGATCAGGGATGCTAGATCGGACCGATAGCGATCCGGCAACAGTTTTTCTGTCAGAAAAGGCATAATGGAGGGAATAGCGCCATGAAGAATCGCTCCCCAAAAGGAATAAACGAGTTCGATCCCGTGCTGCAGGATTAAAATAACCACTTCCCCCTGTCTAATGCCGCAATCCTCGTATATTTTTGCATACGAAGCCGCGCCCGAAATCAAATCACCATAAGAGATGGGTTGATCACCATGCCCGGCCTGCTGAAGAATCATGATCTCTTTATCAAAGTTATCGTGATAATGCGCAAACAAAATTTCCGGTAAAGTAGGCATCCCTATCGCTTCCGGTCACTAATCAAGCTGACGAGCTGATCCAACGAGTCAAAGGTGCTAGAATTCAATTCTGAATCATCAATTCGAACACCAAACTCATCTTCCACAAAAATAGCGAGGTCAACCAGATGAAAAGAATCAATCAGACCGCTTGACAGAAGTGGTTCATCATGGCTTATTTTCCGATTAGGTTGTTTCAAAATGTCTTTTGCAATATATTGTGATAATGCTTGAAAAATTTCTTCAGTCATAATGATCCTTTATCGTAGTTAAATTATCGCGACACAGCTTCCCAAAAAGCTTCTAAAACTTGTAGTGCGGTAAGGTTGCGCACAGGCCAGGCGCGCAACATCGTCTTCGGATCGCTAAAATTGTTAGGGGTCCAGGTCAAATGAGCACGATCTTCTTGAAGGCCATGGTTTGGAAGCGATTGAACAGCAGCCCAAAAATTCCACAGAGGAACATCGTATTCATATGCCAGTTCAGCAATCACAGCATTGATATAATGATCGCCTTCTAGGTTATCTGCTTTTGTTGTGAGAATAGGGACCACACCCGCATCAATCGAGTATTCAATAACTTTTCGTAGGTTATCTTCAAAGCTTTCGATGCGATAGACATCATTTGTACCCAACATAATAAAAGCAATGCTGGGACGATGTATACGATATTCACACGCCAGCGGATGCTCATTTTTGAGGCACTGCTCTTTGTCTGCCCATAGAGGCACCATAACCGAAGCGGCGTTAAATCCTGGCTTTGCTACCATACTTAAGCGGTTGAAAGAGCCTCGGTAATTTTCGATGACCTGATAAAGATGCTCATATTCACCCAGGGAATAGTATTGGGGTCCCAAATCAAAATCAGATAAAAACCAGGTGGTACGGCTTTCACAATCTCCAACTTTTGAAAACGCGTTTGGGTTATTTCCCAGGTCAAGTCCCTCCTGGTAAATTTGGCGCGCCCTATTACTGATAATGGGAATAACGGGCATCTCCTGCCAGAAAATGGGGGTAGGACGAGGGGTGCTGGTAACCAAGACTTCAGCTGTTTCAACAAATTCTCCAGTTGGACCCACATCAATCGTTGCTGTGATCCCTGTCTGCAGCGGTAATTCCGCTGCAGACACCTCTTTTTGGGTCATAAAACCTTGCTGTGTATTGCAGCCGGTCAAAATTCCAGAAGCACAAATCAGCAAAATACCGATAAGCCTTCGAGGATGAGCCAACACAATAAAGGACATAACTACTCCAGCAATTACCGCCTATGGGCAAGAAAAGTCTGCTAATATTTCCTTCAGTTTTTGAGCGAACTGGGCTGTTCCCTTGGGAGTAAGATGAATGGCGCTGTTAGTAAACTCGTCTATCGAAATCAAGTTCCATGCGTCGTAATAATTCAAATAATTTTCTCGGCTGTAGTCATCAAGTATTTTTCGGTAACCATCGTAAGCCCAGCGCGGATAGTAAAAATTATAACGGATATCGCTATTCTTTCCATTGCTAATTAACATCGGCTCATTAACCAATACAACGGGAAGATCCTTGACGATCTTAAAACCTGCAGAAATCACATCGAACGCAAGGCCATCGGTTGAAATTTCTGAAGGTCTCAGGTCATAATAACCTTCATCAGATTCCAAATCTCTCTGGGCAGGGGAATAGGTTTCCGGGTATTCTTGATCAATTCCTGTTGCCGCCCACATGACTCCAAATAATTGCAAGCGGATCAAGTCAGCCAGGTCCCGTCGTCTCCCAATGATAGTTCGGTCAATGAAATTCGATTCTGTCAAAATCAACGGCGTATCTATTTCTAATTGAAACCGATGCGATAATTCTCGAACACGATCCAGATTGTTCGCTACAAGCGGCGACTCAACTTGATTCTGTCGGACAAATGATTCCAACGTCACAAGCCATATAACCATATCCGGTTTATACTTCATGGCCTCAGCCAGGATCATCACATCCTTCGTGAGAGATAGCGTCGGATAACCCAGATTATAGAACCTCATTTCTCGGCCATCACAATATCGGAGTCTCATCTCATTCAATTGTCCAGAGAGCGTCTGATCCGGTGTCAACAGCGTCCCCCATACCGATGAGTCTCCCAGAAGGATAACTCGATATTCAGAATCGCCATTCCTTTTATCTAAAAATTCGTGAGAAGCAAACATGGCATTCAGATTATTGAGACTCAAGTTATAAGCTTTTTGCTGGTTCTCGCCAAAAGGGAAGCGACTTCGTCCCGGAAAGATATAGTTATATCCCGAAATCTGGCTCAGCACCGAAGGAAGATCCCCTGCAGCAAAAGCCGCATTGAAAAGCACGAACAAAGCCGCTGCTTTGAGAACCACCCTGCCCAAAAAACGCCAGGTATACAAAATCACCTGCCTTATTTATCGCCGGAAGGTAAAGGCAACCCCTGCACCGATCGCCGGATTGCATCTAAAACCTGCAAGGCGGTAAAATTTCTGCGATCCCACCCCTCTGGAGCCAGATAAATGCTGTCGCGCTCGCCATCCAAACCATTATTCGGCAAACTTTGGGCCGCACGCCAAAAATTCCACAATGGAATATCATAATCATGCGCAACACGAGCCGTCGCCCGGTTCAAACTGTGATCACCTTCCACATTGTCGGCTTTCGTGGATAAAACAGGCAATACCCCATGTTGAACAACAATATCAACAATCTTGCGCAGGTATTCTTCATATTTATCGGCTGAAGCGCCTGGTTTCCAATTTGTCCCAAGGTTTATGAATATAATGCTGGGTTTATGCAGCCGCAACTCGCATTCAACCGGGTTCTCACCTTTATTGCAAACCAGGGGGTCTGCCCAGGTTGAGGAAAGCGCAGAAGGGGCGCTAAGACCATCACGGACACCCTGACTTTTCAATTGAAAAGCGTCTCTATAATAATCAATTGTCTCTTGTAAATATGAATAATCTTCTCCGAGATAATATCGATCCGTTGCATAAATACCCATAAAAACATTGGGTTCACTCTGACAGTCGCCAATGGTTGAGTATATCCTCGGATCATTTCCCATTTTGATCCCCTGATTGTATATTTCCAAAGACCGGGGGCTAAGCGTAGGAACAATGGGCCATTCACTCCAATATTTTGGATCAAGCCTGGTGTCCGGTGTGGCAGTTGGTGCAATCGCAGGTATAGGAACAACAGTAGCCATCAACGTGGGAGCTCGTGTGGTGGGAGCTCGTGTGGGGACCGATTCCGTCTCGCTAAGCGGCACAGGCGTCAAATTCACCTGTGTTTGTGTCAGCGAAAGAAAAGTCGAAGACACGATTGCATCTAAAGTCGCCTGCCTGTCTGAATCGCTGGCCACAACAGTAGAGGAACACGCCGCCAAAACCAAAAATCCTACGGCGACTGAGAGAATTCTATAAAATCGGAATCCCAAACTCACTGAAAGCTTCTCCGAATTTTCCCGTCGCAATTATTGTTGACTGTTAATATCCAATATTTGGCGATCACGCAAAGATTATATCGCAAAGATTAGCCGAACCCAAATTCTCCCAAAACAGATCAGGTGATGGCTTACTTACTGTCGCTATCCTATGCCCAACAAATGCATTAAAAATCCAAACGCAACATCTGGGTCTGGCAATACGAACCATACCCACCCCAACGCTACATAGTTGAAGGTAAGGAAAATACCTGCCAATCCAGCTAGATTAAAAAACCAGGGTTGAGATTCCAGGTTTTTCATATAAGGCCGCGTCCACTCAGACCAGCGATTATTCAAAAATAATCCCAGGCCATGCCATAATCCCCAAATCACAAAACTTACTGAAATTCCGTGCCAGAGTCCAATTAAAATCATAGTGGCAACTTGCGTGATCAGAATGATAGACACTGGGGAGGAGAAAGCAGCAGATCTGGATAGTTTACGGGTTAAAGGATTAAAAAAATACGCTCGAAACCATTGTGTTAAAGTGATGTGCCAGTTATTCCAAAATTGTGTCAGATTGGATTTCACATAGGGTTTGTTAAAATTCTCCGGAAGATTTATACCCATCAGACGCCCCAATCCAATGGCGATATCCGTATAGCCGCTGAAATCGAAATAAATCAACAAGGCATATGCATACACCATCACCCAAGACCACTCTACCGACTTTACTTGAGTTACATTCGTAGAATTCAAAGCAAACAGAGAAAGGCTATCCGCAATAACAAATTTTTTAAACAAACCAACCGCTATTCGTTTTCCCCCGATGGCAAAGTCTGTTGGCACTGAATTTTCAGGGTTACGCAGCCCTTTGAGAAATCGCTCAACTCGCTCAATCGGACCAGCGGCCAGTGAGGGAAAAAAAATCACATAAATGATATATTCTCGAAAATTTACCTCCGCCATTCGGCCATTTTGGTGATCACGCAAGGTATGGATCAATCGAAATGCAATATATGAAAATCCCAACCAACGAATATCAATGTGCGTGCCCGCTTTCGCCGTTTGACCAGAGGCTAACCGCAGCCAGTTTCCAATATAATCTGCCAGGAGAGGATATTTGATAACAACAAACAATACCAACAGAAAGAAAATGGCAATGGAACTTGACCAGGTAGGCAAACGCTTCTGCCGGCATAAAATAAAATATCCACCCCCAACGACAGTTATCGCCAGCACTACCGGGAGTATAGGTGGAGGACGCGATGCAGTAATTAAACCCTGCACACCAATATACCTGGTTGCCGCGATGAGAACCATTGTAACAACCAGGAAGAGAGCAGTGAATAGGTTTATTTTTTCATTGCGTCTGTTAGGAGGTGTTATCAGAAACCAACTCACCGAGATCAGAAACAATGTGAAGGTTGGAAGCCAGAAGTCAAGATAACGAACTAAATTCAAAGGCTGAAACCAGTACAACGCTAGAGTACTTACGGCCAGTAAACCCCACAACCTCACGCGACCAACCACAAACAACCGCAAAATAACCGCTAAGCCGGCAAAAAGCAGGGTTTCTTCTAACCTCATTTAGAACCCTTGATAAATCCAAAGAGGAGAATTATCAGTAGTAAAAATCACAACAGCAATAATAATCAGGCACAAAACAATTGCCCAAAGATTTTCTGCAGAAAAAAGCCGGCGGATTAACTTCATTCTCGACCACACACCACCCACTCCTGACCTTCTTGCGCAACTCGATAGGTCTGGCTACTTAAATCGAACTCTTGCAATTCGTTTCCATATGTGGCAAGAATTTTCCCTGTACATTTGACCAAGATTATGTCGCCATCAGACCCCGTTTGCTCACAGGCTACATTGTTCAGCGAGGCTTTAACCCCCTGAAACGAATCAAGCTCAAGGATGGCATCTTCCTCAAAATCACTACAAGACAAAGTGAGCATGCGGTCGCTATCACCTGACACCACAGCCTGCAGATAAGCCTTTACAATTTCACCGCCAATTTCCTTCTTCTGACCGCAGGCAACCAAAATTGCCACGGAAAATAATACCAGCCCAAAACGAACAATAGAGTGCAACTTCATTGGATCAACCTCCCGATCCCTTTAATAATAAACCTGCCAACGAGAATCGACCGAATATTTCGATTATAGTACGAATTATTTTCTAATTCCCCTTCTTAAAAGCAGCAAATATAACCCAAAAATAATCAGAACAACAGATCCACTATTGCCAATAAATCCGATCGCACTTTGAGGGTTTCCACCGATGTAGAGTCCCCATCCCACCATGGTCAAGACTCCGCCAGGTATCAACGGCCACCAGATAAATCGTTGAATCGCCATCTTCGAAAAAAGGGTAATCAAAATCCAACCTAATGCAAACCAAACCAGCATTTCTCCAGTCTGTGCCAAACCATTTTCCCGCCCCGCGCTATCCCATGGAAAATAGATCCCCGGCCCGATCGTTATGAGAAGGCTGCCAGGGATAATCAACCCAATTAATTTAGCTGCAAAACCCCAAACTAGAAATGCCAGTCCCAAGCCAACGGCAATAAAAAAACCAAAATCTAAAATGGACAATTTTGTAAAAATAAAAGGGACGCTCGCTCCGCCAATGACCCCCGCCATTATCAGCGGCCACCAGGCGACCCCGCGTCCAAATAAGATCGAAAGGAAAGTGATCCCAAACCATGCGCTCGCAAAAATCAACAGGCCGTACCCGATCCTGTCTTGCCAGGTAAGAGAATTAATCCTTCCAGAAGCTACGATTGTCCCAGCGCCGACCCCTGCCAGCAGGCAGCCTGTTACGACAAGTCCAAAACGCCGCATCCGAACTCCACCATAGACAAACAAAAAGCCGCAGCAGGGTAAGATTAATAAAGGTAGCCACCCGGTGTGGAGATACCGATCCAGCAAAATGATGGATCCAATGATCAAGAGTAACAATCCACCAATGACACGAAAATCGACGTCATTCGAGGTCACGCTGTTTGTCTCATCAACATTTTTCATCGTACTTAAGGATACCTTTGCAATTTCATTTGGAAATATGTCTGCGGGCACATTTCTAGGGTATGAGACCAAGCTCCTTTCCCTTAAAAACTGCCTGCATTCTATCCTTAACGCTAAGCTTACCAAGGATGTTCCGCATATGGTTCTTTACTGTCCCTTCTGCGATAACAAGCCGTTCCGCTATTTCCCTATTGCTTAAACCTCGAGCCACCCATTGTAATATTTCAATCTCTCGCTGGGAAAGCGGAATATAATCTCCCGCATCCCAAATTTGAGAGGGTTGCGGAATTTTCGACAATCCAGCGACTACCTTTGCTGTAATTTGAGGCAATAAGAAGTATTCACCGCGATGTGCTGATCGAATGGCTTCATATAACTTCTCAGGTGAGGCATCTTTCAGCAAATAACCAATAGCACCTGCCCTTAATCCCTCATAAACGCTCGTATCATCGTCAAAGGTCGTAAGGACAATCACCTTAACGTCCGGAAGCGCATTTCGGATTCTTTGAGTAGAAACCACGCCATCCATCACCGGCATTTTTAGATCCATCAGGACAATATCCGGCTTATGAAGGGCGGCCAGGCGAATGGCTTCCACACCATTATTTGCTTGAGCCACCACATCAAAATCTTCCTGAGCAGCCAGGAGCGTACAAAGCGCCTCGCGAAAAAGAGCCTGGTCATCTACAAGTAAAATTCTGATCATATTAATCTAGCCTGGAATTAGAACACTTAAAACAAATCTGTAGCCCGGTGTTGTTTCAATCTTTATTCTACCATTCAATAATCCCACGCGCTCTTGTAATCCACGTAAGCCAAAACCTTCATCGAATTGTACAGAACCGACACCATTGTCTCGGATTTCCAACAGAACTGCGTCCAAATCGGAAAAATCTAGCGTCACCCACAATTTAGAGGCTCCGGCATGTTTATAAATATTGCTAATCCCTTCTTGAGCAACTCGATATAAGGCCAGCTCAACAGCAGGACGTAAATGCCGGGGTTCGCCAAGAACTTCAAATTCTGGAATAATGTTCAGCAATTTTGAATTTTCCGTTAGTTTGCGAATCTTATCAATCACCGATTCGGAATACTCTGTGGTCTCTCGCAGTTCAAACACTGACCGGCGCACTTCAGCCAATGCTTCTTTGGTCATCATTTGAGCATTCGTCAGGGTAACCAGGGCGCGTTTCTTATCTCGATGAATGATTGCCATGGCGGCCTGAAGTTGCATGTTGATAGTAGTGAGGTAATGCCCAAGACCATCATGGATTTCCCGAGCCAGCCTGGCGCGTTCTTGAGTCAGTGTTAAGGTCTCAATTTGATCAGCATATTCTCGTAGCTGTAGATTTGCCTCGCTCAAGTTTTTTACTAGCTTTTCAACCTCTTTTCTCGCGCGCTCTTCATTCACAGCCATCTGCACAAAAGCAATAATAAAAACCTGACCAGCCAAAAAATTGGGAACATTAGCCGCAACATAGTCCCATGATCCAGTGGTAACTTGAAGCGCAAAAGAGTAAGCACCCAGGATGACAAAATTGATTAAATAGACCCAGATTGAACTAAGGAGGATTACGCTGTGACCAGTTAGAGGCAGCAAAATTAGAAGATGAAGACCAGCCCCTTTGCTTAGATAAACAATACTTCCCCCCAGGATAATCTGAATGACAAAATACAAAATCGAAAACAACTTTTTGCCTGCCCGAGAACAATAGGCATAACCATAAATCCCTGTCGCAATATAGGCAATTCCCAGGCCAATCATCGCCAGGATGTCGAGCCGGCTCGCAGAGTGCAGTGAGCTAAAGGTTACAAAGTATGCCATCAGGACAACGGCCGCAAAAGCCAGATCCGCACCGTTGCCCGTTCTTATCGCTGGCTGCTCGTAAGTATTCATAGGTATAACTATACTATCAGCAGAAACTTTTTTTGGAAAGATATCTAAGAATAGCCCCATGGCTATTCGAGACACAATCCTAATATGCATCTCTCTATGCCTTGAGGGTCATAGAGAGATGTTTTATAGAAATTATACTGTCTACAACAGAATTATTCAAAAGGATAAAGTTGATGAATGTCTTGATGATTTATCCCGAGTTTCCAGATACCTTCTGGAGTTTCAAGCACGCACTTAAGTTTATCCACAAAAAAGCCTCATCACCTCCGCTTGGGCTGGCTACTGTTGCCGCCATGCTCCCTTCAGATTGGAAGATTCGTCTGATAGATGTTAATGTGAGCGAACTCCATAACAAAGATATCTGCTGGGCTGACCTGGTTTTCGTTAGCGCCATGGTTGTTCAACGATCTTCGGCTGTTGAAATTATGCGACGATGCAAATCATTGGGTAAAGTGATTATCGCTGGTGGGCCTCTATTCACCAGTGAGTACAATCTTTTTCCTGAGGTTGATTATTTCGTCCTGAACGAAGCCGAGCTTACCCTTCCAATGTTTCTGGCTGACTACAAAAGTAAAAATCTGAGAAGGATATATAAAACAGACCAGTTTTGTGATCTCACACTGACACCCATTCCTCGTTGGGATATTGTGGAAATTTCAAAATACGATTCAATGAGTATCCAGTTTTCACGCGGTTGCCCATACAATTGTGAATTCTGCAATGTGACCGCCTTATTGGGTCATAAACCACGAGTAAAAACCACCGAACAAATCCTTTCCGAATTGGATGCAATCTACTCGCTCGGATGGCGGAGAAATATCTTTTTTGTAGATGACAATTTCATCGGCAATAAAAAAATACTAAAACAAGAAATATTACCGGCCCTAATCGAATGGCGAAAAGGAAAAACTGGCTGCCGATTCATTACCGAAGCATCAATAAACCTGGCGGATGACAAAGAATTGATGAACATGATGGTTCAGGCAGGTTTCACCTCTGTCTTTGTTGGCATCGAGACCCCTGACGAGAACAGCCTTGTGGAGTGTAACAAAACACAAAATAAAAACCGAAATCTAATCGAGAGTGTGAAAACGCTACAGAAAGAAGGTCTGCAGGTTATGGCAGGCTTTATCGTCGGCTTTGACAATGATACGCCAACGATTTTTCAACGACAAATTGAATTCATCCAAAAAAGCGGGATTGTAACTGCCATGGTGGGGCTGCTACAGGCTCCTTATGGCACCCGCCTGTACAACCGACTGAAAAGCGAAGGTCGGCTCATTGAAGAAATGACTGGCGACAATACCGATGGCACAACCAACATTTTGCCAGTGATGGATGTCTCTCTTCTAAAAAAGGGGTATTTGCATATCTTGGAGCAGATTTACTCCCCGCAATTATTCTATGACCGCGTAAAGAATTTTCTGTCAGAATACAAACCTCCCAAACTAAAAGTACACCTGCAATTTGCAGAGATTGTAGCGTTTTTCCAATCAATCATAAAGCTTGGAATTTTTAGCAGAGAACGCAGGTACTACTGGCAGTTATTTTTCTGGACGCTTTCGCGTTGCCCAGAGAAATTCCACCTGGCAATTACATTTTCCATTTATGGATACCACTTCAGACAGGTCAATGCAAAAACAAGCTCAGCTATCCATGCTTGATGCAATGACGCAATTAACCGCAAGTCGGTCAGAGGTCCAAAAACCCACGGATGTCTTTCCGCGAGGCAGTCAGGTCTTCTAGCCTTTAGATTCTACAAATGGATCCACATCGGGTATCCCGGGCTTCAGGCACTTTTTCGCCAGGAAATATAAAAGTGCTCCCACCACGATCGCGATCAACCCAAACCATATGGAATTCAAGCCTTCTTCAGAAATCTGACTTACGATAGCAAGGCCGATGATAAAAAATGGGGCAAGCGTAGCTAGCACCAGCCCAATCCATCCTCCGGGCACCTTTTCTCGCGCAAGATTGGGTTTTTTAAACCGCAAAGCCCACAGCGCAAAGAACTGAAGCACCAGAGCCATCATGTTCAAAAACACGTCTACGACGACCAAAAAAGCAAATGTGGAAAGAGAGAGCATGCTAAACAATACACTCGCTACAATAATCGCGACGTAGGGGGTGCCATATCTCGGGTGAACTTTCACCAAGAAAAGCGGCATCATTCCATCAGCGGCCATCGCGAAAGGAACTCTGCTGGCGCTCAAACTATTTCCAATAAAAAGGCCAGTCATACTAAATATTGCTGAGATAGTTACAATGAGGCCCAAAAATCGTGCAAACTTCCCATCCACTCCCGCAAAAGTGGCACCAATCTGATGAGCAATATCCGGGTACTCCCATCCAATTGAAGACGTTGTATCTACACCCCAACTGGTAATCTTATCCTTGGGCACACCATAATCCGTCAGCACGGACCCAATCCCCTCACCCGGTTGGTACTCCTCTATTCCCCAAAGTTGGTGCCTCCCATCAATTCCAGCGCCGCCGTATAAGCCACTTAACATGGGAATAGCGTAGGTTGCAATTGCGGCCACCAATGTCAAGACCATTGCGAGCGGATAAGTACGGCGTGGATTTACAATCTCATCCCCAGCAGAGGTCGGCAATTCCCACCCCATGTAATTCCACATCGCCACAAACAGTCCAACGCTGAAAGCCCCAAACAAAGTTTCACCTTCGGGTAACAACGGCAACTCTATAGTAACACCACTGGAAACCCAATTGATAATTCCAAATACAGACATCGCCAGAAGGGGCAAAAGCATAACGATTGCCACCCAATCTGTGGTAAGCGCCGTCAATCTTGTTCCACGAATTTGCAATGCGGTAATAAGCCAAATAAGAACCAGGGCAACAAACCAGGACAACAAATCTCCTGAAAGATAGATCCCGCCCAAAACAGCCCCCTCCCTCAAAGCGGGCAAGAAATAACCCAAATAATACGCTGCAAGTACAGGATATATGGAAACATCCACCCATGAAACAACTAGGTTCATCCACCCAGTCAAGAAACCCCAAAACGGCCCAAGCCCTTGTTTGACCCAATGATAATAGCCGCCTTCAGCAGGCATCATAGAACTCAATTCGCGCACCATCAGCATATTTGGAATGCTAAATAAAATTGGGGTTACAGCCAGAAGAATCAAAGCCATTCCAGGCCCAGACCATCCGACAATGGCTTCTGAACCAAAGGCGCCACCGCACACTGTAAAGTAAATCATTCCGAACAAAGGTAGCAAAGTAAGCTCGCGTTTGAGCTTTTTTCGTTCGATTTGAATGCTTTCAGCGGCCGTAATGGTTGGATTGGTTGTCATATTTTCCTCTACAAGGATCATTAATAAAAATAATTGAAGGCCGAATTATAATAGTATTTTAATGTTTCAGCACGAGAATCAGGCAAATTTTCCTCTATAGAATCTCTAGTCAATTGACCATTTTATAGCTAGCATTTAGAATAACCCTGAAAGGACACTCATATGCCGCTTTACGAATACATTTGCAAAGATTGCAGTCATCATATCGAAATCTTCCGCTCGATAAAAGACGCTGATTTACCCCTGCAATGTGAACAATGTCATGGGAAAAACGTCGTCCGTCAAATTTCCAAATTTTTCGCTCAAAGTTCAGGGCGTACACTCACCTCCGCCGGTGGGGGATGCGCAGGATGTTCTGGCGGTTCCTGTAGCTCGTGTGGACATTAACCAGGTAATCCTCCAGGAAATGACCATGGATACGTTTTCCGGCAAGCTAATTTTGATAACTGGTGGATCAAGTGGGATTGGATTGGCTCTCGCGAAGAAATTCGTCCGTGCTGGTGCAAATGTGCACATATTAGCCCGCGAGCAAGAAAAATTGCGCAGCGCCTTGGATATCTTAGAAGCCAATCGTGTTGCCAACCAGCAAAATCTGGGGATGATCGCAGCAGACGTATCAAAATTCGATCAGATCCAAACAGAAATCAACAATCTCTGTAATCGCACAGGCATACCAGATTATTTGATTAATTCTGCAGGGGTTGTACATCCCGGAGAATTTCAAAACCTTGAAATCGAAAAATTTCATTGGATGATGAATATTAACTTCTTTGGGACAGTCAACGCGGTAAAAGCGATCATCCCCTTCATGATCCAGAGGTCAGCAGGTCATATTATAAATATCAGTTCGATGGCTGGCTTTCTGGGAGTATATGGATATTCTGCCTATTCCGCATCCAAGTTCGCCGTACGGGGATTCACAGATGTCATCCGCTCCGAACTAAAAAGATATCACATTCGGGTGTCACTCGTCTTTCCACCCGATACTCAAACCCCTCAACTTGAGTACGAGCAAAAGTATAAACCGGAGATCACAAAGGAACTAACGGCAACCAGCGGTTTGATGCAGCCAGATCAAGTGGCCGAATCAATCATCAAAGGAATTCGTAAAAAACAGTATATTATAACCCCCGGCTTAGAAGCGACGCTATTCTACACCATCCAGAGCATTTCTGGAAATTTAGTTTACAAGGTCATGGACGTACTAGTTGCGCAGGCTCAAAGAAAAATTTCAAACCAGCATACAACTGACACCGGACAGCACCAATAAGAGTTGTACAAAAAACTCAATCCACGATGGTTTACTTCACTGGCACCTTAATTGCGCTGTGATATACTTCAAGCTGCAGCCATACACCAAAAATAACCCAAGGAGAAACCATGAAGAGGGATTTTATCGCTGTATCAGATTTTTCAGCTCAAGAATTAAATCAAATATTCGATATTTCCATTCGCTTGAAAAAAGAATGGAAATCCGGAGGTAATCGCCCGCTCTTGAAAGGCAAGACGCTGGCCATGATATTCCAGAAACCTAGTTTACGAACGCGCATCAGCTTTGATATGGCAATGCGTCACCTTGGGGGCGATGCGCTTTATCTTTCTCCAAACGAAATCGGTCTCGGGAAAAGAGAATCGATCGCTGACATCGCGCGTGTGCTGTCGGGTTACGTGGATGCCTTGATGGCCAGGGTGTTCGACCATGCGCATGTTATAGAGCTGGCGAAATGGGCTTCAATACCGGTGATCAATGGTCTCAGCGATTACAATCACCCATGCCAGGCAATGGCTGACGCCCTTACGATTATTGAAGAATTTGGCACCCTAAAAGACATCAACGTATCTTATGTAGGGGATGGAAACAACGTGGCCGTTTCCTTGATGCACATATGCGCAAAACTAGGGGCAAATTTCTCAATTGCAACCCCCGCTGGTTATGATTTGCCACCCCTTGCCGTAGACCTTGCGAAGAAAATAGCTGAAGGTACCGGGAGTGCATTAAAATTCTTCCGCGATCCCCATGAAGCAGTTAAGAATGCACAGGTCATTTATACTGACACCTGGACCAGCATGGGACAAGAAGAGGAGAGCGCTAAACGGGAAAAGGTATTTCCCCCTTATCAGGTAAATCAACAGCTTGTTTCCGAGGCGCGCAAGGACGTAATCGTACTACATTGTTTGCCAGCTCATAGAGGGCAAGAAATAACCGACGAAGTAGCCGATGGTATCCATTCGCGTTTGTTCCCTCAGGCCCACAACCGCATGCACGCACAAAAAGGCATATTAGCCTACCTGTTTGGAAAGGAATGAAATGGTAACCCAAGATTACATTGCGCTTGAAGAAAAATTTGGGGCACATAATTATCACCCGCTGGACGTTGTGATTAATCGTGGCGAAGGTGTTTGGGTTTATGATGTTGAGGGCAATCGGTATCTAGATTGCCTGAGTGCATATTCCGCCCTGAATCAGGGGCATGTACATCCCAAGATATTAAGCGCATTGGTTGCCCAGGCTCAAAAAGTTACATTGACCTCCAGAGCCTTTCGAAACGATCAGCTTCCCCTTCTCTACAAAGAACTCTCCGAATTAACTGGCTATGAAATGTCATTGCCAATGAACAGTGGCGCCGAAGCAGTTGAAACGGCGTTGAAAGTTGCGCGCAAATGGGCTTATCGCATCAAAAATGTCCCCCGCTACAAAGCAGAAATTATTGTAGCTTCCGGCAATTTTCATGGCAGGACAATTTCCATCATTTCATTTTCCACCGAGCCGCTTTACCGGGACGACTTTGGGGAATTTACACCCGGTTTTGTGATCGTTCCTTACGGGGACGCCAGGGCGATACAAAATGCCATCACGCCCAACACTGCCGCGGTATTATTGGAGCCGATTCAAGGGGAAGGCGGGGTTATTATCCCACCAGCAGGATATCTGAAAGCAGTCAAGGGCATCTGCGAAAAGAATGAAGTTTTATTCATAGCAGACGAGATCCAAACGGGGCTGGGAAGAACAGGCAAATTATTTGCCTGTGATCATGAAAACTTGCGTCCAGACATTGTTATCATTGGCAAAGCCCTATCTGGCGGGTTTTATCCAGTCTCGGCGATTTTGGCGGATCAACCAATCCTGGGCTTGATCCAACCGGGTGAGCACGGCTCCACGTTTGGGGGGAATCCTCTGGGTGCAGCCGTCGCCCGCGCTGCACTCAAAGTGCTCATTGAGGAAAAATTAATCGAAAACTCCTTTCAGATGGGCGAATATTTTAAAGAGCAGCTGGAAGAAATACCCAGTCCACATGTCAAGGAGATCCGAGGAAAAGGATTGTTGATCGGGATCGAACTAAAACGAGAGGCCCGCGGCGCCAGAAGATTTTGTGAAGCACTCAAAACAACCGGAATCCTTGCAAAAGAAACACATGAACATGTAATCCGGTTTGCTCCTCCCCTGATCATTGATCGCAACACAATTGATTGGGCATTGGAAAGAATCAGGCCAGTTTTAATGATGCAATGAACCAAAAGGTCTTACAGCGAAACGGCGCTTCAATTTTGCAAATTCGTACTGATTGTACATGGCTGAACACCGGGCTGGCGTTGATAAAAACAGAAAATACCTGCCTGGATGCTATACAAAAAGCAGGCTGTCATGGAAAGAAAAGCAAAGATTATCGCCACAATAGGACCGAGTTCACAGGACACCCATACCATCCAAAAAATGATAGCGGCGGGTATGGACGTAGCCCGGCTAAATTTTTCGCACGGTCAGCATGAGGAACATAAACAGCGAATACTT
This sequence comes from Anaerolineae bacterium, assembly GCA_013178185.1. GTDB lineage: Bacteria > Chloroflexota > Anaerolineae > Anaerolineales > Anaerolineaceae > Ch132. The sequence goes on along the minus strand of JABLXC010000008.1, from coordinate 45,256 downwards.
TCCATTAGACAACTTTCCCAAACTCTCGGAAAACCGATCACAATCCTGCAAGACCTTCAAGGACCAAAGTTGCGCGTTGGTTCTCTACCCCAAGCGGGTGTAAGGCTTTCCAGAAACAGTACAATCGTTCTCTACTCAACGGAAAGTCCTGAAAAACCAGCGACCGCAAAAACTTTCATTCCGATGGATGTGCCGAATCTGATTAATAGTGTCCGGCCGGGCGATCACATTCTAATGGACGATGGAAAAATAGAAGTGATCGTAACAGAAATCAAGGACAATATGATTCAGGCGAAGGTTTTGCTTGGAGGGGTATTAAAATCTCACAAAGGGGTTAACCTGCCCGGCGCAAGTTTGGATATCCCTTCATTGACTCCAAAAGACCACAATGACCTCCTCTTTGGCCTGGACACTGACGTTGATGTCATCGCAGTTTCATTTGTAAGAAAGGCAAGGGACATTGAACTCGTCCGTGAAACCATCCAACAACATCATCCAGCAAAAATAAATATACCTATCATCGCAAAACTAGAAAGGCCCGAAGCGATTGACAATTTAAGGGAAATTATTCAAATCTCCGATGGGGTAATGGTCGCGCGAGGAGACCTTGCAGTTGAAACCTCTACTGAATTGGTACCAATCTTGCAAAAGCGGATTATAAAAACAGCAAATTACCATACAAAAATTGTCATCACCGCAACTCAAATGCTAGAATCCATGATTGAAAACCCTCGGCCAACCCGCGCAGAAGCATCGGATGTTGCCAATGCCATCTTCGATGGGAGTGATGCCGTCATGCTCTCAGCAGAGACCGCCAGCGGAAATTTCCCGGTCGAAAGCATCGCAATGATGGATCGAATAATTCTTCAAGCTGAGCACCATTTTTGTGATTGGGGAGCCTGCAATATTGGGGAAGAAGCGACTATGGACGATGCTATTTCGATCACTAGAGCTGCCAGGGAATTAGCGCATGACCGCAACGTTGCAGGGATTGCTGTGTTCACCCAGAATGGTCGAACAGCTTTGCTGATGTCCAAAGCAAGACCTCAAGTCCCAATCTTAGCCCTTACACCGAACATAAACACATACCAGAAACTTGGGATTTTGTGGGGTGTCACCCCATTTTTGGTGCCATTTTCCGATACTATCGAAGCGCTGTTAGAAAATGTAGATATCGCGTTGACTACTTCAGCCGCTATTAAACGAGGCCAGCAAGTTGTTGTTATTTCTGGATTCCCGCTTGCTAAAGTCCGATCGCCCAATTTCGCGCTCTTACACTCGATTGGCGCAAACTCTGAATGAAAGCAAAAAACAAATCGGTGCGGTTAAACAACGTTATCGTCAGCCTTTTAGTGTGGCAATTAATTGCGCCTACTGCTATTATTGGCTTTCTTTTGTTGGCAGTAAACGGCTATCAGACTCTTAACACAATCGAAAAGAACCAGCAACAGACCGTAGCAAGTGCCATATCCCGGCTGGATGACCTTTTAAAAAATTCACGGCAGGCGATCATGGGTTTAGTCAGTTTGGCGCAATCTCAGCCAGGCGAGCTTCCCTTATATCTGCAAGCCGTTCAACATTCCAATCCCATCTTCTCCACTATTTACTATTTAAACCCCCAGGGGAAGGTGATCAATCTTTCGCCTTTTGATCCATCCCTTATGAACCTGGATATGTCAACACAGCCCTTCATGGCGGTAGTTGACCAGCCAAACTCTTCGTACCTCTCGCGGCCGGCAATCTCTCCAAGAACAGGCGAGCTCACGGTCACTTTGGTTACCAAACTTTCAGATGAACATTTGCTCGCAGCGGAAATCGATCTTAAAAAAATTCAAGACCTTGTGACCGTTGACAATGCCTCCCAAGAGTTTCCCACCGGAGAAATTTTTATCTCAGATGAGTTTGGAAATTTATTAGCGCATCCGCAAAAAACTTTGGTTGAACAACAAATCAACATAAAGGATCTTGATCTTATTGAACTGATCGAACTCTTCAAGATTTCTGGTCTGAGCAAGGGGAGCAGCGGAATAAGTCTAACAACCAGTGGATGGGCAAAGGAGACACACTGGCTGGTTACAGCGCAATTGCCTCTGAAACTCGCCCTCGGCCCTTACCTGATTACAAGCACGATTCTATTTGTCGTATTGCTTTCACTTTGGGGACTCGTTGTTACCAGGATCAGAAACAGACTCATCGAAGAGATTGCAACACCGCTTTCTAACCTAAGCCGCGCAGTAAAGCTGCTCTCAAATGGGGATTTCTCAACACCGACTTACCCGTTAAAGATACCTGAAAAGATACGAGAAATCAAAGAATTGTCGGAAGAATTTCAACAAATGTCCAGGGCTATCCAAATCCGCCAGGTCGCTCTGCTTAAATCGGAAGAGCAGGAGCATCAGCAAAGAATATTGGCAGAAGCCCTTCGAGACACTGCCGGCGCATTAAACAGCACTCTGAACTTCAGCGAAGTACTAGAACGGATCTTGGGCAACGTAGGCCAGGTTGTGCCCCATGATTCCTCTCACATTATTCTCCTTGATGAAGATGAAGAAACCGTTCATGTCCTTGCCAAGAAAGGGGGGCAGCCTGGTAGTAAATCAGAGCTCTCCTTGCAAGACCCCACATTGAAAATCAGCAAAATTCCTACCTTAACCAAGATGTACCATACCGGCGAACCGCTGGTGATTCCGGATACTATGCTAGAGTCGAGCTGGCCAAAAGATGGGGAAAGTGCCTGGATACAATCTTACGCCGGAGCCCCAATCAAAATCAAAAATCGGACAATTGGTTTCATCATTTTGAACAGCAATACACCAGGATTTTACAATCAAGAAATTGCCGACCGACTTCAAGCCTTTGCTGATCAAGCAGGAATGGCGCTGAATAACGCCCGGTTGCTGCAGGAGCTTCAACAGGCATATGACAAAACGCTTCAGGGATGGTCAAAAGCTTTGGAATTACGAGATTATGAGACCGAAGGGCATACAATCAGAGTGGTTGAAATGACCGAACGTCTGGCGATAAGGCTAGGGGTAAAAGAGCCAGAATTGACCTACTTGAGATATGGCAGCCTGCTTCATGACATTGGAAAAATCGGAATCCCCGATTCGATCCTCTTAAAGCAAGGTCCCCTGAGCCCAGAAGAATGGCAAATCATGCGCCAGCATCCACAACATGCATTCGAAATCCTTGCGCCAATTCCTTATCTCAGGCAATCCATCGACATTCCCTTTTGCCATCACGAAAAATGGGATGGCTCCGGGTACCCACGCGGGCTGAAAGGCGAGGAAATTCCGTTTGCAGCCCGCATCTTCGCCGTGATGGATGTATGGGATGGCCTGGTATCCCGGCGGCCTTATCATGAACCCTGGTCAGAGGATGAAGCGCTTGCATATATCAAAACGAACTCCGGGATACAATTCGATCCCAAAGTGGTTTCTGAGTTTTTAAAATTCTACGAAGAAGAATTGAAGCACCTCTCAAATTATTACAGGAGTTAACATGAGATTGGTCAAGGTGAACCCAGAAAATAAAACGGAGGTCAACAAGTTTATCGATTTTCCCTTCAAAATCTATCAAGGCCATCCATTCTGGGTACCGGCGCTAAAACATGAAATGCTCCAAATTTTCAACAAAAAAAAGCACCCCTTCTACAAACATTCAAATGCAGATTTTTTTCTTGTCGAAAGCGAAAAAGAAGTATTAGGTAGAGTAGCGGTTCTTCAAAATAAAAACTTCAACGCCTATCATCATTCAAAAATTGCCTTCTTCTACTATTTTGATGCGATTGATGACGATCAAGTTATAAACCTGTTGTTCGAATCTGCTACAAACTGGGTCTACAAGGAAAACCTTTCTTCTCTCTTAGGCCCGAAGGGGTTCATGAGGTCCAACGGGGTTGGTTTGTTAGCCGACGGATTTGAATATTTACCTGCTATGGGAATAACCTATAATTATCCTTACTATATCTCGCAACTTGAACGTTTCGGGTTTAATAAAGAGACAGATTTTCTCTCTGGATATATGGATTATTCTCATCAACTTCCAGATAGAATTCATGAAGCAGCAGAAAAAGTAAAAAGACGCAACAATTTTTGGATAAAAGAATTCCCTAATGTCGCAGAGATACGCAAGTGGATCCACGTTGTTGAAGATGTTCACACCAAGGCATTTGCCAGTAATCCCAACTATATCCCTTCGACCAGCGAAGAGTTTCGCATCATGGCAGATACAATGATACAGATTACCAAACCGGGCTTGATCAAGCTTATCATGAAAAATGACCAGGTTGCTGGTTTCATCATCGCCTACCCCAATATCAACAGGGCAATTCAACAAACCAAAGGACAACTTTGGCCATTGGGCTGGTTTAAAATACTTGCTGAAAAAAACAAGACCACTCTGTGTGATCTGAACGGCCTGGGGCTATTGCCAGAATACCAAGGCGCTGGAGCAAATTTGCTGCTCTATAACGAGCTCGAAAAAACACTCAGGCAAAACCAGTTTAACAGGGTTGAACTGGTACAAGTCGATGAGAGAAATTATAAGAGTAAATCAGATATGGAGAACATGGGAGTCATCTGGCACAAGAGGCATCGTATCTTTCAGATAAATATTTAGGCGGGTGGCTACGACCAAATCAATGGCCTACCATGATCGAGGACAAGACAATGGAATTTGATACGCTGATACAAACACAGGAATTATGGAAACACATCAGTGACCCTGGCTGGGTAATCATCGACTGCCGGTTTGATCTGGCTGACCCAGCCTGGGGCTTCAATGAATACATTGAAATACACATTCCTGGCGCCATTTACGCACACCTGGATCATGATCTTTCCGGTCCGGTTTCAGAGAAAACAGGAAGGCACCCTTTGCCAGACCCCATCGTTTTTGCGCAAAAACTAGCTGGGTGGGGGATCGATCAAACAAGACAGGTGGTTGTTTATGACACAGTTGGCGGCGCATTTGCTGCGCGGTTATGGTGGTTATTAAGGTATTTCGGTTTTACCAGAGTAGCAGTCTTGGATGGAGGCTTGGGGAAATGGATTAATGAAAACCGGCCAACCAGGTCCGGTATCGAAAAAGGAAACGCGCTCCCAGCCACTCCTCTCTTATCCATACAACCAGAGCTGCTGGTAACCACCGACGAGATGGTAAAAACATACCAGGACTCGTCTTTTCGGATCATTGATGCACGCGCCAGAGAACGGTATCTAGGGGAGCTTGAACCCATAGACCCAATTCCAGGGAGAATACCAGGGGCATTGAATCGTTTTCATGGGGACAATTTACAACAGGATGCAACCCTAAAACTTCCGCACGTCTTGAAACAAGAATTTTTAGCCCTCCTTGGAAATATTCCTCCACAGAGAACTATTGTCTACTGCGGTTCTGGCGTTACATCCTGTCATCACCTTCTTGCAATGGAAACAGCGGGGCTAAGCGGAGCGCGTTTATATCTTGGCTCTTGGAGCGAATGGATACGCGACCCAACAAGACCAATTGTCAGGGGCGTGTAAATCGCTCCTTCTTGGCTATTGTGCTTCGCTGAAAATCAAAACATCATTTTATTTAATTGGTCAATGCTTTCGCGCGCTGGCCTGAGACGTTCCTCCGGCAACCGGTTTAGGGGAGTTTCTGGCAAAGGAAATAAATCAAACATGGAAGGCCGATAAGGTTCGATATAAAATAGGCCAGTTATCAACAGGTTATTTTTCTCGGCCTCGTCTAACATTCGCAAAGCGCGATGGCGGTCTGTCGGATCGTAATCCTTATCCAGTTTTTTTAGCCGGATGATGGAACCATCATGAAGCGTAACCTCTTTTGTTTGCCCTTCTAGAAAATCGTCAACAAAAATTTCCTCACGCGCAGGAACATAAATAACTTCATGAAGAGGAATTTCCATCGCTTTGCCGCCCACGTAAGAGTGCACGGAATCCTCGTGATTATGGAAGGTTACACAAGGACTGATGATATCGAGCACGGCAATGCCATTATGGCTGAAAGCCGCTTTGATCAATTCCTTCACTTGCTTGGGATCCCCGGCAAAAGAACGAGCCACAAAGGTCGCATTTGAAGCCAACGCCTCCATACAAATATCCACCGGTTGAAAAACATTCTTGCCATGTTTCTTAAGTTCCAAACCTTTTTCTGCCGTAGGCGCAAACTGCCCCTTGGTCAGCCCATAAACACCATTATTTTCGACAATATAAACCATCGGCATATTCCGTCGAACAAGGTGCTTAAACTGCCCCATCCCAATACTGGCGGTATCCCCATCGCCGCTAACACCAAGACCATGCAGCGTATGGTCGGCAAACAGTGCCCCTAGCGCCAATGAAGGCATTCGTCCATGCAATCCATTGAAACCAAAAGACCGGCTTAAAAAATATGTGGGGCTTTTACTTGAACACCCAATCCCGCTAAATTTGATAATTTTTTCAGGTGCAATGCCCAGCTCGTAACATGCGGCAATAATTTGGTTGGCAATAGAATTATGGCCACAACCCTGGCATAAAGTACTGGGGAGCCCCTTATAGTCGTTTCGCGTAAAGCCACTGGCATTTGTTTGCGGCGCGGCAGGCACAAGAATTTGTGTAGCCATCTACTTTGCCTCCTGAGAAAGGATCTGGTCCTCAATCCACTTGGCAGACAATGGCAGCCCGTCAATCCGGGCAACCATTCTTAGTTTGGTCGCATGTTCCGGGAATTCAATGGTCAATAACTGTTTCAATTGTCCATCACGATTGATTTCAACGACGTAGTTAGCATCATGGTTTCTAATAAATTCCCCAATTTCCGCATCGAATGGAATTGCTCGAATACGTAGATGGTCCGTCGCTAGACCTTGTCGTGCAAGATGATCTCTAGCCTCCAGAATCGGAAAGTCTGTCGAACCAACTGAAAGAATCCCTATCCTGGCGTTTGCCATTTTTTTGATGGACGGCTTTGGAGTGTAACGTTTAGCAGTTTCAAATTTCACCTTGAGACGAGTAAGAATCCGTTCCCAAACTTCAGGATCCTCGCGATAAGCGCCATACTCATCATGCCCTGTGCCGCGCGAAAAATACGCTGAACGCGGGTTCTGATTTCCTGGCAATGTTCGATAAGGAATGCCATCGCCGTCAATATCCAGATAACGTCCCCATTTATCGCTCGTTTTTTCCAATATTTCGTCTAAGTCTTCTTCCCACAATATCTTCCCCCGATCCATGGGTTGATCTGGATAATCAAAAGGCTCAGAAACCCACTGGTTCATCCCCAAATCAAGATCGCTAAGTACAATGACCGGCGTTTGCAATCGTTCAGCCAAATCGAATGCGCGCCATCCAAATTCAAAACACTCCTTTACCGAACCAGGGAAAAGTAAAATATACTGGGTATCACCATGACCGATAAAATTAGCAAAAGTAATATCACCCTGCGCTGTGCGAGTGGGCAAACCAGTGCTTGGGCCTACCCTTTGAACATCCCATACCACAACAGGTGTTTCAGTATAATAAGCCAGGCCAAGATATTCTGTCATCAAGCTAAGCCCAGGGCCTGAAGTTGAGGTCATCGCCCTCAACCCACCCCAGCCAGCGCCAACGGCCATCCCAATCGCAGCGATTTCATCTTCAGCCTGAACAATCACACAAGTCTCTTTACCCTCTTCGACAGGATCTTTTCTGAGAATGGGCAGGTACTCATGCATGGCCTCGGCCAACGATGAGGCGGGGGTGATTGGATACCAGGCAACAAATTGAGCTCCGCCATATAGTGCGCCCAACCCGGCTGCGGTATTGCCGTCCGCCATAATTTTTCCAATGGTAGCGTTCATTGGTTTTACATAGTAGGGATCATTTTTCTTTAGGTTTTGCTGCGCCCACTTAGCTGCCAGGGTAATCACACCATAGTTGGACCGAATGGCTGCTTCTTTGCCTTTGAAATGGAAATCAAGCGCCTGATAAATATTTTCGAAATCAATTCTCAATAATTCAGAAAGAATTCCGACATACACCATATTGGCTGCATAATCTTTTAGTTTTTGAGGAACTTCGGCAGCACTCAATATCTCATTTACCGGCATGGGGTATACACTGATGTCTTGCCGCGTCACAGGAAGTTTGATGGCGTCAGAGTAAAGCAAGACCCCACCAGGAACAATGTATTCTTGTTCCTTTGAAAATGTCGCAGGATTCATGGACACGACAATATCATCCTTTTCGAGACGGCCGAAATAACCTTCTTTACTAATCCGCAAGGTAAACCACGTAGGAAGACCTTGAATATTAGATGGGAAAATGTTTTTACCAGAGACAGGGATGCCCATCTTAAAAAGCGCGCGCAATAAAGTTGTGTTAGCGGTGGCGCTCCCAGATCCATTGACTGTACTGAAGGTAATACAAAAGTCGTTTATGATCTGCTCTTTTGGAGAATAACCTGCATCATTTACCCCAGCAGGTTTTTCGAGTTCCATAAATAATTCTCCTATGATCGAATGCTCTCATTATTCAAACTTTTGATTTAAAGGCGGTTTTGCGCGTTGAAATAACAGACCCTTGTGTTCAATAAGCGCAAGGTAGCCTACTGTAAAATCTCCCGTAAGAATGCTGTTAACAATTTTTTGATGATAATTCCAAACCTTTTGCAAATACACAATATCCGTGTAAATATCTAATCCAAAATTTTCATATAAATCCCAATAGGCTTCCAGGATCCCTGTAACATAAGGATTGTTGAGGCGCGAATAAATGGTTAGATGAAGTTCCCGGTGTTCGTGATGAGGAATTTGAACGGGCTGACCGTTCAACTTTTGGGTCGCTTGGATGATCAAATTTTGTAGGTTTTGGCGATCTTGCCGCGTTAAAAGCTCAACCGCATGATACCAGTAAGCCGCCTCGACCTGGTTGCGTAAATCTGCAAATAACTGGAATTGAGCGGGGTCACTCGCAACGGCGTACCCCACACTTTTACAAACAGCGGGTTTAAATGAATAAGCGGTTCGCCGGATCCCTATCTTCGGCTTTACCTCAACAAGACCCAACGCCCGAGCAACCTCTAATTGCTCTCTCAGGCTGGCAACGCTTAACCCCAATTCACGGCTTAGTTCTGTAAGCGGAGGAAGACGTTCTGAATCAGAAAAATGCCCGGCCGCCAGATACTGTAAAAAAACTGACAGAGAATCTGCTGTACCACGATCGCGATTGGAAGCCGAATTTTTAATAATCATATTAATCAGATGATTTAATTAATTACAGTATAGCCACTCGACCGCACGGTGTCAATATCTTTTTCACGGATATTTGTCACCAGCATCAATGACGAAAGTCTAAGGTTTTAGAAAATATAGCGTTATGAAAACTCGGAGATTCGCAATACCGTTGCAGCGAGAAGTGCTGCTGCATTTGTTAAAGCCTGCTCATCGAAATCAAATTTCGGATTGTGATGGCTAGACAAGAATCCCTTTTGATCGTTTCGAGATCCTACCAGGATAAGGCAGCCAGGAACTTCTTCCAGAAAATAAGAAAAATCCTCCGAAGCCATGGTGCGATAATCACTCTCAATCACCGCGCCTTTGAATATCTCACGCGTGATTTCCCCCACAAGTTGCGCTATTTCCTGGTTATTAATAACAGGTGGTGTAAGTTTCTCCACAACAAGGGCAATCTCACAATTAAACCCCAGCGCAAGACCATCGCACACGGCCTGCAAGCGGTTCAGAACATGTTCTCGAACTCTCGGGGTAAATACCCGAATCGTCCCTTTTACAGCGACTTTATCAGGGATTACATTATGGGTATTCCCGCAATTTACTTGGCCAATCGAAAGAACTGCACTCTCAAGGGGTGAAACATTGCGGGATATGATGGTTTGCATAGCCATGATTAGCTGCGCCACAACCACGACAGGGTCAATGGCTTGATCTGGTATAGCGCCATGCCCACCTCTCCCCTTAATATCAATGGTGAAAGCGTCAGAGCTCGCCATAACGGGACCCGACACAACCCCAAACCAGCCTACCGGGCGTTCATTCCATAGGTGAAACGCAAGACAATATTTGGGCTTTGGACGAGTAAAAACGCCAGCCTTGATCATTTCATGAGCACCGCCCAACCCCTCCTCAGCAGGTTGAAAGACGAACTGAACCGTGCCGGATAGTTGGTTCTGATATTTTTTTAAGAGCTTCGCAACGGTAAGACCGGTTGCCACGTGTCCATCATGACCACATGCATGCATAACCCCCGCATGGGTCGAAGCATAATCAACTTTATTCTCCTCTTGAATTGGAAGAGCGTCCATATCAAAGCGCAGCAGCGCGATTGGTTCAGAGGCATGCCCCTCTAAAAAACCAACCACCCCTGTTTGGGCAATTCCTGTAAGAACTTCCATGCCAAGCCGCGAAAGTCCTTCGGCGATAAGATTTGCAGTGCGTTTTTCTTGAAAGCCCAATTCCGGATGACGATGCAAATCTCGCCGAATGGACTGGGTGTAATCAAACAGTTGCTGCGCTTCTTCCAATAACCCCGACGCAGGCAATTTCTTATTCATATAAGCCCTCTGGACACTTCTAATCCACGACCTGAGTCTTGGGAGGATGATGCTGTTCATCCTCGATCACTCTAATTTCATTGCTGGGAAACTCGCGTTGCGTATCATTGTTCAATTGAACGACAACAGTTTCAGTTAAAGGACGAACGTCCACGACCTTCCCCTCGCCAGCAGGCGTTAATACCCGCTTATTTCTTTTAGGAAGAAGCTTACGGGCAGTGGCATACGTTTCATACTCATAAATTAAGCAACATCGCAAACGACCGCACATCCCGGTAATCTCTGTGGGTGTTAGCGAGATGCCCTGTTCTTTGGCCATCCGGATCGAAATCGAACTAAAATCGCATAAAAACTTCGAACAACAGCGGGTTTCAAGACCACAAGCGCCCATCCCGCACATTGCTTTTGCGACATCGCGTGGTCCGATTTGCCTCAATTCCACCTGTGAAGGGGCATAAGCCTTTTGTATATCCTGTCGCAATGATTTCAGATCAACCTTATCCTCGTTCTCTGTACTAAACAAGATCGTTAAACGGCTACCGTCAAAACTGTATTCGGCAAATACTATTTTTATCCCGATTAATCCCAATTCCTTGGTGCGTTTTTTTGCATACGCGACCACATCTTCCTCCTTGGCTTTCCACTGCTGATGGATCACTAAATCACGGGCAGTCGCAAGGCGGTCAATCGGTTTCAGCGCAATGTTTTCCTGAGGGGAATAATCCTTGATCAATTGAGCGACGCGACCAATTTGCCAACCACGGCTAGTCTCGACAATCACCGCGTCGCCATTTTTCAGGTCAGGAAAGGTGCTGCTATCAAAATGGTAGAGCTTTCCTACTTTTGCGAAACGAACACTAGCCACTGAAGAATAGGTTGCCATTCCATTAATCCACAATATTAATAACAATATCCTCTTGAGACTGTAGCGCAGCCACACTCAATGCCGCAGCCAATTTCTCAGAAACGTTCCGCAACGCTTCCGCCGTAACCGATTCAGGTGATGAGATAACGATCGGAACGCCAATATCGCCGCCAACCCGCACCGCCGGGTCAATCGGGATCGCACCTATATAGGGGACACCAGCAGTTTCAGCGAGCTTTTCCCCTCCTCCGGCGCCAAACAGATTCATACGGTTACCATCCGGAAGCTCCAGATAACTCATATTTTCAATGACGCCCAGAATTGGAACATTCAACTGCTTAAACATAAATAGTCCACGCGAGGCATCTTCAACAGAGACTTGCTGCGGAAGCGTAACAATAACGCCACCGCTCAATGAGATGGACTGCGCCAAACTGAGCTGCGCATCGCCAGTTCCAGGTGGAAGATCAATTACCAGATAATCGAGCTCCCCCCAGGCTACATCATTAAGAAACTGCCGGATTGCTGAATGCAGCATGGGGCCTCGCCAAATCAATGGTTGTCCTGGTTTTACCATGAAACCAATAGACATGATTTTTACCCCATGGGCTTCGGCAGGCGTGAGTTTTCCATTGGTGGTTGGCGGCATCCGCTCAACCCCCATCATAGTTGGAATATTGGGACCATAAATATCTGCATCGAGCAGTCCAACTTTAGCGCCACTCTGGGCGAGGGATACGGCAACATTCACCGCGACGGTGCTTTTCCCAACACCGCCTTTTCCAGAGGCGATTGCGATAGCATTTTTTACAGGCGTAGCAAGCGCAGATCTATTACGGCCATCTGATGGGACAGAGGCTTGCATCTCGATAACCACACTACGAACACCTGGCAAACTCAGCACAGCTTGCCTGGCCTCAGCCTCGATCTTACTGCGCAATGGGCATGCCGGCGTTGTTAAAACAATCGTAAACCGGACAACATCCCCTTCAATCTCAACGTTTTGAATCATATTGAGAGTAACAAGGTCTTTGTGCAATTCTGGTTCTTGCACAGCGCTAAGCGCTGTTAAAATATCTTGCGATGTCAACTGCTGACTCATTTGATACCATACCTTTTAATTAGAATGAAACGTCGGAAGTTTTCTCGTTCTTCTGTCTTTTCTTGATAAAATTTTCCACTTCCTTTTTACACTGATCAAACTGCTCAAGTAAATCTTTATCGCTGCCACGGAATCGACGAATAGTTTGGTGCGCACAAACGGTGCAGCCTCGCATCGCGCGAAACGAATCGGCGTTGCAGGTAACACATCCTCCCAATCGGGTCATCATCAAAACAAAAGCGTATTGATCAACTTCAGATGCATCGGCTGAACTGACCCGCTCAACTAGATCGCGCCACGGGGCATTTCGTAGTTCCCCGAGGTTGGGAATTATGCGCAACGGAAAAAGTAATTCTGTGTCAGAATTATACATTTTATACACGTTTCTCAGACTTAGGATGTCTTTGCCTCTTTTTCTAATCGAGCTGCTTCCTCTCGGGCGAAATTTTTTGGCCTGATTTCCTCGTAATAGGAGGCCGATTTTAACAACTTCTCCATTGAGTAAACATGCTCTGCTTTACGGTCAAATGAGGCAATTTCATAGTCATGATCCATTTTTATAGCATCAAAGGGGCAATATTCAGCGCAAAAACCACAGTTCATACAAATATCCACATCAATATAAAACTCGGCTGGTGTTGGCTTGGGTCGCCCCGTGTCGGGATCGATCGCTCGCTTAATCCAGATGCATTGCGGTGGGCACACCTTCGCGCAAATCCCACAAGAGGTACAACGGATTTTCCTTTCCTGATCAGGAAGTTCGTCATAAACCAAAAATGGGAGATAACGAAATTCCTCCGGTAAAATCAATTTTTCTTCAGGATATTGTACGGTAAATACGCCTGTTACAGAGCTCGCGCTTCGCTCCCGTACGCCTTCTTCCGTGAAATATCTGCCTTTTCCCTTTCGAATATCCTCAAGATAAGTCTTCAAAAAATGTTTTAGCGTAACACCTAATCCTTGAATTATACCCCAGCCATTCATCAGACTCCTCCTTCTCATCACCGATCAACTTCGCCCAAAACAATGTCAATAGAACCCAGGATTGCAACAACATCCGCAATTTTTTGGTTCTTTGCCATCGTCGCCAGGCTAGTGAGATTGATGAATGAAGGCGCACGCACATGATACCGCCAGGGATTGGGTTTTCCGTTGGAGACAACATAAAACCCTAATTCCCCTTTTGGACCTTCCACGCGTCCATAGGCTTCTCCAGGCGGAACGCGCGCCTGATACTGGGGTTTGCCGGACATGATAGGTCCCTCCGGGATGTCTCTTACGACTTGTTTAAGAATCCGCAAGCTCTGACGCATTTCCTCAACCCGCACAAGGTAACGGTCATAAATATCGCCATGAAGCCCATAAGCTACATCAAAGTCAAAACGGTCATAGATGCTGTAAGGGTCTGCCCTTCGAACATCATAGGGAACCCCCGAAGCTCTCAAGATTGGTCCAGCCGCCGACAACGCGATGGCTTCTTCGGGACTGAGTACCCCAACCCCCTCGCAGCGGATTCTGACCAGATCGTTTTTAGTTAAATACCGCTCAAATTCCTCCAGCTTCCTTGGCAAACGGTCGTTAACAAGCTCCTTGATTTTTTCTAAAACCCCGTCCGGCAGGTCGCGCGCCACTCCGCCGAAACGGAAATAATTACACATCATCCTGGAGCCAGATACTGCCTCAAAAACATCCAGAATCAATTCCCTCTCTTCAATTGCATAGAGGGCCGGCGTAAAAAATGCGCCCAAGTCGTTGAGAAGGAACCCGATTGAAAAAATGTGGTTGAGAAACCTGGTGAGCTCAGCCATCATAACACGGATATACTCTGCTCGCTCAGGCGGGCGAATGCCCATGAGTTTTTCTACCGCCAGGGCATAACCAAAGTTATTGCTCATCGAGGAGATATAATCTAATCGATCCGTAAAAGGCATATTTTGCAAAAAAGTGTTGCGTTCCCCAATTTTCTCATGATTGCGATGCAAATATCCCATAACAGGCTTAAGCGAAAGAACAGTCTCGCCTTCCAATACAACGACCATTCTGAACACCCCATGGGTAGAAGGATGTTGAGGTCCCAAATTAACTACAATCTGATCCGTCTTGAACTCACTTTGGATATTTTGCGAGAGGTTCAACATGCCTTTGTATAAAGCATCATCTCCCACAGGCGTCCATTGCTCTGGATCAAAATCATTGGGGTAGCGAACATTGTTCTTGTACGGGTTTTGATCTTCAGATCGAATAACCTGGCCATCCGGCCACCGGCTTTTAAATGGCTTGGCTTCGTCCTCAAAAAATGGTTCGCGCCAATCTTTGCGAAGGGGAAACCCTTCAAAACCCTCCCACATCATTATTCTACGCAGATCTGGATGTCCTTCGAATCGGATTCCCAACAGGTCCCAGGCCTCGCGCTCCTGAAAATCAGCCCCCGGATACAGTGGAACAAGCGATGGAACAACCGGATTGTGTCGCGAAACCTGCAGCTTCAGGTTAAAGGAAGGTCCGCCGGTCGTTCTATAAAAATGATAAACAACTTCCATCTGCTCTGCGGGGAAATTATCCACGCCGGTCACAGAGGATAAATAATCGTACCCAACATCATCTCGCAAAGAACGACAAAAGGAAATAAGGTGATCGGGTGAAATGAGATATCCCTCAAAGCCCTGCCGTTCATCGGGAACAAGCAAACCTTCATATCGGGAACACAAGTCCGCCAGGCTGACAACGGGTTTTTCAACTGACATGGACAATCCCCTCTTCATCCCCAGTAGCAGCCTCAGGCTCTTCCTGGGATTTCTTTTGAGATCGCTCTTTGATGGCGCTGAGATCACGCGGATCGATTAGATCTGGTCCTAACACCGGAATGGGTATCGGCACCGAAGGTTCTTTCTTATACCATCGTGCGGTCTTAATGGACTCGGTATCGATCTTTTTTTGCAAAGCTATCAAACCGTATAGCAGCGCTTGAGGAGTCGGCGGGCAGCCGGGGATATAGACGTCAACAGGCACAAAGCGATCCACCCCCGGCACAACATTGTATCCTTCCTTAAAAGGCCCTCCACCTGAAGCGCAGGCTCCCATGGCAATGACATATTTTGGTTCACCCATTTGGTTATAGAGTCGAACAATAGTTGGGATCATTTTTTTTGTGACCGTGCCAGAGACAATCATAACATCCGCCTGCCTCGGACTCGGTCGCATTACTTCCGTCCCAAACCTCGAAAAATCATAACGCCCAGCGGCAGCGCCGATCATTTCGATCGCACAACAGGCAAGCCCAAACATCATTGGCCAAAGTGAATTGCGCCTGCTCCAGTTGTAGATTTTATCCAAAGTCGCAATCGCAACCTGTCGCTGCAATTCCACAGGGATCGAAAACTCTTCCCTACTCAATCTATCTTCATCCATCATTCAGCCTTCCTGAATATTCTCTTCTCTCTGGTTCTATTGTAGCATTCCCCTTTGTCCTGTCAATAAATTAATTTAACAAAATTTTATTTGTTAATTATCGGGGATGATATAATGAACTTATGACCAAGCTATCAACAAGGGACAATATTCTAAATTACCTGTCCCGGCATAATTATAGCAGTGCCGAAGACATCAGTCTGGCACTCAACACCAGCACACAAAACATCCGCTATCACCTCGGAAAGTTGATAATAGCCAGGATTGTTCAGGTCGTTCCGGAAACCGGATTGTCTCAAAGAACCAAAGGGAGAAAAAAGATACTTTTTTTCCTTTCCACGCAGGCCTATCAAAATAATTATGCAACAATAGCCAGCGCACTCTTGAAAATTCTAAAGGAACTGCCGCACACGGAACCATTCGAATTACTGCTTCGTTCTGTCGCGCAGGAGATGTTTCTTATTAATGCAAACTGCTCATCACCTGTAGAGCGGCTAAATCAGGCTGTGCAGCGATTAAACGATCAGCACTATCATGCACACTGGGAAGCTCGTTTCAACGGGCCCACTTTTATCTTCCACAATTGCCCTTATGCCGCTCTACTGCCACTCCACCCTGAGTTTTGCAACCTCGACTGCCTGATCCTGGAACACTTAGTGGGAATCCCTTACCAGATCCAATCGAGAATATTCGACCACAAAACCCCTGCAGCCTGTCTACTGAGCCCTGCAAAAACAATCGCAGGGTAAACTACTCAACAGTCACAGATTTCGCCAAATTGCGAGGCTGATCGACATCCAAACCTCGATAAGAAGCAATGTGATAAGCAAAGATTTGCAAAGGAATAACCGTGAGCACCGGGCTTAACATCCACGAGATCTCCGGAACCCAGAAAATGTGATCTGCCAGCTCAGCCGCACGATCATCCCCATCTGTCGCCAGGACAAGCACGCATCCCCCCCTTGCCTTGGCCTGTTCGATTTGGCTGATCATCTTTTCATACCAGGGATCTCGCGGCACGATTGCCAGAACTGGCATATCTCGATCGACCAACGCAATAGGCCCATGCTTCATCTCTCCTGCGGGATAAGCCTCTGCATGGATATACGAAATTTCTTTCAATTTCAATGCCCCTTCGTAGGCAATGGGCATATTGATCCCACGCCCCAGATAGAGCATATTTCTAACATCTTTCATAACACGTGCTACCTGGCGCACATCATCCTCTCGATCCAGGCAGCGGCCAACCAGATCAGGAATCAAACGTAAGTCACCTACCAGTTTTTTGCGGACATCAGCAGAGAGCGTCCCGCGAAGGTCGCCGAGTAAGACCGCCAGCATGTACAAGTCCACCAGAGGAGCCGTGAAAGCCTTCGTTGAGGCCACACCGATTTCTGGTCCCGTCTGCATCGAGATATAACCATCAGCGAGGCGCATGGCCTGTGAGCCAATTGCATTCACAATTGACCAGACCACCGCGCCGCGCTGGCGCGCCTCTTCCATCGCAGCCAGGGTATCAGCCGTCTCACCAGACTGGCTGATCGCGAGAACAACCGTGTTCTCATCTACAAGTGGTTCCCGGTATCGAAACTCGGAAGCGATATCCACCTCTACAGGAATGCGCGCAATTCGTTCAATCATTGTTTTTCCGACCATCCCTGCATGTGCAGCCGTGCCACAGGCAGTGATGATAATTTTCTTGATCTGCTGACCCAGCTCAGGCGTCAAATTTAGTTCAGGCAGCCGGATGCGACCCTCTTCAAAATCAACCCGCCCCGCCAGCGTGTCGGTGAGAGAACGCACTTGCTCGTGAATTTCTTTCTGCATGAAGTGCCGATATTCGCCTTTTTCTGCTGCCACCGGGTCCCACGATATCGAATGCACCTGGCTTTCAACCTTTTTGCCGTCCAATGTCTGAACTGTAACGCTGTCTTTCGTTATAACAGCCATTTGAAAGGATTCAAGAAAGATCATTTTTCGAGTATACTCAAGAATAGCAGGAATATCCGAAGCAATGAACATTTCGCCTTCGCCAAAACCGATCACAACCCCACCGGCGTTTCCGATCCGTGCCGCAACAATCTTATCTGGTTCATCCGCCGACATTACTACAATCCCATGCGCGCCCTTGAGGTTTCTTAAAGCCAGTCTCACCCCCTCAACCAGGTCGTTTCCGCCACCCATAGATCGCTCAATCAGGTGAACAATAACCTCCGAATCGGTATCGGAATTAAACGGCACCCCTTCAACCGCCAGTTCTTCCCTCAGTTCAAGAAAATTCTCCACGATTCCATTATGAACAACGACGACTCTGCCGGTCGTCCCCAGGTGCGGATGCGCGTTTCGAGCGCTTGGAATCCCATGCGTTGCCCAGCGGGTATGCCCAATACCCACTTTTCCATGCACGGGCTGATCGTTCACAAGCGCGGATAATTGAGATAATTTTCCGGCATCCCTGCGGATTTCAATTTTTCCGTCCTGCAACACGGCCAGACCTGCCGAATCATATCCCCGGTATTCCAGGCGTTTCAATCCACTTAAAATAATAGGCGTCGCGTCTTTTTCTCCGATGTATCCAACAATTCCGCACATATAATAAAATCCTCCGACCTAGAAGTTGAGCGAAGCGAACAAACATTATCTGTTCGTAACAAAATCATAACCTTTGCGCGTACAAAGGTGTTATATTAAGATTTTACTGTATCAGGAAAAGATTGGGGATTCACCCGGAAGGCTTCCGCTGACCTCTCGATTTTCCCGGCTTCAAACCGGTTAGCTCAACCTCGCGGCTGAGAACCTTCCTCCTCGTCAACCAAGATCTGAAAATTACAGCCAGATCCAGGACCATGCGCTTTATCCTTTCCTCAAATTCTTTATTCAAGCCAGCTCCAAGATCACCTCCTTTTCAACAGCCCTTAATTATAACCGAAAAGACCTTGGCGTTTTTTGCGCACACCAGCTTTAAGACAAGCTTTTCTGAATCAATGCTACGACATCAGGAAAATCGATCCCCAGTCTCTTAACTGTGTCGAGCTTAACAATCCCTTTAGTGTCCCAACCGCGTCGCTTATACACGGCATCAACAAGTTGTTCATACCGTTCCATATTAAACTTTCGCAATTCATCTATCTTTTCCTGGGTACCCAGCTCCTCAGGATTCAACCCCACTTCCTCGCGTAGCTGTTGGTCGTATCGCTCCACCCTAGATCGATATTCCATTTCTGTAACAGGTCCGACCGCCCGATACGGCGGATAGTCATCCTCTCTTTTTCCGCGGCCTAGTCGTAAGTTGAACAATCTCTGGAATTGGTAAACCCGCTCCGACTGAAGAAGTAAATCATCGATAGTGACTTTTTCTCCCGTCACACCTTCATATAGCCAGATATAGTTTTCAACGTGCTCAGGTACTTTAGCCGGTTCTTTAGCCGTTTTATTGCTGGCCGGAATGATATCATTCCATGGCAGCTTGCAAAGACCATGCAGGCTAAACCAGGTCCTCCAAAGTGGAAAATAATACAACGCTTCCGCCTTATCTTCAAAGGTGGGGATCTGCTTATGCACCAGTTCCATAAAAATTAACCAGGCTTCGTCATGCTGTCCACCTTTTGTTGCCAGGGCGTATCCTCCCTGTTGGGCGAGCGATTGCTTGGTCAGATACTCTGAGATTTCTAATCCTTTTACTTCCATTCCAATATCTTGCAAAAACCCGGCAGGCGCGCCATACTCATTCACGAACAGCTTTTTCATTGCTCGGACCCCTTGGCCAACGATCACCCCAAAGTCTTTTCCTTTCGCCATCTGATGAACCAGTTCCAGCACTGCCGCCGAGTTTCCCCACGTCAGCTCCAATCCGCCCGTGATATCTTTGGTTAGAATACCGTTTTCATAACATTCCATTGCAAAAGCAACCGAATTCCCGAAAGAAATAGTATCAATTCCATAGGTATCACAATAAAAATTGATCTCCAGTATGGATTGCGGATCATAAATTCCCAAATTTGAACCAACGCTTCCAAGCGTCTCATATTCCGGGCCATCCACCATCACCTTCTGCCCCTTGTAAGGACCAGTTTTTAGGCGGAATTCACTAACCGCGTGCGCACACGACATGGTGCAGCCATACCAGCAACCATCTGGCCCGCGCCGGTCAAATTGTTCTTTCCAGACCTCCCCGGATATTCGTACTGCCTGATCATTCGATCCATATCGAAAATTTTCTACCGGCAGGAGGTCGAACCGGTTCATAATTTCCACCAGGTACGGCGTGCCGGTTCCCCGCATATCATTTTGAGAAGCATCGAACATAGAAATTTCTTTATTGATCCTCTGTCCAGCCTTCCGGACGAGCGAGATATCTGCACAACCATTGTTGTCACCGCCCATATCGCTAAATTTCACAACAATGGCTTTGATCTTCTTGTCGCGCAAAACGCGCCCCGAACCGCCGCGGGCTGCTTGCTTGATCCGCACCTCATTTCGCCGAGGATCATAATAACTTATGTTGAGACCGCAGATCGGCGCATAATCTGCGGCTTGCCCGGCGCTGACCACAGAAATTGCCCTTTTGTTCCCTTCCGCTCCGGCGTACAATTCCGTCAGTTGTCTGTTAAGAACATGCGTATCCAGAGCTTCTAACGGCGACTCCTCGACTGTAACGCTTCCTCGGTCCCCGTCGATAAAAATCACAACATCCTTTTCCGCCTTCCCCTGAATTTCAAGTGCATCCCAGCCTGCAAATTTCAAGTAAGGACCAAAATACCCACCTCCGTTGCTGTCCACGACTACATCGGTCAGAGGCGAAATTGTAACCACAGTGGACTTGCCGCTGCCGGGATAAGCCGTAATCCCGCCAATAGGACCTCCTGCAATAACGATTTCGTTCTCCGGGTCATTCCAGCGGGTTGTATCTTTGACGGCCTGCCACAAAAGCCACAAACAAAACCCTCTGCCACCCGTAAATAGAGCCTTCATTTGTTGAGTTACTGGTTTACTTCGAATCTCATTCCTTCTAAGATCAATGTAAAGGGTTCGATTTGCATACCCATGTACTACTGGCTGGGTTTCATAATTAAAATCAACAAGCACACGATGCGTTTCGCGGAGTTGATTTACGTCAAAATACGCCATGTCAGGACCTCTGATTATCGAAATTTCAAGCAAGCGTTGAGAGAGACTATATTTAGACAAAATGATTATACAACCTCCTGCATTAGGGTGTGATTCCAACGTAAAAGATAGCAGAAAACTGATGCTATAATCCTCTTCCTGCAACTACAATTTGAGAAATTATTTTGCATAAAGTCTTGCCACAGGATCAGAATTTGAACGAAATTGCTATATCCAATCATAACGAAGACCCTACCGTTGTAAAGAAAAATTTTCGCAACGTGCAAATTGATGCAATCGCCGTTGGACTTACCAACGCGGCGGCTCCCTTTTTGCCGGTTTTTCTATCTCGTTTAAACGCTGCCACACTAGAAATCAGCTTGCTCACTACCATGCCGGGGATTACTGGTATTTTACTCGCTTTACCGATCGGTCAGTTTTTGCAAAACAGAAAAAATATCATTCCCTGGTTCAGTGCGGCGCGACTGTTATACATTCTTTCCTACGCCTTGACCGGATTGGCAGCCTACCTGTTTCAGGATAGAGCTTTGATTATTGCAATCCTGATTATCTGGGCGCTGGCAACATTGCCGCAGACCCTCCTGAACATTTCTTTTCCAATCGTCATGAATGCCGTCGCCGGGCCAGAACGCCGATATGAGCTAATGTCCCGCCGTTGGTCAATTTTAGGTTTAACCACATCTGTGACCGTATTCGCTATCGGCCAGGTACTTGAATGGTTCCGGTTCCCACAGAACTACCAACTGGTATTCCTTGGCTTGTCCATTGGCGGGATCTTGAGTTTTTACCTTTCCAGCCAAATCAGCCTCCCTGAAACCAATCCACCGGTAGATACAACAGAAAATAAAAAAGGCAACAGGGAATTATTCGCCGGTATTAACCTCCAGGTGGTTCGCGGCCAAAAAAACTTCATATCATTCATCTCGCGCAGGTTTGTTTACCTCACCGGCGTCTCGATGACACTGCCGCTATTTCCAATTTATTACGTCCGAGAGATTCAAGCATCTGATGGGTGGATTGCCGCATTTAATACGATACAAACCTCGATCATCGTAATTGGCTACCTGTTTTGGTCAAGACAATCACGAATTTTAGGGGCAAGATTTGTGCTCATTATCACCACGGCAGTTTTATCCCTCCATCCTATATTCACAGCCATCACGAGCGATCTTTGGTTAATCGCGATCTATGCGGCCGTTGCTGGAATTTTTCAGGGCGGCCTGGACCTTGTATTTTTTGATGAATTGATGAAAACAATTCCGGTCGAGTACAGTGCTACCTTTGTAGCCATTGCACAGGGCGTACAATTCCTTTCTGCCATACTCGCGCCCCTGATAGGGACACTCTTCGCAAATTTATTTGGGATCAGTGCTGGCTTGATCTTGGGGGGATTGTTCAGGTTTGCGGGATTCTTACTCTTCTTACTGAAAAAGGGGTAAACGATTCTAATCCTATTATTAATCATATAAGGTAATATTTGTTATCTTACTGATCCGTAGGATTTCAAAAATGCAAACTACAAAAACCAACCGACCCAAAATAGGCCCAATCCTTCTGATAACTTTTGGCTTAATACTAATTGCCGCCACCTTGTTTTTGCTGCAGTCCATCGAAAATCCTGGCGCTCCAACAGCAGCTCCATTAACTCCAGTTGATCAAATCTCAAGAGTAAATCTAACCGATTCCAAACTTGCTTTTGACAATAACGCCGCAATATTTCTAGATGTCCGCAGCCGGCCCTCATTCGAGATTGGACGGATAAAAGGCGCCATCAATATCCCGCTTGCCGAACTTGAAACCCACTATAGTGAACTAGATTCACAAAAATGGATCATTCCCTATTGCACCTGACCAGCCGAAGAATCAAGCGCTCGTGCAGCGCAGATCCTCTTAAGTAAAGGTTTTAAAAAGGTAACCCCCATCTTAGGCGGTTTTGAGGCATGGGTAAACGCTGGCTATCCGACAGAACCAGAATAACCGGGTAAGTAATTCAATAAAAAATTCTTGACTTTTAGATACCTCGTTCGTAGAATGAAAAAAGGTTATAATTGTAATTGACAGGGAAGAGACCAGTTAATCCTGGCACCGAAGGTGCAAATCTGGGAATGAACAGCCCCAGGTGAATCTCTCAGGTAAAAGGACCCTGTCGGGAAAAAATCTCTGGAAAGTCATATGACACCGACGGGGCAAACCCATGACGGGTGAAACTCTCAGGTTATAGACAGAGACGCGCGCGATATAATTAAATGCTCGTGCGTCTTTTTAATTTTTTCTAAACCTATCAAATCTTAACCAGGAGTAACCAGATGAATACGCCAGCAAATCTCAAATACACACAAAGTGACGAATGGGTTCAACTTGATGGCAATATAGCTACTATCGGTATCACAGACTACGCCCAAGAACAACTTTCCGATATCGTCTATGTTGAAATCACCGTAGCCAGCGGGGATGATGTGAAGAAAAACTCCCTGGTTGCCACACTAGAATCCGTAAAAGCCGCTGCCGACGTCAACACCCCAGTTAGTGGAACTGTCTTAGAGGTCAACGAGGAGTTAGGGAACACCCCTGAAGCGGTCAACTCTGATCCGTACGGCAAAGCGTGGTTAGTAAAATTGGAAATCAAAGACCCATCCGAATTGAATTCTCTAATGGATGCGTCTGCTTATGAATCTTATTGTTCAAATCGGAGCCACTAATGTTCGTCCCTCATACTGATACCGAACGCGAGCAAATGCTTCGCTCCATCGGTGTAGGTAGTGTGGAAAAACTCTTTGATGCCGTTCCTTCAAAATACCGGTTTCCAAAGTTAGACCTTCCACAAGCCCTCACTGAAATGGAAGCGATGCAGCAATTAACAGACCTATCCCTTGCCAATGAGTCGGCGCGCGATTTAGCGTGCTTTCTTGGTGCGGGAGCCTATAATCATTACATACCGGCTGCGGTTGATAGCATCATTCGCAGAGGAGAATTTCTCACGGCCTATACCCCCTACCAACCAGAAGTCTCACAAGGCACGCTTCAGGCAATTTTTGAGTACCAGAGCCTGATCACCAACCTGAC
Source organism: Anaerolineae bacterium (assembly GCA_013178185.1). Taxonomy (GTDB): domain Bacteria; phylum Chloroflexota; class Anaerolineae; order Anaerolineales; family Anaerolineaceae; genus Ch132. The sequence goes on along the minus strand of JABLXC010000008.1, from coordinate 21,155 downwards.
GGGTATGGATGTAAGCAATGCTTCTCATTATGACGGCGCAACCGCCACTGCCGAAGCAGCCGTGATGGCCTATCATAATTTCCGCGGCCGCCGCCAGAAGTTCGTCTTATCCCCTACCGTCAACCCACAGTATCGGGAAACTCTGAGAACTTATCTCCAGGGATATGAAGGTATTGAAGTTGTAGGCGATGAAAAGGATGCAGATCCATTCTTGAGGCCAGAAGACCTTTTCAGCCTTATCGATCAGAATACCGCGCTGGTCGTTGTCCAATACCCAGATTTCTTTGGAAGAATATTTGATTACACTGCTCTCGCTCAAAAAGTTCACGAGGCTGGTGCGCTCTTTGCCGTTGCAGTGAATCCAATGGCGTTAGGCTTGTTCAAGACGCCCGGTGAGTTTGGAGCTGATATCGTCGTCGGAGAAGGGCAGCCCCTCGGCATTCCCATGTCATTCGGCGGTCCATATCTGGGGATTTTCGCCACCCGTTCCGAGTTCGTCCGTAAGATATCTGGGCGTCTGGTCGGCGAAACCGTAGATGGAAATGGCAGGCGCGGTTATGTCCTGACCCTCACCGCACGCGAACAGCACATCCGGCGCGAAAGGGCAACCTCAAACATCTGTACTAACCAGGGCCTGATTGCCCTCGCTTCCACCGTTTACATGAGCTTACTTGGTAAAAACGGGCTCCGCGAGGTGGCTGAGTTATGCTACCACAAAGCTCACTATGCGGCAGAAAAAATTGGCGCAATCCCCGGTTACAGTTTATGCGCCAATGCGCCTTTCTTCCATGAATTCCTGGTTTGCTGCCCCATTCCCGTCGAAGAAATCAACTTGCACTTATTGGATCATGGAATTTTGGGTGGCTATGATTTGGGGAAGGACTATCCTTCGCTGAAGAACCACATGCTGATTGCGGTTACAGAAATGAACACAAAAGAAGACATCGACATGCTCTGCGAAGTGCTCGAGGAGGTCAGCCATGAGTGAGCCTACGATCTATGAACTATCCTCTCCCGGCCGTCGCGGTGTTCGCTACCCCGCTTCCGATGTTCCCCTCTCTCCCCTGCCCGAAGATTGCCTGCGAAAGGATTTACCCTTACCAGAACTATCAGAATTGGATGTGATACGACATTTCACAAACCTCTCCAAGCTTAATTACTCGATTGATAGCGGGTATTACCCGTTGGGTTCGTGCACGATGAAATACAACCCCAAGATCAACGAGGAAACGGCACGCCTGCCCGGTTTCGCGTTCACACATCCTCTCCAACCTGTTGAAACAGTCCAAGGCAACCTGGCGCTCATGTTTGAGCTACAAGAATGGCTCAAAGAGATCAGTGGATTTGCCAGCGTAAGCCTGCAACCCGCTGCTGGCGCGCACGGCGAATTCACCGGCGTAATGATCATACGGGCTTATCACCTTTCTCGAAACGACACCAAGCGCACAAAAATGCTCATCCCCGATTCTGCTCACGGTACCAACCCGGCGACTTCTGCAATGAGTGGCTTCGAAGTTGTCGGGATTCCCTCCGATGCGCGTGGCAATGTGGATCTGGAAGCGTTAAAGAAGGTATGTGATGATCAGGTTGCCGGCTTAATGCTCACGAACCCAAATACCCTCGGCCTCTTTGAAGAGAACATCCTCGAAGTCATTCAAATGGTCCACAATGTCGGCGGATTGGTTTATGGGGATGGCGCAAACTTGAACGCTCTGCTGGGCATTGCCCGTCCTGGAGACCTGGGCATTGACGTAATGCATTTCAACCTCCACAAAACCTTTTCCACCCCTCATGGCGGCGGCGGTCCAGGTTCAGGCCCGGTCGGGGTCGCAAAACACTTGGCCGATTTTCTCCCAGGTCCGATTGTGGACATCATAGAAGAGGGAGACGATGACACCCCGCCTCTTTACGGCCTGGTTACCCCGCCCAAGACCATCGGCCGCGTCAAGTCCTTCTATGGACATTTTGGAATGATGGTCCGAGCTTATACATATATTGCCATGCACGGTCCTGATGGAATCAGGCAAATTGCCGAAAATGCTGTTCTAAACGCGAATTACCTGCTTTCGTTGCTGCGCGGCAAGTATCATCTGGCATATGACCGCATTTGCATGCATGAATTTGTACTGGAAGGTCGCTGGGATGACGCGCCTGAAGTCCACGCGCTAGATATTTCCAAGAGATTGATGGACTACAACTTCCATCCCCCCACGAATTACTTCCCTCTCATTGTGCATGAAGCGTTGATGATCGAACCGACTGAAACGGAGAACAAGCAAACGCTCGACGCCTTCGCCGAAGCCATGCTCAAAATTGCTGAAGAAGCTCATTCCAACCCACAGGTTCTTAAGGACGCCCCACATAATACACCAGTAGGACGCCTGGATGAGGTAAAAGCCGCAAAAGAGCTGGTGTTGTGTTGTTGGATCCCTGAAAAGGACGCCTGATATCAGGAACAAATAGCTTTTCAAGGTCGCCGGGCTCCGGCGGCCTTGTTTTTTTTAGACCACAAATTTGACAAAGAAAATTGATTGAATTACTATTGTCTCTGCTAAAACTTTTCTTAAAGGAGCATAGGCGGAAGTTGGCGTACACTGAATATGAATATACCAATCCTGTGAAATTACTGGTCGCATCTGATGCGCAAAAACACGAAGCAATCCAGTTCTTTCTATCATATGGGTTCAAGAATCCCCAGCCGGGTGAGATAGGGATTGAGGTGGGGCAAGTCCTGTTAAGTGTTCTTGAAAAAAACAAGACAAAAGTTACCGTTTCTTTGGGAGAAAAAGAAAATATTTCTGCAAACACCTTACGAAAGACCGGAGCCTCAATCACAAAATGGTTGAACCAATTTTCAAAAACCTCTTCAACCATTCACCTGACTGAGATAGATCATTTCGATAAGAAAGATATGCTATCAGCTTTTCTGGAAGGGTTGTATTTAGGCTCATACACTTTTTCCAAATGGAAATCTACCGCCAAAAAATCTGATGAAATCAAGATATACCTGGATACAAACATAGAACCTCAAAAAGTCAAGCCGTTGATCAAACATGCCAGGATTGTTACGGAGGCTGTTAACATGGGCCGGGATTGGGCACATGAACCCGCCAACGTTATCAACCCGGTTTCTTTGGCGCAGCGAGTGCAGGTGCTGGCTCAAACACATGGTCTCAAATGCACAATACTTGACGAGAGTACGCTAAGCCAAATAAAAGCAGGGGGAATCCTTTCAGTGGGACAGGGATCAAAAACCCCTTCACGCCTCATCATCCTGGAGTACCCCGGTAGTCACGCAGCTCCTGAAACCAAGCCAATTGTGTTGATCGGTAAAGCGATTACCTTTGATACCGGAGGATATTCTCTCAAGGACACAGCCAATATCCAGAACATGAAATATGACAAAAGTGGGGGGATTGCTGTTGTAGCAGTCATGCAAGCGGTGGCTGCCTTAAAAATTAAAAATCCTGTTATCGGGATGATTGCCGCCGCTGAGAATATGATCTCCCAACAAGCGTATCGCCCTGATGATATTATTACCACGCTCTCTGGCAAAACGGTCGAAGTCATTACGACAGATGCAGAAGGAAGATTGATCCTGGCTGACGCCTTGACATATGCTCAACAGAAATACAACCCCGAGGCGATGATAGACCTTGCAACTCTGACAGGCGGGGTCGTTGTTGCGTTAGGACGAGTGCGGGCAGGATTAATGTCAAACAATGATGTACTTGCAAATGCTTTGCTTGCCTCTGGAGAATCTACCCACGAACGATTGTGGCGTTTACCCCTCGATCAGGACTACTTCAGCCAAATCGAAGGAGATGACGCAGATCTAAAAAATTCTGGCGGTCGCGAAGCGACGCCGGTGATTGGCGGTATCTTCCTGAAAGAATTTGTCTCAAACCAAATTCCCTGGGCGCACATTGACATCGCGGGTGTTGCTAATACCGATAAACCGAATAATTTAGGCCCAAAGGGGGCGACTGGATTTGGTATCCGGTTGTTAATTGACTTTCTGGAAAAATTTAAATAACAACAAAGTAGAGACGGCGCATCTTGTTCGGAACGCCGTCTCTACTTTATTAACGCCGCCATGATTATCCGATCAGTTCCTCAACAATCTGAGGGATATGTGCAATTGCCACTTGAAGCTGGCTTGCGTCTTTGCCGCCAGCCTGGGCCAGGTTCGGTCGCCCGCCGCCGCTTCCATCAATGAACAGAGCAGCCCTTTTTGCAATTTCGCCAGCGTGAACCCCTTTTTTCACCAGATCATCCGTTACAGCAGAAATAATGATAGGGCGACCTTCAGATACGCTGCCCAGCACAACCACCCCGCTTTGATGATATTGCCTGAATCGATCACAAAGTTCACGCAATATATCCGCGTCCACATCCGAGACGATGGCTGCCAGGACAGGGATCCCCTTCACGCTTGGGGTTGCTGCCACAAGACTGTTAAATTTCTCAAAAGCTATGTTATGCCGGAATTGTGCGAACTGCTTTCGAGTCCGGTCATACTCGTCGAGAAGTTGCTGGACCTTTAACTCAACATCTTCAAGAGAACTTCCCAGTAAGTGCGAAATTCGTTTTAAAGTCCCCACCCGCTTTTTAATGTGTTCAAAAGCCATTCGCCCTGTAACAGCTTCGATTCTGCGAACACCCGCCGCAGCACTGCTTTCACTGGTGATCAAAAAAGTGCCAATATCGCCTGTCTCATTGACATGCGTCCCACCGCACAATTCATAAGAAAAAAATTCTTCGCCGCCGATCGCAATAGTGCGAACGGTTTCGCCATATTTTTCTCCGAATAATGCCATGGCGCCTTCTGAGATCGCAACACTTAACGGCTTTAAGGTAATTGCCAGATGATGATTATCCAAAATTGCTTTATTGACGCCTGCTTCAATACGTTCAATTTGCTCAGGAGTTAATGCCTCAGGATGCGTAAAATCAAATCGCAACCGGTCAGGTGCAACCAGCGAGCCAGCCTGGCGGACATGTTCGCCCAGAACATTTCTCAGTTCTGCATGAAGCAAATGCGTCGCTGTGTGATTCCGCATAATATCTCGTCTGCGCTGAATATCAACAGAAGCAACGGCCATATCGTCTGGGCGGGGGGTACCTCGGATAACTTGGCCAAGGTGAGTGATAATGCCAGCCGCAGGACGTCGCGTGTCAAGCACTTGAATTTCCCAGGAACCATCTTCGGCGCGAATCGCGCCAGTATCAGAAACCTGTCCCCCCGATTCTACATAGAAACCAGTTCGGGGTAAGATAACTTCAATCACATCGCCGGCATGGGCTTCTGGAACTGGGATGCCTTCCAAAATGAGAGCGCGTACTGGCGCATGGATTTCCAGCCACTCGTACGGATTATATTCAATTCCACCGCGCCCAACCTTACCCTGGCTGACCAGGTCATCCAAAACAGCCCGATAGATTTCAACATCTTCACCGCCTAGTGGGCCGAAGGCTTTTCCCGCGCCGGAAACCAGACGATGCTCTTCCATCGCCTTTCTAAAGCCCGGCTCATCAACATCCAAACCCCGCTCACGAGCAATATCGCGCGAAATCTCTAATGGCAAGCCATGCGTCGCATAAAGATCGAACGCTTTCTCACCATCAAGAACGGTCTGCTGGCTTCGCTCCGCTTCGGCCAAAAGATCGTCCAGGTGGCTTATCCCGGCTTCCACAGTCCTCTTAAAGCGGGTTTCTTCCCGCGTCAGGCTTGAAAGGATTGCGAACCGGTTTCTCTCCAATTCTGGATATGCTTTTCCATAAAGCTCTATGACTGTTTCGGCAATTTTTGCAAGGAATGGTTCGTCAAGTCCAATCTTGCTCCCAAACCGGGCTGCCCGGCGAATAATCATCCGGCACACATAATTCCTACCAGTATTGCCAGGAACAACGCCATCTGCAATTAAAAAGGCGGCTGCCCGTCCATGATCTGCAAGCACACGATAAGGGGTTAAATTTGCTTCTCGCTCCTCATCTGTATGACCCGTGAGTTTCTGCACAGTAAGCATGATCGGAAAAAGCAGGTCGGTGCGATAATTTGAATAAACACCCTGGAGAATAGAAACAATCCGTTCAAAGCCCATGCCAGTATCCACATGGCAAGCAGGAAGCGATTCGAGTTCTGATGGACTCAGTCGGTTATATTGAATAAACACAAGATTCCACAGCTCAAGAAATCTGGTGCAATCACCATTTACCTTGCATTGGTGTCCAGGAATGTTTTGTTTGTTACAAAACGCAGGCCCTAGGTCGATATGAATTTCACTGCAAGGTCCGCAAGGACCGGTTTCAGCCATCTCCCAAAAATTATCTTTCCGGCCAAAAAACAATATATGATCAGGGTTTATCCCTGGCTGCAACCTCCAGTTCTGTGCCGCTTCTTCATCGGTCGGGATTTCCCCTTTTTCATCTTTAAAACAAGTAGTCCACAAAAGCGAAGGTTCCAACCCCCATACCTTTGTTAACAATTCCCAGGCCCAGGCGATGGCTTCCCTCTTATAGTAATCCCCGAACGACCAATTCCCCAGCATCTCAAAGAAGGTATGATGGGTATCATCTCGGCCAACATCATCAAGGTCATTGTGCTTACCGGCTACGCGCATACACTTTTGGGAATTCACAGCCCGCGAATAAGGACGATGGTCCGTTCCAAGAAACACGTCTTTAAATTGCACCATGCCCGCGTTCGTAAAAAGCAGCGTCTGGTCGCCCCCTGGCACCAACGAGGAAGAAGGAACAAAAGTATGACCCTTGTTTACAAAAAAATCGATAAATGATTGCCTGATCTCGGCACCCTTGCGTGGCTTTTCCATTTCTCCTCTATTCGCACATCCTGGTTATTAGGTAAGATCGAATTATACGCGATAGAGCCTTCGATGACAATAAAGTGAGAATAGCAAACAGCCGGTATTTGAGTTTACCGGCTGTTTGCCTCGCTAAAGACATCTGCATCTATCTTGACAAGGCTAACTTTACCACTTTCCCTTGTTTATCCAATGTGGCTCTGGCGTAGTGCCGGTGAATATGGTTAGAGGTGGGAACTTCCTTACTAAAAGTAACTACCACCCAGCCTCCTTCAGCGTCATTTTTCTGACCTTTCCTATTAAACTCACCAGCCAGTCCTTTTTCCCTTTCCCCCACGGCAGGAAATTGTTCCTGCCCGATGGAAATCCTGGCCTGATCTAATCCAGGCAAGTAAGGTTCCACAGCGGTTTTTACTTGCCTCAATATTTCTTTTGAAACAAATACTGACTCTGCGCCTTCTTCCTGGTGGTCGCTGACAATCTTGATTTCAGGCTTTCCTTTCAGGCGTACAAAGGTCTTTTTCTTAGCGCCCTTTGTGTGATAGCGCAGCAAAGGATCGCCATAGAGAACAAAGGAAATAATCGTCTTCTGATCTTCGCCATCTAGAAAACCTTGTCGTCTTGTCATTTCGCGCACCATTTCAACTTTTGCTCTAATAAATGCCTCGCCAACTGTCATTCCCTCTTGTACATATTTCCAAAACAAATACCCTAATAAATCGCCCCCAATGAGAGGTGTATTCACTGAGCCATAGGCAATACAAGTAGAGGCAACAACAGCTTTTACACCGATATTCAGAAACCTCAAAGATATTGCCTGCCTTTCGGTCTTGTTAAAAATATGACCACCATAACAGGCCTCTGTAAAAACAATTTCAGGAGCGCTGCCGTTTTTCATTAAATCTTTAACGCTGAGAGCAACAGGATAGTCGGGAATTTCGCTTAAATCACTGGCATCTTTTTGACCATACCACTCAGGGGTATCTGGCAATCCATGCAGATTGTAATATCCCAGGCGCGAGTCCGTAAAAAGATCTGGGTTAAGACTTCCGGAGTACTCCGGTGGCGACACGATAACAGACTCACCCTTGCCTAAGGGCCGAAAAACAGCGACGGACGATCTTCGCCAGGCAGCAGCAGAATAACCCATCGTTTCTCCAGCAACGCTTTTTCGCGCAAATTTTTGTGCGCTTTTTACTGCTCTCAACATCGAAAATAATCTTTGCCACCAGGGCAATACCTGACATTCTTCATCGTGAGCCTTAATTAACCTGCGCAATTGTTCGATGAGCAACCCAGCATCAGAACCTGCTTCACCGGGCAGTCTTCCTACTGGCCATTCTGGAATGAAATAATTCGTATCGAGTGTGCTGTATGGGTTATCGGAAGGCACGTCATTATCCAGGTCGTCGGTTGGGTTCGGCAAACGATGAAAAGGAATGACCTCATCTCCTCCTACAATTAGCAAGGCTCCAATCATCCCACCTTTTTTCGCTAATGCTTCGTCCAAATTATGAAGAGAGAGTTTGAGTTGCCAGGGATCGATGATGTCAAGCGCTGTAAGACCGAGCCCAAGAGATATTTCCACATCATCTGGGTAGAACACCATTGCCCCCCATCCAGGCCGCTTCCGGACCACCTGCGCGAGTTTTTTCATCTCCTGATCAAGAACATCGGCTGTCTGCTGGCCATACTGCTTAATAAGCCCTCGCTTTGTAGAAAACAAGATGTACATAGGGAATCGGCCATCCATACGACCAATTTCAGGTCGGTTTAACCTTTTCGAAACTTTTGCAAAAGCATCGCTAACCGGTTTTAACGTATCCTGTTTCGCATTTTTATAAATCTGTTCTCGCGGCGTTTCATCGATAGTCGTCGGAGTGACAGGAGTCTTCTTAGCCACATTCATCGTTTGCGTCTGCTGGGAATATTCAACCTCTGGCTTGTAATCTTTGTCAGCAATAGTAGAATTCTCGCTTCGCTCCACTGATGCACTCTTGCCTAAGAATGAATTTGCCTGAGTCTGTTGCAACGTAGTGGTGATAACACCTGCCCCTAACCGATTCCAACCCAATAAAGCTGCCACATCTGCAGGGATCGGAACATTCAGCTTGAGTTCGAGTTTATCTGGCCACAAAAGCCGATATGAGTGGCCATCCCCCCAAAGCCGTCGCGAGGTTTGTCCAGCAATATCACTAGCAGCGCACTCATGTAAGAGATTTACTGCTCCAGCCTCGTCCCCCATCTTCAACAAAGCATCAGCAAGCAACAACTTAACTGTTAAACACTCTGGCCACCTGGCGTGATACAACTGTGCAAGATTATGCACGCCAATCTCATCATCACGCCGCTGCGAAAGAATCAAATGCGTCAGAGCCGGTAGTGGTGAAGGTATGTTCTGGCTGATCACGCTGTAAATGTATTCTTGAGCCTGATCCAAATGACCGAGGTATAATGCCTCCCTTGCCAGCCTGATCTCACTGCCCCAGTCGGAAACGGCGCATGTAGAAGGCAAAGTTCCTCCCAATGCAATAATAGAACTTTCAACAAAATGGCTTTCCTCTGAGGATCTTTCTCGCAGGATCTCTAATAAAGTGCATTGGGCTTCTAAATATTCTGGATCAAGCGCGCAAAGCTTTCGAAGGACGGCTTCTGCATCGGCGAGTTTTTTTTCAGCGATCAGCGTCCTTGATAACAGCAATGCCGCTTCCAGATCGCCGGGGAACGCCTCCAGCCAAAGAGTCACTGTCTGTTTTGCAAACCGGTAGCTCTTTACATCCAGAGCAGTTTTGATCAAAAAAAAGATTGTGTCCCGGTTAAAAGGGGCATTTGCACTGGTGGGGATTGAAATCAGAGCATTCATGATTGAATATTAACCTCGCTGGTTTGGTGAACAAGGTTTAAGGCAATAACGGCGCTTAACTGTCTTCGAATGCTGAGATCGTTTGGAGAAAGTTGTGCCGCTTTTCTTAACATTGCTTCTGCTCCTGGATAATCCTTGACCTCACGCATGACAACTGCCGATTGGTAATAAGCGCGATCGTCTTTTGGCGCAATCTTTATCGCTTGCTGATACAAAGCTAACGCCTGCTGGTATTCTTTACGCTCCTGGTATGCATTTGCCAGCTCAAGGTATGGTTCCACATCAACTGGTGAAGACCGGACTGCCTCGCTTAGGTAATATAAGGCTTTATCAAGATGACCTTGTGTTTTTTGTAGTCTACCAAGCATTAAATTAAGTTCAGGGTTTGTAGGCGTAATTCTTAAAGCCTGGTGAAGTGTTTCTTCCGCTTTGTCAAATTGCTTGCTTTCCATCTGAATTTTTGCGAGGCAGCACAGCACCTCTGCATTTTCTGGATCCAGCCGCGCCAGGTCCTCGAAATATGGAAGCGCAACCTGAGGACCTCTTAATGTTTCTATTAACCGGGCGCGCTGCAAAAGTACGGCCACATCCGGCCCGATCATATTGACCGTGTGCTCTAATACCGTAAGCGCATCCTCAGCCTTGCCCTGAAGAATCAGGATATGTGCCAGAAAGAGCAAACCGCGAGGGTTTTGTGGATCCAGTTTTACAAAATTTTTTGCATAACTGAAGGCTTTCTCTAAATCTCCCAATGAACTGGCTATTTCGCCTGCCAACATCACCATATCCGTATTAACAGGGTTTCTTTTGAGCACCTGTTCACTGCATTCAAGCGCATCAGCCAAAGAACCCTGCTGAAAATAAGCCCTAGCAAGCAAAGATAATCCACTTTCATTTTCAGGGTTCATTGCCCTCACTTTGACCAACTGCTGAACAGCCTCGACGATTTTGCCAGCATGATAGAGGCTTTCCCCAAAACCAAGTAGGGCATCCATATTATCGGGGTCCAAGGTACAGGCTTCCTTCCAATGGCTTAGCTGGCTACCCTTGTGACCAGCAATCTCCGCAAGTTTTGCCGCTTTTACATGCAAACCAGCTTCAGTGGGCCAAAACGCCAATACCTTTTCCATCAGTTGGTATGCGAGATCAACTTCCAGGTTGATCTCCGCGAGTTTTGAAAATGCCACCAGGGATAATGGATCGGAAGGAGAAAGTTCGTTAGATTTTCTAGCCGCCTCCAATCCCCTCTTGTCATCAATACCTACCAGCGAAAGCGCTAATTGGGTTAAGACACCGGCAGAAGCTGGCGACCTCTGGAAAGCTTCGATCGCATCCTCCCTCCGGTTGCATTGCCGCAGTAACATCATTAAAACCGCTATTTCGTCTGAATTGTTCGCTATTCTGTTGAAATTCTGGATATTTTGCTGGGTAGGCCTAAACGCTGCCTTTCCCCGCGTAAACCATCGCTCAATTTCAGGAATTGGAGCGCCAGATAAAGACTGAGCTGTATGAATGGCTTGTTCAAATTTCTCAAAAGCTTCCGCGTCAAGGCCATCTTCTCCACCGTGCGAACCAATACAACCTATCTCTTCACAAAGTCTTTGGTGCTCCGCACGCATGGTCAGGCTTTTCGCCAACAAATAATGACTCAACGGTTCATACGGTTTTTGGCTGATCAGCCAAACGCAGTTTTCCAGCGCATTACTCCATTTTCGGATTTCCGCAGCAGCTTCAATATACCAATGCTCTCCAGGTAGGCAGAACAAATCAATGGGATCTACAAAAGGCCAACCTGAGTAAAGTGCGACAGATTTTGAACGAAGGGGTTCATAATCTACAAGGGCTTTTTCGAATAATTCAACCGCCTCTTTAACCTGCCCGTTACGATGCAAAAGTCGAGCCTCCAGCGCCACAATCCTTGGCGAATTGATCTCTTCCTCTTGAAAACTCCTGAGTATGTCCCATGCTTTGTCCTCATGATTTCGATTAAGCGCAATTTCAGCATACAGGCAATTGAGGTTAGTAAAAGTGCTTTGGTATAAAGCAAACGCTGGTGAACCCAATGGTGGATGTTCGCGATAGGAAGGCATAACCAGAGAATAATCACATAGGTCCTCTGCGTCGCCAACCAGCAGCATAGAAAGGCTGAGATCTGCCAGATAAAACCGGATGGGAATGCTTGAGGGCAAATATTCCAGTGCCTTCTGAATGTTAATCCTCGCTGCTGAAAGATCGCCAGTAGCCCTGAGGTAAAAACCATAACGCAGAAAGATTTGGGGCAAGCTCCCCAAAGATGGTAGCCAGCTTTCTGGCAGGTCGGGCGGCAGCGCGACCACTTTGTCTACAGCTGTAAAAATATGCGTTCCACTTTCAAGGCCGCCTATAACACCTTCAAGACATGCTAGAGCCATCGGCCAGCGTCCCAGCGATCCTAAAATATCGCTTGCAAAGACGTTATAACTGCCGTCATCGGGATATTGGTCGGCTGCCTGCTGAAGAACTTGCAAAGCAATTTCATGATTCCCGGCAATCACATGAGCGCAGGCCAGTTCAATAGGTAAACCAGCAGCCGTTTCCTCCCCGTTTTGCAGAGCCTTCTCCAAACAAGATAGCGCCAGGATTGTCTCATCTAGCAAATAAAACAATCGGGCGGCTTTTCTAAGGTCTTCGCTCCCAATTCCTTGAATCGCTAACAAACGATCCAGTGCTTCCTTTGCCTCAGTTTTCTCGCCTCGCTCACTGTGGAATTCGGCCAGCCTCATCCATATCTTTGGGTTTTCAGGTGACAATTCAGTTGAGCGTTTCAGCGCCGCAATAGCAGCCTGATATTCCTCCATCAAAGTTGCTTTTTCAACAAACCAGTTGATATTGTCAAGATGATCAGGATATTTTTCCAATGCCTGTCCGGCAATCCGCATAGCCTCTTTCACCATATTGTTTGCAAGATAAGCCTCGGCCAAACAATGCATTAGATACTGCTGGCTCAGCCCGGTTTCAAGGGCTTTCTCTAACGCGTAGATAGCTGTATCAAATTGACCAAGCTTCAAGGCTGCTGCCCCATAACCGCCGAAATAACGGCTCTCTAAATCCTGATCCTTCTCTTCTAAAATTTTTTCAAGCGCGATAGATTCATAAATCTCAACTGCTTCGCTCTCCCGCCCCGAAACGCCAAGAAGCTCAGCCCGGATCAGTTTTGCTTTGATGTGATCAGGGTTGATCTTTAAAGCCAGATCAATTCCATGCAATGCCTTAGAAATTTGTTCTTCAGGGATTTCGTTTGCTGAAATGACCGTGCGGCGACGACCCAACAATAAATCGACATACAACATAAGCTTCTCAAAAGACCCACTGCCTTGTCCAATCACCGCTTCCAGAATAGGAAGCGCTTCCTGGTCTCGCCCAAGCGTAATCAGAGTCTCGACATATTGGTAGCCAATCTCAGCGTGGCCAGGCCATTTCTGGCTTGCGCTGGCAAAAAGCGAAAGCGCTTCGTCGTGCTTCCCAACCTTTCGCAGCGTCTCTCCCAGATTTAAAAGGATCTGATCCGATTCGGGTGAAAGCTGATTTGCCTTTATGAGATAAGGTAGCGACTCTTCAGGTTTCCCATCACGAATAAGAGCATTGGCAAAGGCGTGATTGACCTCAGCCGACTCTGGTACTGCTGAAACGGCTAGTCGCAAAACTTCTTTTCCTTTTTCGTGGTTCCCTTCCTGGCAATAAGCCTCAGACAAGAGAAGCCATCCCTCTGGTTCATCTTCTAGCACAAGAGACTTTTTTTCCAGGTATGGAATTGCTTCAGCTGGACGGCCAAGATCCATAAGCGCCCGAGCCATGAGCAAGCACGCTTTCACATTTTCATGGTCAATCTTCAAAACTTTTTCGCAAGCGTCAACGACATGATGAGGCTGGTTTGTCCTGGCCGCTGCCTGCCCCAAACTTAACAAATCTGTTACTGTTGGCATATCGCCCAACTGGACCACCCGGCTCCACTCATCAAAAGCGTACAGGTAATCTTTTTTTAGATCCCATAATTGGGCTAACCTGCGGTGCTGGTCAGATACATCGGGATTTAAGGCAATCCCAAATCTGGCAAATTGAATTGCCTTGTCAATATTATCCTGCTTCTCATAGGCTTTCGAGAGTACACCAATCAGGCTGAGATCGACCGGTCGTTTTTCGTGGAGCATTTCGCCTAACCGAGTCGCTTCAGAAAACAAGTTTAGCGTAATCAGAGAGTCTACAATTCCGGCGGCGTCCCAATCCGAAAAAAACCTCAGAGATGTGTTGAAATCCACTTTCTCGAAGACATCCATAATCTTTTCGAGATCAGCTTTGATTTGCACCCGCTCTTTCTCGGTACACCCCGTGCGTACCTGTTCCTTGATTCGCGCCAGCTTTCTCAAAACGTCAATCTTGTCCCCTAAATTCTCATTGCACTCTTCGTCCACATCTGGGGCTTCTCCCAGCAAAAAAGACATTTCATAAGAAATTCTATGGGATAGGGAATTTGCCTTAAGTCGATCCGCTTCCCGACACGCAAGCTCATATTCCCCCTTCCAGGCTCTCATCTCTAGAACTCTCAGGTCTAATAAGCCTTCAAGAAAGTTCAGGTTGTGACGCAACGCTTCCATAACTTGGAAAAAAGACTCGGGTTGATCGGCATATTGATGCAAACGAGCCCGATTTTCCAATTGAGTCATTTGCGCGCTGATTTCTTCGATGGAATAGCGCGCTTTAGTACCCGCTGGCTGGTCTCCCGTATGTTTCTCATCTTCCGCTAACAATCCAGTTGCGATCTGTTGTACAAGATTCCTTTCCCCGTTTAGACAAAGCTGCCTCAGCCACTCAATTCGGGATTTCATGGGGATACCCAATAAGATTTTCTTGAATAATTCGATTCGTTCAGCGTTGGAAAATGGATTGACCAGCAACACATGTGCGGCCACTGCAAAATTGGAAGAATTTTCCGGGTTATTAACAAGGCTTTGCAGCAATTCCACTCCATCTGGAACAATGCTGAACAAACAGGCAAAAGGAGTTCCCCACACACTTAACTGGAGCGATTGTCCATCCGGTTGCTTTAATTCATCCTGTAACCCCTCCCAGGTATGAACGACTCTGCGTCGCTCTCTTAATGCCAAGGCCAAAAGACCTGCTTCAGCAAGAGAACGGGGAACATATGTAGTCTGGATAGTCCTTTCAAACATTTCGATTGCTTTTAAGCGTGTATTTTTGGGTAGTGTAACGAGAGGCAACTTCGAGAGCTGTTCAACGGTCATCCCAATATCCAGCGCACGTAATGCGAGACAGCCGGGTCTGAAATCCGATAACCGCATTGCGTTCTGGCTTTCCAGTCTGTCCCATAGATCGGCGTTATGAATCTCCTCCCAAATCAGGGGATCATGCCGAAGGCTGTAAGCCAGAGCCTTAACATCTTCAGGAGTAAATCTTTTCTGAATCTCATAAATAAAATCAACAGATTGCATAATGCCACCCCTGAAAACTACCCTGTGCCATCGTATTCGCCGACAACATTAACCAACCTGGATGACGAGGTAATAAGCAGCGCAAACAAACAAAAATCCTGCCAATATAAGAAAAACACCGACCCCAGATATGGTCTTTACAAGATCGCTCAATGCGCCCACCAATGCTGAGGCATTTCCCACCAAACCAGAAACGTCATCTGCTATACCTTTTTGCGCCAACCGTGTTGTCTGCTGGGCGATCACTTTCAGATCTTTGCTAAAAGCTCTTGAAACAAGAATAAAAACCCCCGTTCCTGCGCACAGCATGCCCATCAAAAAAAGACAGGCAGCCATTGTCATAATGAATTCGTGGATCGATACTGGAAACATCCCGGCCTCCTAAAAATTATTCTCAGAAAGTCAGGATGCAAGATTTATGCCAGATACATTTTTATGTGCTTTTCACAACATCGATAGGCAAATGTTCTAAATCAATCGTGCCCCCATCGCAAAACAACATTGCCCTTTCGATCGCGTTGCTCAGTTCACGAATATTTCCCGGCCAATTATAAGAAATTAAAACCTGCAATGCCCGTGGGGTAATGTTGGTTACATTCATCCCAAGCCGTGGGTTGTTCTGGCGGATAAAAAAACCAACCAACTCAGGAATATCAACTTTCCTGTCTCGAAGAGATGGGATGTGTAGATCAACTACTTTCAGGCGATAATATAAATCCTCACGGAATTGCCCATTCTGGATCATTGTCATCAGATTCCGATTTGATGCTGCCAGAATCTGGACATCTACTTTGACAAGGTTAGTCCCCCCCACTCTGCGGAAAGCCCTTTCTTCGATCGCGCGCAGCAGCTTCGCCTGGATATCCATAGGCATGGAAGCAATCTCATCCAAAAAAAGAACCCCGCCATCGGCAACCTCCATAAGACCATGTTTCCGGCGCTCAGCGCCGGTGAAAGCGCCAGCTTCATAACCAAACAATTCTGATTCAAGCATGGTATTCTGGATAGCAGCGCAATTGATGGCAATGAAGGGCTTATTAGCACGAGGGCCATTTTTATGAATAAACTGCGCCAACACCTCCTTGCCCGTTCCGGTTTCTCCTGTAATCAAGACAGAGACAGAAGTCGCCGCGGCTCTTTGAGCTTGCGCCAACACAGTTTGCATTGTTGAGCTCTTTCCAACGACAAAAGAAGCGTGCTGGTGTTGCGAGCTTCTCAGATGATCCAATTCTCGCCGCATCAAAACGATCTCACAGGCTCGCTGAATTGACTGTTCTATTCGAGTAAGTTCAAATGGCTTTGTTAGAAAATCATGCGCCCCATTTTTCATGGCATCTACGGCCATATCGATGTCGCCGTAGGCTGTGATAAGGATAATCGGGGGTCTGAAGGGTTGATGTGCCGTCTCAAGAAGAAGGTTTGGACCATATCCATCCGGCAATTGAACGTCCAGCAAGACGACATCGCCATCTCCTTTCTCCAGGCATTTCCGAGCGTCAGCAAGAGTAGATACACCGATCACTTCATACCCTCGAGCCATTAAGAACGCTCCAATATTCTGCCGCGCATGATCCTCATCATCAACGATCAATATTGTTATGCTCATCTACTTCTCCGTTTACTGTCGACAGGTAAACACGAAATACCGTGCCGCCAGGAAATGTATCTACACTGATGTTGCCACGATGTGCGGTTACAATCCGTTTGGTAATTGCCAGTCCAAGCCCTGTTCCACGCGGATTATTCGAGACAAATGGCTCAAATAATCGGCCTTTGATCTCATCCGGTATCCCTGGGCCACTGTCCGTTATACTGACTTCAATCTGAGGGGTGTTTGGGATCTGATCATACTTGTTAAGTCGGATAGCTAACGTTCCACCGCTCTTACTCATTGCTTCAACCGCATTGCTGATCAGATTTGTGAATACTTGTTCAAGAGATCGAATATCTCCCAATATTTTTGGGAGATTATTGACCGGTTGGAAGAAAAGTTCCACATTCACTTTGGCAAGTCGCGGACGCCAACGGTCTAAAATACGCTGCAATAAGAGCGAAATATCAACCGGTTCAAACCTGGTCTCAAGAGGTCGTGAGAAGGACAAAACGGATTCCATCAATTGATTCAACCGATTGCAGTCGCCCAGCATGCGATTAATAATATCCTGATTAGGATCATCCGATCTTATCAGGGTGCTCAAGAGTTGCAACCCCGTAGAAATATTATTGATGGGATTTCTGACCTCATGAGCAAATACCGCAGTAAATTCTCCTAGCACTGCGCGATGCTCAAGTTGCTGCGTCCGCACCTTGATCTGCTCATTTTGGCTGACATCCGAGATGAAAATAAGAACTGAAAATAATTCCCCATCTTTCATCACTGGAATAACCTGCAAATTGGCAGGAAAACTTTGACCGCTCCGCCGATGAATATGAACTGTACCGAGATTGTGAAATGGGATTCCTTCATGTACTTTCTCTAAAGCGCGAATCAATCCGTCCGGGCCGATTAAAATGTTTTCAACGAGCTGACCCTGTACTTCGGTCTCCGCATATCCTAGCATAAATTCCGCAGCAGAATTCATCCGCGCAATTGCCAAGTTAGAACTTAGAATAATGATCCCTTCCTGAGCAACATTGAACAGTTCGGTGAGAACGTTGTTTTGATTCTCGAGTTCAAAAATCTGATCCCGCAAATTCTCATCCAAAATAAAATGTTGTGTCTTCGTTGAAATCAGGCTACTCAGAAATTGCAACAAGGAACTCAGATTGGCCGGCGGCATTCTTCCTGCTCCACCCAAGACAAGCAGTCCAGATAAAGCTCCGCCCTGGCCAAGTGGAATTGAAGCCACATACTTAAGATCGGAGATGCGCCCCGCGCGATGAATCTCAGTTTGAACAGGAGCGCCCGGGATCCACATGGATGCCCCACTCAGGCGAATTAGATCCGTTGATGGTATTTCATCAGGAAAAATCGCAATCGGCTCGCAGGTAATTACTTTTCTCAAACCTGGAGAGTCGCTGTTAGCTTGGTAAAGGCACATAAGATTTGTCCCAACGATTGCCGAAAACACTTCCAGGGTTGCCTCGATCGAGCTATCCAGCTCCTCGGAATCAGAACATGAAATCAAATCAAGCAAACTTTCCAACATTTGTTCATGAACTGGATTGACGCTTTTAACCTCCAGATCACTCTCAGGGTTCTTAAAGATCACTGCGAGCTTTGTCTCTTCTTGATCCAACGCCTGGATTTTAAAGGATACAGATAAGGAGGTGCGATTTCGCCTTTTGATTACCCCAGAAAAATTCTCCCCTGTTTGAAGTAAATCGGTTTGAAATCCCAAGACAAACTGATCGAGAGGGTAGGTGTATATTTCCTCCTCTGAATAACCAACGAGACGGACGAAAGTGGAGTTCGCGAGCAGAATGATTCCTTTAGTTTTATCAATAATGATGGCAGGGCCAGGAAGCAAGTTAAGCAAAACCTCCGCGTTTACCAGATCAGCCGGATTCTTGCCTGTCCATGCGAAAGTCTTCTTGATTTGGGTTGAACTCGCCATAGAACCTTAACTACTTGCCTGACGTAAATGAGCCGGGAGAATCCCTTCCATCGCCCGATATTTTGCAACCGTCCTGCGCGCCACTTTATATCCATATTCCTCTAACAGATCAACCAGTTCAGAGTCGCTCAAAGGTCGCTGTTCTTGAGAAATCAAGTTGCACAAAACCGTACGGACGTTTAGACTTCGATCAAAAAAAGATGAAAGTGGAATGATCCGCTTGTTTGGCAATTGTACCGTCTTATTCGCCACAGCTCGCGAAATGGTCGATTCGTGCACCTCCAACTCTGCAAAACAACCAGACGATGGATTAATCGTTGCATGGTATGGTTTCTCTGTTGCAGGCACTTCACAAATAATGACGCACGTTCCAAATCACTTTTCCAGCTATCCTTATTTTCTTCCGGCGCTTCATGGATCGCTTTTTTAAATACGGGGTTCACTCTAAGCGTTCCATTCAACGGAAGGATGATTTCCACAATCAGCGGTTTTTCCACATCCCCTTCAAGGTAACTGATAATAACATCTGGTCGATGGAAAACATCCAACCGGCTATTGGCAGGTTGGCGCACATCTCCCCAATTTGCTCGCCCTGGAAATGGATTAAGGTTTTCACTTATAAAGCGATACGCTTGCTGCACCTGGCGGAGAGGAACTTTCATCCGGCGGGCAAGTTCAGATAGCTGATGGCGGGACAGTAAATCCATTCCAGATTGGATTAATTCCCTCGCATGAGGCGGAATCAAACGCGTTTCAGAAAGGATGTCTAGTTGTGACAACAAAGCGTCTTTCGGCGAGCTAGAACCCACACCAACTGGGTCCGCTCTCTGGATGATTCGCTGCACTCTCTCAACATCACCCAAAGGGACGTGGTAATACCTGGCCACTTCAAGCAAAGAGATCGTCAACAACCCATCCTCGTCCAGATGTGTAAGCAAGAAGGCTGCTATTTTCCGGTTCGATGCATCAAGTTCTGAAGCAATCTGCCTGAGAACATAAGTAGGGAGATCCTCGGTTGCGATTGAGAAATTATCCACCGGCAAGTCCTCAGATTGGGGCGAAATACTGCCCGGATAAAAGTCTTCTCGCGGGGAAATAAATACGACCGGCTCGCTTGAATCAAAAAGGGCTGGCTGCAAATTGGACACAAACCCTGCTTAGGGAGCAACCGATGGCAGGTTGGACAGCGTCTTTCATTGATCAATTCCAGGGCTGGGTTTGCCGCCAGTTCCGACTCAATTTGCTGCCTAAGCTCCTCGGCAGTCAAGCTGAGCATCGTCATTGTCTGAGCAAGATGCGCGGTGGTTGCCGGTCGAATTGTGTGGAACGGAAGTTGAAACATAAGCATCCCTACCTGGTTGAGTATAGTGGCATATAGGGATCGTTGCAAGTTTTATACCAGGGGAATTTTTCTTTGCGATGGTAAAATTAAAATCCACAGACAAGGAAAAACTTTTATGGGAGAAATAATTATCATTGGCGGTGGATTGGCAGGATGTGAAGCAGCCTGGCAAGCTGCTAAATTGGGTATCAAAGTTTACTTATACGAGATGCGCCCCGAAAAACAAACCGGCGCGCACCAAACAGGAAACCTGGCAGAACTGGTGTGCTCTAATTCATTTGGTTCAAATATGCCAGACCGCGCTGCAGGTTTGCTAAAACAAGAAACAAGACTCCTCGCATCTTTGTTGCTTGAGTGCGCCGAAGTTTCTGCCGTACCCGCAGGGACAGCTCTGGCCGTGGATCGATCAACTTTTTCGGCTCTTGTCACCCAAAGATTATCCGAACACCCTCTCATCAAAATCGTCCGGCAAGAAGTTACTTCTTTACCCGATCAGCCCTGCATTGTAACATCTGGACCGTTGACTTCAACTTCATTAACAAAAAGCCTTGTTTCTTTTGCGGGCGAAGAACTACTATTCTTCTACGATGCCATAGCCCCAATGATTTCAGCCGATTCAATTAATTTTGAAATTGCCTTCAGAAGTTCGCGTTTTACTGGCGACGCTTCAAACACTGGCGATTATATTAATTGTCCTTTTACCAAAGAACAATACTACAACTTTATCCAGGAACTTAAGAGCGCCCAGTGCATCGAATTAAAAAGTTTCGAAAAGCCCATTCAATCAGGAGTCAGAGCAGGGGCTTCACAATTCTTTGAAGGCTGCCTGCCTGTTGAAATCCTCGCCCAAAGAGGGCAGGATACTCTCGCTTTTGGCCCTATGCGGCCAATTGGATTGGTTGATCCCCATACCGGAAAGAGGCCATTTGCCGTCCTCCAACTCAGACAGGATAATCTGTTAGCCCAAAGTTAAAATGTCACCCAAACTGCCAAAGTTAGAATGTCCCCTTTCAGGGAGCAGCTTTAGTAGGGTTACGAGTAGATATGGGTGAACGCCAGGGATGGTTGGGTGCAGGCTTATGG
>JABLXC010000079.1 GCA_013178185.1 Anaerolineae bacterium | reverse complement strand
GGCCCTCAAAGCTGCCCTGAAGCTGTTCATGTATTGCTTCAATCGACGTCAGCTTCACAAGCGAGCCTTCCCCAATTACCCGGCTCATGTCTACCAATTCATCTGACCCCAATGTTTATCCACTCCTCCAAATAACTGGTAGCCCAGTCGCTGGCTTCTTGTATCGTTAATAACTCTTTGTCCGCCATAAACAGCTCCATATCAAAAGGCATTTCCTATATTGTAACAATTTCCATCTCTAATAGAACATACTTTCCGTCTTTCAAAGCAGACTACTGACACAACTCACTCGACGTTGCAACTGACAGCCTCTTTGATATCATAGCGCGCAAGGAATAGATTGCGTCTCCATACCCATACTCAAGGCAGGCACGGATGATGTTGGGAAGCGCAATATTGCATCAGGCATTGTTCAACGATATTTCTTTGCTGGTCATATCGCCACCTCACTTTTATACAGATTTCACCCCCATCGCGACCCGCGCCCAAAGTCGCTTCGATTGATCCATGAAGTTTTACGCCATCAGTTCGATCGCCGCCTTACCTGTCATGTGTTCAATCTGCACTTCTACCGCGTAAAGCCTGTCCCAGCTGCGCTCGATTGCCAGTTGCCCCTCTGCGATGTAATCCGGAGAATATTTTTCGACCAGGCATTCGAGGGCATATCGCTTCTCACTGTCTTCTGTGAGGATCCTTGCCCTGCCAAACACAATTGCGCTGCGAAAGTGGGTGGTGAAAGTGCTCTGCATCACCTGATCCATTTGGATCACGCAAAACGACACCTTGCTGTTTTTGGCGATGCCGTCCAACTTGTGGCCTGCTTTTGCAAAGTGAAAGAACAATTTTCCGTCCTTATAAGCGTAACTCAAAGGGACGGCATAAGGGTAATCGTCGTCGCCCGCGACGGCTAAAACTCCCGATGTACACGATTGCAAGATCTCGATCGTTTCGGCTTCGGATAACGCTTGTTTTCTTCTTCTCATTTCTCTGAACGTCATTTTCACCTCAAATCTTTATCAGAGGGCAGCGCGACCAATCCCCTGCTCGGTTTAGAAGAACCAACCCATAAGGGTTTCCATGCCCTCAGGCGGGGTTTTAACACGCCGAATTCTAATTCAGCTCGCAAGGACTCCCACCCCCTCAAATGGGGTTTACAAAGCGTCTTGCCGCGCAGTCCCGGATGCCTTTCTCCGGGGCGCAGTCCCGGATGCCTTTCTCCGGGGCGAAGCGTCTCGCTTCCAACAGAAACAATAAAAGCGAGGCTTCCTGTCCATTCTCAAGGGCGAGACAACACGGCCAATTCATCGCCCTGGATGCTTCGCTCCACGAATCATTCCGGGATAGGCAGCAAGGAAACTGTTAAGCGGGCGTCAAGGTTTCTCGGTCGCTTGTCGGTTCCTCCTTATTGTAATGCTATTGATAAATAAAAGAGGTGCGGGGCGCGGCCATCTGCCCTGCATTTACCTGTTATTCTCCTTTGTGGGTTTTGAAGGTTCGGGGATATAATAACTTTCACAGGCAGGAGAAGGGATGATTAAACTCGCCTTAGCGCAGATCAATACCCGTCTTGGGGATGTCGAAGCCAACCTTGAAAAGCACCTGGCTTTGGTCGAGCAAGCCCACGCCGGCGGCGCTGACCTGCTGGTTTTCCCTGAGCTTTCTCTGACGGGGTATGTCCTTCAGGACCTGGCTCCGATGGTCTCGCACCACCCCAATGATGACGATCCGGTCTTCCGGCCGCTCCTCCAGGCTAGCCAAAAGCTGGACCTGATGGTCGGCTTTGTGGAAGAAGATACCCGCAACCGCTTTTTTATTTCGGCAGCGTACCTGTCGCGCGGCCAGGTGTTGCACGTTCACCGCAAGGTGTACCTCCCCACCTATGGGCTGTTCGACGAGGGGCGCTTCTTTGCCTGGGGCGATTCGGTGCAGGCTTTTGATACCCGCTTTGGCCGGGTGGGGATGCTGATCTGCGAGGATTTCTGGCACGCTTCGCCGCCTTACCTGCTCTGGCTGGACGGCGCCGATATCTTCCTGCTCCATTCGGCTTCTCCGGGGCGGGGCCTGGGCGCGGACGACCAGCTCGAGACCGCCCGTTGGGTGGATCATATCAACCGCGCCTACGCCAGCCTGTTCACCTCTTTTGTGATCCACACCAACCGCGTCGGTTATGAAGACGGCCTGCACTTTTGGGGCAGCGCGGCGGTATATGACCCCAACGGCGAAGTGCTTGGGCGCGGCCCTTACGATGAAGAAGCGCTCACTTTTGTCGAGATCGACCTGAACCAGCTACACCGCACGCGCGCCCGCCTGCCCCTGCTGCGTGATGAACGCACCGCCCTGGTGCAGCGCGAGATGAGCCGCATCCTGGCCGGGCGCGGCAGCGCCTCTGGGCGGTGAAAAGAGACCAAAAGATGAAAAAAGACCTTTCTCCGGATCTTACGATCCATACCGACCTGGCGCGCCGCATCCTGACGGGTTTCCTACGCACCGAAATCACCCGCACCGGCCTTACCCGCGCCGTGCTTGGGCTTTCTGGCGGGGTCGATTCTGCCCTTTCCTGCTTTCTGGCAGCCGAAGCGCTGGGACCACAAAACGTCCTGGCGATCCGCATGCCTTATAAAACCTCGTCGCAGGAATCGCTCGATCACGCCCAACTGGTCATCAATGCGACCGGCGTGCAATCCCTGACGATCGAGATCACGCCGATGGTGGAGCCGCTCTTCCAGCTTTATCCTGAGATCAGCGACTTGCGCAAGGGGAATATCATGGCGCGCCAGCGCATGATCATCCTGTATGACCAGTCTGCGGTCTTCAACGGGCTGGTGGTCGGCACGGGCAACAAAACCGAAATCCTGCTGGGCTACACCACGCTCTACGGCGATTCGGCCTGCGCCCTCAACCCGATAGGCGATCTTTATAAGACTCAGGTGCGCCAGCTTTCGCGCGCCCTGGGCGTGCCGGAGCAGATCGTGAGCAAAGCGCCCACCGCCGACCTTTGGGCCGGGCAGACCGACGAGGGCGAACTGGGGTTCACTTACGCCGAGGTGGATAAGCTCCTGTACTTGCTGGTGGACCAGCGTTACACGCCGCAGGAATGCGTCCAGGCCGGTTTTGACGAGCCGTTCGTCAAGGCGGTGGTAGAACGCATCCGGCGCAACCAGTTCAAGCGCATCCTGCCGCCGATCGCCAAGCTCAGCAACCGTACCGTCGGCTACGACTTTCTGTACCTGCGCGATTGGGGAACTTAAACGCCAGAGAATCTCATTTCCCCGGCGTTATTCATGCTCCTTCAGAAAAGCTGTTAAGTAGGAAGTCTCACCCCAGCCATCGGCCACAATAATCAAACGGCCATCCGGGCTGACGGTGAGGGCGCGCGGGTCAAAGAGTGCGCCCTCAGGCCAATCGTCCATGTCGTCGGTCAATCTGCCAAAACGATGCAAGAAGTTTCCGCGCGGGTCGAGCATATGCACTGCAATCTGCCCGGTATTCATTTGGAACAGGATATAAAAATTGCCGCCAGTGTCAATTGCCAGGTCACGAGCGACGATCTCAATGGGGTATTGGGTGGCGCGCGACAGCGGGATGGCGTCCAGCTCAGCGCCGCTAAGCGGGTCAATTTGAAGAAGTTCAGGCTGCCATTGGGGATTGCGTAAAGTAAACAGGCGGCCTTGTCGGTCGAAAGCCAGGCTGGAATAAACGGCGGTCTCGTCCAGCGGCATTTCATCCAGGGGTTCGCCCTCTTCAGTATAAATAAGGATAACCCTGTCCTTAAGGATATAAAAATGACCGTTGGACGGATGAACGGCGGCCTGACCGTAAAGACCATCGCCGCCGATAGTGAGATGCTCACCTTCGGGAGACATCTGTATGAACCAGCCGTAGCCATCATCAACAACCAGCAGATTGCCGCGCGAGTCGGTGGTTACGTCGGTTAGCAAGGCCTGGTCGGGAACAGAAAATTTTCCTAATTGGTTGCCTTCTACATCGTAGGTGTAAAGACCAGTCGGGTCTGTGACTGCATAAATCAAGCCATCTTTTCCAGCAGCAAGGCTGACAGGCGTGTTGGGAAGCGAAACCCGCCAGAATACGGGCAGATCGAGATAGCCGAGCAGTTCTCCGGTGAGCCCGACCGCATCAATTTGCACCGGGTTTTGAGAGGCGGCAACGGTGATGACGATGAGATCAATCTCGAAATCCTCATGAACCGGAAGAA
>JABLXC010000078.1 GCA_013178185.1 Anaerolineae bacterium | reverse complement strand
CAAAGGATTTGCTGCATGGTTCCAAAGTCGAATGCTAATCCAATACTCTGAATTATATAAGCGTGTTTTCGGTGAGGCGTTTAAGGCGGAAATTGAGAAGGTTCCTAATTATCGGATTAAGACTCCCCTACAACGATGTATCCAACTTTTAAAACGGCATAGAGATATTAATTTTATCAACGATCAGGATAATAAGCCTGCCTCAATTCTAATCACTACATTAGCGGCAAACGCTTATGAGAACGAGGCAGATATCGTTGATGCTATGGTAAACATTATTGATAGAATGCCTTCATTTTTGGTTAGGCGAAATGGTGTGGCTTGGGTTCCAAATCCTATTGATCCTACCGAAAATTTCGCTGATAGGTGGGTAGATAATCCTAATCGAGAACGAAATTTTGGGTATTGGCTGCAAAAAGTTAAGTCGGATTTCAATAGAATTCTTACTTGTTATGACTCGGATTCTGCGAGAAAAATTCTCACACCCATTTTTGGAGAACGAGTTTCGAATTCGTCAATTGCGAAACTTGAGGAAAAGTCGCAATCCCAAGCCCCATTCGACAATTCGGTTTTACAGAAGACACCTCCAATCGTTAATATCACTAATCCGCCCAAACCTTGGAGAGCATAAATGGTCGATTTATCGATCATAGATAAACAATATTGGGAATTGGTGCAAAGATATCCTGCCTTACACCTTGAATACCGTGATGGAAAAAATTTTGTTACAGGGAACCTTAGTTTTTCTGCAAATTACCAATTCCAGCAAATCGATGATGATTATTTAATCGAGATGGTTATTCCAAATAACTATCCAGATTCTCTGCCCACAATTAAAGACAAGGCCAACAGAATTGTTGGAGGTTTTCATAAATACACAGATGGCACATTATGTCTTGGAGCATCTCTTGCTCTACGACTTAATTATTCCAAACAACCTTCATTACTTGGATTTATTGAAAAATGTGTCATCCCTTATCTTTATACTTATAGCTACAACTGCAAATACGGATCTTTGCCTTATGGAGAATTAGCTCATGGCTGGGAAGGAATTTTGGATTACTACAAGGATTTATTTAAAATTGATGATAACCAAATAATTCTGCGATTAGTAAAGGCATTGGCACAAAATCAATATATGGCTCACTCAAGATGTCCATGCGGAAGTAGGAAAAAAGTAAGAGATTGCCACGGTAATTTATTAAAAAAATTGCTTTCATTGCAGCCAAAAGATGAATATCTCAGTGATTACCAAGGTATGTTGATCGAAGCAAATGGAAATAACTACCCAAGGAAAGGATAATGGTACCTGATCGACCGAATAGCCATTCGCTCAATATGCCTAATTATTTCGACGTTTCTTTGTGTGATGAATTTGACCGATATTAAAATTGATTTCTGGTTTTACGCTTTGAGGTGACAGAGAAGCATATTGCAAGTAGACTGATTCGATAAGCATGCCGTAATATGCTTCTCCGCACTTTTCCAGCAATTCTTAAGTTGGCTATTATTACGTGGATTAATTTTGACTATATTCTACCTGTCTAAACTTACATCCATAAGCTGCCTGCTTCCCCACCATCGTCCAGGATAATCTTTCAACTGTATCCCACCAAATCCCTGGCACTTCATACCACTCAGCATTTGCGACATCCTTAGGGATATCTGGATCTGGGGCGGTGCCTCGCGCAAGAGCTCCATCCGGGTGGATGCCAACTTCGGTATAAACAAATGAATAAATTGGGCCCAGAGCAGCTAGAGATAACATCATGCCCCACCCGCACCGGGAAGGTTCTACCGTTTTTGCGGCATCTATCCGGTCAGTAATAAAATCGAAGTAGGTCATCCCCTTTGGAGCCTGGGGAACCTTCATGGGTTGGTTGCCCTTGTAGGCAACAAATATAATACTGGAGCAAATAGCAAGGATGACTGCAGCTTTGACAACCCATCCAATCAACTTAAGAATCACTACGATGAATTTCATTTTCTCCTTCATTCTCTTTATCTGTCTGATACTGATCTTCTGGTCGGGCACCTTCTCGTAGGACCCGGTTATAACGAATCTCCTCGCGATACATTCGATCTAGTGCAACCTCAATCACATCGCTTTCACTCCGTCCCATAACGCTTGCCATCGCTCTTAATTGACGCACGCCTTCTGAGCTAATTCGAAAAGATCGTACTGGTTTACTCGCAGAATTTGTTTTCGGCATGCTCGTTTTCCTTATCGGTTAGGTTAATAATAATGTAATACTCTAGTATTGCTTTGTCAAGTTAATTTCCGCATTTTTGCTAATTTCGTCAAAATTGTCCCCCTAGGATAGGTGCTTTCTTATTGCTATGATTAGAGTCACAACCAAATATCTGTTCGGTCGCTGATAATCATCAGCTGTTCCAAAGAATCCTTGGAGCGACCATCAGCTTCTTCCCTGTTTACACAACTTGCGTGCGTGTAAATAGGCGTTGAGATCTGAATGGTCGCTTTTGTTTTAACTTACTTTCGAACCCGTTAACCGGAAAAGGAGAAAAAATTGAAAGAAATTCCAGTCTCAAAACGTAATCTGATCATTGCCGTCATCCTGGCAGTTGTCGTTGCTGTAGGTATCCTGGTGATCGAAAACTGGCCACTTCATACGGAGCAAGGTTCAGCAGCATCAACCAACGAAGATAGTCTGGTTTCTACTGCAGCGGTCAATGCTATTGAGCAGGTCTTCCAGGTGAACTATCAGGAAGGAAAAGAAGCCTGGCTAGAGCGTATCTGCGAGGTAAGCACTCCCGCTGGATGCGAGCTGTTTTCGGCCGGCGCGGACCGTATGTGGGAAAAATACGTGGATGCTAAATCTGTGGTCACAGCTGCCTCTCAGACAGTGGAAAAAGTAGCAGACAATGGTTCCGAGCAAGTCTGGCAGATGACCATCACGGTATCTTCCCCCTTACCAGGCAGCAATAAAACTCAGGATACAGCATATGTTGTTCTCGCTAAAACAGAAAGTGGTTGGAAGTTTGATCGTTTCTTGATGGAAGCAGAAATCAACGCCATCCTCGCTCGCGAAAAAACTCCCACCACAACTGTAGAAGAAGGAAAGAAGTAGTGAAAAGAATTTTCCTGATCATTGTCGTCTTGACCTTGCTCATTCCATCGATTGTATATGCTCAGGGCACCGATCCCTGGTCAGAGGTTTTTCAGCCGGATGGAAATCTGAATCCTGATTTGATTGATCTTGGAGTTACCACAGATCACCCCGATTGGATGTCAATTGAACTGCCCTTTGGCCAGTCCATTGATCTTGATGCTAATTATCACCGCTATCAAACGCCTAGCGGGAATATCGTCGTCTTACCCTCAGCCTCGACATTATTTTTTATGGCCATGAACCCCCAGGAAAGTGGTTTGACCGGCTACTATGGATCACTGGGAAATGGTTACGGCAGCCTGATCTCTTTTCTCGGGCTTGTTGCCGGCGATAATCTGGATTGGAGCAAGGTACAGGTGGAACATCCAGAGTACACCAGCCCAGATCAATTTTGGGGAGCGGTTCTCAATGGTCAGCAGGATGTGTGGACCTATTTCTCCGGGTGGGGATTCATCACAACGCTGCTTCAAATGACTTGGAATGATGGCGCTCTCCGCTCATTGTATTTGTTGTACTTGAATGGTTCACAAAACTGTGCGGCCATTCCAGGGGGGTGCTCGGGAATTGTCACCCCACCTCCTCCCCCAAGGGAGTGTCCTGATCCAACGGTTTCTATGCAACAACCTGTCCTCATCATTCAAAAAACTGCGCCGAACAATCCCCTGGTTGTGGGACAAGATACCGAAAATCGCCGCGGTGCAGATATCCAGGTCAGGGTGACAGTTCCTCCAGTGATTTTCACTTGGTATGAACCGATTTATGAAGAAAGAGATGTTTGCCGCTCTGCCAATTCCGGAGAAACCGCCAATTGTAATACCGGAGCTGGATCAGCTATCAATGATGGTGTCTCAGATACAGAAATGGTATTCAAGGAATGCCGGACACATGTAGAACATTTACCGGATGCAGTAGCTTGGTTGCAAGCTACTGCAGCATTGGATGCCGCCAGCCAGGATTGGATCACAGGTAGATTAGGTCAAACCCATTATGAAGCCTTCGTCCACCAGGCAAATTTCACCCTGATTCCCGGAATTGGTTCATGGACAGGCGGATGTGATGGCGGGGGCACCTGTACTGCTACTGGTCAGGCAC
>JABLXC010000077.1 GCA_013178185.1 Anaerolineae bacterium | reverse complement strand
GCGATTACGCCCTGCACTCCACCGACAATTGATATCGGGATCAGAAAAATTGGATTTCCAAGAACCAGGGCAGCTGCAATTATCAGCTTGACATCCGCACCTCCCAAAACACCAAATTCCCAAAGCACCCATACTACAAGGATGAGAAGACAAATCAACATCGCCGCAGGTTGAAAAATTGCAGCAAATGCGGACAACGTAAGAGCAAATGCAAGACGTTTTTCTCGGGGGTTGAAATCTGAGACGTGTGTCAGTGCAATCATCAACAATACCGGAGCCCATAAGCCATTGAAAAGGGCATACACACCTGCACCAACCATACCGCCAACGGTTAATGGCGTGGGGACCTGGTGATTGCGGAGATCGTAGACCATACAGACGAAAAACAACGCTAATAATGCAATATTCGCAATCAAGAGGGTGCTCCTTGCGCTAAAAGTATCTAAATAACAAAAAACCGGACATGCACTGCATATCCAGCAGGTTTATGTCCGGCCAACGATTAGATTAAGTTTGTCTGTTTCTAATTATAGTGATGGAATGGCGTTTTCCAAGGTGGGCAAACCAATAAGAAATAAACCTTTTAACCATGAATCAACATATACAGACCTATGGCTATGAGTAGAATAGATATATATTTTTGGAATTTTTCTGGACTAATTCTTTCGATAAATTTTTTCGCCACCCATGTGCCAAGGATCATTGCTGCTCCCAGAAGAATTGCGAGAAGCCAAAATTGCTTATCTAAAGTTATAAATTGTTGATAAATTAGCATTTTTACCGCATGCATTGCTATAGCTGTAGTTGCCTCACTTGCCACATAGGCAACAGGAGGAAGACCAAGTGTCAAGAAAACAACTGCTCCTATTGGGCCAGCACTCCCCACAAGTCCTGAAAGAAAACCTACGATTATTCCACCTATCAGTAATAACCACTTACTGGGTTTTAATTTTAAAATCCCAGTAATTTTTAAGATCACAAAAATGATTATTGCCAAACCTATAGCTCTAGTGACTATATTCTTTGGAAGTTGTACAAATGACAAAGCTCCCAATACTGCAGAAGGGATTGCTCCTATTAAAAATAATGCAACGGGTCTCCATTGAATTTTTTTAAAACCGAACCCTGCACGTGAAAAATTCCCTATCAATTGGGCAACGGTTAATAACGGAACAGCATGTTCTGCACCAACATAGACCACTAGTAAAGGTAGTAAAAGAAGTGCTCCACCAAACCCTGCCGCGCCGGAAATTGCCGCAGCAAAAAATGCGCCTAGAAAAAGAATAATGATTTCAGTCATAAGTTATCCCAAAGCAGAAATTTATTTGATTTACTATAAAAAATGACCCACCACACTTCCGCATGCTAAGCAGAGGCGTGGTGGGTGCTTTTTATTTTTATTATACTGTCCTTAGTCAACGCTACAACTTATGTTATGACTAAATTCATAATTTGAAGAGAAATCACTCCAATTAATATCAAGGGCAATCCTGGAATTCTATGCAAACGAACCGTTTTTTCTACGATCAAAGATCTAATAACTAGCGCTATTGTGATAATTACATTAACTGCTAAAAATGCAAGAATAAATTTGCTTTCTGGGTAGATAAGAATTATGGTTATTGCACTAACGGCATCCGCACCACCCCACCAATTCAATTCCCAGGCAACCCAGAAGCCAATGATTGCCAGAGCTGAAAGTGGCGAAGATTGTATCGAGAGGAATACTCCCATAAATAGTAATGGGAGCCAGGTGATTATCCGGCTCAACTCTTCCCAACCAAATGCCTTGGATATCCTATACCGTTCACTAACAGCAGCAACTACAGCAGCAAGTAGGACTAATGTCCAGTTTCCCTGCCAGATCCGATAAACAGCTGCGCCAATAAGAGGAATAACCACCCATGCGCTGTGAGGTATTTCACTTTTTCGAATATCGAACCAAGATACGATTCCCAACCAGGCTACAACAAGGCCAAAAATAATCCAATCCATAACACCTCTTTACCTAAGGCTTGATCTGCCCTTCGATACGTCGAATATATTCAGCACCACTTGCACAACCGCTTGAAAAATTGGCTGCAATGCTATTCCAACTGTTCGGATTTCCGGTTTTTCGGAGAGCCTGAAAAACACATCCTGCGCCGGCATGGTAATTTGCGAGAACCAGACGCCAGTAATCGTCATAACTTAAGAACGCAGATGGTTGTTTGCCGGTTGCCAGATTGAAAATTCGGGACGATTGCGAACAACTTGCGTTGAGGGTTTCAGTTAGAACTCGTATCGCTTGGTTTCCTTTTTCAATATCAACACCCCCTGGACAATTCGGGCAGGTAGCCTCGATATCTCGTAAAACCATTCCCCGTAATAAGTATTGCGTTGAAGAATCCAGGAATTGATATTGGGTAGTACATCCTACTTCACCGTATGTTTGCCGGCAGATGGTTTGGAAATAAGCCGGTCGCCACATTAAAACAAGATCTGCACCATATGTGGTCATCTGACCCAATCCGATCTCACCCAACGTCCAATTTGCTGCCGGCCAGAATTGCGATTCAACAGCAATGACAGCTTTAACTACCTTTGGGGGTAACTCTGCGGCCTGAGAAGAAGAGAGAATCACCGAGTCAAATTGGTTCTGCCAGGTGAGCACTTGTTCATGAGTAAGCTCGATTCCACAACCATTTGCGGAGCCATCAGGATTCAACCCTTGTGCTGGACAGGTAGAACCATCGACTAATCCGGATGACAATAACTCGGCAGCCAAAACATCATAACGGTTGGCAGTGGCTAGGTTCGTGTTCCCGCTTACTGGCATTAACCAATCTGGGATAGATGTTGGAGTTA
The DNA here is from genome assembly GCA_013178185.1 of Anaerolineae bacterium. Lineage (GTDB taxonomy): Bacteria > Chloroflexota > Anaerolineae > Anaerolineales > Anaerolineaceae > Ch132. Next base: position 3,068 of record JABLXC010000077.1, on the reverse strand, counting down.
AGCCATATGCTATTTGGCAGGTGCCATCGCTATCAGCCTTCACAGATGTTGTTTCCCAACTGGCAGTGGTCATCACTGTAAGGGCGGCAAGTAGAATTCGGATTACGGGCGACCATGCACGGGATGCCATGCCACCTCCCAAACTACGCTGGGTGTTCGATATGTCTGGCCAAAATCATCCGTCAAATCAGCCCATGCGGTCCAGATACCCTCTTCTGTGGTGCCAAAATTGAGATCTCCTGAATTCTCAGGGGTTACCGACCAGGTTGAGCCGTTGCGGTTCAAAGAAAATTGGGCTCCCGATGGTGCCCGAACTCGTACCAAAATAGAATAAGGTGGAACACCACCTGTTACCTCGCCAGTTAGGGTCTGTGCGGGTTGATCCAGGATAGGAGCAAATAACAATAAACGCGCATATGTGACCGCTATTGTCCCGCGAAGTGGTGCGATCACAATAACCGTGACTGAATCGCTGGCACTTTCATACTGATTTGAACAGGTGATTGTGTAGGTGTGCGTTCCAGTCGGGACTCCACTCACAGATTGATTTCCAGCTACGACCACATTCCCAACCCAGCTGCCATTTGAGCTGGCTGCTGAACAACTGGTTGCATCGCGACTGATCCAACTCAGGGTAAAGTTTGCGGGAGAAATCAATGTCAGAGGACCATCGGTGTTGTTAACCTTCAAATCCACTGCGGGTGGATTGTCGACAATGACCGTTACACTATCTGAAGCGGAGCCAATGGGATTGGTACAGGTCAACGTATAGGTGTAACTTCCGGTTGTGATGCCAGTGTAATTCATCGAGCCAGCCTGACCTTTGTTTCCAGTCCAGCTTCCTGAAGCGGTACAGGTGTCTGCATTGTTTGATGTCCAACTCAGCGTATATTGAGCTGGAGATGTTAGCCGGATAGTTCCATCCTGGTTATTCGCTTTCAAATCCACACTGGGTGGGAGAGAGCACCGAATCGTTTTATTCGTTCCTGAAAGATCAAACCAGGAGGAATTATGGGGATTTTGACCCTGAACACGGACGGTATGTTGAACATTGGGCGATATTACCCCCCATAAATCCTGACTATATCCACATGTGCCACCTGTACAGGTTCCAGTCAGATCCGCCCTATACTGGTTAGCTACTCCATTCGCTACCAAATTGCCATCTACCAGGATGCGGTAATTGATATCCAACCCTGGAGCAGCATTTTGCATCACCCAGCCGTAAGCCCGACATTGGGATTGAGGAACCGTTCCAGAGGCTCCATCATGGTAGCCAGTAAAGGTATCTCGATAAGCCCAGATTAAAACGAAATCTTCAAAGTCGTGGTCATAACCGCCATTACTATTATCTTCATCCCAATCACCCCAACATTGTGGAGTACCAATAATGGTATCCCCGGAAGCGAGGAATGCTGTCATTAAACTGGTAAAGTCTCTACCCCCGGCGCTTGGATTGTAGTTTTGCGAATAGAAGTAATTTGGGCAAAAGTAATCGTGATGAGGCGTTTTCCAACCCACATGAGGGTTAGCGCACCCACCTGAACCGCAGTTCCCTCCATAACAATCACAACCTCTGATCTGGATTGTCTCACCCGCCGCAACTGTGATCGGGGTCAGCACAGTTTGGTTGTTGATCACATCCATATAGGTGCAGTTCTGCCCTACCCTGCAGCCATTGCGGATGAAGTAATAGCGCGAAAAATACCCCGGTGAGCTTGAGGTGATGACATTCCATAAAACAATTCTTCCAGCCCTAGGAAACGTGATCGAAACGGGATTTCGATTATAGGAAACGATAGGATGGCCATAATCAGCCAGAGCAGAGATTGTGATCACCAAACCAATCACAATGGCAAGGATAATTCCCAGAAATGTTTTCTTACGCTTCATCAGATTTAAGATAAATTTTTTCATTGGACAACCCCAGCGGATGCAAAAACCCGAACGGTTTTCAATTCGATTCCGAAAATGTTTAGAATCGTCCATTGGATTGGAACCTCCAAATAGACTCCAACAGCCGGTTCATTACTAGACCAATCGCTCAATCCATCTCCCAAGCGAACTGGACGGGGTGGAAATCCGGAAATCGTTCCTCCAAAAGGATCAGGCAGAACCCGAATTGACGAGGTGTACCCAATAATTCCACGCGCTTGCATAGCAGAATTAACTACGTTTTGAGCTTCATTACTAGCCACGGCTTGATCCAGTTGGATAAAGCCTGTATTGAGAACAGCATTCCAGTCCCTTCCTCGGGATGCACCAGCAAGCGCAGCCTCTTGCGCTACAGAATAAGCCCAATTACGCGCTGCATACATCCTGTAAATATCCACGAGTCCACCTGCAATGACCACAAGCACGAGGATGGATAGTAATCCCCACACCGCGGATTGTGCTTTTCTTTCAATAATCATCCCATTTCCAGTAAAAGCTTTAAAAGGTAATGGGATCATGGATATCGCTCCACGATTCCCCAGTGCTGAACCCGTATTGTCATGATAGGCTCAGAAAGAAAGGGAATATCTGCCTGAAATGGTGCTGAAGCCTCCAGGATAAAAGTAGTTCCAAATGGGCTGCCTGAAAGCCAGGCAGAACTCCGTGGAGTGCCGGCAGCATCAAAAACCTGAATGGTGGTTGCCTCAGCCGTGCCCATCACATTTTGGTTCGTCCCTTCTTGAATCAAGTTCTTTGCATAACTCCATTGGGAAGGGTCTAGCGATAAAGCGCGAACAGCTGCGCCGGCACTGCTGTCCAATGCCTGTCTTATGGCCACTCCACGACTGAGTTCAATTCCGCCAAAAATAACCAGGGCAAGCACCATCAAAACTAACAAGGCTTCAACAGCTGCCTGCCCTTTGGAATCTGATTTAAGAACCAATTTCGGCGTTGACATCATTGAACTTGACCTTTAAAGTGGAAAATACTTCCCAGAGCGCACCGCCAACCAGAGCGATGAAGATCGCCAGGACAACGATATACTCAACAACGCTCTGCCCATTTCGATCATGCAACATAATTCCTCCTCTCCTTGGAACGCTCCTCTACACTTTTACAGAGGAAGCGGAGTG
>JABLXC010000076.1 GCA_013178185.1 Anaerolineae bacterium | reverse complement strand
GAGACTGGGCATTAGTCCTTCTTGCTGTCTTAGTTGCAGCTGTTAGTGAACGGTATAGAATATCTCAAGCATTTGGCTGGGAAGAATTAAGCCGAATAATCACCTGGCTCCCATTGCTATTTTTGGGAGCATTCCTCTCGATTCAATCTTCACCACTTTCAGCTTTGGCAATCATTGGCTTCTGGGCTGCCTGGGAATTGAAGTGGTGGGGTGGCGCGGATGCCGTTAGTGCAATTACGATCTGTCTTATGTGGCCAGGGATTTTCTTTATCATGTCGATTCTGGTTATTCACTTAATCGTTGTGATTGCTTCGGGATTGATATCTCTGGTTCGGGAACAGAAAATCATGCTTCACCGTTTACCGGGTTTGCCGATATTGTTAGCCTCGGTATTAATCTTGAAAGTAGGGATAATTATTTTAGGCTAATCCGCAATGTCTGGATTATGCTTTTGTGTTCAATACAAAACTTTCGATGTCTTCCTCTCTTACGCGGACTACTTTACCAAATCTCACAACTGGTATTTCACCAGTTCGCATCAACCGATAGGCACCGGATTTGCTTATTCTTAGGTATTTCGCAACCTCCTCGGCTTTCAGAAGTCGTTTTTGAGGATATGTGGGAGGTGTAGCTTTATCTAAGGGAGTTTTTTCAGTGCCTTGGTTTGGAATAACTCGAAGTAGATTCTTAACCCCTCGCCGTTCACGTAATTCGCCCACCTTTTCACCAAGAGCCCACAGCAAGAACTCATTGAGAGTGATTCCCTCGACCTTTGCGTAAACTTCAATTTCCTTTATAAGTTCGTTCGGAATGATTAGTTCCACTTTATGTATCATAAAACCTCCATGACAGCTGGAAAAGTGGCTATTACTCCCATCAAAAAATTGGCCACCTTGGATAACTTCATTCCGTCATTATAATTATTAATAGACAATCTTTGATCAATCGTTGGCTGGACAGAACCTTCTGGGCGCAGAAGTGAGTCCAGCTTTGATTTTTAAGCACTTGCACCGATGAAGAATGGATAGGAGCGCCTTCTGATCGCTAATTTCGCCGTTTTAGCCCTGTTTTTTGCCTGTATGGTCTACGATCTCCGCAACCACCAGGTCCCCACGCCATTAACCGTTGGCGGGATGGTTGGTGCAGGTGTGTATGGCCTTTTTAATGGCTTATGGGCTCCAGTATTGTTGATGATTGCATTGACACACGTATCAGATTTCAACCCCCGAGAAAAACGTCTGGCATTTGCTCTTACGTTGTCCACATTTGCTGCAATTTTTCAACCTGCGGCGACGTTGATTTGTCTTCTCATCCTTGTCGTGTGGGTGCTTTGGGAATTTGGTGTTTTGGGAGGTGCGGATGTCAAGCTGATAATTGCTGCTGCCCTGGTTCTTGGAAATCCAATTTTTCTGATCCCGATATCAATTGTCGGTGGAGTGCAGGGCGTAATCGCTAGCCTTCAGAAAAAGAGGGAAATTCCTTTTGTCGTATCAATTTTTTGTGGAACTTTGTTGTTCGTTCTCTATCCATATTTCTAAAGCAGGAAGGAGGTGATTGACATTGCGTTTCCTAAAGGATAACCGGGGAATCGAGTCGACTGAGGTCGCATTGATCATTGCAGTAGTTGTTCTGGTGGCTTATGGTGCATACCGGTTGCTGGGCCAAAATATCGCTGCCATCGTGACAGATATTGCTGGAAAAATCTAGTCAAATCAATGGTCTGCCAGCAATGTCCCCCCGGGGGATGTTCCAAAACTGGCAGATCAATTATTCCTCAAGGAGGATTATGAGGTTTATTAAAGACACTCGTGGGATGGAATTGCTAGAGGCTGCAATTACAACTCCAATTGCGATCATGGTCATGTTGGCGATTGTTAACCTGGGGATGTTAGTCTATGCCCAACAGGCAGTGCAAGCCGCAGCCAGGCATGGTGCGCGTATGGGAAGTGTGGCGCAGCAATGCCCAGCCTGTTATGCCATGAGTGGAGCAAGAGACGCAATCGCCCAGGCTGGGATTCTGGAAAATACTTCGGTCAGTGTCTTGGCTCCTGGAGGAAGTGCCGGCAGCATTTTAAAGATCCAAGTCAGCGGCAGCGTACCCAACTTTATGGCTCCTCTGACCAGCCTGTTCCCTGGATTGCCAGGGCAGACGTTTACTGTCCGTGCCGATTCTACATTTCGGCAAGAAGGCTGGTAATATGCTGTGGCGAGATCGGCGTGGCTATTCAATGACTTTCTGGGCGGTATTCATTGGGTTGGTGATGATTCCTGCCCTGGCATTGGCTATTGAACTCGGACGGTATTTTTATGCCATATCAGAAGTGGCAAAGGCAGCGGATGCTGCAGCAGTTGCCGCTTCCGCTGAGATCAATCAGCAAGTTTTTCAAGATACCGGAAGTCTTGTTCCCACTTCAAGAACCTGGGGGAACGCTCAGGCTTATGTGACTTCAAATACAGCCAGCTTATCCGCAAAAGGGGTGCATGCCTTTGTTACAGGAATTCAGGTCAGCGGGGGAGACAACACGGTACGGGTCTCTGTGTCAGCAGATTTATCTATCCTGTTTCCATCAGTAGTTCCCAAGGTGCTTGTCACTCAAACTGGCGTGGCCAAACTACGTGTCTTCACACATTGATCGTTTCTTACCCATAAAGGAGCGTGGGCATTATTAAAAAGAAATTGACCATCTAGGATAAGCCCCTTGTAATTGTTATACTCTGATTGACAACTCAATATTTCTTAATCAATCGTTGGCCGGACAAAACCCACTGGGATCTGTCCGGCATTTTTTTAACCCTAGATGACGAAGGTTTTATAAACAAGGAGGTCAGATGATAAACGATGTAGTTTTAGAAGGAATCGTGGTACGGGATCCATGGAAATTTATGGATGACCTTTTCTTCCGGTTAGTGATCTATCGAGACAGTGATCTGCCTGCCAAGAAATTGGATCTGGAACGTGATGCAGGTGATTACATCAACGTCCGGGTCAATGGCGGAGCCAATGGGTTGATCCATATTCGCCGCGGCATGCGATTGCGAGTGCATGGTTTCCTCCAGTCTCGGGATTTCCGCGAAAGCTTGGAAGAGTTTATTAACAAAGCACGGAAATCCAAGAATTGTACTGACCTGTCGGTGGATATCAAAGCATGCGATTTGAAACAAAACCAGGTATTCATTGACCGAAACGTGGTAGAGGCAGTCGCCAGGCGCATTATTGTGTTGGATTCTGCCTCACCGAACGAGAAAAAAGCCAGATCAATTGAGAGAGTTACGACTGGCAAGCACGCTGAAGCGGATAATGATTCAAGTGAGGTGGAATCTGCTTCTGGAGAAATTGACGCAACTGCTGAATAACTCATCCTATCAACAAACCGAAGGTGAGCATGGGTAATCCTCTTTTTGGATTACCTGCAAAAGGCCTATGCGTGTAAAAAAAATAGAGAGATGGATGAGTTCAGACCTGAAGCGAATTCTTAATACTTCAGGGTACGTGGAGGATCACAAGATGACGTCCGAATCCCTTGCATAAAGCAAGCTGGATTTCGAGAACTGTCATCGTAAGCTCCCATTGGTATTGGGAGCGAGTGATCCTCCATTTTATTTCCGGGAGTCCCCGGATAGTGGGCTTGCACTTTAACAAACAACCTTTTCCTCCCAGGAGGCGTCATGGCGTGCTGAGAAGCAGAAAGGTTCATATCACAAGGAGAAAACAATAATTTATGGGTGGGATGAATGACTCATCCCACCCATATATTCTCACATCCATAGGGCTGCAAATGTCAGCGATGAAGAAAAAGTCTTCACCATTGTCGTTTTCTGCCCTGTGTTTATTCACGGGTAGCAAATAACGTCGGAACACTCCTGGTATTAGCCATGAGTTGATCTTTCGAATCGACTATTCATTATTCAACGTCGGATATTTCCACAAGGAGGATTATGCAAAAAACACAAGACCTTACCCAAGCACAAGTTGAACGTACTGAACGTGCACAATCTGCGATTCTCGCTGGCAAGTTCCAGGTCACCCGAACCAATCCCCACCAATGGACGGTCAAAAATGGCGACAAGTTACCATATGTCGTCACATTGAGACCAACTCAAGGTGATTCTGAAGAGATCAATTGGGCGTGTACCTGTATGGACTATCAGCAGCGGGGACCTCAGATTCTCTGCAAACACATTGAAGGTGTCCGCCTTTTAGAAGCGGCGCAACCACAAATTCACATAATTCAAGAAAAGGAGAGTCACATGAATGAAACCATCCCTTCAAATGATGGGAACCTGAGCGACCGGCTGAGCCGCATCCTCTGGGAACTTCGCCAGCCATTGGACATGTCTCGCGTCAAACGCCGCCAAGCGCCAGGTATGGGATCCGTCCCATATCTGGAAGGATACGACGTTATTGATCGAGCCAACAGTATCTTCGGATTTACCTGGTCATTTGACTTGATTGGTGATCCGGTCATCGTGCGTTGGCAAAAAAAGGTGCTGATCTGGAATCAACAGGAAAAACGCAAGGTTCCTGCCCTTGATGCCAATGGGAATGTTCAGACCGAGGAAGTCGGTTTAGTGTATATCACTGGCAAAGTATCTGTCGATCTGGACGGAAAAACATATAGTCACGCCGATCTTGGTCGTTGTGTCTTCACTGGCGATACACCTGAAGCTCTGGATATGGCTTTGGCAGGTTCAGCCACAGACTGTCTGAAGCGCTGCTTCCGCCAGTTGGGTGAACAGTTCGGCAATCTGTTGTATGACAAGGAAATTGCTCAAAACGCAGGCCTTGATCAAAACCGATCCAATGGCACCTCATCTACGGCAATTCCAACTTCGAAAGCAAATTCAATACCTCCCACCACCTCTACCGTACGCAAGTATGGGGATGGTGTCTCCGTGAATGGCAATGTTTCCGAACAGGAGGCTTTCGACCAATTCAAAGAGAAAACCGGGAGAGTTCCTGCCACGAAGGATGAATTGCGTAATTGGCTTGCCAGTCAACGCGCTATACCGACGCCTGCATCCGTTGCAGCCTAAAAAAACCACATACCAAAGAGAAAGGAAAAATACAATGTACCAAACGATTATCCTCATCGGAAATCTGGGAAAAGATCCAGAAATGCGCTTTACCCCTGGCGGACAACCTGTGACTACCTTATCTGTAGCCACAAATCGTCGTTACAACGGTCAGAATGGACAGCCAGTCAAAGAAACAACCTGGTTCCGTGTGACTGTGTGGGGAAAACAAGCAGAGTCCTGCAATGAATTCCTACACAAGGGAAGCAAGGTGTTAGTGGAAGGGCGTCTGACACCCGATCCTGAAACGGGTGGCCCTCATATCTGGGAAAACAACGGAAAGGTTGGCGCTTCATTCGAAGTAACCGCCTCGACCGTACGTTTTCTTTCTGGACGTGAAGACCAGGAGGAAGCAGAACCCACAGTAAATACTCAGGTTCCGCCAAACGTAGACCCAAGCGAAATTCCATTTTAGCCAGAGTCAAAACGCACCGGTGAATCACAACGAAGGACATGCCCTGAAAGGCATGTCCTTTCTCATTCCTATTGAAAGAACACAGGAGGAACAGATGGTAAAAGCTGAAATCACAATCGGTACATGTTATGGAGATGCGGTCATTCCCGTTGAGGTAGTGGGAAAAGGCCCGAGACCTGGAACAGTATGGGTACGCGCGCTCAATGGACTGGAACCATTTACCAAGAACAGTCACGGTGGCCCTTATCAGGACAGCACTACGGTGGTTCATATCCCTCACTTGAGGGGTGTTCGTGTTGAGAATGATCCTGAAGAAGCACCAATCTGTGAAACGATTGAACCAGGAGAACTAGAAATCCAAATCTCTCCGCAGGATCACTTGCTTCCAGCGGATTGGTTTCTGGAGAGTGCTTATGAAGACCGAACTTGCTCCGAGTAGAACCGCAGGTACGGTTAGAAGCAGTCAGGGGATCCCAAAAGCGC
>JABLXC010000075.1 GCA_013178185.1 Anaerolineae bacterium | reverse complement strand
TCTTATCGAACATTTTGCTCAGTAAGGATGAGGATCAGCTTCGCCTCTCGGCTACCGACTTGACCGTGGGTGTCACGGTTTGGATGGATGCCAATTTGGACGGCGACCTGGGTTTGACCTTACCCGCCAAAACACTGACAGATGTGATCAACAGCCTAACAGATCCCGAAGTCGTTTTTTCAGTAAATGGGAAACCGGAAGCATCATTGAAGTGCGGAACCTACAAAGGGATCGTCAAGGGAGTTGATTCATCCGAGTTTCCAACCATCCCGGAGTACCCTATCACCAATGGGATTTCAATGGACGCAAGTATGTTCAAAGAGATGATCCAAAAGGTCGCGTTCGCGGCTTCAATGGATGATACCCGACCTGTTCTGACTGGAGTCTTGATGAGCATGGATGGAAAGACCGTATCCATGGTCGGAACAGATGGATTCCGTCTCGCTATCTGTAAAGCGATCCTTCCAGATCAATTCGCCAAGAAGCAGTTAATCATACCGGCTTCCGCATTGAAAGAAGTGATGCGTATCCTGAACGCGACTAAAACAGCCAGGATCACTCTTGTTTTACCCATGAATTGCAGCCAGGTGGTGTTCCGTTGTGAGAACGTGCAGATTGTTTCACAATTGATCGATGGGAAATTCCCGGATTATCAGGCAATTCTCCCTAAAGGTCATAAGACCAGAGCAGTCCTCGACGCAGGTGACCTGCTCAAAGCCTGCAAACAGGCTAGCATCATTGCTCGCGAAGGTAGCAATGTGGTGCGGTTTCACTTTCAACCCGGAGCTGACCAAACAGGGAAAGTCAAACTGTTGGCCGAATCCGATGAGACCGGCGCCAGTGAGATAGAGCTTGATGCCACGGTTGAAGGACAGGAATTGGAGATCGCATTCAATGTGAAATTCTTGCAAGATGGTTTGGAAGCCATCAATACCAAAAATGTGATCATTGAGGCGAATGCTCACAACACACCGGCGGTTCTGCATTCGACTGGAGAAGAGGAGAATTTATACGTTTTAATGCCCATGCATATTGATGGAAGGTAACAAAATGGAGGGAGCAGTAAACTCCCTCCATTGACACCTTCTGATTCCCGAGTCCAGGTGTGTTCAGGTAAGTAGAGCTTTCAATAAATATTGAACACGCTCAAATGCGTCTCTTTGGATCTGTGCACGTGTATCCGGATCATTCTCATCCAAAAAATTGGTTACAAAAACAGGGCCAACTGAATCTGAGGCCGAGAATTTTTCAGACAAGATCGCTAATCCTTCTTGTATCAAAGGATGAGCAGGAAATGTTCGGAACGCCTCAATCAATGCATCCATTCCATCGGGAAATTTAGTTAAACAATAATAAATATCATAGGCATCTTTTTCTTTGAGCCTGCTGTTCAAAGCCTGCGCCTTCATCACAAGAAATGGGACAATTGAAGCAACTTGAATGGAAGCCCGATCCTTTCCACCCTCTGGTAATGTTCCCTCTATCGTGATTTGAATGGGGTTGTGAAATGCAAGATCACAAGCACGCGCTTTTCTGGGATGCATATCTTGGACGATCTGAGTTCTGTGCTTCTTGCTCGTCCCTCCATATTCGCCGGCGAGGAAATCCACTTCAACAGTGATCTCTTGATTATCGATTTGTAAAGTACGATAGAAAATAAACGGTTGATCCCCTTGAATATAGCCTCGTTTGGAAAGTAATTGCATGATGGATCGGTACCCAACTTCTTGGATGGTATTTTGATCCAGGGCGACATCAACATCAATTGTTCCAATGTGTTCTGACACTCCCTGATCAAATAACAATCCAGGAACAGAACCACCTACCAATACAATCCCATCTCGGTAGTCATACAAAAGCCGAGCGACTTCCAGTAGTACCCTGTGTGCAGCCTCTACTAGGAGGCGATCATATTCATTTTTAGTTGTTGCCATCTTGGATTAATCACCTCTCTAAATAGAAAATCCGCTGCTTCTTCACCACGTCCAGGGTAACGTTTTAGATCAAGATAAACCTGAATTGGTTCGGAGATTTCTAGGTCACCGATCGACTTGGCGTTCCAAAACACACCATCATCGTATGGTTGAATCAAAATGACATTGGCTCCACTTTCGACGGGCTTTAAACCCACTTTTTCGGCGACAGAATCAATTTCCCGGCCGACATAGATCATCGCACGTTGACCTCTGACCATTGGGGCTAACCGATTGCTTGCCGAAAAACCAGTCAGGGCATATGGAATGTTCATCTTGTTGCAAGTATCCCCAATCTCTATTTCGAGATCTTGGAGCGCCTTCATTGAGTAGTAATTGTTTTGGACATTGCGTTTAATGGTGTAGTTATTGCTCCAATCCGCTAATAGGTTTTCCGGTTGGACTAATGAGATGCCCTGGGACGTCTTTTTCAACCATTCTTCTTCAATCAATTTTTTGCTTACCTGCGTGATCATACCAAGGCTGACTTGAGCTTCTTTCGCAAGATCGATTGCCTTCCAGGTTCGATACGGGTAAACGAGTAGAACACGTAATATTCGTTCAGATTTTGGCGAGTAGATTGAGGATAGGCCCGTTTTGAAAGGGAATTGATTTCCTGATTTTTCTCGGTTGATAAAAATTTGCTGGAAAGTAATAGAACAGTTTCCAGATAAATCGACATACCCGATTCCAGATTCCTTGCAAATGGCCGCTGACCCCGGTGATATGTAGGGCGCAATGACTACTCCATAGGATGCGGGTTCAGCTTGAATCCGCCTCACGAGTAAATTGACCGCCTCTCTCGTGCTTTTTGGGGTTCCCAGAGTTTTTATTTCAAGGTAAATGATCTGTTTGAATCCCGGTCCTTCAACAATCGCCTGGTAATCAGGCACATCTTTTGCGGGCAACTCTTCAATGGAATCGATTGTAAGGGATGGCACATCCGAAAGGATATCCCTGAATGCAAACAATCCTTTTCTAGAGACATCTGCTTCTTTTAACATAACAACCTCTTTTAATACTTATTAAAACACAGGTTTTCATTAAAAACAAGGTGGATAACCAATCAGTTTTAATAGAATGGGAAGTTTTAATAACTATTAAAACTCCATAATGATACTCGTAGAAGATTATCTATTTCTCCCCCAAAATAAATTTGATCAGTACACAGGACCGCAAAAAAGGCTCACTAACGTTCCGTTGGAGAACTTTTTTTGCTGTTCTGTACTGCAATTACTACAGACACAAAAACGTTGGCTCTATCTTCAAACAAACGTTGGTTATTCAATCCATATCTAATTCAAAGGAGGATCACATGAATGTATACGAAGACAAATACCTGCGCGAAAAGGTGAACCGTATTATTGCCAAGCAAAAGGAGGGCAAGATCATCATCGCTGCTTATAAGGATGGCAGTGGCTTACCTTCGAGAGAAGATCTCGGGCAGGAACTGACACGGGCATCTTACCCATACGATTATGCAGTTGGAAAAGCCGGTTTCCTTAAGTACGATTCGGAACTTGGTACTTACCTGTTTACCGCAAAATCGGGTGAGAAACTACCACAAGTATTAGCTAACTACCGAATTCTTACTCTAGGTGAAGCAATCCTTGATGTAAAGGATCGGAGTATCCATATTCAATGCGGCGAAACCAGCGTCACCTTCACCGGAGCACAACCCTGGAGAGGTCTGTACGAAGTTCTGAAAGAGGTCAACGAAGAACTGGCTCGAGTCAATTCTGGGATTGTTGTTTGGAAAATTATTCCGAAGGAAAACGGGGATTCCAAATCGGGTGATCGTCTATTTCCTGAAGCGGTACCAAAGCTTCGGAACGGGCAAGCAGTGGCACATGCCACCGGCTATGCCTATGACAACGATCACAACCTGGCATATGTTGGTCTGGTAGGTTACAAGACCAGCCTGGAATCACTACGAGTGACTCTTATGTGCGGGAAATCCCTACAAATGACTCAGGACGGCCTAAGCGATGTGTCACTGATTCCCACTGATAAGTATGAACAAGCCTGGCAAGCCATGCCTGAATACACCAGTCATCATGTCGGATTCGTATCTCGGCTTGCGCTTCCTGGAAAATGGGAACCAGAAGACCTCTATGCATATCTGCTTATTTTTCGAGGAACACCCGACCCGGGAAAGGAATTGATTCAGCTTTTCGTTGAACGAATCAAAGAAGCTCTGGAGGTGCCGATTCTGGATGAATGGTCAGTAGCTCTTTGGAAACAAGCTCGCAACCGTAAACTGGTACAAGATCTGGCCACAGGCGGTGATTGTATCCTTGGTGCCAGAATTGACCTGCAAGCTGACTGGAAAGAACTGTTATCTGAGTTATTAGCTCAGGAGGAAATCTCACTGATCATCTGAATGAACAAGTGATATTACTCGCAACATCACCCCGGAGGGGGCGCATATCATCCCCTCAAGGGGTTGGACGCGTCTCCTGCGGGGATTTTTTCGTAAAGGAGTGAACAATGCGTCCACCAGCAATCGAAAGAATGGGGTACTATCCCACGGATGAACCGGTTGTCGAGATCATCCGCACTTACTTGAAGCCGCCTAGCGAAAGAGGGCGGTTATTTGATCCCTGCGCAGGGGAAGGAAAAGCTGCTTCTGTCTTGGGCAACGCACTCAACTGCGAAACCTGGGGTGTAGAACTCTCACCAGAACGAGCAGGGAAAGCTCAAACCGTGATGAATAAGGTTTACCAGGCTCCCTGGCAGGCTTGTGTTCTGAGTGATGAAAGCATTTCCTGGCTCTATTTGAATCCACCATATGAATTTGACCGATTTGAAGGTCAAAAACGACTGGAATGGGATTTTCTCAAGACGACCTCCTCCAAGCTGATGCGTGGCGGGCTTCTGACCTATATCATCCCACAGAAAATTCTGGGAATGATTGAAGTTGCTCGGCTTTTGGCCGGGCATTATGAAGCTATCACGGTCTATCGGTTTCCGGATGGATTGTACGAGAAATTCAAACAGGTGGTGGTGTTGGCCTACAAGCGCAAGCTCTACCAGCTACCCACAGACAAGGAGGTTCTTTCGCTTCAAAGCCTGGCGTCGATAGAGTTGGAACCCATCCAATCTGCTGTTGAACCGATCTATGAACTATTGCCTGCGCCATCACGAGGTGCAAATGGCAAACCAGTTATGTTCAAGAGAACGGATTGGGAACCGGAAGAGGTGGTTGAAGCCACGAAGGAAGCAGGTGTTCACAAAACCAGTGATTGGCTTGATCTGATACACCCAATGCGTGGTCTGACTCAACTCTCCCAACCAGTCATGCCCTTGAAGAAAGGACATATCGCCATGCTCATGGCCTCTGGCATGATGGGCACGGTGAAGTTGACTGATGAAGAGGGTAAACCAATGCTGATCAAGGGACGGGTGATCAAGGTGGTCGAAAAGACTGAGCAGCCGGATGCCAAAGAAACGGATACAGTCGTAGAAACCTACAAGGATCGTTTTGTTACTACCGTGGCTGTGCTGAAACAGGATGGTATTCAGGTGATCCAGGACGTCAAAGGTCTTTCAGAGTTCATGAAAGTTCACGGCGAGAAGATCGCTACGCATGTACTGGAAACCTATAAACCCATCTACAACCTGGATCCAAATGCAAACGAAATTGAAGTCCTCGATAGGCTTGGTACGCAACGAAAAGCCCTTCCCGGACAAGAGCATGCTGGATTGCTTCCTGCCCAGAGACATGCAGCAGCGGCGTTGGCTCGTTCAATTCGAAAAAATGACGTGGCAAACTGCCAGGCAGAAATGGGGACCGGAAAGACAACAATATCGACGGGCGTGATAGAGCTGCTGGATGCTTATCCGGCAATCGTGCTTTGCCCTCCACACCTCGTACCCAAATGGATTCGCGAAATCGAGGAAGTGATCCCAGGAGCATATGCACGAGAAATCCGTCGCATCGGTCGGAATAGTGACGAAGTTTATGATGTGAACGATGTCCGTGAATTCCTGGATCAATATAAAGCAGC
>JABLXC010000074.1 GCA_013178185.1 Anaerolineae bacterium | reverse complement strand
AACAAGTGGTTGATCTCACGTTAGAAGAATTCCAACGAAATCAGTCTACTCGGATCTCCAGAGAAATCATCGGGCAAAGCGAGGAGCACGAGCAAAAAATGCAAGCCAATGCTCAGAAATTATGGGAAAATGCCCACAAGCATCTTGTCGCACTTTTAAGGTTTCTGGATCAGGATTACGATGAATCCTGCGAAAAAGCGACCCGACCTCTGGAATCGTTTAGCGATGATGACCTGGCCTATCTGATTCATGTTCGGCTGCGAGCTTTGCAAGGGTCAGCATCAATGAAAATTGAGCCAGTGGAAATAAATGAATTAAAACAGCGCTTGAAAGAACTCAATCAGAAATATTCTGCTTTGGAACAAGAGCTCATTGCCACAAAGGAATCGAAAATGAAATTGCAGGCAGAGAAAGCGGCACTGGAAGCCCACTTAGCTGCCCTTCGACAGATTCAGAAAGGTGATTTAGCCGAGAATATTCAACCCCAAAAAACGGACAATGATGAATCGAAGAACCTTACACCTGTTCCGGATTGGGTACAAACCTGGCAGTCCACCAAGAACTTTGAAAAAACATCAGCTGTTATCTTGGTGATGGGCGATATGGGGATTGCTTTACGACCATCCATCATAAAGCAGATGGCAAAACGCCTTTCCTTATCAGCTGCAAACAAAAACCTGGATGAAGCCTTGAATTGGTTAATGTCACTGGAAGGAAATGAATTCCCGATCTTGGTTGAACAGATAAGTGGTGTTGTTGAGCAAGGATCAAGTTCTGGTGGAAATCAGCCTGCAGTGTTGCATTTGACTCGCGATGGTCATGTTGCATACCAGGTATTAACTGGAAAAATTCCTAAGGATAATGAATTTGATGCCCTAATAAGACACCATTCTTCACCGGAACATACCATTCTGAATATTCAGGCCGGGGAAATCCTAATAGATGAAGGTTACAGAATTCAAGGACGGGCACAAGCGATCAACTTGTCGAATGGCGAAACCTATATCCCGGATATTACTGCTGTTGATCCCAAAACAGGCGAGGTAATATTCGTCGAAGTAGAGCGGGATGTGAGTAAGGATCAAATATCCCGAAAAACGAAATGGATGAAGTTTTATGAAGCTTCAAATGGAAACCTGTATGTTTTTTGTGATAATCTGAACTGTCAGAGAGCTATTCAGGGAGAAATCAACCTTGCGTTAAGTGGGTTAAATTACAACTCTTTTCTGACGAATCTACACGGATTACGAAATGGGAAGCGTGCTGGAAAGGATGGAAGCATCTGGATTTCTCAAAGGAGAGGTAATTAATAATGGAACGGAGTGCACTTCGTTCTTTCTACATCGTTCCTCTAGAGTCTAAAGAGGGAACGGAGTAAAGAAGATTACTGAAAATACGCCAACCCTCTTTGAGACATGTATTGGTAAAGCGACTTAAAATATCCTGGTGGAGCAGAACACATTATTTCGAGTACTTGCTGTCCATGGCAAAGTCTTAACCGTTTCTTGCTTCCACAAGGACATTGGATATGACCTCGATATTCACCTTGAGCTAAGATAGCAATCAAGCCAAACAAAGAATGCTCACTTCGGACATTGAAAAGATCTTGATAATACTCAATTCTACCCAGCTCCCGCGTCCTCCACTCTTTGACTCATCACATACGTTCGAAGATCAGCCGAGGAGGTGCGGTTTCAGATGTAAGCAGCAAATCCGTTTTAAACAATGGCTGGCGAAATCGTCGTGTTTGGTGTTTGCCGGTTGCCCTATAACGCATCAATTCGCGCCACATCAGTATCTGTTTTTTTAATAAGCTATTTGTGTTATGAAGAATCGTAACCAGAACATATTGTCAATAATAGTTGTAAATATCACAATTATCCCTATAATTATTATCAACGGATATGGTATCCTCTGTTTTCCCAGAATAAAACGTGACCTGAATACTCTGCTTTTTTAGGTCCGGGTTTTGAGGGGGTGATTCTAATATCCAGAAACTTCCCTGTAATTGCATTATCAAAATCTAGCTGCGAACGAATCATAAACTACTGTATTCATCTTAGCAAAGGAGGGGAAATGAGATACGTTAGGTTCGCAATCTTATATGTTATCACGGCTGTTGCCCTATTCGCGTTGAGTAATCCGCAAAAAACCTCTGCTTCTTTCGAACGGCAGGAAGATTATAACTGCGTATTCCTGTCGGATACCTTGGCAATCCCTGACGATGGCAGTTGGCTCCCAATCTGTCTGTCCGACCCAAGCGCACCAGAGGGCTCGACGGTGACCGAAATGAATGTAAAAATATTGGTTAACCATCCGGACCCGGGTCAATTAGAAATTCGGTTAACGAGAACGGATGCCGATAATGAGGTGCCTTTATCATCCTCTGAGATAACGAAAGAAGGGGTAGGCAGCTTTACTCAAATCCACGATTTTGATGGATCGCCATCCGAGGGGAAATGGATCGTTCTAATCCGCGACACCCAATTCGATATCGGCGGAGGTGTACTGGATGTGTCTATCGCTCCCTTTTATGCACCGGTCGAGGATTTGCCGGTTGCTCTCTTGGAAGATGATGGAAGGCCGACCTCCGAAAGAATTGCGATAGACGCCATAAAAATATCGGACGGGTTTGAAACTGGCGAGAAAAATGATGCCGAGAGCCCTCCTGAGATGCAGCTAGATGTTCTCGGGACTATAGACATCATGAACCAATCCTTTGAAGGTATCTTTCCCCCCTATTCTGGCGGGTGGTCTATATTTGATGGCAATCCGAACGACGGGAAGGAGTATTATTGGGACGATGATAATCTCAAACCATACAGCGGATACTGGGCTGCCTGGCCAGCACGCGGTGGTACTGACGGAATTGATCCTACATTGTCTACAACCTATCCTAAAGAAATGGACACGTGGATGATTTATGGGCCTTTTGACTTGAGCAACGCCAAATCGGCCCAGGTTGCCTTCATGCTTTGGCGTCACATTGAAGTCAATTACGATCACGTCTTTTTTGGAATTTCGAGCAATGGGTCGAATTTCAGCGGCTGGTCGTGGGATGGTGACGTTGGTTGGGAAAACAAAACCTTTAGCCTCAGCCCTTATCTGGGTGACAGTGACGTCTGGATCGGCTGGCACTTCACTAGCGATAGTTCTGTCCAATATGAAGGTCCCTGGATCGATGACATCGCGCTCAATTTCCAACCAGGGGACGTAACCGTTCAAGGCAGTTTCACCTATGCTGATCGCTCATCTACCATGCAAGGAGCCAAGGGGATTAAGGTCCAACTTTGGGACCGGGATACAAGTGGAGGCGATGATCTGCTAGCGGAATTGATCGTCACCGAAGGAAGTGGACATTATAGTTTTTCGACTTTGGAGAATTGGGACACGGACGATACAGATCCAATATTAGGGAACCGGCGTCTCGATCTTTACGTCCTCTGGTTGTTGGAAAACGATGATTACAAGGTTACAAATTCCAGCGGGACCCGATATGCATGGAGCAGTTCTACATTTTACAACATCAACATGGGCAATACGACAATATCGGGATCATTGCCTCCATTATGGACAAAGTATCAGGCCATGTGGATTTTTCAAGATATTCGCCATGCCAGAGAATACTACTTGAGCCACACGAACCCTCAAAGTGATCCTGGCTTCCTGACCGCACATTGGGATGAAAACCAAAACACGGAAAATGGCATTCAAGGATCGCATTTTTGGGCGCTAATCAACCCTCATGTTTATATAGCACAAAATTCCCTGATTTCCGTGGATACGATTGTACATGAGCTTGGGCATCATGTCATGTGGAATAAGACCGGACAGTGGTTATGGTATGAATTTAACTGCTTTGATCATGATATCTTTTCCCAAGAATCGATCCAATGTGCCTGGTCGGAGGGGTGGGCGGATTTCTTTGCGATTGCTGTGAATGGTGATATATGCTATGACAAGGATGTTGGTCCTTGTACTGGGGTTCCGGATCAAGATACATATGATCTTGAAAACCATACCCGGAACGATCCTAATGCACAGGGTTCATGGTGGGGAGATGGCGTGGAAGGCCGAGTAGCAGGTACGCTTTTTGACCTGATGGATTCGGCAAATGAATCTCCCTGGTACGATAATGCTTCCTGGGGGTTCGATCCTATCGTCGATATCGCCCTGGTTGGATCAGGGCGTTCGAGCTTGCAGCAGTTCTGGGCTGCTTACCAGGGGTCTGATAAACACAATGGAGTGCGCTCAATTTACCAAAACACCATCGATTACGATAATGCTCCTGTTTTCAGCACCATCCCCGAACAGAGAATTCTTCAGAACTTCCCGCGCGCGCATCTTCTCGATCTATGGAATTATTCGAGCGATTCCGAAAGTCCGGATGCATCGCTGACGTACTCGATTGTCAGCGTTTCCGATTTGCGCTGCGGGATCAGCCTGGATTCGCATTGGGTCAACTCCAATCCCCAAATGAATTGGGTTGGCTCGTGCTACGTGACAGTTCGCGCAAATGATTCAATCAAAACCGCTACAAGCGGGTTCTGGATACACGTCCTGCAAATCCATAGCCGGATTTTCTTGCCGGTCATCATGAAAGATTGATCAAGAAAGGAGACATTCCATGAGACGTATTTTCTGGTTTTCCATGCTCCTGATATTATTGCTGTCAGCTTGCAGCTCCAGCAGTTCTGGCGCTGAATGCAAAGAGGGAATATGCGTCAGCATCGAGATCGAAAGTCCGGTTCAAGCCCTGGAACCAGCAAGATTCACGATTTTTGTAAAAACCGAGAAGGATATAAGTAAATTACCGATAGGTTTATCTGTTTTCCCGGGTGTAATCATCTCTGATATCGAAAAAATTCCCGAAAATGCAATACTCATCTATCAAGACAAAACCAAGCTGGATTGGCAACTGAATACGAAAGGAGGTGAGGAATATTCTTTCTCTGGGCATATAATATTATCCAAACCAACAGCATCGTATGGAATTTTTAGTTATTCAGTATTGGCTTACTTCAGTCAACCAACATTTGGTCGAGTTTCAGATTCGATCATAATCTATCTAGATGCTGAAGGCAAGCAGGTAGAAGAAAGCCGAGCGAAAATGGAACTCGAAACCGACTTCCCGGTCCCCACGCCGCCGCCAGACCTAACGATCATTCCAGAAACTCCGTTTCCAACCATCGTGTGGCCAACTAACACCCCATTACCCTCCCCTACACCTTCACCTTCTCCGTCACCCACAGTCACGCGAACCCCTACCCTTCAAGCATATCCATAAACGGTTCCTTGTAATCCTCAATAACTTCCCAAGGGAGCTTTTTCTCCCCTGGGAAGTTTTCGTACTGGCCAATGGGATTTCCGATATATCAACGATTTTGGTGAAATCAAACTGAATTACGCTTTTTGAGAAACCTGGGTGATCCAATAACTACTTTATCTGTAGAAGGGCAGAACAACTCCAAGCTCCAACTTTATGGAGGTAATTATTTTGCGGATGTCCCTAACAATCCTACATGTCCCATCGATATGGATTTATCCTCAAGATCGGAAGGGTGAATCAATCCACCGGCCTAAAGCTGCATCCATACGCTGCTGGCTTTCCAACCATCGTCCAGGATAATCTTTCAACAGTATTCCACCAAATCCCTGGCACTTCGTACCATTTCGCTCCAGCCACATCCTGTGGAATATCTGGATCAGGGGCGGTGCCACGCGCAAGAGTTCCATCCGGGTGGATGCCAACTTCAGTATAAACAATTGCATAGATTGGGCCTAAAGTGGCTAAAGATAACATCATACCCCACCCGCACCGGGAAGGTTCAACCGTTTTTGCAGCATCAATCCGGTCGGCAATAAAATCGAAATAGGTCATCCCCTTTGGAGCCTGGGCAACCTGCATGGGTTGGTTACCCTTGTAGGTAATAAATATGATGCTGGAGCAAATCGCAAGGATAACCGCAGTCTTGATAACACTCCCAATCAACTTAAGAAACATTCCGATGAATTTCATTTTCTCCTTCATTTCCTTTATCTATCTGATACTGATCTTCTGGTCGGGCTCCCTCTCGTAGGACCCGGTTATAACGAATTTCC
>JABLXC010000073.1 GCA_013178185.1 Anaerolineae bacterium | reverse complement strand
CATAAGAAATTGCCTTCTCCACCGCCCCCTTCGACTGCACCCACGCCAGCGCATCATTGAATTGTTCCCTGCTGGGTACCGAAGCCGTCGGGAAATCCGGCAGCGTATAACCGGCCAGTACGGTCGGGGGCACCAGTTTCTTATCTGCCATCAGCGTATTCCAGCGGGATTTATCGCTATGGATGGCGTTTACCGCCTCCTCGACCGCCTTCAAAAAAGCCCGTACCGCTTCCGGCTTGTTCTTGATCGTCTCATTGCTGAAGGCATAAACGCTGTTGCTGACTTCCGGATAGCTGGTATCGTCAATCACCAATACCGCCCCGTTCTGGATCGCAACCGAAGCCACCGGATCTGGCAGGTTTGCCGCTTTCAATTCGCCCGAATCCAACAACGCCAGCCGGTCGGGGATCTTCGGCACCGAAATCTTCGCGATCTCATCCTCGCTCAACCCGGCCTTCTCCAGCAGCCGGTCGGTGGTATATTCGATCACCGTCAGGTCCGAGATGCCGATCGGTACGTCCTTCAAATCCTGCGGCTGGCTAATCCCGCTCTCTTTAGCCGCCAGGATGCGAAAGAGTGGGTACTCCGTCGTCGCAACCCGCGCAAACCGGACGATCGTAATCTTTGGGGCTTCGCGGTTGTACAACAGCGTCACCACCAGTTCGGTCAGCATCCCATCAATCTGCCCGGCCTGCATCAACTGATCGCGCTCCGGCGCCGAACCCACCGGAACCAGCTCAACTTCCACGCCATTCTTTTCGAAGTATCCCTCTGCCTCAGCCACATACAGCGGCAGCACATCCAGCACTGGCAGCACCGCAACTTTGAGGGATTGCGGCGCTTTACCCACTCCACCGCACCCTGCCAGCCCGGCAAAAACCAGCGTCATGATGAATACAAACAATTTTTTCATCTTTACACTCCATCACTTCCGTTCTTAAGCGCCAATTATAATCCTTACCCAGTAAAACCCCATGACCCGGTCAAGATACCCTGCGCCGTGGCTATGCCGTGAGCAGGCAATCTCAATCATTCAAAAACTATGCTTCCCTGATCTCTTCAGGCGTCCTCCTTTGATCCACAGCAGGATTGGTTTGCAGCCATTCTTGATGTTTATCGCCCATGACGACTAGTTGGGGTGATTGCTGTCACTTTCAATCCTTGATGGACGCACATCGCTGCCGTCAGCAATCATTACATAAATGAATTGTCCGCCCCCCTGATCATTCTCTCGGTTTGAAACAAAAGCAAGCCGGTTGCCATCCGGCGACTAGGCCGAAGCAAAATCATCCCCCGGGTTGTTGGTGAGATTGACCGTATCGTTTCCATCAGGTGCCATTCGATATACCCCCAGTTGCCGTCGCGGTCGGAATTAAAGGCAAATGTGGTGCATGGAACGGATTCCGGAGTTGCGATTGGGTCTAGTGTAGGCGCTTCCACCGGCTCGGCTTCAGTCGTTGGGGGTACAAGAACCACAGTGGCCGTAGAAGTTTATATATCTGGTGAATTTGAGGGATTGCAACTGGTAAAAATTAGGCAATGTGCAAAGAGCAGGACTAAATAAATCGTGCTTACTCTCAAGGCGTTCCTCTAATTAGGTTGGAGCAGAGAAAATATCTGCCTGGCGGCATTGAAGGCAGAGGCAATTCGCTTGTTGCTGAACAAATTATAAACCAGGTCAGGATAATTTACGCATCCAACGCCTGCGGGTGGGTGCATATGAGTCGCGTTCCTTTCGGCAAACAAGGTTATTGTCACAAACCAAGGCTCCCCTATCATGGAGGGGAGCCCGATCGATCCGTCCGGAAAAGTCGTTCCACTATCTTGAACCCTCAACCGCCTGTGGCACAAACCAGCCGCACAGCGCCCCGAAAATGCCGGTGGAAATGGATACTTCCCAGAAGTGGCCCAGGCTGACGGCGGCTGGCATTAGCGGGTTAGCAAAGGCCAGTTGGGCGGTCGGGAGCAGAGCCAAAGCCAGCCCGGAGAGCAGCACCAGCTCAATCCGCTTGCCGCTGAATCCTTTGAACAATGGGACAAGGCACAACATCCACAGAACGCCGCGGAAGTACTGGAAAGCTGGCAGTTCGGGTTTTCCCATCAGCGAGGCGCTCCATTGCTCGAAAAACCCGTTCAGATCTGCAGGACCGCCATAGAACAGGCGTAATTCCTGCACCTGCCAAGCGACGAAATAACCAAAGAGCATGTACAGGGCAAGGTAAACCATTGGCAACCACGCGCCATGCTTGACCGCACGATCGTTATCCACGGTGAAAGCCGTCTGCGAGCGGGGACGCCTGGAAAATCCGCCGCACAAAAGCGTCACCAGCAGGGAAAAAAAGAACGAGGTCAGCAAGCCGCGCAACACCAGGTTGTAGAGTTGGAAGTTGTTCGCAAGCAACGGAAAGGCAGAGATAAAATAACCGGTCTCGATCTGGGTCATAAAAACCTGCGCCCCAAAAGAAAAGATAAACAACTGTCCGGTTAGCACCAATCCCCTGTAACTAGAACGTCTCGCCGCCCATACCAGGATGACGGCGTTGGTGAACGCATTAAATAAAAAGGCCAGGCCAGTGGGCAGAAAGCCGCTGGCGCTTTTCCCGGCTTCCCTGATAGCCGAGGATAGAGGAGAGATCATGTTGCCAAGTATCAGGCTGACCACGAAGGCCAGCATCGCGCCGAGTGTTTGGAAAAAGATACCGAGGTAGGTTTTATAAGTGGATTGGGGGTTCATTCTGGTCTCCTGATCTTATGAATGTACACCGCTCCATGATAAGAAAGAACTGGCCAAGCGGTGGAATGGTCGCTTGGTGGATTTCTTCACTTGCCTGGGCACGACGCATTCACATATAAGGAATCACTTTTTTAAACCGGCGAGGCCGAGCGCTGCCGCCGCAATACCGAGCAAGTTAGTCAAGGAAGCGAGCGGGAGTAGGCTAAAAATATTGGTGACAATAACCGCCACCCCTATGGCAACCGCGATGCCATTACAGGTGGTTTTGAACAGGTTGGTTTTCATAATCTTCTCCTTGATGGGTAATATATTCCACTAGCAGCAGCGGCGCACCCAGATCGCGAATGAAACTCAGCAATCCAAACAGCTCAGACTGGTCGTGTACCGTGCCTTTAAGAATGGTCTGGTCGCCATCGTAATTAACGGCAGCGTCAGACAGCCAGTCGCCCCAATCGGCCTGAACGCGTCCTTGCAGGCGCAGGCAGTAGAGAGCAGGTTGGTCAGCAGAAAGGGGCTTTGTGTTCATACGCACAAAGTATAGCCATCCCCATCGGGCGCGTCTTCGTTACAAAGTAGGAATTACAAGTAGGATTATGAACGAGGGAACTGGCGTCGGGGTAGTAGTCCCAGCCCGTCAGCGTGAGCAACTGCCTGGAGGCGGCTAGTTACACCCAATTTGTTGAAGATGTTGCCAACGTGCGTTTTGACCGTCGTAATAGAGATCACCAGTCGTTCAGCAATTTCCTGGTTCGACAGGCCCTCAGCCAACAGTGTCAGAATTTCCCTCTCCCGGTCGGATAACTCGGGCGTGCCGTAGCCTGACTCCCCTTTGACGATCAACTTCTCACCGGGGGCGAAGGTCGCCAGGACCTCTTCGACATAGGTGCGCAACTCAGAAGGTGGAATCTTGCTCCGCGCTTCATGGAACAACAAGCGCAGCGTTTCGCCTTCATCGAGGAAGGTGGAGAGGTAACCCTCGGCGGCGGCCAGTGGCAGAATTTGCAACAGTTCGTTCAGGGCAACAGAGGTTTTGCCCTGGCCAGCCAGCGCCTTGACAAGAATCGCACGCGCCTGGATGAAGGTATGCATCCGTCCACCTGAATGCGCCAAAATAGAGAGCTTTTCCAATAGAGCAGCGGCTTCGGCGGGGCGTTGAAGGTGGATCAACAAGCGGGCCACGTCTAAAAAGGCAGGTTCGTTGGCAGGGGTTGGTTCAAGTAAGCTCTCGGCCGGTATGGTCGCAAGCCAGGCCACTGAGGCAGCCCGGTTCCCGTTGAGAAATTGCAAAAGTGCAGTATAGGCCTGGATGGTCAGGGCCAGGCTCTCGATGGAATTAGCTCTCAACTCCTCTAAAAGATCGAGACCCACTTTGAAACTCCCGTTGCGTTGCAGGAGGCGCGCCAGCCCCAGCATAAGCGGCACGCGGCTTTCCCAAACGTTCCACAGGCGGGCAAGATCGAGACCGGCCTTAAAGTGTTGCTCGGCAGCTGCCAGGTCGTTCCACTCATAATAGAGCGTGCCCAGGCAGGCATGCAGCAGTGAGAGATAGGGCGAGGCGCTCAGGGGAGCGTTTTCAGCCAGACCGTCGACGCAGGTTTGGCGGGCTGCGTGGAGTTGGCCCAGGGCAGTCTGGGCGCTAGCCAGATGAGCGCGCCCGAGATGGTAAAGGAAGCGATTGCCGCGTTCGAGCGAGAGCGTGAGCGTTTCATTAAAAGCAGAGGCAGCCAGGGCGGTCGCGCCATCAATTTCCGCCAGGAGACCCTGATTGTAGGCAATAACCGGTTTGAGATTGGCGCTGATGTTAAACAGGCAGGGCTGCTCGGGTGGTAGGGCATTGAGTTGTTTGCGGAGAGCAGTAAGATGGGCAGCGCTGGGCGGGTAGGCAGGTAAATGCAGGCGGATGACCAATACTTCGAGCATAGCAGCGCGAATGGCCAGGCCAAGATCGGGAGCAGTGAGGGCAGCACTGGCAGGCAAGGAGAAGTGGCGCTCGATGGCTTTAAGCCAGCCGTCCACGACGTCGTATTGATTGGTAGCCAGCGAGGCCCAGGCCGCCGCGGCGCAAACGCGCGGCAGGTTTTCACGCTCGCCGGGCGGGATGTACTCGGCCATCTCGACCAGCTGCGGCAGCGCACCCTGCTGAAAAAACACACCGCTATAGCGCTCGATCAGGTGTCGGGCACGGATTTCGTCTGGAACCTGGCGAGCATGGCGGATGGCGGCGGCAATATCGCGCTCAATTTCGTACCAGCCCGAAGCGGCACGGTGCAGTCCGGCAATTTTCTCTTTAGGAAAGGTTTCGCGCAGACGCTGGCGCAGGAGCTCAGCGAATAGGTGGTGATAACGATACCACTCACGTCGGTTATCCAGCGGGATCAGGAACAGGTTAGCGCGTTCGAGGACATCCAGCAGATCGCGAGCGTTGAGATTTCCAGTGACGGTGGCACACAGCGGCGCAGAAAGGCGCTCCAGGATAGAAGTCTGGAGCAGGAATTCGCGCACCGGCTCGCTCTGGCGTTGGAGCACCTCCTCGATGAGATAATCGGTGATGTAGCGGTCATCACCGGTGAAAGAAGCGAAAAACTGGGCTGGGTCCCTACCCTGAAGTGAAAGCGCTGCCATTTGCAGCCCAGTAATCCAGCCTTCGGTTCGTTGTTCAAGGGTTTCTATCTGTTTGGGAGCGAGCGCAAGCTTGTGGGTATTGTTAAGAAAGTTGGTGGCTTCGCTCTGGTCGAAGCGCAAATCCGCCGCGCGGATTTCGACCATCTGGCGGCGGGCGCGGCGACGCGCCAACCCAAGCGGTGGGTCCTCGCGCGTCAGCAGCGCCAGATGGGCGTTGGCGGGCAGGTGATCAAGCAAAAATCGCAGGTTTTCGTGAATGGCAGAGGATTGAATTAGATGGTAATCGTCAAGGACAAGCAGAAGTGGGTTTTGGAGAGCGGCAAGTTCGTTGATGAGCGCAGTCAGGACGGTGGGCAAATCTAGCGCGCCCGTTGCGGCAAGCATAGCCTGGGCAGTTATCCCCATTTCGGCATGAACGGTTTGAAGGGTAGCAATGAAATACCGCCAGAACAAATCAGGCGCGTTGTCGCTTTCATCCAGCGAGAGCCAGGCGGCCTGCAAAGGAGACGACCGCGCATGCAGCCAGCTTGCTACAAGCATGGATTTGCCAAATCCCGGCGGCGCAGAAACAAGGATGAGCGGCGTCTGCAATCCGGCCTCGAGTTGTTGGTGCAACTGTGGCCGCGGGATTAAGTCTGCATGGACATCAGGCAAGTGCAGTTTGGTAGCAATCAGCGGGGCAAGCATGAGACAATTATACAGTCCCGGTCATTTTTACGTTACCTGAAAATTAATTCGCAATCTATTTGATTGGAATCAGGCCACCTTTAACCAGATGAGCGCCTGCGTTTATACATAAAAACCGTAGCCCTGACAAAGCACCCTTTACGGGCAGGCACTACGGTTCTCGTTCGTAGCGGGGAGTGGACACCGTCCCCTCAATGGGGGTTCGAACCACTTAAATCAAAAACGACCATTGCTGGTCGTCTTGGAAACAGTAGCGGGGAGTGGACACCGTCCCCTCAATGGGGGTTCGAACC
>JABLXC010000072.1 GCA_013178185.1 Anaerolineae bacterium | reverse complement strand
GGTCATGATTTGTAGACGATAGATTTCTCTTTCGCTCATGGTGTGTAGTTTGTCCACTTCTCTGTCCCTTTCGTATGGGGACATTTTAACTTTGGTAAAAGGGGACATTTCTACTTTGGCTTAACACTCAGACAGGATAATCTTGTAGGTAGCCTTTATAATATGGTAGGATTTCAAACAAATCTAACTTTTTCCGAACAAAAACGTGTCTTTCGAATGATTCCGGGATTGGAAAATGCTGAATTCATCCGCTATGGCCAGATGCACCGCAATACCTACATTGCCTCGCCTCTGCTACTGCATCCAACGCTCGAATCCAAGAAGCGTCCAGGATTATTTTTTGCAGGACAAATTACAGGGATCGAAGGATACATGGGGAACATTGCCTCTGGCTTGCTTGCTGGGATCAACACTGCACGCTGGATTAAAAAACAACCGCTGTTAGAGCTTCCTGGCACGACTGTATTAGGAGCTCTCTGTCAGTACATCACACAAGCGGATATGAAAGACTTTCAACCAATGAAAGCGAATTTTGGGATCCTCCCTGAACCCATGCGAATTTTCACAGGTAAAAAGGAAAAAGCCACTTTTCTCGTTGAACGATCCTTGGCGGATTTAAGCCAATATTTGCGCC
Organism: Anaerolineae bacterium; assembly: GCA_013178185.1. Taxonomy (GTDB): domain Bacteria; phylum Chloroflexota; class Anaerolineae; order Anaerolineales; family Anaerolineaceae; genus Ch132. Next base: position 5,828 of record JABLXC010000072.1, on the reverse strand, counting down.
AGGTCAATCACTCATGACCTTCAACCTTAAACGCATCCTGATCATTTCGCTTTGTATTGCAGGGTTCGGATTGGCAGCTATCGTCATCTACGGTCAAGGTTCTCGCCATTCCAACCAGACTTTTAATGCAGAGCGGGCTTACAACGATTTGTTATTTCAAATCAACCAAGGACCTCGCACCCCTGGTAGTCTATCACACCAGAAAACAGGCGACTGGATAAAAGCAGAACTAGAAAAAAACGGCTGGGCTACAAGCATACAGCAGACCACTCAGCAAGGCCAATCAATCAAAAACATTATTGGAAAACGCGGCAGCCAGCGCCCTTGGATTATTTTGGGGGCGCACTACGATTCTCGTCAGATTGCAGATCGGGATCCTGAAATTGACAACCAAAGACTGCCTGTTCCTGGTGCGAATGATGGGGCTTCTGGGGTAGCAGTTCTTTTAGAATTGGCTCGCATCTTACCGCCAGCGCTGGATCAGGAAATTTGGATTGTGTTTTTTGATGCCGAAGACCAGGGGAACATCCCAGAATGGGATTGGATCCTGGGTTCAAGAGCCTTTGCGCAAAGCCTTCAAGCATATCCGGATGATGTTGTGATTGTCGATATGGTCGGCGACGAAATTCTAAATATATATCTGGAAAAAAACTCCAACCCTGATCTCTCCAATGAAATTTGGGCAGTTGCAGTCTCGCTCGGTTATGAAAATTACTTTATACCTGAATACAAATATCGAATTCTAGACGATCACCTTCCTTTTATCGAGAAAGGCATTTCTGCTGTGGATATCATTGATTTCGATTATCCATACTGGCATACCGTCAGCGATACCCCAGATAAAACTTCGCCAAAAAGCCTCAAGATTGTTGGAGATACGCTCTATTTCTGGTTAATCACGCCACCAGATTTGGCAAATTAACAAGGTGGATTTAAACTAATAATATGGATGAATTAGAATTGTTGCGCACCATCAAACCGCTGTGGCTGAACCGGGGACTCCTGGCTCTGGCGAAAGGCGCCAGTCTGCGCCAGGACTTATACGAGCAGTTGCAACATTTCTATGATCTACTGGAACATGTCGTAGAAACCGGAGACCCTGCCTGGCTTGACTCAATTTTAGAAACATGGGCAAATTCCTTAACACAAACCGACCTCGAAAACCAGCCAGGAAATTTGGTCAAATTCATTAACGAGCTCCAGTTATTGTTTTTAAGAGTTTGCCGCGAGACACTGGATGAATCCCAGGCGTTGAATCTGATAGAACAAATTACACCCTGGTTCAATTACTGTCAGCAAAAATCCACTCAATATGAAATTCAAACTCGCATCAATTATGTGACCAACCAATTAAGCCAAATTCAAAGGGCATTAGAAAAATTGGATCGCACAAAATCCGATTTTATTTCCATCGCGGCGCACGAATTAAAAACTCCCCTGACGTTAATTGAGGGGTACGCCTCGATGCTTGCCGAAAAACACACCCAGCAAAACATGGAATCTTCAGATGCAATTCTCCTTAATGGCATCCATAACGGTATTCAGCGGCTGCGGACAATTATTGATGATATGGTAGATGTGTCCCTCATTGACAACAATCTGCTCCAGCTAAACATCCAACCAGTATGGCTCAATAGAATCTTAAAAACACTCGCATTAGAACTTGAAACTGTGATCGTCTCACGAAAACTGAACCTTGAAATCGTTGACTTTCCGGGTAGCGAGATCATGATTTTCGCGGATCCAGAACGACTCATCCAGGCTTTTCGTAATGTCTTAACCAACGCTATTAAATACACCCCCGATGGTGGCCAAATCAAGATAAATGGCAGAACACTGTCCGGGTTTATCGAAACGACCATAAGCGATACCGGCATCGGCATAGCACCAGAAGACCAGCCTGCGATTTTTGATAAATTTGGCCGGCTTGGAAACTCAACCCTGCATTCAAGCAGCAAAACAAATTTCAAAGGCGGCGGACCTGGTCTCGGATTACATATCGCCAAAGGTATCCTGGAAGCCCACGGCGGTGCAATTTGGGTAGAATCTCCAGGATATGATGAATCTTCATGCCCCGGCTCAATCTTTCATATCCTTCTTCCAACCCACCTTGAACCAGCCGACCAAAAAATGGCTAAATTATTTAGCCCATTAATTAGAAAAACCACAAAGTAAATGTGTTTTATGGCGAAAAAAATACCCGAACCGACCACTTACCCTCGCGAACGCGCCTACTTGATCGGAGTTGAATTACGAAACGAACCCAGCCTTCTCAGGTTGGAAGATTCGCTATCAGAATTATCACTCCTGGCTGATACTGCTGGGCTCGAGGTGGTAGGAGAAACCTGGCAGCGCCTCGACCATCCTAACCCAGACACATTCGTGGGATCCGGTAAAGTCGAAGAAATCAAAGCTTTGGTGGAAGAACTTTCAGCCGAACTGCTAATTTTTGATATCGAACTATCTCCCCGCCATCTCCGGGAACTTGAACAACGTTTTGGTAACCAGGTCAGAGTGATCGATCGCACCACATTAATTCTGGATATCTTTGCGCAACACGCCCACACCAGAGAAGGAAGTCTCCAGGTAGAGCTTGCGCAATATGAGTACCGGCTGCCCCGCCTGACCCGCGCCTGGACTCATCTGGCCCGTCAAGCTGGAGGTGGAGGCGGCCGCACTGGTAGCGTAGGCGGGGTTGGGCTGCGCGGGCCTGGCGAGACCCAACTTGAGGTTGATCGGCGTGAGATTCGCAAACGAATCACCAACCTCAAGTTGGAATTGGACAAAGTTCGCGCCCACCGTATGCGCCACAGGGTACAGCGGCGGCGTTCGCAGATTCCGGTGGTCGCGCTTGTCGGTTACACCAACGCCGGTAAGTCCACTCTCCTCAATGCGCTAGCATCATCTGATGTATACGTCGCAAACCAGCTATTTGCCACCCTCGATCCAACCACCCGTCGTGTCACCTTACCTAAAGGACACACCGCTTTGATGACGGATACAGTCGGCTTTATTCAGAAATTACCAACTCAGCTTGTTGCTGCTTTTCGGGCTACGCTTGAAGAAATTAACGAAGCAGATTTGCTAATTCATGTAATCGACTGCTCTCATCCAAACGCCCTTGCACAATGGCAATCGGTGCAATTCACACTTAAGGAAATCGGTGCCCAAAGCATTCCAGTAATCAATGTTCTAAATAAAATCGACCTGCTTGAAAACAAAGAGTATCTCTATACCGAATTTGAACAGATACCGGGAACCTTGCAGATTTCGGCATTACGAAAAACAGGACTCAAAGAATTGGCACAAGCTATTGAGGGAATGCTATATGAAACCTTGATCCCAGTGAATTTAAAGATACCATATCGTGAGGGTCAATTGATCTCCCTCTTCTACGATCAAGGGCAAGTAGTAAAAGCAGAACACAGTAGAGGCCATATCATCCTACAGGGTTATATCCCCGGAAGACTTGTCACATCTTTTCAGCCGTATTCTATACAACTGTCACCGTCCGATCAAAAGGAGTGAACATTGTCAAATCTTTTATCAAGATTTCTCGATGCGTTATCGAATTTTCTTGCGCCGCGCAAAGGGTTAATTCCGATATTGGGAATTTGTTTCATTGTGATAAATTTTTTCTTAAGAATATTTTTACCAGGGTGGCTGGCATCCAGTGATCTTCTGCTACACCTAGGAACCATTTTGGCTGTTTTGGGATTAATGCTCGCCTGGGCATTATAAAAGCAGGCTTTTCTAGCCTGCTTTTATCGTTTTTTACGAGGCAATGGATGCTACCTTATTACTTCTTCTTCTCTTCTTTCGACATGCTGATCACTTCACGTCCCTGGTAATGGCCGCAGCTAGGGCACACTGTGTGACTCGGCCGAAGCTCGCCGCAATTTGAACATTGAACCAGATTTACAGGTGTCAAGGCATCATGAGCTCGACGGCGATCTCGACGCCCACTCGTATGTTTTCGTTTTGGATGAGGAACCATTTAAGAATTACTCCTGATTTTCCACTGTGAATTCAAAGCAAAGACGTCATATTATAACGAGAGAATAGCGTTCATGTCAAGGAAAAGCAATAAAAGTTTATGGGGTCATATCTTAACCATTCTCCTGAAAAAATTCTACACCCTCCTTTACCATCAATTCGCCTGGGCTTATGACGCAATCGCCTGGATTGTGTCCGGTGGAAAGTGGACAGAATGGGGGCTTGTTGCTCTTCCATTTCTCAGCGGCAAGCAGATTTTGGAGCTGGGGCATGGCCCTGGTCATCTACAAGTCAAACTAACTCAAAAGGGATACCACGTCTTCGGCTTAGATCGCAGCCCGCAAATGATAAGGCAAGCCCAAAAGCGTTTGAAGTCCTACCAATTCCCCTTTCGGCTAGTCAGAGCTACTGCAGAACTGTTGCCGTTTTCAAACAATTCTTTTGACAGCGTCATCGCAACCTTTCCAACAGAATATATTTTCAAACGCGAGACAGTTCAAGAAATTTGGCGTGTTCTCAAAGTGCGCGGCAAATTTGTTACATTGGTCGGTGTTAAAATTTATCCTGCAGGGCTCTACAATCGTCTATTAACTGTTTTGTATAAAAGCTCCAGACAAGAAGTTCCAAACGATGCTTTGCTGGTGCAGTTCTTACACCAATTGAACAGTGCAGGATTACACGGACAGATAAAATGGCAGGCAGCGGCAGGAGGCCAGTTACTCCTAATCATTTGTTCAAAAGGAAAAAGCGGCGAATTGAGTGCACCAATCGATAATGATTTGTTGTAAAATTTATGGTATGGAAATTCAAATTGCAGCCGCTAAAATCAACAAATACTTCTCTCCCGAAAGCGGAGACTCTCTAGAATTCGTAGAGCGCCCTACTGGGGGCATTTCCATTGTACTCTCTGATGGGATGACTTCCGGCAAGGAAGCAAAAGCAATTTCATCCATGGTTGTTCGCAAAACGATCAGCCTTCTTGCCGAAGGCGTTAGAGATGGAGCAGCCGCTCGCGCCGCCTCAGATCATCTCTACACAGAGAGAAATGGGTTGGAACCGGCCTATCTTAACATTCTTTCTGTTGATTTGCAGACGAGTACAATCGTTATCACACGGAATAACCCCACGCCGGTTTTTATTTCTCAACGTGAACGTATTGAATGTCTCGCAGGGGAAGCCAGCCCCATTGGCATTTCCAGAAATATTCGTCCAGCAATTTCCGAGATACCACTAGAAAATAACACGACGATCATCATGTACACCGACGGATTGGCTGCGGCGGGCAGCCGTTATAGCCAGTCAATTGATCTGTGCACCTTGCTGGAATCGCTTCTGGAAGATCAGGAACCGTCTTCTCAAGAAATCGCAGACAGCATTCTAGCGCAAGCGGTTCGACTGGATCAAGGTCAACCCAATGATGACATGAGCCTGGTCGTGTTGCGAGTTTTATCGAGCGAGACTGATTTTATCCGCAGGATGACCGTCCGGTTGCCAGTTTATATCGACACAAGCAACGCTTGAAACTCAATTGAACGAGTCTGTCTGAGTGACAATCAGAGATTCTAACCTCCCAAAGTAGTGCAGGAGAACACGAGTAAGCGCATACTCTCCCGCACCAGTTCGCTTACTGTCTTAATAGCAGTCAGTTCTATAAGCATCGTCGTCCGGTTTCTTTGATCCACGATTTTATCCACTCCCCTCACTCGGGAGTGGATAAAGGCTGGGTTTAGATGAACTGGTAGACATGAGCCGAGTAATTAGGAAAACGCTGTTTGTGCAGTTGACGATGATTGAAACAATACATGAAGAGCTTCAAGGCTGCTTTCAGTGCT
>JABLXC010000071.1 GCA_013178185.1 Anaerolineae bacterium | reverse complement strand
CGATGGGGAGATGATGCTCGCTGGTCTTCACGAGTTGCGGAACGTTGCTCAAATGTTTCTTGTGGGTAACCTTCATTCCCTTTTTCACTTCTCTTTTCGGAAGTATTCCAAGGTCGAAGCCGGAACAAGAGACTCATCTGGGCAATCAGCGCCGCAAATGCAGTGATGATGAGGACGCCTGCCATCAGGATGATCATGACGATCACGCCTAAAGCAGGTCCGCGCAGCAAATCCATCAGTTGTGACATATTGACCTCCAATCGTTGAAATAGAATCTGGCGTTAATGAAGAACTTCCAACGTTTATAAAACTCTCACCTAAAAAGGTAGAGTAATAAATCAAGCAAGCCCACGGTTTTGTGTGCTGGTTTCATCTATCACTCTATCTTCTGGTTCGATAACGATTGATCAACTCGCTGGCCCCGGCCAATGGATTGACCAACGACATTGGGTTGATCAGAACTTGCTGCAGTAACATGGCAAAATAGCCTAACGGGATTACCAACCATAAAGCCCAAAGAATGATCGTGGTTACATTTCCGCGTGTATTGGCAATCACTACTGAAGCGCTTTCAGATGTCCCAATCAGGGCAGCCCATTGATCTGCTGATAATTGAGCGGTGTATGCCAGGTAAAGCCGGCTTCCGATGACAGCCAGGGAATAAATCGCGATTCCCGATTTCATATTCCACACCAGGGTATGTTCCTGCATGTGCACCAGTAAAAGGATGATTGTGCCTGCGATCCACATTGCTGCACCCAGCCAGGGGACCGGTGCTCCCATCCCCCATTGGCTGATTACCCATAACACCAGAATAATCGCCGTCGTGATTTGAGCTGTGTATAAATCCGGAGTAGTTGCCTCCCTCCCGCTTCGTCCTGGTCGGAAAGCCGCTCTGGATTGCACACGTTGATCCACGAAACGGATGATCAACCCTGCGCAAAGAATACTTACCAGAGCGGCTCCAGATTCGCCAAGCCAGTAAACGGTCGCTAGGACACCGTTCAACAGGTAAGTAGGCAGAGCTGCGAGAAAATCCCCAAAGATGACAAAATAATCTGTCATGAATCAATGCCTCCTTACCTGTCATAATCGTTTCGTGGACACCACAACCCAATTACCAGTAGTAAATAGATAACAGCCATGAAACCCAGGACTACTGTAATCAACACACCGACCGCAATCGAAAAAATCTGCACTTTGACCTTTTATGGCACCAACGCCGGAAGAGCCACATAAACTTGCATCGTTCCATCGATCCCTACTCGCCTCGGTTGGGTGATTGGAACTCCGCGGAAGCGAGTGCCCGTGGTCACTACGTCCATTCGCAGGTTGAAGGTTCCTGGATCTGCAAATGGAACACGGAGTGCCTGGCCAGTAGCAGTACAGGTTCCACCGCCATCACATCCTCCTGTCCATGAACCAATTCCGGGAATCAGGGCGAAATTCGCCTGGTGAACGAAAGCTTCATAATGGGTTTGACCTAATCTGCTTGTAATCCAATCCTGGCTGGCCGCATCCAACGCAGCAGTAGCTTGCAGTGAAGCGACCGTGTCCGGTAAATGTTCTACATGTGTCCGGCATTCCTTGAATACCATTTCTGTATCTGAGACACCATCACTGACCGCTGATCCAGATCCGGTATTGCAATTGGCGGTTTCTCCGGAATTGGCTGAGCGGCAAACCTCTCTTTCTTCATAAATCGGTTCATACCAGGTGAAGATCACTGGAGGGACTGTCACCCTGACCTGGATATCTGCGCCGCGGCGATTTTCAGTATCTTGTCCCACAACCAGGGGATTGTTCGGTGCGATTTTCTGAATGACGAGGACAGGTTGTTGCATAGAAACGGTTGGATCTGGACACTCCCTTGGGGGAGGAGGTGGGGTAACGATCCCTGAGCATCCTCCTGGAATGGCTGCACAGTTTTGTGAACCATTCAAATACAACAGATACAACGAGCGGAGAGCACCATCATTCCACGTCATTTGAAGCAGGGTTGTGATGAATCCCCACCCGGAGAAATAGGTCCACACATCTTGCTGACCATTGAGAACCGCTCCCCAGAATTGATCCGGGCTGGTGTATTCTGGATGTTCCGCCTGTACTCTGCTCCAATCCAGATTATCGCCGGCAACAAGCCCAAGAAAAGAGATGAGACTGCCGTAACCATTTCCCAGCGATCCATAAGAGCCGGTCAAACCGCTTTCTTGGGGGTTCATGGCCATAAAAAATAACGTCGAGGCAGAGGGTAAGACAACGATATTCCCGCTAGGTGTTTGATAGCGGTGATAATTTGCATCAAGATCAATGGACTGGCCAAAGGGCAGTTCAATTGACATCCAATCAGGGTGATCGGTGGTAACTCCCAGATCAATCAAATCAGGATTCAGATTTCCATCCGGCTGAAAAACCTCTGACCAGGGATCAGTGCCCTGAGCATAAACACCCGTTGGAATGAGCAAGGTCAAGACGACAATGATCAGGAAAAATCTTTTCACTACTTCTTTCCTTCTTCTACAGTTGTGGTGGGAGTTTTTCCCCGAGCGAGAATGGCATTGATTTCTTCTTCCATCAGGAAACGATCAAACTTCCAACCACTTTCTGTTTTTGTGAGAACAACATATGCTGTATCCTGGGTTTTATTGCTGCCTGGTAATGGGGAAGATAATGTGATGGTCATCTGCCAAACTTGCTCGGAACCATTGTCTGCTACCTTTTCTACTGCCTGAGAGGAAGCTGAGACCACAGATTTGGCATCCACGTATTTTTCCCACATACGGTCTGCACCGGCCGTAAACAGCTCACATCCAGCAGGCGTACTTACCTCGCAGATACGCTCAAGCCAGGCTTCTTTTCCTTCCTGATAGTTCACCTGGAAGATCTTCTCGATGGCATTGACCGCTGCAGTAGACACCAGACTGTCTTTGTTGGTTGATGCTGCTGAACTCTGCTCCGTACGAAGTGGCCAGTTTTCGATCACCAGGATACCGACAGCAATAACAACTGCCAGGATGACGGCAATGATCAGATTGCGTTTTGAGACTGGAATTTCTTTCAATTTTTTCTCCTTTTCCGGTTAACGGATTCGAAAGTAAGTTAAAACAAAAGCGACCATTCAGATCTCAACACCTATTTACACGCACGCAAGTTGCGTAGACAGGGAAGAAGCTGATGGTCGCTCCAAGGATTCTTTGGAACAGCTGATGATTATCAGCGACCGAACAGATATTTGGTTGTGACTCTAATCATAGCAAGAAGAAAGCACCTATCCTAGGGGGACATATTTGACTAAATTAGGAAAAATGCGGAAATTAACTTGACAAAGAAATACTAGAGTATTACATTATTAATAACCTAACCGATAAGGAAAACGAGCATGCCGAAAACAAATTCTGCGAGTAAACCAGTAAGATCTTTTCGAATAAGCCCAGAAGGCGTGAGTCAATTACGAGCGATGGCAAGCGTTATGGGACGGAGTGAAAGCGATGTGATTGAGGTTGCGCTGGATCGAATGTATCGGGAAGAGATTCGTTATAACCGGGTCCTACGCGAAAGTGCCCGACCAGAAGATCAGTATCAGATAGATAAAAAGAATGAAGGAGAAAATGAAATTCATCGTAGTGATTCTTAAGTTGATGGGATGGGTTATCAAAGCTGCAGTCATCCTGGCTATTTGCTCCAGTATTTTATTCGTTGCCTACAAGGGTAACCAACCTATGCAGGTTCCTGAAGCTCCGAAGGGGATGACTTACTTTGAATTCGTTGCTGACCGGATAGATGCTGCAAAAACGGTTGAACCTTCCCGATGCGGGTGGGGTATGATGTTGTCTTTAGCCACTTTAGTCCCAATTTATTCATTTGTTTATACTGAAGTTGGCATCCACCCCGATGGAGCCCTTGCGCGAGGTACCGCCCCAGATCCAGATATCCCAAAAGATGTAATTGGTGCGCAATGGTACGAAGTGCCAGGGATTTGGTGGAATACAGTTGAAAGATTGTCCTGGACGATGGTGGGGAAGCAGTCGGTCTATGGATGTAAGTTTAGGCCGGTACAATATGCAAAAAACTAGTTTTCGGATTATGCCTAATCCTGAAAAAATGAGTCCCTATCCCAATCTTGTAATTGTATGGGATTCGAGTATAATATTGTCAACAGTACCCACCACGCCTCTGCTTTGCATGCGCACCGAGGTGGGTCATTTTTTTTCAGGTAGATAACTGTCATGTCGCTTAAACCAGCCTTAACAATTCAAAACCAAATTGATCTATTACGTAAGAGGGGAATGATAATCGACAGCGATTCAACTGCCTCAACTTTCCTCTCATCCAATCACTATTATCGCCTTAACATATACTTCCATAAGCTGATGAATTCACCGGATCATTTTCGTGATGGAACGCGATTTTCTCAGGTTATGGCTATTTATAATAATGATAGTTGGCTTAGGAATAGATTATTATCTATCTTGGAGCCAATAGAGATTAAAACACGAACTCAGATTTCTCATTACTTGGGAATTACATATGGATCAGATGCATTTTATCAAAGAGCAATTTGCAAAGATGAGGCGATCTACCAGGTTATTTTGGATAATTTTACCAACGAAATATCTCGTAATTCTAAAGACCCAGTAATAAAACACCACAAAACAAATTATGGCGGTTACTTTCCAATATGGGTAGTGATTGAGTTTTTATCGTTCAATACCCTTTCAAAATATTATGGCAATCTTCAAGAAAAGGATAAAAAGACCATAGCTAGAAATAGTTATCATGTAAATGATTTTTTTCTAGGCCAATGGTTGCACGTGTTGAGCGTTCTCCGAAATATCTGTGCCCATTATGGGTATCTTTATCGCCGTGAGTATCCCTTACGTCCAAAAATGGCTACAGAGTTTGGATGGGACTCTTCAAAAAACAATAGGCTTTTTGCAACTTTTTTAGTCATGCGCCGGCTTTCTGAAAAATCCCCTTGGAATGAATTCATCCAGGAGATCGGTGATAGGGAAAAAACGGGTTCATTCTTTCATTTGAGAGATTACGGTTTTCCGGATGATTGGCGTTCCTATTTGGTCTAAGTTTCCATTCAGCACACTCTTCCCCCTTAAGACTCTAGAGGAACGATGCGGATAGAACGGAGCGCACACCGTTCTATTTCTCATTTCCTCGCCGTTGAGAAAACCAGATGCTTCCATCCTTTCCTGCACGCTTCCCATTTCGTAATCCATGGAGATTCGTCAGGAAGGAGTTGTAACTTAACCCACTTAAAGCAATATTGATTTCTCCCTGAATGGCTCTCTGGCAATTCAAGTTGTCGCAAAACACATACAGGTTTCCATTTGAAGCTTCATAAAACTTCATCCATTTCGCTTTTCGGGATATTTGATCCTTACTCACATCCCGCTCTACTTCAACGAATATTACCTCGCCTGATTTGGGATCGACAGCAATAATATCTGGGATATAAGTTTCACCATTGGATAAATTAATGGCTTGTGCCCGTCCTTGAATTCTGTACCCTTCATCTACCAGGATTTCCCCGGCCTGGATATTCAGAATGGTATGTTCTGGTGAAGAATGGTGTCTTATTAGGATATCAAATTCATTCTCCTTAGGAATTTTTCCAGTTAATACCTGGTATGCAACTTGACCATCGCGAGTCAAATGCAGCACCGCAGGTTGATTTCCACCAGAACTGGAACCTTGCTCAACAACGCCACTTATCTGTTCAACCAAGATTGGGAATTCATTTCCTTCCGGTGCCATTAACCAATTCAAGGCTTCATCCAGGTTCTTGTTGGCGGTTGATAAGGAAAGGCGTTTTGCCATTTGCTTTATGATAGATGGTCGTAAAGCAATCCCCATTTCACCCATCACAAAAATTGCCGCCGATATTTTTTCATAGTTCTTGGTGGACTGCCAGGTTTTTACCCAATCCGGAACAGGCGTAAGGTCCCTAGATTCATCAGTACCCGATTTTGGGGATTGAATGTCCTGAGCAACCTCATCTTTCTGGATCTGTCGAAGGGCATCTAAGTGGGCTTCCAGTGCCGCCTTCTCTGCCTGTATGTTCTTTTTTGATTCCTGTGTGGCAATGAGCTCTTGTTCCAGATCTTTATTTTTCTGATTGAGTTCTTTCAAGCGCTGTTTTAATTCAATTATTTCCAAGGGTTCAATTTTCTTCGATGCTGGCCTTTGCAAAGTTCGCAGCCGAACATGAATCAGATACGCCAGGTCATCATCGCTAAACGATTCCAATGGTCGGGTCGCTTTTTCGCAGGATTCATCGTAATCCTGATCCAGAAACCTCAAAAGTGCGACAAGATGCTTGTGGGCATTCTCCCATAATTTCTGAGCATTGGCTTGCATTTTTTGCTCGTGCTCCTCGCTTTGCCCGATGATTTCTCTGGAGATCCGAGTAGACTGATTTCGTTGGAATTCTTCTAACGTGAGATCAACCACTTGTT
>JABLXC010000070.1 GCA_013178185.1 Anaerolineae bacterium | reverse complement strand
GGTGTCCAAAATTCTGGCGCATGCTGGGTTTTCAATGGAAAAGCCGGCGTTTTCAATCACATGGGGACAAATCGCTGAAGAAATTGCTCACACACTGGCCGATCATGGTTTACCTCCAGATCGATTTCGTGAGTCCCGCGCCGGACAAGGAGGCGATTTAAAAGACGGCGCGGGAGAAGAAGACTTTTTAATCGACTTGGTGCAAGGAATCCGGAAAGTTCTTCAGAACGATGATGTACTTTTCTGGCGAAGTTCTATCCGTAGTTTTACAACGGATCACCCGACCGTCACAGCCTTCACAACATCGAATTTTGATAATGATGACGAAGGTCCTCTCACGGAGCAATACGAAAACGCAATCCGCCTGGGGGATGATGAGGCTTACTGGCCGGATGGTGGTGCTTCTGCAGATTTGTTTGACGAACTTTAATATCACAAAGACACGCAGGGAGTATTTACTCCCTGCGTGTCCTGAGCAAAGTAATATTTATGACTTACCTTAGTGGGTGGTGCGCCATGAACTTACGTAGTTGTTCAAAGCGTAGAAACTCGAACAATTCGGACCACATGTGTAAGAGGGTCCACTGTAATTAGCGAAGTCATAAACGTAGATCAGATTGCAATCGGAAAACACTTTCCCCGAAGCGAATTTGTTGTCAAGGTCACTAGGAAGGGTGGTCTTTCCATAGCTAATCGAATCAGAGCAGGCAGAGGGTCCGTAATACTCAATGAGGAGTGATCCATAGTTGGTATTGTCGTAGAATTTTGCGATTAAAAAGCTGGAATCGAGTGATTTGCCATCAATTGAGCTAATAGTCCCTGTGGAACAAACCATTTTCGATTCTTTGGATGTCTCCTCTCCGGGCTGGAGCGGTTCAAGATAGCTGACGCAACGATATGCGGTCTCCTGACTCGGACCTCGAACGGTCTCACTCCTTTCCGTTGATACATACGGTTTTACCTCCCAACCCTCATCTCCCGGGTGGATCGGAGTAAGGTTTTCTTCCACTGCACCAACATCCTGATTTGCAGTAGCACTTGCCCTACTCAAGCCAACAGCAAGAATTGCTCCTGCCAGGATCAAAACCCCGAAAATGGAAAGTACTTTCCTCATCATTTTACGCCTCCATTTCTGAAAATTGGTTCTTGGTGTATCACCAATTCCAGAATAGCATAAAGGATGTTAACTTTCTGTTAAGTCGGAATCAACACGAGATGATGTTATTGATGGCAGCCTAATCGTAAAAGTGCTGCCTTTGCCTATAGCACTCATCACATCAATGCGCCCGCAATGTAATTTGATAATGTGTTGACAGATTGCCAAACCTAAACCTGCGCCACCTCGATTGCGCGCTCTAGATTTTTCAACCCGATAAAACCGATCAAATATTCTTGTAACTTCTTCAGAGGGAATACCCTCACCCGTATCTTGAATTTGTACGATTAGCCCATTATCTGCTTCGAATACAGTAATTTCCACAGAACCGCCCGATCGATTGTAGCGAATTCCATTATCGATGAGGTTGCCGAAGGCAATTCCCAAGAGTCTCTCATCTGCCAATACAACGGCTCCCTCTTGCACTTTCATATTGACAATGACATGATTTTCCTTGGCAAAGGACATCAGATTCTGAACCACTTCAGTCAGCAACGCTTCTAAATTCACAGGAACTTTATGAACTTCAAGCTCACCACGCGCAAGCAGTAATAAATCGTTCAACAATCTTTCCAGGCGGTCCAAGGTTCGGGTGAGTGTTACACTCATTTCTTTATAATCGGAAAGGGTGGCGTTAGGATCTAGTTGAAGAACCTCTAAATTGGCACGCATGGTTGCCAGCGGCGTACGCATTTCATGGGATGCATCTGCAACAAATCTGCCTTGCATTTCAAATGCCTGTGCCAAACGTTCAAGCGTTTGGTTAAAAGCCTCTGCCAGGTCTTTAACTTGATCAGGTGGGCCATCGAGAGGCACACGTTGGTTTAAGGTTTCTATTTGGATATCTTTTACCATCTGGCTAAGACGGTTTACAGGTGATAAGGCTTTTTGTGTAATCCACTGCGCAGCCAAAACACCAATTATCGCTGTGACTCCTGCCATCAAAAGAGATATCGACTGAACCTGGCGCAGAACTACATCTTGAAGCAGAACCCCTTCTGTAGAATCAGTTACCTCAAGTGGTGTAGGCTGAACATCTATTTGGTTATCAGTCGATTCAAGTGTTGGCGGTAACTGTGTAGGAGACAGCATTTCCTCTTGGATTGTTTGCGGAATGTTTATTCTCGCAACAATACTTATCAATGCGGCTTGTGAAAAGCCCAAGATGATTAAAAGGCCAGCCACCAGGAGCATGAGCCGGCGACTTAGGGTAAAGAAATTCCTAATTTTATGCCATTGAAATTGTAATATTTTCATGCAAGGTTCGTCTCCGGGTCAATCAGCCGATACCCTTGTCCAATAATTGTCTCAATATATCGAGTGGAATCAGATTTATTGCCTAGTTTTCGGCGAATTGAATAAATATGGACTCGAACACTACCCGAAAATAGATCAATTTCGTCTTCTCCCCAGATATGTTCAATGAGTTGTTCGCTGGTGATGATCTCACCTTTGTGTCGCGCTAAATATTCCAAGATGGAAAATTCTTTAGCCGTTAAGTCCAGGCGTCGTTTTCCTTTCCATGCGATTCTTTCAGCGGGATCGATCTGTAGATCACCAACATGCAAAATAGGCTCACGAACTCGTAGATCACGTCTTAGTAGTGCTCGGATCCTGGCAGTCAACTCTTCAAAATGGAATGGCTTGACCAAATAATCATCAGCCCCCATGTCCAGACCAATCACCCGATCACTAATCTGGTCACGTGCTGTAAGGATAAGAATGAGCAAATCCGGTCGTTGGCGGCGCAAAAGGCGGCAGACCTCAAGACCATCCATCAATGGGAGACTTAGATCAAGAATCACAAGATCATAAGGATTGACAGTTCCCAACTCCCAGCCTTCTTCTCCATCCTTAGCGACATCAACTGCATATCCCTGGTTCTTCAATCCACGTGATAATGCATTTGCAAAATCAACTTCATCTTCGATAATTAATATTCTCATAGAGGTATTAAACCTGAGCGATCATTAGCTTGATTTGGAAAAACAGGATCATATACGTTCCGCTTCTCATTTTATAATATTTATCCTTAATAATATCATTCCAAATATTAATTATCTGTTAAGCGTCTGTAATCCCCATAGAAATGCTCAATTTAATATTGGCATCATCTCAGTTGTGATCAAAAGGTTGGATTTCAAATCCCCCTTTGGTTTTTTGAAACTTCATCTCAATGAAGGTTCTTTAACGTTGGTTTTTCTATTATCAACGTTGGCTTTCTTCATCTGGAGTCTACTAGCCAGAAGTTATTCATAAAAAGGAGGAAAATTTGGAGGTTTTTTACGAAATACAAAAAGATGTGAATTGGGAACTGGTTCAAGCAGAAATTGCCCTAATAGATGAATACTCCAAGAAGTCATTGGAAGATTTCATCCTGGGCAAGTTTGATGAAGCGTGTCTGGGTGACAGTCCGCCCGAATCGGACCGGTACGTCCCCGAAGGGGATTGGATTGATTGGTTTCCTCCTACGCCACGTATGACAGAAGAGGAACTGGATGTGCTCACTGATTGGGTTGAGATTGAAGCGGAAAAGCATAATCTTGAACCAGACCCGGATACTTACCCACTCGAAGACTATTTTGTAACAAAGGAGATATATGGAAAAACAGATGATTCAACTCAAAATCCCTGTTCCACCTGCGCCACTTCTAGAACAGGCAGTGGGTTACCGAAATTATCGGAATGCCCATTATCTTGTCCTCTGGTGGGAACCCTGCGGAGATGAGGTCATGGTATCGGATGGTCTGGTGACCTTTACTGGTCTCTGGCCTGGCTACCTGGCCTATGTGCAACATAAATCAGTACGTCCTCTCCTGACGGAGTTCAACCTGGGTTCTTCTGAAAATCCTGCGGACTATCACTTGATTATCGATCTTGTTGAGCGGCGGGCTTTCGTTGCGCCATGCAAAGTAGCAGATCGCTTTCAAGCAACCCAAAGGAACCAGGGAGTAAAGCTGGAAAAGCCTGTCTCCTTTTCGTCAGAAGAAATGGAGAAATGGGTCGAGGAATTGGAGCAACAGCTACTGCACTTCCCCAGCATGGATGAACTCATGTCGCAAATTGCTGAGGACGATAAGCTCGTTGCTGCACTTGAACACTGGCTGGACGATCAAACGCTCAGTCTATAAAACAACAAGGAGATACAGAATGACCTGCAAAGTGACAGTTCAAAAGAATACCTTTTCCGAAAGTCTGGCAATTGTTGGACGAGCGGTAGGTTCTCACTCCCACCTACCGATCTTATCGAACATTTTGCTCAGTAAGGATGAGGATCAGCTTCGCCTCTCGGCTACCGACTTGACCGTGGGTGTCACGGTTTGGATGGATGCCAATTTGGACGGCGACCTGGGTTTGACCTTACCCGCAAAAACATTGACCGATGTGATCAACAGCTTAACAGATCCCGAAGTCGTTTTTTCGGTAAATGGGAAACCGGAAGCATCATTGAAGTGCGGAACCTATAAAGGGATCGTCAAGGGAATTGATGCATCCGAGTTTCCAACCATCCCGGAGTACCCTATCACCAATGGGATTTCAATGGACGCAAGTATGTTCAAAGAGATGATCCAAAAGGTTGCGTTCGCTGCTTCCATGGATGATACCCGACCTGTTCTGACTGGAGTCTTGATGAGCATGGATGGAAAGACCGTATCCATGGTCGGAACAGATGGATTCCGTCTCGCGATCTGTAAAGCGATCCTTCCAGACCTATTCGCCAAGAAGCAGTTAATCATACCGGCTTCCGCATTGAAAGAGGTGATGCGTATCCTGAACGCGACTAAAACAGCCAGGATTACTCTTGTTTTACCCACGAATGGTAGCCAGGTGGTGTTCCGTTGTGAAAACGTGCAGATTGTTTCACAATTGATCGATGGGAAATTCCCGGATTATCAGGCGATTCTACCCAAAGATCACAAGACCAGAGCAGTCCTTGACGCGGGTGACCTGCTCAAAGCCTGCAAACAGGCCAGCATCATTGCTCGCGAAGGTAGCAATGTAGTGCGGTTTCACTTTCAACCCGGAGCTGATCAAACAGGGAAGGTCAAACTGTTGGCCGAATCCGATGAGACCGGCGCCAGTGAGATAGAGCTTGATGCCACGGTTGAAGGACAGGAATTGGAGATCGCATTCAATGTGAAATTCTTGCAAGATGGGTTGGAAGCCATCACTACTAAAAAAGTGACCATTGAGGCGAATGCCCACAACACACCGGCGGTACTCCATTCAACAGGAGATGAGGAGAATTTATACGTTTTAATGCCCATGCATATCGATGGAAGGTAGATAATCACGGGGAAGCATTGGGCTTCCCCGTAAACCTTTCCGATGAAACTCCGGATTCTTGGTTAGAAATAATAGAGTTCTTGATACCAGCGTACCCATTCAGATAAAGCTGACTCATTTATCTCTTTGGCTCGGTTTATTAATTTTTCCGATGAAAACGCAAAGAACCGGTCGTTGTATCCAATCAATTTTTGAAATTCATTGATGGATGGCTGTAAGGAATCATTCCGAGGATGATACACCACCGAAAAATATACTTTCTTGTAAGGCCATTTGGGAGAGGGCGATGTTTCAAGGCTTGTGGCAAGCAGCTGATTTCGCCACAATTGATTCATGCCACCTTTGAATGGGCATTCGTCATAATCTCTAATACGGTCGGCATTAAACGGTGAAGTATCTTGCTCTGTAATATCCCAATAACGAAATTTACATTTGCTGTGGTAATAACAAAGATTTTTATTATCCAGAATTGCGGATGCTGGTGCGCAGGCATGTGAGGAAGTGCGCCCCGGGCTCTTGAAACCTCCGCAAGTTGTAAACTCCACTTCCGTCAGTTTATGTTCGATCATCCATAGGTTGAGATTGCCCAGATTGTCATAGTATGCAATAGCAATATCTGCATCAGTTCCACTCACATTCGTATGATCATTTAACACATTGTCAGGTTCATCCCAAAACTCGATCCGAAATCCTCTGTCCAGATGATCTGTCGCAATTGACTTTAGGTCTGTTTTTACAGCACCTAGAACCTTGGCGGCGATCTGTGGATCTTCGAGGATAGGCAAGAACAAATTAGCGCATGCTGCTTGCGAACTCGCCATATGTCCAAGAAACTTATGGGATTTGAATGGGAATCGTTGTTGATGTTCCAGGAAACGCTCTTTGATTGGGCGATATAGCGGATAGCCCTGTAATTTCAATTCATCCGGTAGCAACGCATCATAAGGAGAGTTCTTGAAAAATCCCGATTCTTGAGTCAGATGAGCCCATTTCCAATTTATCAAGTGAATGTACATTTGTAACTGAAAATCGGTAAGTTCATTGGGTAGCCGATATTTTTTCCCATCGATTTCAAAAATTTTCATGATTAAGTCCAGCTTTCGTTTTTGTGGCGGATAAAAAAAGGCACACTTCATTTTACATGCGAACGGACAGGGCATGAAACCTGGTTGCTGAAACAATATACACGTTTCAGGCACCTGGTTTGATGTTCTGTTATGCATTGCATACAGAAACACAAGAACGTTGGCTATTTTTGCTATTCAACGTTGGTTATTCAATCCATATCTAATCCAAAGGAGGATCACATGAATGTATACGAAGACAAATACCTGCGTGAAAAGGTGAACCGTATTATCTCCAGGCAGAAGGAGGGCAAGATCATCGTCGCTGCTTATAAAGATGGCAGTGGCTTACCAGCGAGAGAAGACCTTGGGCAGGAACTGACACGGGCAGCTTACCCATACGATTATGCAGTTGGAAAAGCCGGTTTCCTTAACTACGATTCGGAACTCGGAGCTTACCTGTTTACTGCAAAATCGGGTGAGAAACTACCCCAAGTGTTAGCTAACTACCGAATTCTTACTCTAGGTGAAGCGATCCTCGATGTAAAGGACCGTAGTATGCATATTCAATGCGGCGAAACCAGCGTCACCTTCACCGGAGCACAACCCTGGAAAGGTCTGTACGAAGTTCTGAAAGAGGTCAACGAAGAACTGGCTCGAGTCAATTCTGGGATTGTTGTTTGGAAGATTGTTCCGAAGGAAAGCGGGGATTCCAAATCGGGTGATCGTCTATTTCCTGAAGCGGTACCAAAGCTTCGGAACGGGCAAGCAATGGCACATGCCACTGGCTATGCCTATGACACCAATCACAACCTGGCATATGTTGGTCTGGTAGGTTACAAGACCAGCCTGGAGTCACTTCGAGTGACTCTGATGTGCAGGAAATCCCTACAAATGACTCAGGACGGCCTAAGCGACGTACCCCTGATTCCCACTGATAAGTATGAACAAGCCTGGCAAGCCATGCCTGAATACACCAGTCATCATGTCGGGTTTGTATCTCGGCTTGCGCTTCCTGGAAAATGGGAACCAGAAGACCTCAGTGCATA
>JABLXC010000007.1 GCA_013178185.1 Anaerolineae bacterium | reverse complement strand
TCGCGCGCACCTTATTCCAAAACGCCCTACTGTGGTTTTTCTCTAAAATATGGACCAGTTCGTGAACCACAACGTAATCGATCACCGGCACCGGCGCCATCACCAACCGCCAGGGAAAGCTGACCGTACCCTTGGCGCTGCATGATCCCCAGCGCGTTTTTGCCGAGGTAATCTTGATCTGTTTCACCTGTATGCCCATTTTGTCACTGTACCATGCGACCCTTTCGGATATCACCTCATTCGCTTTCTCTTTATACCAATGGATGAACACCTCTTTTTCCTGGAATAAAGCACTGCGGTCTAAATAAAAGAAATCATCCAATCTTAAAGGGATTTCTGCGTGGTCAATGATCTTCAGACGGTAAGATTGACCAAGGTACAGGAATCCTTCCCCATTCACAAATTCCTTCTCGCCGATTTGCGGATAGGTTGCGATCACCTCTTGTTGTTTTTTCACAATCCAGGCAGTTTTTCGCTCGACAACAGATAGTATCTGCTCATTTGTTGCGTCTTTGGGGGCGCGAACCATTAATTTGCCATCCCGTCCCACAATCAAGGCGATGGTTTTTCGATCGGTACGAATAATCTGGTCAATGTTGATGGTGTTCATGATCGAATATGCATCGCCAACTCAATGATTTTCTGCCCCACCTGGTTTCGATTCCGCACAAATTCAGGCTTATCCCTGAAGGTCGTTAATAAGTGGTTCAAGATAAATGCTTTCAAACGTTTCTGGGCAGGATAGTTCTCCCAGAAATCAACCTGCTGTGTTTCCCGATGGACAATTTCAAGAATATCGTTTGTTGTGGTAAGTAATCGGTTAAGGTCCTCTTCTGGTAAGTCCTGTAAGTCGTGCGTTCCATACAGTTCGCGTTTTAGCAATGCCAGGAATGGTAGTTCGGTCCTGGGATTCAGGCCGTAATTTTTCTCCTCAGACCGCCCCTTTTCAAGGGTTTGTAACACCTCTTCAAGTTCTTTTGCCAACCGGTCCCAATTATCCCGGTATTCCGCCAGAACTTTTTCCAGTTTCTCGCCAAGCCGCTCATAGAATTCGGGGTCGGTCTCGTAATTCTCGTTGATGTGTTCCCGAATCGCGGTTGTGATTTCCTCCGCAGCGGCGCGCGCTGTTTTGTTTTGCCGAATTTTTGCCTTAAACGCGTCCGAGAAGATGGGCAGAGGAGGAATTTTCGGATCAACGCCCTTGGAAATTAGAAATTCATCCACGATCTCACGGATTTTCCGGCTGGCATCGCGGATGCTCAGCTTCTCATCCCGGTAACGGTTGCGCGCCGATTCGCTGATCCAGGAAAGGGTTTTTAGCACGTAAACAAATCGCAGCGCTTCAGGGTCAGGAAGGACGCGGTCCATCGCTTTGTTGAACGCGCGCAGCAGGCGGATGAATTCGTCCCGTACTTCTTCATCCGCCAACACATCTACGCAGGCATCTATATCTTTGAGGTCTGCATCATACCGGCTGAAGAAATCTTTTACCTGGCTATGGATATATTTCAGGTTATCCTTGTCTGCGCTCTGGTCGAGGACAACCGAAAGAATTTCATCGGTATCCTTTTCGTCAAAGATGGATAATGCTTCCCGCAGATGGTGCGCCACACCCACGTAATCAACAATATACCCGCAGCTTTTGTTTTTGCTGATGCGGTTCACCCGGGCAATGGCCTGCAACAGATTGTGCTCTTTGATGACGTTGTCCAGGTACATTACCTGCTCAATGGGGGCGTCAAAGCCTGTGATTAACATGCTTTGCACGACCAAAATACCCACATCGCCCGAAATACCCGCCTCGTTGGTTTGATCAAACGGAAGCTTGAAACTGGCGATGACACGTTCATGCTGGTTTTCATCTGTGTAGGGTTTATAGACGGCATCGTCATTGTTTGTGCCTGAAATGACCACCTCAATCTTCATCCGCTTGAGCAGTTCCAGATCATCCTTTGAACCGCCATTTGCCTGCAGGCTTTCGATCTTTTGCTGCAGGGCTGCATCCAGAGCCTGCTTGTACCGAATGGCTGCCAGGCGTGATACCGCAACCACCTGAGCTTTGAAGCGGTTCGGAAATACTTGTTCCAGGTAATGGTCCAGCATATCCGCAGCTTTATCTCGGATCACTTCTTCCGCTTCCAAATAGGCTCGCCAGGTGTAGCGATCCAGAATCAACTGCCGCTCTTCTTTATCCACCGCTGAGAACACATCTTCAAAGCGGCGGTTCATCTGCTCTCGATCTGTTACGCTCCCTTTATGCGTGCGGCCCTCATAGACGATCTCGACGGTGACTCCATCCTCGACAGCCTGACGGACCGAGTACTGGTCAATATATTCCCCAAAGGTGCGTTCTGTCTTTTCAATCGGCGTTCCTGTGAAAGCGACTCGAACCGCGTTGGGCAGGGCAACCTGCAGATTCGCGCCCAGCAGCTTGTATTGCGTGCGGTGGGCTTCGTCTATCATCACCAGGATTTTATCGGACGGGTTGAGCTGTGGAAATTGCTGCCGCAGTTCATTTTCCTGAAACTTGTGAATCATTCCCATCACCAGGTCAGGCGTCGGTGAGCGTAAATATTCCTTGAGCGCGGCAATGGATGAGGCTTTCTTCAGGCTGTACCCGACCGAGCGCGCCGTATCGCCCAATTGCTTTTCCAGGTCGGTGCGGTCGGTAATGAACACGATTTTGTACTGATTTAAATTCGGGTCGTGAAACATAGCCCGCACCACAAACATCATGGTGAGCGATTTCCCCGATCCCTGCGTATGCCAGACGATGCCGCCTTTTTCTGCCGGGGAGGATTTTTCCTTCAAGCGGGTGATGATCTTGCGCGCAGTGCGATATTGCTGATAGCGCGGAACCAGCTTGATGGTGCGGCCTTTATCGTCGCTGGCAAATACGGTGAAGCTGTGGATGATATCCAGCAGGTTGGCAGGTGCGAGCATCCCCTGCACCAGCGCCTGCTGACTGTTAACCGTTTCACCGCCTTCGGTATCAATATCCGCTAATTTATACGGGTACGGATCTTTCCATTCGATATAATGTTCCAGCTCGCCGGTGATGGTGGAGTAGCAGCATTTTTGTCGGTATGTGGCCACCTGAAACTGGTTGTACCAGAAGAGTTTTTCGTTGCCTTCCACCATGCCGCGCCGGTTGGCATAGCGCTTTAACTGTTCAACCGCTTCGCCCAGCGGGTCGGCGGTGGCTGGCGATTTGCACTCAATCACCACCAGGGGCAGCCCGTTCACGAACAGGACAATATCCGGAATAATGTGTTTTTCGGTGCCCGGGACGGTTAACTTGAATTGAGATACGGCCAAAAAGCGGTTATTGGCGCTGTAGTTGTAATCCAGAAAGCGCACCGTTGGGCTTTTCTCGCGCGTCTGGTGGTTCGTATCGACCGGCCAGCCTTCCAGCAGCAGAGTCAGGATCTCTTCGTTGGCTTTGAGCAGGTTGTTTGCCTGAGGCGTTTGGGCACGGTGGATGATTGCCGTGATCTGCTCTTCTTCCAGCCAGGGGTTGATCTGCTTCAAGGCAGCACGCAGCTCGCTCTCGATGATCACCTCAGAGAACGACTCGCGCAGGGTGCTGGCCGGGTCGTATTTGTCGCCGCGCAGCACGCGCCAGCCCAGCCGTTCCAGTTGACGGAGGAAAGGTTCTTCCACCTGTTCCAGTTCATTGAGGCGATTTTGATCCATGATCCCCCCTATTTCAACTCGTTTTCAAACCGGTCGGACGACCAGATCTGCTTGCATATTTGCCGGTACAATTCCTGGCGCTCATCCAGATCCACCTTCTTGAAATGTGGGTGTGGTTTAAAGGTCAATCCGCTGCGTTGGATGTACTGGAGAAACGCCGGATTGTTCTGATAGCACTGGGGTTTGAGCGAGCGCGCCAGCAGATTTTGCCCAAAGTAAGCCTGGACTTTGGTTTCATATTCGTCATCGTTCAGGCTTTGGTTGAAGCCCTTGGGCAGCAGCACCAGCCCGCCGATGCGGTTGCGGTAATCGGCGAAATCGGTCGGGTGGCTGAATTCATCGCGGTGCCGATCGAATTTATCCGCCCAGATATGCTCGACCTCAAAAGGTCTTTTGATGTTTGAGTCGATGTAGGTGGCATAACTGGATTCAATTCCGCACTGCAATTCAATGTAATTGGTGATGCGGGCAAGCATCCGGTGAATGTAGTAATGGTTTTGCTGGTGGATGCGCAGGCGGTCATTGCTGTCGAAGGTGTCTTCCATTTCATTCACTCTGCGATGCAGCAGCGCTGCCAGTTCCGGAACACCCTTACCGCGGATCTCCTTCATCAGGTTGAACATGGTATAAACGATAGACGAATACCCCAGCGTGCGGAAATTCCACACCCGGCGGGCGATAAAGATATCAATAAAACCGGATACCAGCCGGATCTTCTTTTTCGCGGTCTCGGGGTCATCCTCAACGGTCAACGGCGCCAGCAAGAGCGGATATTGCAGGGTAAAGTAATTGCTGGCGTTGTAAAAGATGTACTCGAAGTCCCGATTGAACTTGATGGCAGCCTGGCGGATGGTGATGTAATAATTCGAGAAGTAGGTGAACTGGCGCTGGATGAAATCCCGGTAGTCTTCTGGGCGGTTCAAGCCAATTTTCACATGTTCATCGCGCACCCATTTATGAAAAACCGTACCGATGATGTCGAAATCTTTGTTGGTGGCGCCTTTCTTGCGCTCGCGGATTGTCTCGGCATACTGAGCGCGCAGCCAGGCTTTGAAGAAATCAGCTTCTTCTTCCTTGCTGATCTTGATCAGGTCATATAACCGTTCTTTCCAAAGTTCATTCAGTTCATCTTTATTGTTCGTGCCGTTGACGTTCGCCAGCAGATAGCCTTTGAGCATATCCGTCGGGCTGAGCGACAGCCCGCGGTCGTTCATGGTCTCAAAGATGGTGTAGGCGTCTTCATCGGAAAATGCAATGATCTCCACCAGCACCACTTTTTGCTGCAGCCACCAGATGAAATAGGGGAGCGCATCCCCCTTCAGTTCCTCCGGAAAGTTCTCTTCGATATCGGTATAGCGGTTGACCAGGTTGCGCACCGATTCGGAGGCATCGGTCAAATCGATCTGTTCCTTCCGATCGCTGTAAAGTGCTTCCATGCAGGCGGTGCGCTCGTCGATATCAATATTGAAGGATTTCTCACCATATACTTCAGAGAAGACCAGGTCTTTGACATCCACCGGTTTGGGATGTGCCTTTTGCAGATTATTCAGGTAAATCAAAAGCAAGGTCAGTGAGGTCAGGCGCTGCTGCCCGTCCACAATGAAGTTTTCGCCTTCTTTGTGGCTGATGACGATGGAACCCAGGAAGTAATTGCCGTAGTTGCCCACCTGCGGCAGGGTATGCTTTTTATCGTAATAGGAGAAGAACTTGTTGGCGAGGTCTTCGATCAGCTCGCTGATGTGTTTGGTTTCCCAGCGGTATTCGCGCTGATAATAGTCGATCGAGTACTTCTTGGCTTTGAGCAGCTCGCTGACGGTGCGCTCTTTTCCCTGGATCTGGATGGCGATTTCTTTGGGCATAATGACCCTCTATACTTAGGAATTGGGATATTGAACTTACTCTTCATCTCTAATATGAATTAATTCTTCAACAATTTCCTCGGCATTGTTGAACTGCTTACATCTTTCAATTAACTCATCGAGAAACCCTCTTGATATTTCGGGATTTGTTCTATCTAGGGATATCTTTTTAGTTCGAGCTGCAACTACTAAGCTTTTACTAAGGTAACCTCTTGAAAATTCACGATTTATGATCTCATCAAAATTCTGAATTGCTTCAATATGATTGCCTGTTTTTCCAAGTGCAACCCCTAAAGAATGTTGAGCCATTGTGAAAAGATATGCTGGAGTATCCGTTTGATATTTAATAGCTTCTTTTAGATATTTAATCTTTAATCGCCATTCTTTCATTTGCCCATAAACATCTGCCAAATTATAGTAAACATAGAATGCAGATTTTTTGGTTACCCTTGCTAGAGCTCGGTTTATCAAGTCAATGGCTGACTCATATTCAAATAAATTCGCCTTGAATTTTCCATATGAAACTAAAGTGTAAATTGAATATGGATCAATATCCAATGCTTGCCGATAGTACTCTTCGGCCTCTTGATAACCTAATGACGACATCTGCCCCTCTGCCATTCTTGCCAACAAAATTGCTTTCTTTTGATTTTCACCTTTTGCATCAAATTTGGTGAAAAGATCTTCCGATTGAGAGTAGTTGTCTGCCGATAAAGAAATCCTTTGCGAATAAGCCTCGTACCTTGAGCGGGTTTCTTTGGCGAAGGCTCCCGACTTGTCTAATTCTAATTTTGCAAAGGATAATGTAATTGGTAATGCAATATATATTTTATTCCCGGACTTTTGGTCTGTCTTTTCTGTAACGAAAGTTGCTTCAACCAACTTGCTTTTGGCGCGCTCAATTTTCTCGATACTCCAATTTAAAGCAATTCTCCATTCTTGCAGAGTAGGTGCTTCGTCGAAAATAGGTAATACGGATAATGCTTGTTGAGCCTCCAGATCCAGAGTTCTCCAAGAATTTCTGAAACTGAACTCTAGTAAAGGTGATTGATTTGTTAATACTCTTTTTAGTATTGCATCTAGATCTTTTGTTCTTGCATAATCTCCTAAAATCCATTGGATTGCCAATGGCAACCCTCCAGAAATTTCACTAACTTTTTTTATTACATTTTCATCGTTGGTCGGAAAATCTAAGTTTAATTCTCGAGATCTTAAAGTAATAAATTCTTTTATTTCTGAATTTGAAAGCTCAGGAACTTGAATTGGCAGTTCCCATTCACTGTTTCGTTGCCGGCTTGTAAGCAAAACTTTAGCTTTTGTTTCTGGAGGAAATTCTCTAACAAACTCCATGATTCGACCATCACTAACTGCTTCCATGTTATCAAGAATTATCAAGGTAGAACATGCGCTCAATATTTCGAGAGCTCTTGCTTTCTTCACTGAAATTTCTTCAGAACAATATTCTGTAAAAGTAAAAAGCCGTAGAATCTTATCAAGAAGATCTTCTAATGATAATAAAGATGGTTGAAGTGCTCTGACACCGACACCAGGAGAAAGCTCACGATCTTTTGCGCTAAGTTGTAATATTGCTTCATACTTCCCAGAGGCATAATAATCATAGGCAACTCGTGTTGCCAAAGCTGATTTTCCCACCCCACCGGGCCCATATAAATTGATGATCCAAATACGAGGGTCTTTTTCAATGGCGGTTTTGATTTTTTCTAATAATTGTTCTCGCCCAACAAAAATTCCATATTCCTTAGGTAACAGCCTAAATAATCCGGTTTCGATTTCAAAAGGAGATGGAATACTCGTGGCTTCTAGTTGATCTGCTTCTTGATACCTGTCTTGGAGGTCTTCTAACTTTTCTTGAAGTTTGGCAAGATCATCTAGCCTTACTGTCTGATCCCCATCTCGAATGTAGATATCTCCATTCCGAATTCCCCAACTTTCATTGGCATGAGAACTAATTTTGCAGAAAGAAGGATTCTTGAGTTTATTAAATTTTGCTGATGCTCTAACCAAAATCATTGCGAAAAGACGATTTTCACCATCAAGATTAATTGCGTGTTCTACAAAATCTACCTCAATTTCCAGCCCTGAATATTTTCGAACCTGATCACGGAGTAATTTTGAATCCAGTCCAGTTTTACTCTTAATTCCTTTGGGACTCCAAGTTTTATCTTCAACACCAATAATCAGATAACCACCGCCTATGTTCTTCATACCAACAATATCTTTAACAATGGAGATGGCATTGTGATCATTACTAAATTCAAGTTCAACTTTATAATCAAGATGCTCACATTCACAGTGGCAATTTAATAGATATCTGAGTCCTTCTGCAGAAAGATCACCTTGCACGGCCATTTTCTGAATTCTGGAAATATTCATTTTCCCTCCTGATTATTCTAGTAATGCGTTCACGCGCACCTTGCCGGTGAGCATGTCTTGCATGAGACCTTGTTTCAGTGATACTAGTTTTATGAGATTGTTTTTTTCGATGGTGATTAGTTCATCATTTCTTTTCAAAATATCAACAATAATTTTTCTCTCATTTTTTTCTGGCCAGGGGATCTGAAAGGATCGCAATTGTTGATAATTCAACCCTTGACGATTACCTCCAGCATTCAACTTGTCAATTTGTGATTGACCAATCCATGATGATAGTACATATGAAAGATAACTTGCATCGTAGTAATCAGGAGAGGCAAATCTAATTGCGCACACATGCTGATTCACATTTGCTTTTCCAAGCCCATCGGGAAAAACACAACACCTTCCAATTGAGGCGCCAGTTATGTTTATTAAAATATCATATGGGAATATCGCACTTCTACACATCGATCGGTGTATCTTATCGTCTATATAGACGACATCATTAAGCAAGAGCCCCTCGAATGTTACATTTTGGCTTCGGACAAACATAACTCCTTCGGAACCATAAACTTCACTGCCACCTTTTGGCGTGATTCCACTACCCACATAAATCGACAAATTGTCTATCGTTTTGATTGTCCATTCTTTAGGTATCCATTGATCATTATTATGTCTATATAATAAAGGAGCCAATTCTGCTTTTGGTCGCAATTCCCCATTCTCATCCACCCCCCTGGTGAATAAATCCTGCATGAGACCCTGCTTGATGCGTTGGTATTTGCGGATGAGCGCCTCGGTCTGCTCGATGGCGTCGTCAACAACCTCTAGGACTTCAGCAATGCCTATTTGTTCTTGGATGGTCGGTAAATCAATTTCAATTCTCTTTATAATCGGTGGACGAACTTCTCGAATTGTGCTTCCCTGAGCTATTGAATTCAAGTAATTCTTTAATGATTGAAGTTTGTAGTATAAAAAGCGGTGATTAATTCGTTGGTTACATACTAGGCCAGAAATCCCCTGTTTTGTTGCTAGAGGGACCTTTGCAATTCCCACTTCGCCAATAGTTGCTCCTGTTGATAGTATTACTGTATCTACAGGCCACAACTTAGCGGAACTACTGGATAAACCCTTTTTACTTAAGGTTTCTTTTGTTTCCCAAATCTCATGTTTTATATCATCTATAACCACCCAAGGAATTCCGCCATTAAAATTATTGGGATCCAATCGAGAGGGTGTTCCTCCATCCGCAATATCGAGAAGTAAATCACCTAAGAGTATTTGTTGCCAGTCATGCATATCCCAAATCCTTTAGGTATTGATTCATTTTTATGATTGAATTTTCGTGGCAGTTTTTAATATGTAGTAATGAAAGTGAATATTTACTCCAAATCTTTCCAAAATTATTGGATAAATACGCCGATTCAGATTGTAGGTAACGTGATAATACATCCATGATTAGATTCTTTAATCGAGACATGTATAATACTCTCGATTCTTCCGATGACATGCAATGTCTCTTTTCATCAACTAATTTCTCTATACCTGTCCTTTTTAAAATTAAACCACGCTGAACTTTTCGTAATTCTTTTTCTGCTTTTTCAATTCTTTCGAGTATTTGATCTAATGCACTAAGTTCAACTGATTTCGTGCCAGTTTTGAAATTTGCTTTAATCTCAGCAATCCGGTTCTTTATCGCCTGCTTCACTTCTGCGGCACTGGGCGCGCTGTCTGATTCTTCACTTTCGTTCTCAGCGTCCAGCTCCACTGCCGCCAACGCTTCGTCCAGTTCCGCCTGCAGTTCTGCCACCCGGGTTTCCAGCGCTTCAATTTCCGCCTGTTCTGTCTGGAAAAAGGCCTTCAGAATGTACTCATCCGGGATCAGATTTACACTCCAGCCGGCAGCGATGATGGTCTTGAAATCGTAGCGCACCGCTTCCCACCAGTTAGCAAAGATGCCGGCGATCTGGAATTCATCCAGCACGCCCACCGGCAGCAAAGCCTGCAGCAGGGTGTTTTGAAACTGCCGGCGGAATTCGGCCAGGTGGTTTTGCCCCGGGAAGCTTTCGATCGCTTTCGCTGCATCGTTCCACCAGCGCTCCAGGCGCGCTTCCAGTTCCGCCTGGCGTTCTTTGACATTCGGGTGATTCTCGATCAGCGGGCGGAGATCGGCTTTGGTCTTGATCTCCGGCTTGAAGTCGTAGTAATCGGCGTCGCGCTCCACAAAGACCACCTCGGGCGCCAACCCAAAGCGGGCAAGCTGGTCCGTGTAGCGCGCCACCTCGCGCTTCGGCACGCCGCCCACCAGGTGGGCGCGCACGTCTTCGATCTCCGGCTCGGGCGAGTTATCCACATAACGGCGGATGTTGAGGTTGTAGTCGTTAGCGGCCAGTTCGTCCAGCGTCACCAGGCGCGAGTAACGCGGAATCTCACGGCGCATGCGGTACACCTGGGTGATCTTTTCCAGGTCTTCGGGGCGCAGGTGGTTCTGGGCGCGCCCCTCGCCGAACTCCGCATCGGCGTTGATGAACAACACGCTGTTCCTCTGCTCCGGCGGGCGGTTTTTGTTGATCACCAGCACGCAGGCGGGGATGCCCGTGCCGTAAAAAAGGTTGGGTGGCAGGCCGATGATAGCCTCGACGATGCCCTCTTTGAGAATGCTCTCGCGGATGGCTTTCTCCGCCCCGCCGCGGAAGAGCACGCCGTGCGGCATAATCGTCGCCATCTTGCCGCCGGGTTTGACCGAGGCGATCATGTGCTGCACGAACATCAGGTCGGCTTTCTTGCCGGTTTCGGGGGTGAAGCCGTAATGAAAGCGCTGCGGGAACTTCATCCCGGCGCGTGAATAGTTCTGCGAGAAGGGCGGGTTGGCGATCACCCGGTCGAACTGCTTGATATAGCCCCCTTCGACGAACATCGGGTTTTCCAGCGTGTCGTCGTTCTCGATGTGCGCGTCGGGGATATTGTGCAGGATCATGTTCATCTTGCAGATGGACCAGACCGTGCCGTTGTTATCCTGCCCGTAAAGCGCCAGGTTGCGCGCATTCTGCCCCTGCTCTTCCACATACTGCTTGGATTGGATGAGCATGCCCCCCGAACCGCAGGTGGGGTCGTACACCGTCATGCCTTCCTGCGGCTCGATGATGTTGACCAGCAGGCGCACCACGCGGTTAGGCGTGTAAAATTCACCGCCCTTTTTACCGGCGCTGTCGGCGAAGTCTTTGATCAGGTACTCGTAAGCCGCGCCCAACAGGTCGGGGAACTCAAAGTCCTCATTGGTCAGGCGGTATTTATCGAAGTGATGGATCAAATCCACCAATTGGCGGTCCGAAAGGCGCGTTTTTCCTTTGGGCGCGTTAAAGTCAATATGCTTCAGCACGCCGGTCAGCTCAGGGTTGGCGTCTTCCAGGGCAGCCAGGGCTTTATTCATCTGGTTACCCACATCCTCTTTCAGGTTGACAATGTACGTGATTTTCTCATCGGGTTTTTCATGCTCGCCGGGCCGCCAGCGGGCGCGCCTGGGCACAAAAAAAGTTTCGCCGTACAGATTGGGATCCTCGACCAGAGCGACCGCATCCTCTGGAGAATACCCGGCATCCAGCCATTTTTGATATTCAACCGCCTGCTGCACCTGGAACTGGTCGGAGAGGCGCTTGAGAAAGAGCATGCCGAAGATGTATTCTTTATATTCGGAGGCATCCATCTTTCCGCGGAGGATATCAGCGGCTTTGAAGAGATGGGTTTCAAGTTGAGAGAGCGTCAATGATGCCATTTACTTGTCCATGATGTTGTTATTTTGGTGTACAGGATTTTCTTTTTCCTTAACCCATTTCAGGATGGTTTCCCGTCTGAAGCGCCAATGTTTTCCCACCTTGAAACCGGGCAACACTTTATCCTGGGCGAGCTTGTAGATGGTCGACTGCGGAATGCGCAGGTAATTGGAGACTTCTTCTGCCGTCCAGAACTCATCCGTTTCGGCCATTCCTCACCTCGCTGTTAAAAATGAGATTATCACAGTTGCTCCAATGATTATAGCATTTGGGAAAGAAAAGCAAGCTCAATCGTGACAGGTTTACTTTTCGAAGATCATTTTTCCCACAATCTCCGGCAAATCGAGTAAAGTCACATCCTGTCGCCGGTTTGCATCCTCAATGAGTTGAGATGTAAAACCTGATCGAGAACATAAAGCAAAACGAATTTGACGGTCACCTAACTCAGGCTTGACCAGCTCTGCTTTTCTCTCCAGGTCCGCCAGAATATCAACCCCCACTGGTTTGCTGGTCCATTTGCATCCCACCAGGATGGCATCGTTTTCCCCTAATACAACCAGATCGACCTCTTCGTTAGCATTCCACCAGTTGCCAATATTCGTAGGAACAAAGGGTAATTTCCCGGATAATCCGGCTTGCCAGAAAAATTGCTGGCAAACTTCCTCAAAGGTCAGGCTGGAGAAGTGATCAATTTCTGGTATCACCTGGTTTTCCAAAATGATTTGCGCCCCGCCGCGTTCAAGCTGTGAGCGGTTCGGGTGGACATACCGAAACCAGAAGCGCAAATAATGGTCTTTCAAACGATAGATGCCGCGGCGGCTTTTCTGGGGTTGGGTTTCGGTCACAGGGACGTTGCGTTCCACCAGGTGAAGCTGTTGCAAAGTATCCAGATAAGCGGTTGCGCCATCAATCCCGGTTGCCAGCTTAATTTCATTCAAGCGGGTTTTGCCAGCCGCGATGGCTTGCATAATCGCGAAGTAATAGCGCAGTTCGCGCAATTCTTGCTGGAGCACAAAGCGCACTTCGTCATACAGGAACGAGCCGCGGGTGAGAATTCCCTCCAAAATATTATCCTGAAGGGATTGCTGGGATTGGATGGTGTGCAGGTAAGCCGGCGTGCCGCCGTAGACCGCGTAGGCACGGACCTGATCTTCCAAAGGAAAGGATGGATAAAATAGCCGGGCATCTTTAAACTGCAACGGTTCAAGCAGATAGTGTCCCGTCCTCCTGCCATATAACGGTGTCTGATATCCCAAGACCGTCTCTTCCATCATGCCGATATAAGATCCGCAAAGAATCAGCATGATCTGGCTGTTCTTCAAGGACTGATCCCAAACACGCTGGAGGATGGTGGCCAGGGGCGGATGTGCCGCAACCAGGTAAGGGAAATCGTCCAATACGACCACCAATCGCTCGCCTTGTGCAGCCTGGACAAGCGCATGAAGCAGGTCTTCCCAGGTGGAGTAAACGGCGTTCATCTGGTTGGGGCCAAATAAGGTCGTATTGACCGCAGCCGATAGAGCCGTTCTGAGCGATATTTCCGAACCCAGGTCCGAGACGAAAAAAATCGAGCGCTTACCTTCGCAAAAACGAGCCAGGAGTTCGGTCTTACCAACCCGCCGACGGCCGTAAAGAACAAAAAACTCTGCTTTACCCGAAGCATAGCGTTTTTCCAGCAGTTCAAGTTCAGAAACACGATTGACGAACATCAGTACCTCCTAAAACACTGGCGTGACACATACAAAAAAATCCAGATTATGATAATCATGATTTCTTTATTGATTATAGCACGCCAATATCAAAATAATCCCGAGAAATTCTTCAAAAATTCAATATTGCCAGGTAGTTTGCCCAGGGAAGACTTATGATGGGTAAACCTGGTTATAATCAATCCAACAGTACCCACCACGCCTCCGCTCTGCACGCACGCCGAGGTGGGTTCTTTATTTTCATCAAGCCTAAACCTCAACAAGGAATGACCTTCGAATTGCACGGCTAGTGTGATCGGGTGGATAGAGTAAAATACAAAGGGGGAAAAAATACTCATAATTTATAAAAACAAAAAGGATCCCCACCGCTTAGCCCACCTTTGCAATTTTCACTTCAAAGAATAAAAGGATAACATTCAATAATGAAGCCTCACGACATACTGATCACCGCTTTGCTGACCATAATCCTTACAGCCTGCAGCGCGCCCGCTGTGACGACGCCCCCATCCAACCCGGTTGCGGAGGTCACGACGACCTCGTCTCTGGTTGAGACAACGATGCCCCTCATCGTAACATTTGCTGATCCGGCGCTGGAAGCAATGATACGTGGCTCAATGGGCAAAACAGAAGGTGACCTTACCCTGGCTGAGGCGCAGGCGGTGACGAGAATGAATCTCAGCAATGAATTGCAGAACTACATTTCAGAAGGGACACCGATCAAGGATCTCAACGGACTGGAAAACTTCACCAATCTCGAAACCCTCGACCTGTCCAATCATGCCGTCACCGACTTATCGCCGCTGCGGGGTCTGAGCAAACTGACCGCCTTATCCCTGGCCGGCAACCCCGTCGTGGATCTTTCGCCGCTCGCCGGGCTGGCGGACCTCAAGCTATTGATCCTTACCGGCAGCCAGGCGCCAGACTATAGCGCGCTCTCGAACCTGGTCAATCTGCAAGTCCTTCTGCTTGACGATTCGACCATCACTGATCTCACCCCCCTGGCCGGGTTGACCAACCTGCGCCAGCTCTACCTGGCAAACTCCCCCATTGAAGACCTGTCCCCCCTCGAAACCATTTATCCAAACCTTGTTCAAAAGGATTTCACCATTGCCACAACCCTGGCAGAGCTTGGATTTCGACTGGATGAGAATACCCACCAGGCTTACTACGATAGCGAGGAGGCTTCCTTCACCATCCACCATGCTGCGTGGGGACCTCCTCCCTTTGAATGGGATGAGAATATCATCCGAACTTCAATGTATGTCGAAGGTGATTACAAGTTGTCGGTCGGTTATTATGGCGTTCACAAGGTCTATGTCTGCCAAATGAACAAGGACGGTGAACAACTGATGAATTATATTTACAACCCCAACGACGGCAGTAGTAACCTCGATCCAGCAAATCGCTCGAGTGTGGAGCAGGTGATACGCGCGGCGATGGATGTTAAGGAAGGCGAAGATGCGTTGTTCGCACCTGTGCGGTTTTTTATCGAGAGTCTTAAGAATACCTTCAGCATGACCCCCGAAAAGTTGTTCGCGCTGCCCTATGAGCCGCCGACTCTCAAGAACCTGGGGTTCTTCGCGGATAAGCCCAACGCGGTCTATCTATATGAATATCGTGGCGAATCAGTTGTCAACGATGTTAACATGGAAGTCCATCGCCCTGAATGGGGGGAGAAGGAATTTGACGTTCGCTTTTTTACCCCTTTAAGTGATGAATACCGCATCGTGATCACCTGGCACGCGGCCGACAGGAAGTTCATCGCCGGCGTGGACGATAACAGCCAGGGCGGGGCAAGTTTTGAATATTTCAGCGATACCGGCGAGCATCTCGATATCTGGTGCAGCTACAAAGACAAGACCGTGGAAGAATACTTCATCAAAGCTTACAATGACCCCGCGATCGAAGATATTTACCAGCATTCCGTGGACCTGATGGTGCAATATATTCGTGACACCTTTGGGATGACTATTGAGGAGTTGTACGCACTACCTGCAGGCGAATAAACAGATCGGTGATTTCTCCCAGCGGTCGCTCCCGCCATTCCTGCAAGATCGTATCCAATTGGGCGATGGCACGGCTGACTTGTTCAGCGGAAATCACAAAACCACATCACCGTTCTGGTAATCTTTAGGATACTTCCGATTCGCCTCTTTTGTTCAGGTCCTGGAATTTGCAGAAAAATGTTACATCAACACAAAATGTCAGTAAAATGATATCCATCTTGAAAAAAACGGAATGGTAAAACTGCAGACTTCAAAAACTGATCAACGTGCCGTTAGGATACCCTTGACGCAGAAGCGCTTTGATTATTTTGCCTCAAAGGAAAATGCCGGGAGCACACTGCTGGACACACTTTTTATAAGGCACACGCCAACAGAAACAGACGTGATGGTGACGCTTCTTGGTCATACGCTCCAAAATGCTGAAACAGGTCTTAATGGGAAGGTGTGAAGTGAATTCCACGAAAATGATGCGTTTATCGGTTTTGGCGGTTTGTATACTGTTGATGACCACGGCGCTGGTCGGTTCGTTTTGGCAGGGAGAAGGTTCCTCAAAACTCGTCTCGGCCCTGGATGGTCGGCAGGTAGAACTATACGGTCGCGGTGCTTATTCCAATCACTCGATCTTACGGGCTACATCGTATATAGGAGCAGATTTAGCAATGCTGTTGGTCGTAGTGCCCCTTCTTTTTACTACAGCCGCCAGTATAAAGAAGTTCCCTAAGAGCCTTCTGGTATGCAGCGGCGCGTTAATGACAGCTTTTTACTATTCGATCAGCCTGGTTTTCGGAGCCGCATTTAACCGCTATTTTCTATTGTATACGGCATTGTTTTCAGTCACCGGTTTTTCCTTTGGCTATTCTGTATACCTGTTGGGCAAGAGATCTTGGAAGGGAGAAAACCAAACACAGAGCAAAGATCGGGGCACCGCCATATTTTTATTATTCGCAGGGTCCACCGCCCTAATTTGGCTGGGTATGATTATTCCCGCGCTGATACAAGGAGATTATTCAGAATTTATCGATGTGAACACAACGGAGCCAACCTTTGCCTTAGATATTGGCGTCATCTTTCCTCTCTTCACCGCTTGCGGGATTGCTCTATTAAAGCAAAAAGAATTTGGTTACCGATTCACGCCAGTTTTGCTCACCTTTTATTCGCTAGTGGGGGTTGTGGTGATCATGCAGACCACCGTGCAGCACATTTACGGCATAAAAATCCCTTTACCCCAGATGATTGGGACGGTTGCCAGCTTCATAGCTTTGGGGATCGTTGCTCTGGTTTTAAATGTTCGATTTATGCGAAGAAGTGTAAAAATATAATAATTACGACCATGAGATAATTGGGGAAATCGAGATAACTACAAATCTAATGAGGAAAAGGCGCATGAAACCCAAATTGGAGGCGATTCTTAAGCAATCCTTACAAGACCTTGTAAAAACAAAGCACATTAAGCATGCCGTCTTAGCTATCGAGAGTATGGCGGGTCCTTTTAAATGGTCGGGGGCCGAAGGCATCGCCCAACCAGACGGAACCGCTATGACACCGGAAACCCCCTTTTGTATTGCCAGTGTAACGAAGCTCTTCATCGCTGCCACGATCTTAAAGCTCCACGAACAGCGACAAATTTCAATAGATGAATCCATGGCAGCTTATCTGCCAGACAGCCTTATAAAAGGTCTGCACCGAATAGGAACCGTGGACTATACGAAAAAAATCACCCTGAGGCATTTACTTGAGCACTCTTCAGGCCTTCCAGATTATTTGGAAATACACACCAAAGATAAAAAAAGCATTTTTGATATCGTTATTGAAGAGGGGGACAGGTCATGGTCTATTCAAGATTTTATGGATATTGTGAGGGAGGTCAACGCGCCCCTCTTTGCTCCTCAGCCTTTAGAAGCGCGGCATAAAAAGGTTCGCTATTCTGATACGAACTATCAACTCCTAATTGCCATCATCAAGGAAGTAACCAGCCAGTCGCTCCATAAAGTATTTAACGAGATGATCTATGAGCCTTTAGGTCTGAAACAGACATTCCATCCAGGTACATCGCCGTCCGGTTCTATTTCCGAAGTCGCCACACTCTGGTACAAAGATCAGCCTCTCAATATTCCTAAGGCCTTGGCCTCCTTTGGTGATTTGAACAGTACGGTCGGTGATCTATTGATCTTTTTGCGAGCTTTGATCAGCGGGATGATCTTTGATGATCCGGCTACCATCAAATTCATGTGCAGAGAATGGAATCGGTTTGGTTTCTCGCTAAGCCCTGTAGGACCTGGATGGCCGATCGAATACGGACTCGGTATAATGCGCTTCCGCTACCCACGCTTCCTCACCCCATTGAATCCCCTCCCAGAGGTCATCGGTCATACCGGGGTATCGGGTTCGTGGCTTTTCTATTGCCCGTCTTTGGAAATGTTGATGGCAGGCGATGTCAGTCAGATAACAGCAGGTGGGGTGCCGTTTCAGTTCGTTCCTAAAATTATCAGGAGTTTACAGTCATACCATAAAAATTGAATAGATAGTCTATTGAGACGCTGCTTTGTTCTTACGCGCAGATGGGAAACGCCCAGTCTTCAGTAGCTATTTTTCTTCTTTACATTCCTCAAGGCTTGCTTCATCTCTCCTTTGCTTCCGAACATTTTCTTAATCTTTTCCTGTTCCAACTGGCGGGAATTCAACCCATTGTATTCAGTTTCGGTTTTGAGCTTAACGTAATTTTCGAGGCGTTTTTCCGCAAGCTGTCCCGCTTGAACTGCTTCCTGAACGGCGCAGCCCGGCTCCGAGGTATGGGAACAATCCCTGAACCTGCACGTGACAGCCAGTTCCTCAATATCTTGAAATGCCCTGGCCAGGTCTCCAACATAGATCTGGATTTCGCGCAAACCCGGCGTATCAATGACGACGCCCCCCTCCGGCAGGAGCAGGAGCTGTCGGTGGGTGGTAGCATGTCTGCCTCTGTCGTCTCCAAGGCACACCTCCCTGGTAGCAAGAAAGTCCCGCCCCATCAGGCGATTGATCAAGGTGGACTTTCCCACCCCTGAAGAACCGATGAAAGCAATTGTCTTCCCCGGGGCGAGATAAGATTTTACGCTTTTGTAACCATCTTCCTGCATGCTCGAGCAGACAACAACATCCGCCCCAACGCTCACTGTCTCTATTTGGTCTAACTTTTGTTGCAAATCTTCGCACAAATCTGCTTTGGTCAGCACGATCACGGGGGCAGCCCTGCTCTCCCACGCGATCGCCAGGTAGCGCTCCAACCTCCGTAAATTGAAATCGGCATTCAATGACATACAGATAAAGACCAGGTCAATATTGGCTGCCACAATCTGGGTTGAGATCGCAGTTCCTGCAGCTTTACGTGCAAAAGCGCTTTTTCGCCGCAGAATATGATGAATGACGGCATTCTCAGTGTTTCCATCCTGAACACCCACCATTACCCAATCGCCGACCGCAGGAAAATCCATGCCGTCCTCTGCGTTGTAGGCCAGTTTTCCGGAGGCGCTAGCCTGAAGTTCACCCTGCTGAGTGATCACCTTATAGATTTGATGGTGTTGTTCGCACACTCTCGCCAGGAGTAAACCCTCATACATCGAAGCCTCCTGTTTAAAGCGCTCCTCCAGACCATAATCTTCCAAATTGTTTTCTGGCATTTTCCCAAACCTTAAATTGCTTTGATCGTATCAATTACGCTTTCATGTTTGACCAGAGTGACATCAAAATTTAGAACATTGAACGTGAACTGTAAAATGACGCCGATGCCAAAAACCGATAAGACCGTCCCAAGGCCAACCTTTGCCCCTAATAGCCACCCAACGACAAGGACGCTTCCTTCCAGTAAACCCCGGATCCACCCAATGGGCGCCCTGGAGAAGCGTTTTCCAAGCGCCACCATGAGGGCGTCTCGGGGTCCGCAACCAAGCCCCGAACCAATGTAGAAATAGCTGGCCAGGCTGATGAGCCCCAGACCGCACAGCAGCATCAGCAGACCAGGCCAGAAGCTAGACATCATGGGGATGATGCGAGCCGATTGAAGCAAATCCACAAAAGTCCCGATCAAAATCGAGTTCAGTATGGTGCCAAAACCGATCTTTTCTTTCAGGAGCAAATCCACGCCAATGATCACAACACCAACAATGATCACGATCTTACCGTAGGATATCCCACTAATATTGGAAATGCCCATACTGAAGGCTTCCCAGGGAGCCAGACCGATATTCGCCTGAATGCTCAACACTAGACCTAGTGAAAACAAGAAGAGTCCAAAAACCAATCGAACGGTGCGTAAAAAGTAATTTTTCATAAGGAGGCAGGTCTCTTTGCTATTCGCGAATCTTAAACTTCCTTATTTTTACCACCGTACCGGCCAAATGGACACATTTTACCTGTAACTGGTAAGAAACCGGAAGTTTCTCCTGCCCTGCGCTGCGGACTGTAGCAGCACACGATTAATGCTTCTGGCAGATCAACCCCTTCAAATAAGCGCCTTCTGGAAAATTGAGCGCCACCGGATGGTCAGCCCCCTGAAAGAGCCGTTCAAGAACACAGGCGTTGACGCCTGCGTCCAGCGCCGCGTCTGCAACGATCTTTTGAAACAGTTCCATCGAAATCCCGCCAGAACACGAAAAGGTGAAGAGCAAACCACCAGGGCGCAGCAATTTGAACGCCAAAAGGTTGATGTCTTTATAGGCGCGGGCCGCTTTTTCGGCCTGAGCAATTGTAGGTGCGAACTTTGGCGGGTCCAGGATGACGGCGTCGAAAGTTTCTGCGCGATCGCGCAGGGCGCGCATGGCTCGGAAGACATCTGCCTCTTCCCAGTGCGCACGTTCAGCGGGCAGCCCATTCAAGGCGACATTTTTCTCTGCCAGCGCCAATGCATTTCTCGAGGAATCGATTGAGGTTGTTTTGAGAGCGCTTCCGGCCAGCGCAGAAACAGAAAAAGCGCCTGTGTAGCAAAAACAATTCAACAGCCGTTTCCCGCTCATCAGTTCGCGAACACGCTTGCGATTGTTACGCTGATCGAGATAAAAACCGGTTTTCTGCCCGTTACAAAGATCTACCCAAAAGCGCAATCCGTTCTCTATAATCTCCAGCTGCTCAGGAGGGCGATCGCCGAACAAAACCCCGCTGCGCACCCCCAACCCTTCGAGCTGCCGCACATCAACATCTGACCGCTCGTAGATATTGCGTATTCCTGTTACCTCCAGGAATGCACAGACAATGGTTTCTCGCCAGTGTTCAGCCCCCGCCGTCAAAAACTGCACCACCAGAAAATCGGCATATCGGTCCGCCGTAACACCCGGCAGGCCGTCCGATTCAGCGTGTACCAGGCGGTAAGCCGTCAGGCCGCTCAGGTCTTTCAGTTCCCGGCGGGTTTCAACTGCGTCTTTGACCTTCTTGTAAAAAAATTCCTCGCCGATAGTCTCATCCTCGTCCCAGCTCCAGATGCGGGCGCGAATGTTCGAAACAGGGCTATACGCGGCGCGCGCCAGCCATTGTCCCCTGGCAGAGAGAATTTCTACCGTTTCACCACTTTCCGGTTCGCCTTTCACATCCGCCACCGCTCCAGAAAAAATCCACGGGTGACGTTGTAGGATAGATTTTTCCCGGCCAGGTTTTAAGGTTAAGATCGGCATCGAAAAATTCCTGTTAGCGCAGCTTTAATTTCCACCGTTTAGAAGCTCTTAAGAACGTGCAGAGCGGCGACCCTGGATCAATTCCAGCAAGCCGGTTTCGTCAATCACGTTCACGCCCAACTGCCGGGCTTTTTCCAGTTTTGAACCAGGGTTCTCGCCCAGCACCAGATACCTGGTATTTTTGCTGACGCTATCGACAACCTTTCCGCCATGACTTTGAATGAGCGTTTTGACCTCCTCGCGGCCGTAGGTGGGCAATGTCCCGGTGACAACAAACGTCAGTCCAGAGAGGATCCCCGCCTCAGCCGTTCCCGCCCCATGGTCAAACGTTGGCCAGACCCCGGCGGCGCGAAGTTTTTCGAGCAGTCGGCGGTTCCCTGGTTGAGAAAACCAATCCACAATTCCCTGCGCAATATTCGGTCCAATGCCCTCGATTTGCTGCAAAACATCAATGTCAGCCTGACAAAGCGCATCCAGGTTGCCAAAAGCCTTTGCAAGGTCAGCAGCGGTAACTTCGCCAACCCCACGAATACCTAACGCGTTAATCAGCCGCGCCAGGGGTCGTTTCTTAGAGTTCTCAATCGCCTGTAATAGATTTTCGGCCTTTTTCTCGGCAAACCCTTCCAATTTCAACAGGTCCTCGCGGCGTAAAGTGTAGAGATCTGCAGCATCATTAACCAGCTTTGCCTCGACCAATTGCTCAACAATTTTGATGCCCAGTCCGGCAATATCCATCGCTGGTCTGGAGACAAAATGTTCCAGGTTGCGGACTAGTTGTGCCGGACAGGCAGCGTTGACGCAGTACCAGGCGACCTCGCCTTCAAAATGTTCTACGGCTTGACCACAAGCCGGGCAGACCTGCGGCGGCGAATACGGAGTCTCTCCACCCGCTCTGGCTTCAACAACCGGCCCGATTACGTAAGGAATCACATCACCTGCCCGTTTAACAAGCACGCGATCCCCAATTCGAATATCCTTTTCGGCAATATATTCAAAGTTGTGCAAAGTAGCCTGTCTGACCACCACGCCGCCAATCTCCACCGGGTCCAACAGGGCATTGGGGGTCAGCACACCAGTGCGTCCAACATTGACCACAATATCTCGCAGCACGGTGGTCACTTCGCGAGCCGGGAACTTGAGCGCCAGGGCGCCTCGTGGATCTTTTCCGACAAAACCAAGCTCTTCCGCCAGGCGCAAATCGTTGATCTTGATGACCACCCCATCCGCCTCATATGGGAAGGTGTCGCGTCGAGCAATCCATTCATCCAATACTTCTAAAACAGCTGAGAAATCCTTGCAGTATTGGTTAAACTCGGAAACCGGGAAGCCCAGGGCGCGCAAATAGTTCAAAGTCTCCCATTGCGTGTCAGGGATCGAACCACCTTCAGCCGCCAGGATGTTATAGGTCAACAGCATAATCGGGCGGGAAGCCGTTATTGCAGTATCCAGTTGGCGCAAAGAACCTGCCGCAGTATTGCGGGGATTAAGATAGGTGCGTTCACCAGCCTCCTCAAGCCGTTTATTGAGCGCCTCGAAATCTGAGATGGAGATGAACGCCTCGCCGCGCACCACCAGTTTTTCGGGTGGGTTCGGTCCCTGCGGGTCCACCGGCACGTGCAACGGAATCCAGCGGATCGTCCGTAAATTTGGTGTAATATCTTCGCCAATTTCGCCATCCCCGCGCGTCGCCCCCTGGACGAAAAGACCATTGTGATAATGCAACACAACCGTCAGGCCGTCAATCTTTGGTTCTAGCACAAAATCCGTCTGCTCGACCCGCCGGTCTAAGCGGCATACCCTCTCAAACCATGCTTTCACATCG
The DNA here is from genome assembly GCA_013178185.1 of Anaerolineae bacterium. Lineage (GTDB taxonomy): Bacteria > Chloroflexota > Anaerolineae > Anaerolineales > Anaerolineaceae > Ch132. Next base: position 173,670 of record JABLXC010000007.1, on the reverse strand, counting down.
CCGACATTGAACCCGCTTGCCAGGCTGAGAACCGGGCGCGGATGTTGCACCTTGCTAAACTTTTCCAGGACCCCGCCCCCTGTGCGGCGGCTGGGGGAATCGGGTGTGATCCATTCCGGGTGTTGTTTTTCAATTTCGCGCAAGCGCGCCATCAAACGGTCGAATTCAGCATCGCTGATCACGGGTGAATCAAGAACATTGTACCGATAGTTATGAAAGTGAATTTCTCGCTTGAGTTGCTCGTATTCTTCACGAACAGTTTGCTCATGCATAGATCATATCCTTTCCCAACCTGCGAAGGCTCAAAAGAATTATAAAACCATGCAGCTGCAAGAAGCAATAGAAGACCGGATGGCAAAAACTTTGTGATGTCTGGAGCGGATATTAACAAATGAGCAAAATGCCAGAAATGTTGAAAATTTTTTATTGCTTGTACGTATATTAAATGCTACACTATGCAAGGAATGGAGGTAACCATGGGTCGGATTATCGCATACATCGCGGCTGCAATTTTTATTTTCTTCGGTGTCTTGTTTATTTGGGCTACTTTTAACCCTCAGGGGCAGCCTATCTGGTTGGTTGTGGGCGTCATCAGTGTGTTGATTGGCTTTGGGCTCATCGTGCTGGTCTCCAGACGTGCCGCCAGCAGCCAGTTAGGCGGCAACAATGTTACTTTAAAAATTGACTTGCCTGGCAACGTCAATATGGATACCCTGAAGTGCAAGTCTTGCGGAGGCACCCTTTCACCGGATAATATTGCAATGGTGGCGGGAGCGCCGGTTGTTACCTGTCCTTTTTGCCATACAACCTACCAGCTAACCGAAGAACCCAAGTGGTAATTTTTGCAACAAATGGGAGGGAACACCAGGGATGAAAACCTGTAAACGCATCCTGACATCTTTACTTTTACTTCTGATATTACTTCTCCAAGCGGGGACTGCATCTGCCCAAAATTACAGTTTCCAGTTGACTCGTTCGCTCGTAGATGTTTTTCTGGAAGCCGACGGCAGCGCAACCATCCAATACGTGCTTGACTTTGCCAACGACGCGGGGGCCTCTCCAATTGACTTTGTCGACATCGGCCTCCCCAATGATAATTACAGCCTAAGCCAGATCACCGCCAGCGTCAACGGGCAGCCAATCACCGATATTGAAAACTCTCCCTATGTAACGCATGGCATTGCGCTTGGATTGGGCAGCGGAGCGATCCAACCCGGCCAGAATGGCCGGGTCGAGGTGCGTGTGCCGAATGTGACGGGCATTCTCTTTCCAGGAACTGAGAAAGAAGCCGAAAAGTATGCCAGCTTCCAGTTCATGCCCAATTACTTCGACAGCCAGTTTGTCAATGGAAATACCGATCTGACGGTGACCATCCACCTGCCGCCTGGGATAGAACCAGAACAACCGCGATATTACCCTCCCAAAAACTGGCCTGGCCCTTCAGAACCCGAATCGGGCTTTGATGAACAGGGGCGCATCTTTTACCGCTGGCAGTCCGCGCAGGCTAATGGCTCCAGCCAGTATACCTTTGGATGCGCTTTCCCAGCCCGGGTCGTACCAGAAAGCGCAATTACGACGCCGCCCCCTGCCAAGATCAATTATGAGGACCTCTGTTGTGTGGGCGGTATCATCGGCTTCATCGGCTTTTTTGTTGCCATCATTGTTGGAAGTGTCTACGGCAGCCGCAAGCGAAAATTACAATATCTACCACCGAAAATATCAATTGAAGGGCATGGCATCAAGCGCGGTCTCACTGCGATCGAAGCGGCTATTTTAATGGAACAACCCCTGGATAAAATTCTGACGATGATCCTGTTTTCAACAATTAAGAAAGGGGCGGCTACGGTTGTCTCGCGCGATCCGCTCAAAATTGAGACCACTGACCCGCTACCAGAATCTTTGCAGGAATATGAGGTTGATTTCCTCAATGCGATGAAGAAGAAAGAAGCAGACCGTCGCAAAGACCTCCAGGATCTGATGATTAAAACGGTCAAAAGCGTCCAGGAGAAGATGAAGGGTTTCAGCCGAAAAGAGACAGTCGAGTATTACAAAAAGATCGTAGATCAAGCCTGGGAATACGTTGAAAAGGCAGAGACCCCTGAAGTCAAGATGAAGAAATTCGATGAGGTGATGGATTGGACCCTCTTGGACCGCAAATACGATGACCGCACCCGGGATGTATTCCGTACCGGCCCTGTGTTTGTCCCAACCTGGTGGGGACGCTGGGATCCCACCTTCAACAGGCCAGCGGTTAGCGGCGGCCACATGGCTGCGCCGCCCAACATTGGAGGAACAGGCGGCAGCATCAGCCTGCCGACGCTTCCGGGCTCCGACTTCGCCGTTTCTATGGTCAATGGCATTCAGAACTTCTCTTCCAAGGTCGTTGGCGATATCACTTCCTTCACCAGTGGGATCACCGATAAGACCAACCCTGTGCCAAAAACGACCACTTCTTCCAGCCGCGGCGGCAGAAGCGGCGGCGGGTGCGCCTGCGCTTGCGCTTGCGCCTGCGCCGGGTGCGCCTGCGCCTGTGCTGGCGGGGGTCGCTGACCCAAACGGGATACTACCATGATCACTTTCAAAACGCTGGCAGAACGTCTCAGGCGCAGTTTAAAGCCGGTAACCGAATTCTCACCCCCGGCTGCTGGCCTCTATCACTACCAGCGTGAACAGGGGCAGGAAAAAGCTCGAATACACCTGCGCATCGAAACAGACGGCGCGGGGCTTCTTCTTGTGAACGCCAGCCGGGCTTATCACCTTAACGCAACTGCAGCACATTTAGCTTACCTTTGCCTGGAATCCGCTTCCGAAGCAGAGATCATCCGCAGCTTGCAGAACCAGTACAGGGTAACAGAATCTCAGGCTAAACAAGACATTGTCGGGTTTCATAAAACCCTGGAAGAGATCATTCGGCCCGACGGCGCATGCCCGGTCTGCGATTTGCAACTGGAAACCACCGCGCCTTTCAGCGACCGTCCATCCGCCCCTTACCGCATGGACCTGGCGCTCACCTACCGCTGCAATAACGATTGCTCGCATTGTTATAATGCCATGCCCCGCCCCCGGCCTGAATTAATGACTGAGGAATGGAAACGCATTCTGGATAGGTTATGGGAAAACCGCATTCCTCATATTGTCTTTACCGGCGGCGAGCCAACTCTGCGGCCAGACCTGGTGGAACTAATCGCTCACGCCCAAAAGAACGGCCAGATTACTGGCATGAACACCAATGGCCGCAGGTTGAGGGACGAAGCTTACCTGAAAACGCTGGTGGAAGCCGGCTTAGATCACGTACAAATCACCCTGGAATCACACGACCCCCACATCCATGACCTGATGGTTCAGCGACAAGGCGCGTGGGAAGATACGGTTGCCGGCATTCAGAATGCATTGAAAACCCGGTTATTTGTGATGACGAACACAACACTGCTGGCACACAACGCCAGTCCCCAAAACCTGGAAAAAACGCTGGATTTCCTGGCCGGTTTGGGAGTACCCACCCTGGGTTTGAATGCCCTGATCTATTCCGGAAACGGATTAAATGTTAACAGCGGCATCCCGGAATCCGAATTACCCCCTTTGCTGAACCTGGCGCGCTATTCTACGGAGCAACACGGCCAGCGCCTCATCTGGTACACCCCGACACAATACTGCCATTTTGATCCCATCCAGTTAGAATTGGGAGTAAAAGGATGTACCGCAGCCCTATACAATATGTGCGTCGAACCCGATGGCAGTGTGATCCCATGCCAATCCTATTACGAACCGCTCGGAAATCTGCTAAACGATCCGTGGCTGGCAATTTGGGAGCATGACCTGGCGATCAGCCTGCGAGAGCGAAAAAACCTACCAGCAGGATGCTACGCCTGTGCACTCCTGCCCGAGTGCGGCGGAGGATGCCCGCTGGCCCGCATGGCAAACCAGGCTTGCGTTCCCCAGCCCATCTCGCCATTTCAGTTCGAAGCCCTGGAGAAGAGAAGATGAACCTGATTAACCGAATCGTCGAAAGATTCTTCCCGCCGGTAAAGAAACTTCCTGCCGGAATTTATCACTACCAGGCGCCCCCTGAGGCAGAATTTCCCTACCGCCTACATTTGCGGATCGATCAGGAAGGCAACGGTATCTTGATTCTCAATGCTTCCACCGTGCTTCACCTGAACCTGACAGCGGCAGAGTATGCTTACCATTTGATCAAGCGCACGCCCACGGATGCGGTTGCCGAACAGGTCTCCAGCCGCTATCGCATCCCTGCCAAACAGGCGCTTGCTGATTTTCAAGAATTCAGCCAGCGCCTGGAAACCATGATCACAACTCCCGACCTCGACCCCGTTGCCTATCTGGGGCTGGAACGCGAAGATCCATACTCCAACGTCGATACGCCTTACCGACTGGACTGCGCGCTCACTTACCGGACGAACGATCAAGACGGCAAACATCTTGCCCCCGTAGAGAGGGTCAAAAGAGAGCTGATCACAGGCGAGTGGAAAACAATATTACAAAAAGCCTGGGAAGCGGGCATCCCACACGTCATTTTCACCGGAGGAGAACCCACCCTGCGCCCTGATTTACCGGAGTTAATCGCTTTCGCTGAAGAACTCGGCATGGTAACTGGCCTTTTGACCGATGGCCTCCGCCTGACAGAGAAGGATTATCTGCATAGTTTGCTTCGCAGTGGCCTGGATCACATGATGATCCTTTTGGACCCCCAGGAAGACCAATCCTGGGAAGCAGTGCGAGACGCAATCGCTGAGGATGTCTTCATCACGGTTCATATAACTGTTACCGCCGCGAACCACGAGAAACTAAAGAAATATCTCAAGAAACTGGCCGAAATGGGGGTAAAAAACATATCCCTCAGCGCCAATAGCCCAAAATTGAAGGATGCTCTGATGGAAAGCCGAAAAGCCGCTGCCAATTTTGGGTTGAACCTCGCCTGGGATCTGCCGGTGCCGTATTCCAGCTTCAACCCGGTAGCATTGGAACTCACCGAAACAGACCCTAGCACCGGCGCAAATGCTGGTGGTGGTAAAGCCTGGCTCTACGTAGAACCCGATGGTGATGTGCTGCCCGCGCAGGGCGAGAACACCGTCTTGGGGAATTTACTGACAGATCCATGGGAAAAAATTTGGCCTTCAGGAAAGACCTGAAATGTTGACAGTTGAGGAATGGCATCAACGCTATCGCCAGCAGGTAATATGGACCCAAAGCATCCGCGCATACCTGTTCGCCAAGTTCTCCCTCAAACCTGAAGCAACTCTCCTCGAAGTCGGCTGTGGAACAGGCGCAGTGCTGGAGAATCTGCCCGGTATCTCCAAAAAACAGATGACCGGTCTAGATCTCAAACTGGATCACCTCACAAGAGCAGTCCGGGGTAATCCAGCCGCTGATTTTGTCTGCGGAGATGCGCTCTCGCTGCCCTTTCCATCAAATCGCTTCGACCTTACCTGTTGCCACTTTTTTTTGCTGTGGGTGCAAAACCCAGCCATTGCCCTTACCGAAATGGCGCGTGTGACGCGCCCCGGCGGGATCGTAGCCGCATTAGCTGAACCCGATTACGGCGCAAGGATTGATTATCCGGCCCCGCTGGCCGAATTGGGGCATCTTCAGGGACTGGCTTTGCAGCGCCAGGGCGCCGATGTTCTCATCGGGCGACGCCTGGCCGGTTTGTTCAATGAAATCGGGCTACAACAGGTTCAGGTAGGATTGATCGGGGGAGAATGGGGAAGATCGCTCGACAACGATGCCTGGGAAACTGAATGGGCGGTTCTGGAAGCCGACCTGGCAGGGATGATTCCGCAGGATGAACTGGTTACCCTACGAAGGATCGATGCGGCCGCCTGGCAGAAAGGCGAACGAATATTATTCGTGCCGACTTTTTACGCCTACGGAACGATCCCTTGAATAGTTTCCTTAGAAAATTCTAAAGGTCCTTTTTTCCTTCATCCAAGAAACAGTTTTTTCTATCTGTTATAATGTGAACCACATCACGGCTGGCTTTGCCAGATATACTCGTCGAGGAGAAAAAGAATAACGGGAATCAACGAATGAAAATATCGCTATTGCACTATGCAGCGCCGCCAGTGGTAGGGGGAGTAGAAACGGTGCTCGCAAAACAAGCGGAACAACTGGCAAAAGCCGGCCATCAAGTAACCATCTTAACCGGTCGCGGTGAAAGGTGGGAGGATAACATCCAGGTCAAGGTCATCCCGCAATTTGATTCGCGTTTCCCAAAAATCTTAAAGATTAAAGAAAAACTCGATACGGGAAAAATCCCATCTCAATACGAGTCCGCCGTTTTGGAACTTCTGGAAATTATTCGGAGCGAACTGGCGGACGAGGACCGATTCATTGTACACAATATCGGTTCTCTCCATAAGAACCTGCCGCTGACCGATGCCCTCTACCGCTATGCCTGCTCTGGTTCTGCAAACCGAATGATCCTCTGGCATCATGATTTTGCCTGGAACAGCCATCGTTATAAGGAGGAGCTTCATCCGGGTATGCCCTGGGACTTGCTTCGCATGGCATGGCCAGGAGCGACCCAGGTGGTTGTCAGCGAAGCCCGCCGGGATGAGATGGTGGCATTAACAGGAATTTCTCCCTCGCTTGTGCAAGTTATTCCGGCCGGCGTCGATGTTGAGAAGTTTCTAAGTTTAAATCACGATACTTTTGAATGGATAGAGCAGTTGGGCTTGCTTTCAGCCGAACCATTACTCCTTTCGCCCGTCCGGGTGACCAAACGAAAGAATCTCGAACTGGCAATTCATATTCTGGCAAAATTACGGCAGCAAATGCCCGAAGCCCAATTAGTCGTTACAGGACCTCTGGGAGCGCACAACCCCGCTAATCAGCGCTACCTCCAAAATTTGCTTGAATTGCGAAACGAACTTGGATTGGGCAACGTCGTCCATTTTCTGGCCGAACACTTCAAAGATGGTTTGACCGAAACCCAAATGGCAGAATTCTACCGGCTGGCGGACGTTCTTCTTCTCCCCAGCCGAGAAGAAGGCTTCGGTATTCCGGTCATCGAAGCCGGGTTGGGGCGTCTGATTGCTTTTTGTTCCGATATCGCGCCGCTTCGGGCTCTGGGTCAAGACTGGATCAACTATTTCTCGGTGGACGAACCACCTTCCCACATCGCAGAAAGGATGCTCAAACGACTAACAGCCGATCCGGTATACCAACTGCGCGCCCATGTGCGGCGCACCTTCACGTGGGAGGCAATTTATAAAAACCAGATTGCCCCCTTGTTAGACCAGGTAAGATAGGAGGGTAACGATGGATCGAGAAAAAGTCTTCAAGCCTTTCCCAGAAATCCTCATTCCCGTTCTGGAGGGTCATTTTCCAGCCTCCGCTGCAATTCTGGCCAGGCAGATTCAAGGGAAAACCTCCCTGGTGGGCTTTATTGAAGTGCCAGCCGAAAAACCCCTCTCTAGCGGCAACGCCCCAGCCCGCAAATTGAGAATGTGGATGAATGAGATGAAACACGCCAATAAACTGGAATGCGATATTCTCGTTTCGGTCTCCTACAATCGGGTGAGTGACTTTTTTCATCTGGTGAACGAACATAAACCGGATCTGTTAATCCTTCAATGGCCAGATTTTATCGAGAAGATGCAGATCAGTTCCGCTACCCTGGCGAATGGCCTGGGGTGCGATGTTGCCCTGGTATCCAGTGATTGGCCGGAAAAGATCACCAGGACGCTTGTCCCTTTGCGCGGCGGTCAGAACGCCCAGCTTTCGCTTCGGCTGGCGATGGCGCTGCCGGCGCATGAGACCACCGCCCTGAACATCGTATCAGACAAATTGGGGCCATCGTATGATACAGAGCCGTTTCGCGGGCTGGCGCGCATCTTGCCGTCTCTTTCTGAAGTTGATTTCAAACGGGAGATTTCTGACGAACCCCTGCAGGTAATAACCACTTACGCACAAAATTCGGACGCCCTCATTATCGGCGCGCCCCCTTTCATCGAAGAAAACCAGCTCAGTCTGGGCGCCATCGCCGATGCCCTGTTTCAACAATGCCGGCGACCGATTGCCGTGGTTAAATCCAAACGCAGGGCGCCTACTGCCTACACCGGCGTTGAGGGAGAACGTTCTGGTATTGGCGCTATCTCTATCCTTGTTGACAAATGGTTCGCCGATAACACCTTTCACGCCAACGAATTCGATAACATCAAAATGCTCATCGAGAAGAAAAAAGAGCAAAATGTCACCATTAGCCTGGCGCTGCCCGCCTTGAACGAGGAAGAAACGGTGGGCAAGGTAATCAAGACTATCAAAACGGCCTTGTTGGAAAAATACCCTCTTCTGGATGAAATCGTTTTGATCGATTCCAATTCAACCGACCGAACGCGAGAAATTGCGCAAGAAATTGGCATCCCTGTTTATATCCACCAACAGATCCTGCCCCAGTACGAGGCCAGAAGCGGCAAAGGAGAAGCGCTATGGAAGAGCCTGTTGGTTACGCGTGGGGATATCCTGATATGGATCGACTCGGATATCGTCAACATCCATCCCCGCTTTGTCTATGGCGTCCTGGGGCCGCTTTTGATGAACGAGCGCATCCAGTTTGTAAAAGGTTTTTACCAGCGGCCGCTGAAGACAGGCCGGCGGGTTCAGTCCACTGGCGGCGGTCGGGTGACCGAATTGACAGCCCGTCCGTTGATCAACCTTTTTTATCCGGAATTATCTGGGATCATCCAGCCCCTTTCCGGCGAATATGGCGGGCGCCGAAAAGCGCTCGAACAACTCACCTTCTATTCCGGGTATGGTGTAGAAACCGGCATGTTGATCGACGTTTTTGAAAAATTTGGCATTCGAGCTATCGCTCAGGTCGACCTGCTGGAGCGCATCCATCACAACCAGCCGCTACAGGCTTTGAGCAAAATGTCCTTTCTGATCATGCAAACGGTCCTGCGAAAACTGGAAAACCGCTTCGGACGCGCCATACTGGAAGAAGTAAACAAAACCATGAAGATCATTCAATATCAAAATGGCGCCTATTATCTGGATGTTCAGGAACTGCCAGAATATGAGCGCCCGCCCATGATTACAGTGAAGGAATACCTCGACAAGTTCTATCCGGAGTTTGGGGAAGAAATTGTGACTGTTCGGAAGGAAGAAAGCGTGTGAAGCAAGCAGCAACAGGCCAGCCAGCGGTCAGGCTCTGGCTGGTAAGACATGGACAAACCGATTGGAATCTAGAAGGCAGGTACCAGGGGCAGACGGATTTACCCTTGAACGCAAACGGTCTTCTGCAAGCAAGGGAGGTCGCCCGGTTTTTCACCGACAAAAAGATCGCAGCCATTTACAGCAGTGATCTACAACGAGCTCTTCAAACAGCCAATACAATCGCCAGCCTGACCGGCGTCCCCGTCCAGGTTGACCAGCGCTTGCGCGAAATCAACCAGGGCGAACTGGAAGGGCAGCTTTATTCAGTAATCAAATTGAAATACCCCGAACTGATTTTGATGAGAGGCAGAGATCCTCTCCATGCCCGGCCTCCGGGCGGCGAGACGGTTTGGGAGGTAGCCCAACGCGTCTACCAGGCCATTGACGAAATTTCAGCGCGGCACGCCGGGGACGAAGTAGTTATCGTCGCTCACGGCCTTTCTCTGGCAACAATATTGGTGCATTCTGCCGGCGTCCCGTTAGGAAATGCCTTCAAATATATTCCAGATAACGCCGCGCCGCTCAAGGTTGAATGGAGATCAAACGGCGCAGACCAGGCCTTGACATGACGCAGGTAGATACTCGCCAGAAGATAAAAGAATATCTCGTTCGGTTGTACGGCCAAAAAGCCACCGAGAAAATCACCCCGCGCTTATGGGAGGTGCTGGACACGTACAAAACCCGCCTGCCAAAACGGTATGTCGCCCCGCCAGATCAGCGTGATGCCTTTTTAATCACATACGGCGACCAGTTTCAGGCTGAGGGCCATGCACCCTTGAAAACCCTGTTAGGTTTCTGCCGCGATTATTTCAAAGGTATCCTCTCAGGGATTCACATCCTGCCGTTTTACCCCTACACCTCGGATGACGGTTTTTCGGTTTCAGATTACCGCCAGGTTGATCCTTCCTTGGGATCCTGGCAAGACATCCAGGAAATCGCCGCCGAATTCCGCTTGATGGTTGACGCCGTCATCAACCATTGCTCCACTCAGCACCCCTGGTTTCTGGGCTTTTTACAGGGAAATCCGCGCTATCGAGACTACTTCATCACCATGTCGCCAGAAACGGACCTCTCTATGGTTGTGCGCCCGCGGGCGCTACCGCTCCTGACCGCATTTACCCCCTCCGGCGGCAACAGCCTTTTGCTTTGGACAACTTTCAGCAGCGACCAGGTGGACCTTAACTACCATAACCCTGAAGTCTTATTGGAGATCATTGCTATATTGCTGGAATACGTGGCGCACGGCGCGCAATGGATCCGATTGGATGCCATTGCTTATCTCTGGAAGGAAGTTGGCACAGCCTGCATCCACCTTTCACATACCCACTGGATCATCCAGCTTTTCCGGGCGATATTCAATGATACAGCACCTTACGTCCGTCTGATCACGGAAACCAACGTGCCACACCACGAGAATATTTCCTACTTCGGGGATGGAACGAACGAAGCTCAGTTGGTTTACAACTTTGCGCTACCGCCGTTGGTACTACACTCGATCCATCAGCAAGACGCTAGCGTCTTGACGGCCTGGGCAGCCGGGGTGTATTCGCCATCGCCGGAAGCAACCTTTTTCAACTTTCTGGCTTCGCATGATGGTGTTGGTTTGAATCCGGTACGCGGCATTCTAACCGAGTCAGAAATAGAGAGCCTGGTCAAACGGACCGAGCAGCTGGGTGGGCTGGTCTCTTATAAGAACAACCCAGATGGCTCGCAAAGCGCCTATGAACTGAACATCAATTACTTTGATGCGCTCGGTGACCCTGAAGGCAGGCTCTCGCAAGATGAGCAGATCCAGCGCTTCATGGTCGCGCAAGCCGTGCTTTTAGCCCTGCAGGGTGTCCCTGGGATTTATGTACACAGCTTGCTAGGCTCCCGCGGCTGGCCTGAGGGCGTTACGCAAACCGGCCAGAAACGAACCATCAATCGCCAAAAATTTCAAGACGCTCAGATTCGCACTGAACTGGCCGATCCGACCTCGCGCCGCAGCCAGATATTCCGGGCTTATCGCAGCTTTCTGAAAGCCAGGGCAGGCTCAACTGCCTTTCACCCAGCCGGCGGTCAGCAAATACTCGATCTTGGCAGCCAGACCTTTGCCCTTTTGCGAACTTCACCGTACGGAGGAGAAGAAGTGCTGTGCCTTCACAATCTCACCCCCCGCCCGGCGATTCTTCAGCTTTCGCGTTTGAGTGGGGGTGTAAAAACCACTCTGCGCGACCTGGTTCAGCCAGAAAAAATCATTGCACAAACCGATCATTCGCTTAAATTAAAACCTTACCAGGTTCAATGGCTCGCGATTGAAAGGGAATGAAGAAGGAAATTGAGATATGAAAAGATCTCCCGACATCAAACATCTTCGGATCGGTTTCATCTCCACTCGTTTTGCCGGAACCGACGGTGTCTCTTTAGAAACCGAAAAATGGGCTTACGTCCTGGCAGGAATGGGGCATAGCTGCTTTTACTTCTCCGGCCTTTCGGATCGCCCAAAAGAGATCAGTTACGTTGTTCCAGAGGCTTTTTTTCACCACCCGGAAATCGATGCGTTGAACGAGAAGCTATTCTACCAATCCACCCGCAGCGTGGAAATCACCCAACAAATCAACCGGCTGAAGGAGTATTACAAAGACCACCTGTATTCATTCGTCGCAAAGTACGCCATTGATCTGCTGGTCATTGAGAATGCCCTTTCCATCCCGGTCAACGTGCCGCTCGGGATGGCAATCACGGAGCTAATCGCCGAAACAGGCTTTCCCACGATCGCCCATCATCACGATCTTTACTGGGAACGCAAACGCTTCATCGTCAACTGCGTATGGGATTACATCACGATGGCCTTCCCACCCAACCTGCCTTTCATCAAACACGTGGTGATCAATTCCATCGCTGGCAGCCAGCTTGCTTACCGTACCGGGCTTTCCAGCCGGACGATCCCCAACGTGATGGATTTTGACCATCCACCTGCCCAGCCAGATGAATACGCCCGGCATGTGCGCGAAGACCTGGGGTTGACGGACGAAAAATTCATCCTCCAACCAACCCGCATCGTCCAGCGCAAAGGCATCGAGCACGCCATTGAACTGGTCAGTCGTTTAGAGATGCCTGCCCGCCTGGTGATTTCGCACGCCGCTGGGGATGAGGGCCGGGAGTATGAGAAAAGGATCCGCGAATACTCCGCCCGGATGAGAGTGCCCACTTTATTCATCTCAGACTGCATTCAAGAAAAGCGCGGTAAGACGCCGGACTGCCGCCGGGTTTATACCCTGGGAGATGTTTATCCCCAGGCAGACCTGGTCACCTACCCTTCGGAAATCGAAGGGTTTGGTAACGCCTTCCTGGAAGCAATCTATTACAAACGCCCGATTGTAGTCAATACCTATTCGATTTACGAGGTAGATATCAAGCCAAAAGGGTTTAAAGTGATTGAATTTGACGGTTTCATCACGGAAGAATGCGTCGAACGTACTCGCCAGGTGCTGAAAGATGGCGCCGCAGTTCAGGAAATGGTCGAGCAAAACTACCAGATCGCCCGCCATCACTACTCTTATCGTATCCTCGAACATCATTTTCACAGCCTGATCACGGAATTGTTCGGGGTAAACAATCATTTGTAACCCCGCCTCGTTCAAACGCTAAAGGCGAAACTCAATGAATTTCTTGACAGTACCCCGGCCTGAGATATAATCTACACCATTGCGGGTGTAGCCAAGCGGTAAGGCAGTAGCTTCCCAAGCTACCATTCGTGGGTTCGAATCCCATCACCCGCTCTTTTTTATTGGCAATGCGTCTTAAAACCCTTGCCATCACCCCCCCTATTATCCATAAAATCCTCAACACTCACCCAGGCTAAACATTGCCGCGGTTGGATGATGCCGTATAATTTGGAGTGTTCACGAAAGCTGCCATGCTCTGTCAGAATGAGTTCGGCTTGCAATAATGAACGGCTTTTCGAGCATAGAAAGGCTAGAAAAATGGGCAGCTTTGCTTGCGCAACTTTTACCGGTGATTAGGTTTGGAGGTTGAAATGACGACGGAGACGGTTCGGGTTGATTGGATCAGCGATCAGATGTTTCTCATGAGAGATCGGTCGGGCTTTCCCATCGTGATGACACAGCCATCAGGCGTCAATGCCGCCGATCTACTGCCCCTGAGTGTCATTGGCTGTGCAGTGTGGGATCTCGTCTCGATCTTGCAAAAGCAGCGGCAGCAGATCACCAGCCTGCGAGTTGCCGCCGATAGCGTCCGTGATGAAGAACCGCCATGGCGCTTTCGGAAAATATCTATTCGCTATACTTTTTCCGGACGTAACTTGAACAAACAATCCATCCAGCGGGCAATCAAGTTAAGTGAGGGGAAGTATTGTTCTACTCACGCCACCTTGCGGGATACAGTCGAGATCACCAGCAGCTATGAGATTGTAAAAGACGAAAACGGTTAATGGCAAAGGTAAGGGTGCTGAATGCAATATGGGCAAAGACATCTAAAGGGTGACCCACTTCCCTGGCTGCTCAATCCTGAAAACCCATCCGTCCGCTATTGGACACTTATGGATATTCTCGACTGGCCAGCCAGCGACCCCGAAGTGCAAGAGACCAGAGCAGCCATCGCCCAGCAGCCGTTGGTCGAGGAGTTGTTCAGTCTTCAACGCCCTGAGGGACATTGGGGGGAAGATGAGACTAAACCCTATACCGCCCAGGGGGCTGTAGCCGTGCTAACCCTGCTGCACATGCTGGGCGCTGTTCCAGACGGTCGGACCACCGCTGGCTGCAATTCCTTCTTGAGATTCTGCCAGCATGAGAGCGGCGGATTCTCGATGACGAGGAAACTTCGCAGCGGCATCTTTCCCTGCACCACCGGCGGACATCTACCCTTTCTGGTTTACTTTGGCCTGAACGACGATCCCCGGGTGCGAGCTGCCTTCGCTTTCCTCATCGAAGAGATGTCCTCGGAGAATGCACTCAATTGTGGGCGTTACCATCATCAGCCTTGCCTGTGGGGCGCAATTGCAGCCCTCAACGGTCTTGCCGTGCTCCCAGCAGAGATGCGTACAAGCCAATCCCAAGAAGTGGTGAACCGTTTGGCCAATGCCCTGCTGGGTGCCAGGTACGATTTCGAAGGAGAGCACAAACGATGGCTTACGTTCGGCGCGCCGCGCGCCTGGGACTTACTCAGCGCGCTAAAAGCACTGGCCGCGCATGGCTTCGCCCCCGACTCGCGCTTCGCGCCTTTGTTCGAACTGGCGTTAAGCCGCCAGGACTCCCAGGGGCGATGGTTGTGTGGTTCTGTCTCCCATACCTGGCCAATTGAAAAACGCAATCAACCTAGCAAATGGATTACACTCGACGCACTTCGAGTCCTTAAAAAGGTTTAGTTTGCAAATCTGTAAATCTTCCTGCTGAACTACCCTCCCCCCTTTATGCTAAAATCTTAATCAGACCCATAAGGCCAAGGTAGTTCCATTATTTAAGGTAAAACGCGTCAGTTGATTGAGGGTTGCCGTCAAATGCCAGATAAAAAAATTATCCTCCACGTAGAAGACAGCATAGAAAATCGCATCCTGATACGCAGATTGCTGCAATATGAAGGCTACGAAGTGCTAGAAGCCGGAAATGCAGAAGAAGCGCTAAAGCTCCTCCAGCAGCATACGCCTCACCTAATCTTGATGGACATGAACATGCCCAATGTGGACGGGTACACGCTGACCAACCAGATCAAAAAGAATCCTCATCTGCATCGCATTCCCATCGTAGCCATCACCGCCAACGTGATGCGCGGCGACCGGGAACGCAGTATGCAAGCAGGCTGTGATGGCTACTTTGAAAAACCGATTGATGTAGATAAATTCAGCGAACAGTTGGCACGATTCTTGAGACCCGGCGACTAAAGTAAAATTTTTTTACAATCTTCGAGGGCAGTACAACTACTATATGAACGAAACCCCCTATACCATCAATTCCACGCCGACCCCCAGAAAAACAGGTGGTTTACCTAAGGATATCACCGTCCTGGTTGTTGAAGATAACGTCTCGAATTTCGTGTTGATCGCGCGGCTACTGGGCTTTTTAGGAGTGCATTGTGAATGGAAGACATCTGGATATGAGGTTGTAGAGTTTGCCGATACGCTGCCCCGCCTGGACCTGGTGCTCATGGACATCCGTCTCCCCTATGAGGATGGCTACGGCGCTCTGGTCAAAATCCGCCAATCGCCCAATTTAAAAAATGTGCCGGTCGTAGCTGTGACAGCAGAAGCCAGCCTGGAACAAATGAACAAGGCACGCCAGGCCGGTTTTGATGGGTTTCTGGGCAAGCCCTTGGATCCAGATCGCTTTCCCGACCAGATCCAGCGCATTCTAGCCGGCGAAGCGGTTTGGGAGTTGAATTGAGGAGAGATTGGGCATGTCTGCGTCGAATTCACCCGGAACACAATTCCTGAAACCCGCCGAATTTCGAGGGAATCTGGCAAGAAATATCTTTATCATCCTGCTGGCGCTCTCCTTCTTACCGGTTGGCCTGATTGGGATCTTCAGCACCATCCGTTCCCGCCAGATCTTACGAGACCAGACCTACACCCAAATCCAATCCATCACCCGTTATCTTGAATTAAAAATCGAAAGCGAAGCCATCACCTCGGATAACACCTTGCGAAGGTTGATCGCGGATCCCGAATTTACTCACGACTTGGAATATGTTCTGAAAGATCCGGCGAACATATCCAGCACTACCAATTTGCGTTTCGTTTTAAGGAGGTTCCTGCGCGCGCAACCCGGCACCACCACCACCGGGATAGACACAATCTTGCTGGTCAATCCAGACGGCTTGGTGATCAACAGCACCAACATTAACCTGGAAAACCAAAATTTCCTGCTGATCCCCCCAATCCGTGATCTGGCAGGCAAAAACAACTCCTTTGCATTTTATGATCCGCAGCCGTTTTATCCTGGCAAACTGGTCATCTTCAACAGTCGCAGAATTGAAGACGCAGAAGGCAATCTCCTTGCGACCGCCATTGCAGCGACGCTCTCCCCCACCCCGGCCGAAGCGATCCGCATTGCGAAATCCTTTTTTCCCACCGCCAATGCCTACATCCTGACCAGCAATTTTAAAATCCTGTCGTTTGACGAAGTCTTGAACGATATTTACGTCGTCGAAGCGGGAGAAAATTTCTCCAGCTTCTTAACGGCAATGAAGACCGAACCCGAAACACCTTCGCTGCTCCCCTTTACAACCTTTCGCAATGTACCCATGCTGTACTATGGCCGGAAGTTGCATCGATCGCAAAGTGAATTTATCGTTGAAGTCCCTGAAGCGAAGGTTTACCAGCAGATCAGTTTGATTACGCCCTTGAACGCCGCGCTCCTGGCATTTTCTATTCTGGTGGTTGGTGCTGTGGTGTTTACCATTTCCACCCGCCTGGTGCGCCCGTTGAACCAGCTTGTGAACCACGCCCGGCGCTTCACCGCGGGAGACTGGACTCAGCGCGCAAAAATTACCCGGCGGGATGAGATTGGCCTGCTGGCTTATTCTTTCAACTCCATGGTAGAACAGCTCAGCGAGCTTTACCGCTCATTGGAAAGAAAGGTCGAGGAACGAACCACGCAAATTCGTTTAGCTTCAGAAATCGCCCAGATTGCTACCTCCGCCACAGCGCGCGGCGAAATCCTCAAGCGCACCGTCGAACTGCTGGTGGAACGATTCGGGTACTTATATGTGCGCGCCTTTGTGCTGGATGAGGCCGGCGCTTACGCCATCCTACAGGAAGAGAGTACCCTCCCCGAGAAGACAGCTCCTCAAAAAGGGTTGCGCCTGCGTGTTGGCGACGATTCTTTAATTGGGTGGGTGGCCGCGCACAACCAGGCTCGATTGGTTGCCAACACCGCCGAAGCGCCCTACCCGCAAGACCCGCCAATCAGCGGGTGCAAGTCTCAGGTCGCGCTACCCATCGCCGCCGCAGGTCAAACGTTGGGCATTCTCGATATTCAGAGCGATAAACTGAATAATTTTGACCTGGATACAGTATCTGTGCTACAGACTCTCGCCACACAGATTGCAAACGGTCTGCAAAATATTCGCCTGCTCGAAGCGACCGCCTTCAACCTGCAGGAAACCACCCTGTACTATCGCGCCAGCCGGCAGATCACCTTGGCCCAGGAAGAAAATGAGGTCCTCCAGCTTTTAATCAACACTCTGGAGCAAACTCCTTACGTGACCGGCGTCTATACCGTACAGAAAGAACAGTTAACTGCGATTGCGCTCAACGATCCTAATTCCCAGGGAGCAAAAAACAACATTCAGAACATCCCCCTCCCGCAGTCAACAGCAGCCCAAAGCTTCCACGAAAGTACCCTGATGGTCGTTAACGACCTCGCCGCACCGGACGAATTTGAACCGATCCTCACCTACTTTTCTCAGCTGGGTTGTAACTCAGCCGCTCTATTCCCCATTTGGGTCAACGGCGATCTCTCTAAAGTGGTTGTTATCGCTTCTCGCGAGAAAAACGCCCTCTCAGAAACCTCCTTGCAACCGCTGGCAAATCTATTGGGGATGACAAGCACAACGCTGGAACGCTTTGAAATCCAAAAAACGCTCAAGAATCGCATCAGCGAACTGCAATTGCTTTCCAGCATCAGCCAGGCCATCTCGGGCGTTACCGATATGAACAGGCTCTACGAAATCCTGCACCAACAAATCACCCAGCGCATTGGCGAAGATGTCAGCTTCCTGATGGCGCTCTATGACAACGAGGCGAACACGATTGAGGTACCATACCTGTACGATGGCGGCGACCCGATCTCTTTGGATCCATTCCCAGCCGACGAGGGCCTTATTTCGCGTCTCATTCACTCGCGAACCCCTATTATCCTGAATCAAGATGCCGAACGCAAAGCACAGGAGTTAGGGGCAAAAATCCTCGGCAAACCTGCCAAATCATGGCTGGGTATTCCGCTCATCTTTGCATCCGAAGTAATCGGCGCGATTGTCGTCCAGGATGCAAAAAATGAAGATCGCTTTACAGACGATATTGTGAGTCTGATCTCTACGATTGCGCCCCAGGCTGCGATTGCAATTCGAAACGCGCAGCTATTAAACCGGATGGAGGAGGCGTTGAAAGCCTACGGCCAGGAACGTTTTCTGCTCAATACGCATCTGGGCAACACGCCGGACTTCTTATATTTCAAAGATAGCCGCGGCCAGTATATCCGTGCCAGCCGGTCTTATGCCGAATACCTTGGTTTATCTTCGCCATTCGAAATGATCGGAAAAACCGATTTCGAACTTCAGGGGCAGGAAATTGGAGCGAGGATCTACCAGGAGGAACAGGACTTCCTGCTCTCCGGAGAAACCCGTGCGAGTTCTGTTGAGAAATTTACCGATGAAGACGGGAATGAAACCTATCGTCTTACAAGCCACATTGCTATGCGCGATGAAGGAGGTATCACGGTAGGCCTGCTGGGAATTTCACGCGATATCACAGAAATGAAGAAAACGGAACAATTGGCGCAACATACCGCCAACCAGCTTTTAACCGCCTCGGAGATCGCACGGGATACTGCCGGTACGCTCCAATTGGAAGAATTGCTCAGCAAAGCAGTTAACCTCATCCTTTCTCGTTTTGACTTCTATCATTCTTCTATTTTCTTATTGGATGCTCTCGGTGAATATGCCGTCTTGCGCGAATCTACTGGGCCGGCTGGCGAACGTTTGAAAGCTGCCCGCCACAAACTGGCCGTTGGCTCGCAATCTCTGGTCGGACAGGCCACAGCCCGCAAGGAACCAGTGGTCGTAAATGATGTCACCGCAAGCCCGGATTACTATCCCAATCCCCTGCTACCGGAAACCCGTTCCGAACTAGTAATTCCGCTAAAAATCGGAGAGCGCGTTCTGGGAGCGCTGGACGTGCAGAGCAAACGGAAAGATGCATTCAACACACAGGATGTGGCGACGCTCCAAATCCTGGCAGACCAACTCGCCATTGCAGTGTACAACGCCAATCTATTCACCCGCTCACAAAGTACGCTGGTGCAGCATCGCCTGCTCTACCAGATCACAACCGCGGCCTCTACCAAAGGCAGCATCCAGGATGCAATCTTAACGATTGTAGAAGGCTTGCGGGAAACAATGAACAAAGACCGCATCGCAGTGTTTTTCCTAAATGAAACAAAGGATAGGCTGGTCTTGAGGGCTTCGGCAGGAATCACGCGCCCGAACACGAACCAAGTCATCAGCCTTGATGATGGCGTCATCGGGCAGTGCGCCCGCGAGCGCCAGCCGGTCCTCGTCATGGACGTGCGCTCGGATCCAAACTTTCTTCCGCTTGATGAAGATACCCGCTCCAGACTGGCCGTCCCGATCATATATTCAAACGATTTGATGGGCGTCTTGTTGCTGGAAAGCCCTTCCCCGGCCGCCTACGATGAAAATGATCGGGAAATCCTGGCTACCCTGGGGAATAGCCTGGGTGCCATTCTTTACAACACGCAATTGCTCGAACAAATACAGTCGCAAGTCCGCCGCCAGCAAATTATCTACAGCGCAACGAGTCGCATCCGCCGCAGCGTGGATATCCACACCATCATGGAAACCACCGCGAGCGAAATCTGCCAGGCGCTTGGCGCGGTCAAGGCGTTTGTGGAGATCAACCCGGAACCAGTAGAAGCAGATCTTTTGGCAGCAGGCGGATCGAACGGGCATGACGTTATGGAGGAGACCGGGCGATGAGCTTCTTTCAAAAACTCCTGCCAGGGCAGATGCCCATCTCGATCTCCGAAAAAGACCCCTTTGCGGTCATCCGGGAACGCATCTTTCAACAATGGATGCTGCTGGTCTCGTCTCTCGGGCTCTCTCTGGGAGTTTATTGGTCTCTTCGCCAGGCCAGCTCTGGTGATAGGCAAGCCGCTGCCGCCACTGGCGCGCTGATTGTCATCTTTCTTACAATTACCCTGCTGCGGCGATTGCCTTACCTTGTGCGAGCGATCTTGTTCCTGGCTGCATACCTGTTGTATGGCGCATGGTTCTTGCTGCATGAAAGCTACAGCGGAACCGGTTTTCTCATCCTTCTCGCTACGCCGGGCTTGGCAAGCATTTTCCTGGACGCAAGAGGTGCAATCGCCGGGTTATTATTAAGCGTTCTATCGGTATTCGGCGTCAGGCTGGCTTTAACCTCCAGTTTAGAGCCGAGTCCTAGCTTTTTGGAAACTGCCGGAACCGCCTTTAGCTTTACGCTGGTTGCCCTGTTTTTCACGCTCGCCGCTACCTGGTTGATTTCTTCGTTGAAAAAATTCATAGGGCAGCAGGCAGATATCCGCGCGGAACTTGCCCAGGAGCAAGCCACCCTTGAGCAGCGCGTACAACAGCGCACCGTAGAAATCGAGCGGCGGCTTGTGCAGCTTCGCACCGCAGCGGAAATTTCTCGTTCTGTGACTTCAATGCTGGACCCCGAAGAGCTCCTGCAAAGGGTTGTGGACCTGGTCCAGGAAAGAAACAACTACTATTATGTGGGCGTTTTTCTGGTAGATGAGCGCCGGGAATACGCTGTGTTGATGGCCGGGACAGGAGAAGCCGGACAAAAGATGCTGGCAGCAGGCCATCGCTTACAGGTGGGTGGGTCTTCGATGATTGGCTGGTGTACGTCAAACCGGCAAGCGCGCATCGCGCTCGATGTCGGCGCGGAAGCTGTGCGTTTTAATAACCCTTACCTGCCTCAAACGCGCTCTGAACTGGCGCTGCCCATCATTAGCCGAGGGTTGACTATTGGCGCGTTGACGGTCCAATCCGCTGAACCCAACGCCTTTGACGAATCCGATATCGTGATTTTGCAAGGCATCGCCGACAGCCTGGCCATCGCGATTGACAACGCTCGCCTTTTCCAGCAATCGCGAGCCGATCTTGAAGAAATCCGGGCGCTCAACCGGCGCTTCTTACAAGAAGCCTGGAGCGACGTATCGGCCACGCAGGGGCGTCTCCAATTCCAATTCGAAAACAAAACGATCTCTCAGAAAACAAGGCAAACCAACGTCTTTCGCTTTCCAATTGTGCTACGCGAGCAAAAGATTGGGCAAATCACCATCGAAAGCAAGAGCGCAATTCTCTCGGAAGAAGACAAGGAGATGGTGGAGACGATCTTGAACCAGACTGCGCTTGCTCTGGAAAGCGCTCGCCTGTTAGAAGAAACACAGCAACGCGCCTCTCAAGAAGAAAAGGTAAACGTGCTCAGTGCAGAGTTCTCACGGGCAACCACCATAGAACAAATCCTCAAGACAGCCCTCCGGGAATTAGGGCAGCTTCCTTCTGTGGCCGAAGTCTCGGTGCGGTTGTCGCCCTCCATGCCAGACGCTGCCGGTTCGAGCCAACCCGCTGGTAAAAATGGAAAGAACCAGGAGGATTGAACCATGACATCATTCATTGAACGGCTCAATCCCAGACGCGTCCCTCCAACCATAGATCCAAACAATTCACTGTTGGTACTGCGAGAAAGAGGGCTTCAATATATTTTCTTGTTGGCTTCCGGGCTGGGGGTGATTGCTTTCATTCAGGCATTGTCCATTTTTGTCCCCCGCCGAGCCTGGGCGCTCCTGGCAATTTACGGAACAGCTCTGGCAATTGTCCTTTCGTTAACCGTTTTAAGAACACTCAATTTCAGGCTGCGAGCTTACCTGGTGCTGGCTTTGATTTATGTGCTGGGGGTAACCGGCCTCGTAGAAAGCGGCCTGAGCGGAAGCGGGAAAGTGTTCCTGGTCGCTTTTGCAGCGCTGTCGGCTATTTTGTTGGGAGTAATTCCTGGCATTACAGGCTTTGGGTTGAGCCTGGTCACGTACGGGATGATAGGCTGGCTGATGATCGCCGGGGTCATTCCGGTGCCTCCGGTGAGCGTACTGGCAAGTTCCGGCAGACCGAATGAATGGCTGAATGACGGGCTGCTCTTTGGCTTACTGCTGATGATGGTAATCACCACAGTCAACGCGCTGACCAGCGGTATTGAATCCGCCATCCAAAAACAGTCGGCGCTCAGCGAAGAACTCCGCAAAGAAAGAGATAGCCTCGAAGACCGGGTGAAAGAGCGCACTGCAGAAGCAGAGCGAAGGATAGCGCAAATTGAGGCTGCCGCCGACCTGGCGCGCGACATTTCGACGAACATCGAATTGGAAAACCTGTTGAGAAACGCCGTAGAGCTGATCCGTGAGCGCTTTGGTTTCTACCATGCAGGCATTTTTCTTGTAGATGAGCGCGGCGAATACGCCGTATTGAGAGCAGCAACTGGAGAGGCTGGCCGAGCCATGCTGGCAAATAATCACCGCCTGAAAGTCGGCGAAGTTGGAATTGTAGGGTATGTCGTCAGCAAGGGCGAGCCGCGTGTAACCCTTAAGGTGGAAGAAGACGCCTTTCACTTCAAAAACCCATTGCTGCCAGAAACCCAGTCCGAAATGGCCCTGCCCCTTCGGGTGGGGGAAAAGGTGATCGGCGCGCTGGATGTCCAAAGCCGAAACGCCTACGCATTCAACCCGGATGATGTCAAAATTATCCAAACCCTGGCAGACCAGATTGCCGTCGCGATCGAGAAAGCCAGGCTGGTCCAGCAACTTCAAGAGAGTTTGCGTTCACTTGAAGCCAGCGCCGTGCAACTATCCAGGCAGTCGTGGCTCGACTATCTAAAAAACGTCCGCAAGGGATACGCTTACCGCTACCAACAAGAAACAATCGAAGAGATCAACCCATCGAATGAAACAGCCACCCCATTCAACCAGACTCAAATAGAGATCATGCAAACAGAAGAAGGAGACAAGGATTTCACAAAGGTTGGGCTGCCAATCAAACTGCGCGGTCATGTGCTGGGTATGCTGGAAATCAAGCTGGAGGGAAAAGTAGTTGCACCCGGAACAATTAAAATGTTAGAAGCCATTGCAGATCGTCTCTCGACCGCGCTCGATAACGCCCGCCTGCTGGAGGAAATTCGGTTTCGCTCCGAGCGCGAGCATCTAGTAAGCGAAATCGCGACCCAAATGCGCAGCAGAACCGAAGTCGAAGATATTCTTCGCACCGCCGCGCTTGAGATAGGCCGAAAGATGGGTATTGCAGAAGTTGTAGTCCAATTACGAAATGATTGATTGCCTGGAGATCTGATGGCTATGTCCACCCCTCAAATCGAGATTTCAGCCCCATCTAATAGAAAGCCGCCCGCAACTGAGGCAGAACAACGAAAACGCGCCTTGCTCCTGTTATCGATCATAACCGGCGTGTTCTTCGCGACCAGTGGGGTTGCCTTGCTTGTCGTATATTCACAGCAACCAATTTTCCAGCAATACCTTCCAATTTTCATGGGGTTGTTAGGGGCGTCTGCAGTGGTCGTCGTCATCAGTGAGATCGCAGCCTCTGAGACGGTTACAAAAAACATCAGTGCTCGAGCGCTCATGCTCAACCTGGTTGTCAATTTAACCCTGGTTGCCTTTGCAATCTTTGTAAAAGGGGTAGCAGTCCCAGCTGGTTTGATCATGCTCCTTTACTCGATTATCGTAGCCTTCTCGGCGCTCATCAAGACCCAAATCGATTGGGCAATCAGCGGAAGCGCAGTGATGGCTCTGGCAGCCGTTCTGGCTGGGATCCTGACACCTTTTCGCCAACTTGAAGCGACAGGCATCCGCACAGCCATCCTGATCGTATTAGGCATTCTCGTTCTGGTCTATTTTGTCCTGGTTACAAGAGAAATTATTGGGGCAACCCTGCGCATCAAACTGATAAGTGTTGTGCTGGCGGTCGTGATTATTCCATCAGCTGTGCTTACAACAATCCAGGCCAGGTATACCCGCTCCGCTCTGCAAGATCAAAACGCGGCGGCTCTAAAATTGGCGGCAGATCAAACGGCAACCAGTATTGATAATTTCATTGCAGACACGTTATACAACACAACCATCAATGCAACCCTGCCAGTATTTTCGAACTACATTGAAACGCCCGAATCCGAACGCGCCACAAGTGGTGTAGAAGAAGCGCTCAACGCCACAATCGAATCCATCGAGAAATCCCAGCGTATGGCCTACCTGGAATCTATTGGTATTTTAGACGCCACCGGCAAGAATATTTACGACAGCAACCCGGAGTTAGAGGGACAGGATGAGTCTCGTGAAAAGTATTTTGATGTGACATCAAAAACCGGATCGCCTTATCTTTCTCCCATCCACCTGCCTAACGAAGAAGAAGCGTATTTTGTTTTCTCCGGTCCAATTCGCGATAAGAACCAGAAGCTGATTGGAGTGCTGCGGCTGCGATACAATGCTTCCATTTTCCAACGTCTGGCGGCCGATAACATCGGCCTGTTTGGCAAAGAGTCCTATCCCATTATCGTCGATGACCAGTTCGTCCGTATTGCAGACACTGTCAATCCCCGCTTTGTTTACCAGCCGATATTCCAGCTCTCGGATCAAACCACACAACAACTACAGTCTGTCAAGCGTTTAAAACCATCTTTCCAGGTTGGTCCAGAGGCTTATATCCCGGCTATTATAAAAACGATTCAGAACATCGAGGGGGATCAGACTTTTATGACAGATATTGCAGGGATGGACCCCAGATACCCAGAAACTGGCGTAGTCGTGAAAATGAGCAAAGCGCCATGGTATCTGATCTATGTGCAGGGGCAGGGGCCGCTTTATGAAATTTTGGACCGTCAAAACCGTATCGCGATGATTGTTTCGGCTCTCGTAGCCGGGATCGCAAGCCTGTTAGCAACCGTCATGTCCCGCGTGTTAAGTAACCCCGTCATAAAACTGACCGAAACAGCGAAAAAAATCGCTTCGGGCGATCTCGACATCGCTGCGCCAGTTGAAACCAACGACGAACTTGGAACTTTGGCAAGCGCTTTCAACGTGATGACCGGTCAACTCCGCAGTTTCATCAATGAACTCGAGGACCGCGTCCAGGCCAGGACGCAGGACCTCGCCAAGCAAAACGAATTTCTAGTCTTGCGAGCCCGCCAGCTTCAAACGATCTCAGATGTGGCGCGTGATGTCGCTTCTGCGCAAAAGATCGAGGTTTTGCTCCCGCGCGTGACCAACCTTATCAGCGAGCGGTTCGGCTTCTATCATGTAGGCATTTTCCTGAAAGATGATAGCGGAGAGTATGCAGTTCTGCGCGCCGCGAACAGCGAAGGAGGCCAGCGGATGCTCGCCCGCCAGCACCGGCTCAAAGTAGGTCAGGTGGGTATCGTTGGATACGTAACAGGGACAGGGAAACCCCGTATCGCGACGGATGTGGGAGAGGACTCGGTCTTCTTCAAAAACCCTGACCTTCCCCTGACCCGCTCTGAGATGGCTCTGCCATTGAAAATTGGCGACCAGGTCATTGGGGCTTTAGATGTGCAAAGCACGGTCTCAGGAGCATTTTCCCAGGAAGATATCGAGCTCTTCGGCATTCTGGCAGATCAAATTGCCATTGCGATTGCAAATAACCGCCTCCTGGAAGAAACAAACCAGGCGTTCGAAGAAATCTCCAGCCTGCATCGTTCTTACCTGAAACAGGAATGGAAACGGCAAACTGAATATCAAAAAGTCAGCGGTTTTCGTTACACCACCCAAGGCGCTGTCCTGAAAGAAAAAGAGTTGCTACCGGAGATCCGAACCGTCGTAGAAACCGGCCAGGCCGTTATCCAAAACAGCAGCGTAAATCCAGATGGGAGTCTTATCCCCGCCAGGGTAACGCTGCCCATCCTGCTGCGAGGAGAGCCCATTGGCGTGATCCATTTGGAAGAGCAGGGAAAAGAAAACCGAGCCTGGACCGAAAATGAAATCCTCGCCGTACAATCGATCACGGATCAAATTGCGCTCGCGCTTGAAAACGCTCGACTGTTTGAAGAAACAGTCCGCCGCGCAGACCGCGAACGAAAAACGCTCGAGATCA
Organism: Anaerolineae bacterium; assembly: GCA_013178185.1. GTDB lineage: Bacteria > Chloroflexota > Anaerolineae > Anaerolineales > Anaerolineaceae > Ch132. Next base: position 147,618 of record JABLXC010000007.1, on the reverse strand, counting down.
CCAGCAAACTGCGTGCTACAAACGATTTCCAATCAATCATCCAGATTGCCGTGGATGAACTACAACAAGTCCTGAATGCCAGCCGCGCCCAGGTGGTGCTACGGAAATCTGACCAGCCCAGCCAAGAATCAGGAAACAACGGGGAACCACCCTATGGCAAAAACGGTCATGAAAGCGAACCCTAGAAAAGAGGTGCGCCATGTATAAGATCGCGATCTCGAACGAAAAAGGGGGGGTAGCAAAAACTACCACAACCGTTTCGCTTGGCGCCACGCTGGCAGAGGCAGGGAAAAAGGTCTTATTAATAGACCTGGACGCCCAGGCAAATCTTTCTCTATCCTTAGGAGTTGAAGTAGATCGCCTGAAGGCGTCAATCTCAAAAGCGCTGCTGGATTCGACATCGCTTACCACCATCATCCAGCCAACCGGAATCCCCAATCTTGTTCTCGCACCTTCTAACCATGAAATGAGGCTGGCTGAACGATTTCTGCCCATTCAGCATGAGTATGAACTGGCGCTCAGCCGGTTAATAAAACTGGCGGATTTAGATTTTGATTATATCCTGATGGACTGCCCACCTTTTTTGGGCGCTGTGACCTTGAACGCCCTCGTTGCCGCCGATCTTCTGATGATCCCAACTCAGGCGGAATATTTCTCAATTTATGCTTTGAGGAGCTTAATGAACTGGGTCCGCAGGATCCGCTTGCAATATAACCCAGGGTTAGTATACCGATTGCTGCTAACCATGTTCGACCGCCGTAACCGCACACACCGTCTGCTCTCAGAACAACTGCGGACAAGTTTCGCCGGCGGAGTGCTGGAGACTTACATCGAGATAGACACAAAGTTGCGAGAAAGCCCCATCGCTGGCGTCCCTGTTATCTCGCACGCGCCCAACACTCGTTCTTCTATGCAGTATCGCTCCCTGGCTCAGGAGATAATCGCGTATGTCCAAGAAACAACTGTACAGCCGGCTTAAAAGCCTTCTCACAGGCTTAGAGGAACCGCCTTCATCCCTGCTGCCAACAGAACAGCCAGCTGCGCTCTTATCAGGTTGGACATGGGAATGCGATGAAAACGGCGTGTATCTTACCTGTGGGCAAGAAATCGAAGATACTTTAGGAATCCCCGCCTCGAAATTCACCGGCCAGTCTTTTTTCTCATTTGCGGTGGAGAAGTCCGAAGAACAGAAGCTAAGAAAAGCCTTTGACGGCAATGCTTTTCCCGCAGAAATCAGTGTGCACTTCATCTCTTCGCGCGGCGCCAGGATTCCGGTCAGAATAACAATCCTCGCCTTCACAAAATCTGAAGAAGAGAAAGGGCGCTATCATGGATTCACACAGGTAATGCCGCGGAAAATCGCTTCCTTCTCCACCAATGAAGGATTGCCTGAAAACACTGCCCAAAGTAAACATTCCCCCGCCCGAACCTCGCGATTCGGGGTTACCAAGCCGCTAAATGAGAGTGCCCTCACCGTTCAGAAATCTGTTGAGCCCATCGAAAAATATTACAAAGAGACAAAACCCTGGAGCAAAGCCGCCGCTCAAAGCCTGGAGGAGGGGAAGCCTGTTTTCCAGCCCGCTTCGGAGAAGACGCCTGCTTCCATCGCCATACCCTTCCGGTTCGGCGATCGCGATCATGGCGTGCTTGAAATTTTAGATGAAAACACCCCCGACCGTACCTGGACAGAAGCCGAGCGGCTGCTCGTTCAAGAAGTTGCCAATCAGGTAGCACTGGCACTGGAAAATGCCTCGCTGTACACCGCTGTACAACAGGAACTTTCAGAAAGAATTCGCGCCGAACAAGAAATTTTAAAACGCAATCAAGACCTTGCTACATTAAACCGGATTGGGCAGCAACTGAGCACGCTCACATCGCCGGATGAGATTTTCCGGGTTTTAAAAGACACGATCGGCGCTATCGTTGAATGTCAAAACTTGACGGTGGCAATTCTTAAACCGAAAGAACGTTCGGTCGCTTATCCCATCCACATCCAGGATGGAGTAGAAATTGCGCTGGACCCAACCCCCATCAACAACCATCTGGCAGAATGGGTGATGCGATCCAGAATCCCTCTAATCTTAAGCCATGATGTCAAAAAACAACTAACAACGGCTGGCATTACATTGCCAGAAAGAATCCCACTGTCGTTAATCGCCATCCCGATGTTCACTGGGGAGCGGGACGTCGGCGCCATCATAATTGAGGACTACAGCCGGGAAAATGCTTTCACCTCTATTCAGACAGATCTGCTTTCGACCATGGCCTCTCAGGTGACAACAGCCTTAGAAAATGCCAACCTCTTCCAAGAAATTCGGACAGCGTTAGAAACCCTGGAAAACCGCGAGCGGTATCAGGCGAACGTCGCCCGCTCTGTTGCTATTTTGAGCCAATCAGGCACACGCGCTCTCCCAGAGGTGTTCGAAGCCCTTTCTCGTGCTGCTCAAAACAGCCGGATTTATTTTGCGCAGGTCGAAGAAGATGAAAATGGCCCCTATTGGAAATCAACCGCCGAATGGGTAGAAGACCGGTTGATCGGCCGTGTGGATTGGAACAAACTTCAGCACATCCCCCTTGCACGCTATCCACGCTGGACAGCAGAATTGAGCGAGAAGGGCTGGGTTGTTGCATATGCCGAAGACGCCCCGGAGGAAGAACAGGAATTTCTGCGAGAACAACAAATTGGCTCCACATTGCTGCTGGCTGTTCCCGGCAAAAGCGCAATTCCGGGTTTTATTGCGTTGGATCAAATCGGGCAATCGCGCCGCTGGTTAACCGAAGAAATCAACGTACTACGAGTAGCTGCCGACGCCATCGGAAATACGATCGTGCGCGAAGACCTGCTCAAACAATTACAGGGTTCTCTGGATGAAACGGAAAACCTATACAACGCCAGTCATCGCCTGGCGCTGGCAAGCGATCTGCAAGAGATGGTTGCCGCCATCACTTATGGTGTGCGATCAGGGGAAATCAATCGGGGTGTTCTGGTATTGTTCGAATATGACGCATACGACAAGCTCAGCCGACTTGAGGTCTCAGCAAACTGGTACAGCGGACGCGGCACTCCGCCCCCACCGGTCGGGCAGGAATTTGGTTTAAAAACTTACGAAAAAATCTTGATTGGAACCACCCCCGTCTTCTATGACGACTTGCGCGAGTCCGCATTAGAGGAAGACCTGCAAAAAGCGCTCACCCGCCAACATATCCGCTCTCTGGCTGCACTGCCGCTTTGGGCCGGCAAACGTCAGTTGGGTACCCTCTTGCTGCTGTCCGAAGAGCGGCACCACTTCACCCCACGCGAGATGCGCTCTTTCCCACCCTTGATCGATCAAATGGCTATTGCGGTCGAAAATATGCGGCTGTTCCAACAAACACAAAAAGCGCTCTCTGAAACAGGCCAGCTCTACAAAATCAGCAGCGGCATTGCCCAGGCAGCAGACACCCAGGATCTTCTGAACGTGGTGGCACGCGAGATCATGCCCAAGAAAGCCGATAACGCCTGCCTGATGATCTTGAGCCAGAACATCGAAGGGGAATTCACCGACCTCGAAGTGATCGCGACGCACGGAAAACCCCAAATTCTGTGGCGACCTGGGCAAAAGATACCTGCTGCCAGTTTGCCTCTCGTTCGAACTTTGACAAATGAGGTCGTTGTCTTTTCGAACATCAGCCAGTCCAACCTCGATCCATCCAGCAAAAAGACTCTCCAGGAAATGAATATTGAGGCAACCTGCATCGTCCCCCTCAGAGCTTCGGGGCGGTTAACGGGCATTCTGAATGTTTCTGCAGATAAACCGTCGGAATTTGAGACAGATGAACTCCGCCTGCTTCAAGTGGCCGGCAATGGCATTGCCGTTGCCATCGAAAGACAAAGGCTGCTGCACGAAGCCCAGCGGCGGGCGATTGAACTGCAGGCTGCTGCTGAAATCGCGAGGGATACAACCAGCACGCTTTCGCTGGATATCTTACTCAAACGCATCATCGACCTCTTGATCGAACGCTTCCAATTCTACTATGCTGCAATCTTCCTGATGGACGAACAAAACAGGTACGCCATCGTCCAGGAAGCCTCCGGACAGGCGGGAAAGGAAATGAAAGAACAGCGTTACCGTTTGCCGGTTGGTTCAAAATCCATCATCGGCTCTGTTACGGTCACCGGTATACCGATGATCGTCGCAGATGTTTCTCAATCTCCTATCTTTCTGCCGCACCCAAAACTGGAAAAGACTCGTTCCGAAATGGGTATCCCACTCAAGCTGGGAAACAGAATCATCGGGGCTTTGGACATCCAATCCGATCAGGTCAACGCCTTTACGCAGGATATCGTGGCGGTGCTTCAAATCCTGGCAGACCAGATTGCAGTCGCAATCGACAATGCCCGCTCCTACGAACTGGCGCAGCGAGCGGTCGAGGAAATGAAAGAAGTAGACCGCCTGAAGAGCCAATTCCTGGCAAATATGAGCCATGAACTGCGCACCCCCTTGAACTCAATCATCGGATTTTCACGCGTCATCCTCAAAGGAATTGATGGCCCCGTCAACGAGCTTCAGCAACAGGACCTTACTGCCATCTACAATTCCGGCCAGCACTTACTGGTGTTGATCAACGACATCCTTGATCTTTCCAAGATTGAAGCCGGCAAAATGGAACTGGCCTTTACAGAAATTCATGTATCCGATCTGATCAACAGTGTCATGTCGACCGCCATTGGCCTTGTAAAAGATAAACCCATCGAGATGAACTACATTATATCCCCCGATCTGCCAACCGTTCAGGCAGATGCCACCCGCGTGCGACAGGTTTTGCTGAACTTTATATCCAATGCGGCAAAATTTACCGAACAAGGAACGATCACTGTTGAAGCAAAAACCGCCGTCAGCCCGGAGGGCAAACCCGAAGTAATGATCACGGTAACCGATACCGGCTCAGGTATCGCCCCTGAAGATGAAGCCAAGCTCTTCCAGCCATTTTCGCAAGTGGATGATTCGCCTACCCGCAAAACAGGCGGGACTGGGCTGGGGCTTTCGATTTCAAGATCGCTGATCGAACTGCACCACGGGCGAATTGGTCTATTGTACAGCGAGGTTGGAAAAGGCAGTACCTTCTTCTTCACCTTACCCGCCACCGAATCAATTCCTATCGAACAAACTGAAGAACACCTCAGCCGGGATGGGCTGCGTATTCTCTCCATAGATGACGACCTTCAGGTTATCGGACTATACACCCGTTATCTCAAGCCACACGGTTACCAGGTGATCCCGCTCACCGATCCCAAGCTGGCAGTCGAGCGCGCTAAAACCATCCGGCCCTTTGCAATAACGCTGGATATTATGATGCCGGAGAAGGACGGCTGGGAAGTGATACATGACCTAAAGCGCGACCCAGAAACTCAGGACATCCCCATCATTATTTGCAGTATTCTCGAAGAAGAGGAAAAGGGATTCAGCCTCGGAGCAGCAGATTATCTTGTAAAACCGTTTCTCCAGGAAGACCTCACCAATGCCATCCACCGGGTTAACCCCAATGGCTCGATCCACCATATCCTGATCATAGATGATAACCCTGACGACTTGCGGTTGGTTCAAAAAATGCTTGAAAATAGCAATAATTATCAGCTAACCCTTGCAGAGAGCGGAGAAAAAGGCTGGGAGGTCATTCAAAATCAAAAACCAGATGCCATCATTCTTGATCTGTTTATGCCAGGTCTTAACGGCTTCACAATCCTGGGACAAATACGATCCGATCCTCAACTGGCAGATATCCCCGTGATTATCTTGACCGGTGCAGATCTAAGCGCCGATCAGCACCAGCAACTGGTTGGCATTGGCCAGGAGTTATTGACCAAAGGTCTGTTGAGGGAGAATGAACTCCTGATTACGCTTGAAAAAGCCCTGAAGAAAATTCGACTTCCATAGAACAGGATAAACGCCGAATGTCATCTCACCTGATTGTCGAATGCCTGGAGTGCGGCCACCAGACACAATTTCACCCAAGAACGTACACGTGCCCTAAATGCGATAGCCCCTGGCGAGAGGCTCGTTACGATTATGAGACCATCGCCAACGGGCTTACCAGAAAGCTTGCGACTCGTCCTTTTGATCTCTGGCGATATAGTGAGCTTTTGCCCCTCAGGAAATCTGGTGAGCACATCATCCTGGGAGAAGGGGGCACCCCGCTAATCCCGGCTGTTAATCTTGGGATGATGCTTGGGTGCCACAATCTCTTTATTAAGGATGAGCGCCACGCCCCAACCCGGTCTTTCAAAGACCGGCAGGCAGCGATCACAATCTCAGCGCTAAAAGAAGCAGACATCACCGAAGCTGTAATCGCCTCGACAGGAAATGTCGCCATTTCCTATTCCGCTTACGCCGCCCGGGCTGGCATCAAGCTATGGGTTTTCCTCACCAGCCTGGTGCCGGCAGCCAAAATGCGAGAAGTAGCGCTCTACGGCAGCCAGGTGATCAAAGTAACCGGTTCATACGACCAGGCTAAAAAAATTGCCGCCGAATTCGCTCGGCAGCGCAACCTCTACCTGGATCAGGGGGCAAAAAGCATTCTTTGTATCGAATCGATGAAAACAATATCGTTCGAGCTGGCTGAACAACTGACCGAATTACTTGGCCCCCCACAGGATGCCGGCAGCCTGGGCAGGACAGCCTGGCGCTCACCGGATTGGTATATCCAATCGGTCAGCGGAGGGATGGGACCGTTGGGAGTCCTCAAGGGATTTGAAGAACTACAAAAAATGGGAATGATCCAGCAGGTCCCCAAGATAGCAGCAATTCAAACAGAAGGCTGCGCACCGATGGTTCACGCCTGGAAACTCAATCAGGATTCAGCCATGCCGATCCAATCGCCGCGCACGCTGATTGCCACACTGGCAACAGGCGATCCGGGCAAGACATACACCCTGCTGCGGCAAAAAATGCAGGCTGCATCCGGCGGGATCATGGAAAGCGTCACCGATGAAGAAGCCTTCCGCGCTATGCATTTCCTGGCAAAGATGGAAGGCGTTTCAATGGAACCAGCCGCAGGGGTAGCGTTTGCCGGTTTGATTAAACTTGTGCGAGCAGGGGTGATTAAATCTCAGGATGTGGTCGTGATTAATTGCAGCGGTCACACCATGCCAATTGAGCGCAACATTCTCGGCGAAAGCTGGTCGCGAGACCTCATAGTCCCCAGCCAGGCAATGGAAGATAGCGGCATTGAAGAAGGTCTCCTGGCAGCCTTGAGCAAAGTGGCCATAGACCGCTTCCCGCGCATTGCCATTGTGGATGATCACCCGGATGTCCGCCGGCTCATCCGGCGCATCTTGCAAGCCCAGGGAAACTACACCCTGTTTGAAGCGGAAAACGGTCGCGAAGCAATCGAACTTGCCAGAAAGGAACACCCCGATCTCATCATCCTGGATCTAATGATGCCTGAGATGGATGGCTTCTCTGTATTAGACGCGCTCAAGTCGTCTTCCGAGACAGCCGATATCCCGGTAATTGTGGTAACCGCCAAAGAACTTACGACAGCCGAAAAAGAACGCCTGAAAGGACACATCCAATCCTTGATGCAAAAGGGCGATTTTATGAGCGATGAACTTCTGGATGAAGTTCGCGCCCTCCTGCGGTGAAGCAGGCGAAAAGAGTAGTATTGTGGATTCTAAAGGGAAAAAGAAAGGCATTCGCGCCGCCGCAGCCTCAGCCGTCTTTTTAGGACTGGCGCCTGTCTTTGGCAAACAAGCGTTATTGCTCGGATTTTCCCCCCTGGCAGTCGTCGCTTTACGAACCAGTATAGCCGCCTTTTTGTTCTTTGTCGCAATGGTGATCTTTAAGCGACAATTCTTCTACATCTACCCAGTTGGCCTGGTCGGTTGCATCCTGGCGGGTTTTTTAAATGGGATTGGATCAATCCTTTACTACTATGGTTTTAGCCAGCTAGATGCCAGCATCGGCCATTTGTTATATTCCTTCTATCCATTGTTTGTTGCTTTCTGGCTATTACTGGATCGCCAGCCCATTAAAAAATTAACGATCTGCCGCCTCGTCCTGGCGGCAGCTGGTATTGTCCTGTTGGTCAGTGCAGGGCACAAACCGGTAAATCTCGCTGGAGCAGCGATGATGCTCGGCTCGGCGGCTTTATATGGCTTGCACTTATTGGTCAACCAGCGCGTCTTATACGAAGTTCCTGCGCCCACTGTTACATTCTATACACTTTCAGCAATGGCAGGAACCGTCATGGTAGCCTATCTGCTTTTCGATCTACATTTACCTTTAAACACAACCCCCTGGTGGCCAATTTTGGGAATGGCATTTTTCACCTTCTTTTCACGGCTCACCCTTTTCATGGGCGTTAAACACCTGGGTGGTTTGCAAACTGCTTTGCTAGGGCTCGGCGAACTGCTTGTCACCGTTCTGTTGGCGCAAATTTGGCTCGGCGAAAGGCTGTCGGTTGTGCAATGGGTAGGGGCATCCCTGCTAGGCATTAGTTTGTTCCTGGTGGGTTTCGATCATTATACCTCTCAGAAAAGACATGCTACTGGCTGGCTGGCCTGGCTGAATGCGCCGCGCATTCAGCCAACGGATTTACCCTGGCAATCTCCAAACTAGAATCAACTTCCCAAATTCTCCGCCAGCTCCCCATCGAATACATAACCCGTGCCTCGCGTGGTCAATATCCAATTTTTTCCACCTGGAATGATGGATAATTTTTGCCGCAGGCGCGACATAACCGGTCTCAAGATGTTTGCGGCTTCCTCCGAACCCAATTCATAACCCTGAACGCCAAAAATAATATCTTGATGCGAAATAACCTGTCCTGGACTCTGACACAATATTTCAAGGACCCTCAGTTCCGTCGGCGTCAGCAAAATCATCCTCTCTTGCCAGGTGATCATGCGGCGATTCCAGTCTAAGACCGCCGAGGAAGGCAACTGGATAAAACGCGCCCGTTCTCGCAGCCCGCCAAAAAGCGCCTCGTTTTCTTCCAGCCTGGCCGCCGAGCGCGGCGGTTCGCTTAGCACCCTGGCTACAACTTCCATAATCTGGCGGGGCATAGCGGGTTTGAGAAGATAATCGTGAGCATGGTTTCTCAATGCTTCAATCGCCGTATCCATCGAACCATATGCCGTAAGGACCACCACACGCACTTGGGGATGATCCCTGACCGCCTTTTGGAGAACTTCCATCCCTCCCATCCCAGGCATTTTAAGATCGAGGATCATCAGATCATATTCGTGTTCTTTTAACGCAGAAAGAGCCGCCTCTCCTCCACCCACTGACCTGACTGCATATCCCTCCAATCGCAGAATCTGCGAAAGGGTCAATCGGGCTACTTCTTCATCGTCAACCACCAGAATTCGTTTTTCGGCCATGTTTCCCTCGAAACGGTAATACAATCTCAAAACACGCTCCGCTGCCATGCTGGCCTGGCTCGAGTGAAAGCGTCCCATGCTGCGCCTCAATAAAACCATAACTGATGGCCAGCCCAAGGCCAGTGCCTTTCATTTTAGAACTAAAAAATGGCTCGAATATTCGACTTTGTATTTCCGGCGAAACGCCTTCACCAGAATCTTCGATCCGGATTCTCAGATTGTTTTTTTTCTGAACCGCGTCAATCCAAATTTCTTTCTTTCGCCCCGAATCCTCCAATACATCAATTGCATTGAGCAAAATATTCAAGATTACCTGCTGCAATTGTTCACGGATTGCAAAAATTTTTGGCAGGTCCTCCTGAAAGTGAGTGTGCACCACGATATCATGTTTACGGAGTTGCGCGCCAAGGAATTGCAATACCCGCTCAATCAGCCAGCAGACATCCACCCACTCACGGTCTGCCCGTCCAGGCCGGTAAAAATCCAACATACGCTCAACCGTGCTTTCGAGTCGATCCATCTCCTTCTGCGCCATCTCAAGGTAGGATCCTTTCTGGTCGTCAGGGACTTCCCCACGAGTGGCAAGGTGCAAGCAATTCCTCACTGCCTGTAATGGGTTGTTGATTTCATGGGCAACTGAAGCAATCAGCCTGCCAGCCGCAGCCATTTTTTCGGATTGAACCAGTGCAAGCTGAGATTCTTCAACCCGCTTCAATGAGCGGCGCAAATCTTCATATAGCTTGGCATTTTCGAATGCAATCGCAGATTGGCGTGCAAGGATGACAAACCGCTCATAGTCCGATTCGATAAAAGGCGGTTCTCGCTGGTCACGGCCTGCAAAGAAAACCATATCCCCACCGGCGCGGCTGACTTCCACACTCATCGCAGAACGCAACTCAAATTTTGCAAGAAATTGCTGGATCAAAACAGGAACGCGGCTGTCTTGAGTAGAATACGGACGCTTTTCGCCCTTTAACAAGGTTTCAATAAAACCCCGTTTTCCTTGCAACCTTCTCCAGGCAATCCCTCCCCGGGCAGCCAGAAGACGCATCTCCGTTTCCGTACCCGGCCTCTGGAAAATACCGATTTGGGCAGCCTGCAAAAGCTGGAGGGCAGCAGCCAATATCTGCTCCAATAAAAGGTTTGGATTCGTTTCTGAAATCAGCGCCTCGCTGACATCGAACAACGGTCGGAGCACATGCAGCCTGCCTGCATCCTGTTTCTGTTGATTCAACAATAAAGCCTGCTGGATAGCATTCAGCAAATCTTCAATGCCTTGAAAAGGCTTCAAGATTAAGCCATCCACCCCCCTTCTCAAGGCTTCGATGGCGGTTTCTACAGTACCAAAACCGGTCATAACCAAAACCGCAATACCTGTCTGGCAATTTCTTGCCTCTTCAATTAGCTCAAATCCATCCATCTGCGGCATCAGAATATCAACCAGCAGAAGATCAAAACGATTTTCCCGTATCAATTCCAGCGCCTGGTAAGGATTTGAAGCGCTAGCAACAGTATAACCCGCGCGTTCGAGCGCCTTCTCGCACAGCCGCAGAACAACCGCATCATCATCCACAATTAAGACGCCGGGAGCCTGCACGAAAAAACCTCCTCAAGAACTATTGCAACAGGAGAATTGAATAGATGCCTAAATTATATACATGGCAAATCGAATTTGAAAGCCTCTGCACCTTTTCTTTCACAGTAGCGGAAACACCTCAAAACCAAAGCTCCCGATCACAAATGTGACAAAACATTATCAGACAATGAGCAATGGCAGCTTGACACCCTGTTTTTTTGCCTATAATATTAATGCACACAACAAATAAAAAGATTACCCCACCTCAATAAAAATTCAAAATCTACCGACAGGAGAAGAGGCATGTCCGCCAGCTACGACATATTGATCAAGCAGGCAAAGCTCCGCCAAAACCCGCAAACCATGGTTGAAATAGGAATCAAGGACGGTAAAATTTCTGGCATTGAAACCACACTCAACGCCAGCGCCCCGCTAGAACTGGATGCGAAGGGGAACCTTGTTACCGAATCCTTTGTCAATGCCCATCTCCATCTTTGTAAAGTATATACATTGCAAATGATGGATGAAGCCGCTCTAAAAGATTACCATGGCGCAGACATGGGAAAAGCCATGACAGCAATCGAACTGGCCGCTCGCGTGAAAGACCAGTACGACGAATCCTGGATCATCGAGAACGTCCGCAAAGCAATCGCCCAGGCTGCCATTTATGGCTGCACTCATGTACGCGCCTTTGCCGATGTGGATAGCAAGGCAAAGATGGAAGGGATTAAGGCCTTGATCCGGGCACGCGAAGAGTTCAAAGGGATTGTAGACATCCAGGTGGTCGCCTTTGCTCAGGATGGGGTTGTTCGTGAACCGGGCTCTGTCGAATTGATGAAACAGGCAATGGACTTAGGAGCAGATATCGCCGGTGGGATTCCGTGGATTGAATATACCGATGCAGACATTGCAGAACATGTGCGCTTTATTTTCGATTTGGCCGTCAAATACAACAAAGACGTCTCGATGCTTGTTGATGACGCTGGTGACGCTGGATTACGATCATTGGAAGTAATGGCGCTCGAAGTGATCAAGCGAGGCTGGCAAGGGCGTGCTCTGGCGCATCATGCAAGAGCCATGGCATTTTACGCCAAGCCGTATTTCCAAAAAGTTTCTGCCCTCCTAAAAAAAGCCAATATGGGCGTTGTCAGCGACCCTCATACCGGCCCCTTACATGCCCGCGTGCGTGAACTTCTCGACGAAGGGAACCTGGTATGTCTTGGGCAGGATGACATCTCCGATGCATACTACCCTTATGGACGCAACAATATGTTGGAGGTCGCTTTCCTCGGTTCTCATACCTTGTGGTTTACAACCTCTTCGGATATGGAACACCTTTATGATATGGTTACAACCAAAGCCGCACAGTGCATGGGTTTAAAGGATTATGGGCTCAAAGTCGGCGCGACAGCGAACCTGGTCGTGCTGAACCAGCCCAGCGTCCTGGAAGCGCTGCGTTTTCACGAGGCTCCCCAGTTTACCATCAGCCACGGAAAACTGGTGGATGTGAACAAGATGAAACCATTGGCATTTCCCGCATAAAATCAGATCGGCTGTTGTAGTTCCCTGCTGTTGCAAGCAGGGAACTGCGATTAAAACTTGGGAACGTGTACATTCCTCACTTCCCATCTGTTAGGATAAGACGCCCGGAAAACATCTGATTTATCTAGGGTCTGGAATAGACCCAACATCACGAACGCAGATCCCTAAAGATTGCTTGTTAGAACGACTAGAACAGGAAAGTTATGTCACTTCACGAGAATAACACACTGACAACGGTCAACTTTTGGTTAAATAACGAAATACTCAAGGCTGTCGCGCCCGCCGATATGACCTTACTGGACTTCCTGCGCGACAAGCTACACTTGACTGGAACCAAAAATGGATGTTCAACCGGGCATTGCGGTGCATGCACGGTTATCCTCAACGGCAAAGCCGCCAGAGCCTGTCTGGTTAAGATGCAAAAGCTGGAAGGTGCCTACATAGAAACAATCGAGGGCCTTTCCAAAAACGGGCAGCTTCACCCTATTCAACAAGCGTTCATTGAGACTGGCGCCGTACAATGCGGCTTCTGCACTCCTGGGATGATCTTATCTGCAAAGGCGCTGTTGGATGCAGTTCCGCAACCAACAACCGACCAAATTAAACAACATCTTACCCAGAACAAAAACCTTTGCAGGTGTACCGGCTATATCAAAATCATCGAAGCAATCCAGCTAGCCAGTCAAAGAATGGTTCATGCCGAAGCCGTATTAGAAAAAACGCCAGAACATGAGCAAATTGATCACTCCTTGCGCACAGCCGATGCCATCCGCATGGTCACCGGAAAGACCATTTTTGGCGACGATATTTATCTGGATGGCATGTTGCACGGAAAAATTCTGTGGTCGGCGCACCCCCATGCTGAAATATTAAGCATGGATACTTCCGAAGCAGAATCTGTAGAAGGCGTGGTCTGCATCGTCACAGCAAAAGATATACGCGGAAAAAACCAGGCCGGCATCATCATTCGCGACCAGCCTGCCATCGCCGATAAAAAAGTCCGTTACATTGGAGACTCGCTGGCAGCCGTGTTTGCTTACAGTCCCGAAATAGCAAAAAAGGCGGTCGAAAAAATAAAGGTCGAATATCGGATTTTGCCCGCTGTATTCTCACCCGAAGAGGCCAGCCGCCCAGATGCGCCGTTGGTCCAAGAAAAAGGGAATTTGCTCCACCATGCACAAATTATACGAGGCGATGTAGGAGAAGCATTTAAAAAATGCGCTGTCATATCGGAACATGACTACACAACGCCAGCCATTGAGCACGGCTTTCTCGAACCCGAATCTGGGATTGCTTACCCCACCGAAGACGGCGGTGTCGTCCTTAAAATAGGCACACAAACCGCTTTTGATGACCGCACCCAGCTCTCGGAGATTTTGGGGCTACCCGAAGAAAAAATCCGCGTCATTCAGATTCCAATGGGCGGGGCATTTGGCGCGAAAGAAGATATGATCCTTCAGCAGTATCTCGCCTTGGGCGCCCTTAAATCAGGCCGCCCTGTAAAAATGGTCCTGAGCCGGGAGGAATCGCTGCGCGTGCATGTAAAACGCCATCCTGCCTGGATGCATTACAAAACAGGCGCCGACCCCTCCGGAAAAGTATTGGCGATTGAAGCCAGCATCACATTGGACACGGGTTGTTACTGCTCTCTAGGACTGGATATTCTTGAAAACGTGGTCGTCTTTGGCGCCGGACCATATTATGTACCCAATCTAAAAATTGAAGGCAAATCCTGGTACACCAACAATGTCCCATCCGGCGCCATGCGCGGTTTTGGCGTCAACCAGGTTGCCATTGCGCTGGAACAGCAATTCGACGAAATGGCAAACGCGCTCGGCATTGACCCCTTTGAATTTCGTCTGATCAACGCGTTGGATGTAGGGCTGCCAACAGCGTCCGATCACATTATGACCGAAGGGGTGGTCTCGATCAAGCAAACAATTGCTGCAGCTCGAGATGCATTTAAAGCTATTGAAATACCCTCTGCTTCTAATGGCAAGAAAATTGGTTGGGGCGTTGCTTCGGCGGTTAAAAACATCGGGTTCGGCCACGCCATTCCCGAAAGCGCAGGAGCAATTGTCGAAATGGATAAAAGTGGGCACGTCGTGATCAAGGCCAGCCAACATGAGTATGGGCAAGGCGCTCAAGTCGGTCTGGTTAAACTGGCAATGAATGCATTAAACATCCCTGCGGAGAAAATCACCTATATCGGACCCGATACAGCCCTTACACCGCCAACGGGTCCAACAACCGCTTCCCGCCAGACCTTTTTAAGCGGCAACGCGGTAGTCATGGCATGCAAAGCGCTTAAAGAAGAGTTAACCAGCCGTGCAGCCGAGATGATCGAATGCGAACCCCAGGCTATTCAAATCGTTGGGAGCAGGCTGGTGAACCCAGAAACCGGAAAAAGTGTGGAATTAGAGCAACTGGGCGAGAGATTCGTGGTGGAAAAAACGTATATTCCGCCCGAATCTGTACAAATGCATCCCGTTGGCGAGCCAAGTCACATCGGCCAACCTGATTTCATCACCCGGCCAACCCATTGGTGTTATGCATATAACACGCAAGTAGCCATTGTGGAGGTGGATACGCTGAATGGTGAGGTGAAGGTTCTTAAGATCATTTCTGCCAATGACGTGGGAAAAGTACTAAATTATGACGCCGTCGTTGGTCAGATCCACGGAGGCGTGATGATGGGCGTAGGATTCGCCCTTTCTGAACAATTTGTCATCGAAAAGGGTGTCAACCTGACCGACTCGCTTCACAAATGCCGGCTGCCTCTTGCAAACATGGTTCCCGAAATCATACCGGTCATCGTCGAGGTCCCACATCCTCTTGGGCCGCAAGGCGTCAAAGGCTTCGCCGAAGCGCCATCTCTCGCTACGGCGCCTGCAATTTTGAACGCGATTTATAACGCTGCCGGTATTCGGATACGAGATCTTCCAGCAGATCGAAAACGGGTCAAAGAAGCGCTAGATTACGCCGGTCTTTAAGGGCATTGCAACTCCAGACATCCTCTCGAGAGCGGCTTAACTGCCGCCACAGAGAAACGCAAAAGGAGGTGATGATCGAAAAAAAACAGTCGAGCAGAAAAAAATCTGTGTTTTAACCGCTTCTATAACCTTAGTTACCCAAAAGAGAGGAGAATTTTGATGAACAAGCGGACTATAATGACCTTCTTGCTGGTCGCTATTCTGGTTTCCACTCTGGTGATGAGCTGCGCGCCTCAACAAGCAGCCGCACCAAAAACAGAAACCGGAAAAGTCAAGGTTTTTGGCGCATTTGCCACACCCATCGAGGAACCCTGGGATGGCGTGATCCACGCCGCCTTGCAGAAGGCCCAGGAAGAGGGCAAAATTGAGTATGAATATACCGAAAACATCGGGTATTCCGGCGATATGGAGCGCATTCTTCAGGAAACCGCAGAACAGAAGAAGCCAAACGTTATCTTCGGAGATGCCTTTGGAAATGAAGAGGCTGTCCGCCGCGTTGCAGCGCAATATCCGGACATCGCCTTTGTTTTCGGCTCTGGCCTTGGCCCATCAGAACCAAACGTGTCAGTCTTTGACAACTGGATCCACGAGCCTGCTTACTTGGCTGGCATGTTAGCTGGCGGTTTGACCAAGACCAACAAAGTCGGCATCGTCGGCGGTTACCCGGTTCCTGAAGTCAACCGCCTGGCAAACGCCTTCATCGCGGGGGCTAAGGAAGTAAATCCAGAAGTTCAAGTGCTTGTGACTTTTATCAATAGCTGGTTTGACCCAGCCGCCGCCAAAGAAGCCGCCCTCGCCCAAATTGATAATGGCGCAGATGTGCTCTATGCCGAGCGTTTTGGTGTAATCGAAGCCGCCAAGGAAAAGAACCTGTGGGTTTTCGGCAACATGAGCGACCAAAATGAACTGGCGCCGGACTTAGTCGTCACCAGCCCGGTCTGGAATATGACCCCCACAGTCGAATACGTCATTAAACAGGTTACTGCCGGTTCTTATACCGCCCAAGACCTCAAGGACTTCAGCATGGTTGCGAAAGGAGGCGCGAGCCTGGCGCCGTTCCACAGCACCGAGAGCAAATTGCCCGCTGACCTCGTCGCAAAAGTTAAAGAAAAGGAACAGGCAATCAAGAGCGGCCTGTTCCGCGTTGACATTGATGAACGCCAGCCGGCTGCTGTAAACTAACCCGGCAAACCATCCTAAAATGCAGGGGTGGCAGGGGTTTCTACTCTGCCACCCCAGACAAGGACCTCGATGAATGCAATTGAGATGAAGAGCATCACAAAGCGATTTGGCCCGTTGGTTGCCAACGACCACATCGACTTTGACCTGCAAAAAGGGGAAATTCACGCCCTATTGGGAGAAAATGGGGCCGGCAAGACCACTCTAATGCGTATCCTTTACGGTCTTTACCATGCCGACAGCGGCCAGATCCTGGTGGATGGCAGCCCGGTTCATATCACGTCCCCGAAGGATGCCATCGGATGGGGCATAGGGATGGTATCCCAACACTTTACATTAGTTTCCCCATTGACCGTGGCTGAAAATGTTGTCCTGGGCTACAACAAAGGTTATATTTACAGGCCACAAGAAGTCATTCAAAATGTAACGAAAGCCGCCAACCAATTTGGTATTGACGTTGAGCCTTCTGCAATCATCCGGCATTTATCCGTAGGGGAGAGACAACGGGTTGAAATTCTGAAAGCGTTGTATCACAATGCCAAAGTATTGATCATGGATGAGCCAACCGCTGTCCTCGTACCACAGGAAGTGGATATACTTTTCCAAACGCTGGAAAGATTAAGAAAAGACGGCCTCTCGGTCATTTTTATCAGCCATAAGCTGTATGAAGTTATGACCATCTGCGACCGGATTACCGTGCTGCGAGACGGTAAAAAGATTGGCACGGTTCTAAAGAATGACACCTCCGAACGGGAGTTAGCTCGTATGATGGTAGGTCGAGAGACTTTTGGGGTATACCGTCAGGGAGAGCAAAAAGCAGGGAATCCTTTGCTCCGCATCGAAAACATCACCGCCGTCGACAAAAAAGGTTTGACCGCGCTCAAGAATGTCTCTTTGAATGTTTATGAGGGCGAAGTGCTTGGTATCGCCGGAGTTTCCGGGAACGGACAATCCGAGCTGACTCAAGTCCTTTCAGGCACGTTGAAACCCGCTTCAGGAAAAATATTTATTGGCGATAAAGAAATAACCAACGCAAGCCCATCAGAAATTACCAGAGCTGGCGTCGGACGCATCCCAGAGGATCGTCACGCTGGAGTTGTAGGAGAACTCACGGTCGCCGAAAATCTGGCATTGGAGAGCATAGAAAAATTCACCCGCCGCAGCACCTTGGATAAAAGACTCATCCTGAAGAATGCGGAACAATTGATCTCTGAATATCAGATCAAAGCCCGTCCAACCGACCCAATTCGGACTCTTTCTGGCGGCAATATGCAAAAAGTAATCCTGGCGCGAGCGCTTTCTCCAGAACCAAGAGTGGTTATTGCCTCACAGCCGACTCGGGGTCTGGATGTAGGCGCGACCGAATATGTGCGCACAAAGTTATTAGAACAACGCAATCGCGGCGCCGCTGTTTTGCTTCTTTCCGAAGATCTAGAAGAAGTGATGAGCCTTTCGGACCGCATCGCGGTGATCTATGAAGGGCAAATTGTCGGCATTGTCCCTGGTACGGAGGCAACCGAAGAACAATTGGGGTTGATGATGACAGGCGCCCGCCAGGAGGTAAAGCAACATGGTTAAATTCCGCATCGAAAAAGCGCCCGCCCCGCTTTGGATTAAGCCGCTCATACCACTCATAGCAATTATTGTAACCTTTCTGGTCACTTCTATACTGGTGGTAATGGCAAACGCCAATCCCTTAGAGGCTTATTATTACTTCTTGCTGTCTCCTCTCTCGAACCGGGTAAGCGCTTTAGAAACTCTGGTAAAAGCCACCCCCCTATTATTAACGGGCGCTTCTGTGACCATTGCGTTCGCTTCCGGTTATTGGAATATCGGCGCCGAAGGCCAGCTATACGCCGGGGCTATTGCGGCCGCTGGTCTTGGCATGGTGTTGGGTAACTTTCCCCCCATCCTGGCCATCCCCATCATGCTCATCGGAGGCTTTGCAGCCGGAATGCTTTGGGCATCCATTCCAGCGCTCCTGAAAGTTAAGCTAGCAGTGGATGAGGTTGTTACCACCCTCTTGTTGAACTCTGTGATTCTGTTCATAGTAAGTTTTTTACTCAATGGCCCCTGGCGCGACCCAGTCTCCGGCTGGCCACAATCCCCCCAAATTGTAGACAGCGCACAGCTTCCCCGCTTGATCAGCCGTTCCCGCCTTCATCTGGGGTTTCTGGTAGCCATTATCATGATCTTAATCGTCTGGTTCATACTCACCCGAACCTCCCTGGGGCTTAAGATGCGGGCGGTAGGTCATGGTCAGGAAGCAGCCCGCTTTATGGGCGTCAATGTAGGACAAACTATGCTGACAGCAGCCTTGATCAGCGGAGGCATTGCTGGCCTGGCCGGCGTTACAGAAGTAGCAGGTATCCACTTTCATTTGATCGATGCCATTTCGCCCGGATTCGGGTACAGCGGCATCATCGCGGCGACCTTGGGAGCATTGAATCCCCTCGGCGTTGGTCTGGCTGCGATGTTCATTGGTCTGATCGATACCGGCGCTCAAACAGTTAGCCGCTCGCTGGGTGTGCCGGTTTATCTTGGGAACGTCGTCCAGGCTACTTTACTCCTGGTCACATTGGGTATGTTCCTGCTACAAAACTATCGCATCAGGAGGGATTGATGGATACTTTTATCGTTGGCTTGATCGCTGCCACCCTGCGGGTAGCTACCCCCCTGATTTATGGAACACTGGGGGAACTGTACAGCGAACGTTCGGGCGTGCTTAATCTGGGCATCGAAGGCACCATGTTCTTTGGAGCTTTTGTTGGTTTCGCGGCCGCAGATGCAACCGGCTCGCTTTGGCTTGGAGTACTGGCAGCCTTGTTGGGCGGAATGCTGGCCGGCTTGTTAATGGCCTTCTTTTCTGTCCGGCTTGGGGTCAATCAACACGTTTCTGGTTTAGGGATCACCTTATTATTAACCGCTGTTTCTTTGTTCTTTTTCCGGTTGATCTACGGCGAGCCTCGCATCCCCCCTTCAATTCGATCCTTCGATCAGTTACAGCCCTTTGGCAACCTACCTATCATCGGCCCAATCACCACACAATATGCCCTGACCTATATATCCTTTCTGATCATCCCGCTTGCTTGGTGGGTGCTTTACCGCACCAACGTGGGTCTAAATATCCGGGCAGTGGGTGAAAACCCAGAGGCAGCCGATGCAGCCGGCGTAAACGTGTACCGGGTGAGGTCTTACGCCTTGATGATCGGCGGCGGTCTGATGGCCGTTGGCGGAGCTTTTCTTTCCCTCGCCCAGCTTGGCGCTTTTACATATGGCATTATCGCAGGGCGCGGCTGGGTGTGTATTGCCTTGATTATTTTTGCCAACTGGCAACCTGCCAAGGTCCTTTGGGGAGCTTTACTATTTGGTGGCGTCTTCGCCTTGCAGCTTCGTTTGCAAAGCACTGGTTTGAACCTACCCTACGAGACTTTTCTGGCGCTTCCATATGTAGTGACAATTATCGCCCTGGCCATCGCGGGAAGAAACGCCACCGGCCCCGCTGCTGTTCTTAAGGCTTATAAAAGGGAATAAGGATCGTCTGTCGAGATATCCGTTTCGAGCGGGGCTGTCATCTTCCAGCCCCGCCATCACTCCAGAATGTAACGCCGGTTTATAGGATAATAGTAGAGTGTCTTATAAAACCGGCAAGTTATTTCAGATAGAATGCCATGATTCTGGAACAAACAAGCAACTCGTTTATGTTGATCTTGCTGAGCTCGATCATCTTCTTCGGCTTATGCCTGCTCATCGCCAGCCTGATTCTGTTGATTCGCGAGGGACCAAGTCAGTTTTGGCCTGCCACACGAGCCAGGATCATTTATTCCCTGGTAGAAGAAAGCAAAAGCCAGAAAAAACTGGCTGATGGAAGCTTCAAAACTGTCGTCACATATGAGCCTGTCATCGTATACAAATATGTGATCAGGAAAACAACTTACACCAGTAGAAAAATCACCCCTCGCCCAACTCAATTTACTCCTAAGGCCGCCAAGAACCTGATGCGCCGGTATCCGCGTGGGTTAATCGTAAAAATCCGTTATAACCCAACCCGCCCGGAGGATGCGGTTTTGATGGCTCCCTCCGGTTGGCTAGGGGTAGCCCTGGCAGCGGGAGGATTGGTTTTAATTAGTGCAGGAACTTTCCTCTTACGATCCCTGATCAATCTATAGAGTAATCTCCTGGGCAAGAAGCGTGCTTAAGCGCTTTTTTTGTAGCGCGTGCGGAAGACCCCCCACACACCCAAGAGAACCAACAGGGTACCCGCGATCGTCCAAACAGTGATTCGTTCACCCAGAATGACCCAGCCAAGAAATACTGCGATGACAGGGTTTACATAGCTATAAGTCATCACGATATTCGTAGGGAGGATCTGCAACACGTTAATAAAAGAAGTAAACGCAATAATTGACCCAAAAACCACCAGATAACCCCACGCCAACCAGGCATCTAACGGAGGCGACTGAAAATTTTCTCTGGTGATCAGAGATAGAATTATCAGGCCGAACGCGCCGAACAGATGCTGGTAACCAGAGCTGACGAATGGAGAGATCCGCACGGGATTCCGGCTTTGTAAAAGGCTACCGGCCCCCCAACTGAAAGAAGCCGCCAACAGCCCAATGACAGACAAAACATCCGCACGGATGCCGCTGCGAATTACAGGAAAAGTAAGGATAACAATTCCGCCAAACCCAACCAGGAGGGATCCAACCAGCAGTAGTGAGGGAATTTTACGATCAATGGCCGATTCCATCAACGCCACAAAAATAGGAGTCGCTCCAACAATCAACGCCGCCAATCCCGAGCTAACCTTTTGTTCCGACCAGGATACCAGGCCATTCCCTCCTACCCAAAGGAGAGAACCGGAAATCGCCAGAACGATCAATTCGGTGCGATTAAGCCGGATGCGCTGGCGCTGGAGCACCGCAAAAAGTAGAAGAAGGGATCCAGCCAGAATCACCCGGCTGGCAGCCAAAAAGAAAGGCGGAAAACCAAGACCATCCCGGACTGCAATCCGAATGGCAAGATAGGTGCTTCCCCAGATGAAATAAACCGTCATTAAATTGAGTAAACCTACCCAGGATACCCTGGTTCCGCGGGTTGTTAAGTGTTGCTTCATCGTAAATTGTGCCCTGTAGTTTATGGAGTCGGCGTTTCTGTGGGGATGAGCGTTGGCGTCATCGTAGGCGGCAGAGAGGTGCTGGTGAGCGTCGGTGTGCTGGTAGCAGTATGAGTAACCGTTACCGTCGGCGTAATCGTTGGGGTTGGGGTTGGCACCTGAATATTCAGGTGAATCTGGCGCTCTGCAAATGTATCCTGGGTGCTGTTCACATAAATCCGTAAAGTGACGCGCCCCGTAGGAACATCCTTGAGATCCCAGGAATAGATGCGCTCGGGTTGGCTGTATTGAGAAGTGATCCCTTCGATCAGCGTCTTCCAATCCACCGGGTTATCGCCCACTCCATATTCCAGGCGAAAATCCTTAAAGTTCTGGGTTGCCGTCACAACCGCGTAAATATCTAAAGGTCCAGTGGTAATCGTCTGGTTCTCGTTTAATCCGGCAAAGAGGATGTTAACACGCGGGTCGCTGGCCTGGCATTCTCTTTCCGGCGCGAAAAAAATAGCATCCGAAAAGCCGATGTTCTTCGCCCACTCGCGGCCTTCGTTAGTCTCGCGAATCCACTTGACGCCCCATGGGTCTGTCACGTTTAATGCAAATTCTTCTTTGGTGTACTCAGAGCAGTATGGCGAGGATTTCAAACCCGTCCAGGTGTCAATCTGAGTTTTTTGCCATAGATCGTCCTTTTTCGGCAGTGGCGGCTGGTCATAAACAAACATTTCCGTTTGCTGGGATGGACACCACTCGGAGGGTTCGGTTCCCGATATGCTGCACACGATCTTATCAACAACCCCAGGCGGGCGCACAAAACCCGAAGGATTCCCACCAGTCAACCGGTCTATGGCTGATCGCATAAACTGAGACCAAATTGGTGCGGCGCCGGTCAAACCAGTTGTATTGACCATTGGAGTGTAATCAGCGTTCCCCACCCAAACGCCAACAGCAATATCTGGCGTATATCCCAGCGTCCAATTGTCGCGAAAATCGTTAGTAGTGCCGGTCTTCACGGCAACCTGGAAGGGTAGGTTAAGGACAGAATTCGAACCGAACATTGGGGCGCGTGCCGCGTTATCGGAAAGGATGGAACTGATCAGAAACGCATGTTCTGGGCGCACCACCTGGATGCCTTCTGCCTGTTGGTGTTCGAAGATAATATTGCCTTGATAATCGATAATTTTGGTGATGGCAACAGGTGGAACGCGAACACCGCCATTTGCAAAAATTGCATACGCGCCAGTCAATTCAAGCAACGAGACATCCCCCCCGCCCAGGGTCAAAGCCAGGCCATAGTCATCCCGGGTCAGCGTCGTAATGCCCACCCGCCGGGCAAATGCAAGGAAACCATCTTCTCCCGGCAGGTTTGGGTTATCATAAATTCCAACAAAATTTAGCGTTTTGACAGCCGGGACGTTATACGAGTTCGCCAGCGCTACTCGCGCCAAAACCGGCCCATGAAAACGATTGTCGTAATTAACCGGGACATATGGCGGGCGGGGATCGCTGGGATCTCCAGAAGGAGGAAATTCGCTTGGAACATCCCAAATAAGCGTTGAGGGTGTCCAACCTTTCTCAAAAGCTGCTGTGTATGTCAATGGCTTAATAGAAGACCCTGGCTGGCGGGGCGAGACTGCCATGTTAACCTGGCCTGAATTAACATCGTCATAAAAATCAGGGGAGCCAACCATTGCAAGGATCTCCCCTGTGGCAGGACGTATGGCAACTAATGCGCCATTTCTGGCGTTCCGGTCCGCCAGCGCCGAAACCTGGTTATACACAATTTGCTGAGCTTCATCCTGCAACCCTGGGTCCAGGGTTGTGTAAACAGTGAACCCCGACCGGTAGATCGTTTGGGCATCATATCGTTCTTCCAGAACAGAGCGAATGTAATGAACCCAATGGGGATAACGAATGAATTCCTGTGGCTTTTCGAAATAATAAACTTCAATTTCCTTGGCCGCTTCTGTGGCGGCAAAACCATCAACACAAACGCGCTGTACACTGTTGCTCACCTCAATACAGCCTTCTTCCAGGCTGAGTTGGTACATCAACATCAACACCTGTTTGTGTCTGCGGAGAGTTTCCTCACGGTTTGTGTAAATATCATAAACCGACGGCGCTTGCGGCAGACCCGCTAAAAAAGCGGCTTGCGCCAGAGTCAGCTTATCTGCTGTGGTTTTAAAATACGTCTCTGCAGCCGCCTCGACACCATATGCCAGATTCCCATAATTGAATTCATTCAGGTAAAGCTCCAGAATTTCATCTTTGCTGTAACGGCGGGTAATTTCTGCGGCCAGGACAATTTCACGCGCTTTGCGTTCATAAGTACGCTGGCTACGTTCTTCGGGCGAAAAAAGAAGTGTTCGCGCCAGTTGTTGGGTGATGGTAGATGCCCCAGAGACAATATCACCAGAGGTGTAGTTTTGCCAGAGCGCGCGTGTAACAGCAATGGGATCGAAACCCGGGTGGTTATAAAACTCTTTGTCTTCCGTAGCAATCGTCGCCGCCACCAGGTAGGGAGAGATTTTATCCAGCGTCACATAAGTCCGCCGGCCCGCGTTAGGGTCAAGAATCTCATACAATAAATTGCCATTGCGATCCAGAATTCGGGTGGTCTCGAACTGCGCAGCCCGCGCCCGTAAATCGCTGATATCCGGCAGCGTTGCGGCAATCGAAAAATATCGAAAAACGGCTACGGACACAATAAATACCAACGCCAACACTGCAACAAAGATCAGGCCAACGATCCCCTTCAAAAGGCAGCCAAACGTCCCCCCCCAATCAATTTCATACCTGACAGCCTTCTTTTTCGGCGAGGAGGGTCTGCTCCTTGCCGCAGGCGGCAATGTACCGGAGATCCTCGTTGTCCCCGTGGCGGGCCGTGAATAGCGCGTCGTTCCCCGATTGCTGCTTCGGGTTGTACCTCCGCCGTATGCCGCCGGTGTGACCTGTGTGGCATGGCGGTCCACTTCGTCTACGCGGTTCGGTAAAATGGGCCCCTGGGACTCGCCCGGTGATATCGGAGGAAAAGGTGGAAGCGTTGGATATTCCGGGCGCGTATTTGAGCTTTGGGAGGGAACCGGGATCGTCTGATGAGGAAGGCTGGATGGAGTTGCCTTGGTTTCAGAATCAAAGGGCGATTCTGAAGCCGGCTCAGGGTTCTGTCCATACCATCCCCCCGTACTTTCTGGAAGACCAGTCGGGTGGCGGTCGCGCTGCCCCATAGCGGAACTTACCCCGGCGGGCGAATCATGCCCCTCGGTTGCAGATTGCCTGGAAATCCGCAGTTTATCTGTATCGTCCTGGCTGGCCGCCGGTTCATATCGTCTTCCCAAAGGCCCGGTTTGACCCGCAGGATGTTGCGAAGGATCCCCTAATCTCTCAGCAAACTCCTGGCTGTTTTCCACCAGCCGCTTGAGCCGTTCCCCAGGTTTCTCAGGCTTATCCGCCGGGCGCGGCGTTCTTTCTTCGCTGTCTTCTGGCAGATCATCGCCATATTTCTCAGGAGGCCCCAAATTAGAATCGCTCATACGTGCACATCGCTAAATTTCTAAAGATTTTTTTCATACCTTTCAAATTCTAGCATAAATCATTGCGTTCAGACGGTTATCCTCGTTATTCTTAGAAAATTGATTGACCCACCAAAAGGAAACCTTTAAAATCAGACTATGAGGAAATGGAACCTGGGATACGGTGACCCTCTCAACTTAATCCTGGCTGCTGATGCGCGCCTATGCCAGCCTTCCTACACAAATGACCAGATATGGGAAATTATTCCCTCTGGCGGCGACCCACCTTCTTTTCTCCTTCAATCCACTCTAGGGCTTCGCTGCCGGTGGATGCGGTTGTTCCCAAGGTTTATATGTCGAAATCAAGTTTTTAGCGACCCCGCCAACTATCGCCGCCCTCCTGCGTTGACGAGTTTTTTTCCAAATTATCTTGCCTTTTCGTTTTCCCCTTGCGCAGAGATCGATACCGTGTTGGAATATCGCGTGATCGATTCACAAACCGTTGCGGGCAAGATCCGTTTGACAAATCACGCCCTGTCAACCGAGGTCCTGCGGCTGGAATGGTGCGCCCTCCTCAATCCCCTCGCGGACGGCCAGAATATGCTCCCCTACGAACGAGGCAGCCTGTATGGGCAAAGCGGCGGAGTTTACGCCGTCTTCTTTGTGAGCGGCAATCCTGAGCCCGGCGCCAGCTCGCTGCCAGGTTTAGTTCATGATCTTGAGTTGTTTCCAGGAATCGAACGTGCTTTTACCTGGGGCTTCTCTGCGCAGAGGACTTCATCTTCAGCTTTTGAATTAGCTCGCCAGGCTGCCACCTGTTCGTGGGAAGCTGAAGTTGCTCGAATCGAGCTAACAAATGCCCGCCAAACAATTGAGATTACCACCGGGCAACCCGATTGGGATGCCGCCCTCAGCCTTTCACAAAAAACCGCCCTGAGCCTCGTCTTTCCGGGCAACCAAAATCTACCCCATTCCTCATTTGTTTTAAGCCGGCTTCCAGATCATGGCTTTTCCAGTCGCGGCGATGGCAGCGACTACTCGTATCTTTGGAACGGCCAGACACCTCAGGATTTATATTATCTTGCCAACGTCCTGCTGCCGGGGAATTTGGAAGGGATGGAAGGAATGCTTCAAAACTTCCTGGAAACGCAGGAACAAGATGGCTTTATAGACCTCAAACCAGGTCTGGCCGGACAGCGAACCCGCCGCCTTGCCCCACCATTGCTGGCAACCCTGGCTGTTCAAATCTATCAACATAATGCCAATATTGAATGGCTGAGCAAACTCTTCCCAGCTTTTCTCAAATTCTTCAACCTGTGGTTCGCCAGTGAACACGACCGGGATGGAGATAGCTTTCCTGAATGGGATCATCCCATTCAGGCCGGGCTTGAGGATGCGCCAATCTATGACCGCTGGCATGAAGAATCGCAAGGGCTGGATATCTCCACCCTAGAATGTCCCTCTCTGGCAGCCTTTCTCTACCGCGAAGCCAAAAGCTTGATCCAAATCGCCAGATTGACCGGCCATATAGAAGCCGTTGATCCGCTTACAAAAAAGATGGCCAGTCTCAAACGGGAACTCTCAAAAAGCTGGGATTCATCCCAGGGGATCTTCCACTACCGTGATTACCAGACCCATCAGAGCCATAAAAGTATTTCCTGGATTTCCTTTAAGGGTTCAGGGACTTATCGCTCAAAGCGCGTCCTGCGAACGCCTCAACGATTAGTAATTCATGTTCGTTGCAAGGAGCAAGTTACCCGGCCTGTTACCATCACAATTCATGGCCAGGATGATAAAGGGGAAATTTGCGAGACCCTTCCGGCCAGCCATTTCACCTGGGCGAACGGCATTGCCCGCGCAACCACCGCTTCCCTCTACAAAAAAATAAGCAAGGTAGAAGTGCAGGGTCTTGGCGAGGATGATCAAGGGCAAATCCTGACTGCTGATCTATCCATGCAAGACATCAGCCTGTTTTTGCCGCTGTGGGCAGGCATGGCAACCAAAAAACAGGCAGCAGAAATGGTAAAAAAAGCTTTTACTAAAAATTTTTTCCAGCAGTTTGGAGTGCCTCTCATTCCAGTCAAAGGGAAAGAAGTTGCCGAACCCTATTTACTCAACACTTACCTGGTCTGGAATTTGTACTTGGCAGAAGGGCTGATGAATTACGGCTACCATCACGAAGCCGCCAATCTGGTCAGCCGGATTCTGGACGCAATCGTTGTTACACTCAAGAAATCTCAAACTTTTCGCGAACATTTCAACGCCCAAAATGGCCTTCCAAACGGAGAACGAAATCACTTACGTGGCTTGGCGCCGGTGGGGCTTTTCCTAAAAGTGCTTGGCGTAAAAGTCATCTCCGAAAAGGAGATCATACTGTCGGGCATTAATCCATTTCCATGGCCAATTACGGTAAAATATAAAGGAACATCGATCACACGACATCAGCAAGACAGCGTTGTCACTTTTTTGAGCGGGCAGACCATTTCTGTCAAAGGCCCCAAGACTCACAGGGTCGTTCTTGTCGAAAATTCAACGCTTGAAAGGAGGATTTAACGAGCGGTGGGCGAAAAAAAATATGACCTCTTGTTAGTAGCTGTCATTCAGGCGCAGGATGCCGAAAGCGCTCAGAATGGCTTGAAAAAATTTGGGGCGACTTCTGAACAACTTTCCAGCATCGGGGGGTTTTTGGGGAGGAAAAATACGACATTATTGATTGGCACTTCCTCATCAAAAATTACTCAGGTGCTAGAGGTCCTTCAAGAAACTTGCCGCCAGCGTATTGAATACATTGCAGTACCGTTAGAGAGCGCTCCGCTGCCGCTTCCGACTCCAACTCCAATTAGCATTGGCGGCGCTACCATCTTTGTTGTGGAAGTAGAGCATTACGAGGAGGTATGAGCATGAAACTAATTGTCGCCATTGTCCATGATACAGCCACAGAAGCAATCTCACATGCCCTTACTTCGGCTAATCTACGGGTGACGCAAATTGCATCTACGGGGGGGTTCCTCCGGCGAGGGCATTCTACATTGCTCATTGGCCTGGAAGACCATCTGGTCGAAGACGCCTTAAAAATTATCCGTGAAAAAGCTGCCGCTCCCGTAGAATCCGAAGAGAAAAAAGCTGTCATTTTTGTGTTAAAAGTCGATCAATACACTCATTTCTGACAGTCAGGTTTCATCGCCTCAATCTGACGATCACTTAAAGTATCTGCAAGTTTTCAGGGCACTGACTTGTATTTTTGGGTAAATTTAGGTATATTATCTTTGATTAAGAGGTAGGGAAACTCAAATCAATCGTGCTTTTCCATTTATTCAATCCTAATAAAGGAGTTCATTATGGAATTCGGACGCGCTTTCAGTTATGTATTCAAGGACCCGGATTGGCTTAAGAAAGTAGCAATTACTGGGTTGATCGGGCTGATCCCCATACTGGGACAATTATACCTGTTCGGCTGGGGATTGGAGATGAGCCGCCGGGTCATCAAAGGCGAACCAGAACTGCTCCCAGAGATTGATTTTGGTGGTTTTCTTGGAAAAGGCTTCCAGGCCTGGGTAATTGCACTGGTTTACTCCATTCCCGTTATCATCCTTCAACTGCCCTTGCAGCTTATCGGCCCGCTTGGTGCCTCTCTTCAGATGGATCAGGACACCTTTAGCTATGTCATGATCGCCGTGAGCGTTTGCTGCGGTGGGCTTTTGCTCATCTACAGCATCTTTCTGGCCCTCATGCTCCCGGCTGCGATGGGGAACTTTGTCTCCAAAAATCAATTGGGGGCAGGGTTGCGGTTTGGCGAAGTTTTCGCACTTGTGAAAGCAGCGCCGGTCGCCTACCTGCTTGTCCTGGTCGGCAACCTCCTCGTTGGTATCATTGCTCCTTTGGGATTGATCGCTTGTATTATCGGTGTTGTTGTTACCCAGGCATATGGCCTGGCTGTGATGGGCCATTTCATCGGTCAGGCTTACAAAGAAGCAACCCAAAAACTTGGCGTAGCATAGATTTTCTTCATTCCCTCTGTATTAGAGAAGAAAGAAGCAAAACCCATAAAAGATCACCGGCGACAAATCGCCGGTGGTCTGATTTTTAAGCTACTCTTCTTCGCGAAATTCTTCAACCTGATAAATCGATACTGATAGAACCTTCTTCTGCCAGAGATCAGAAGGAGCCCCCATTTTCTGGCATAAATGCCCAAGAAAATCATAAGGTTCTGGAATTTTTTCCCATACCTGGGGCAGAAAGGTTGCGCGGCGAAACCCATCCCGCAGCGTCACGCCGTCTATGTTGGGACGCAAAAGACTGGGTAAGTCCAGGGGATTTTCATATCGGACTGGTTGAGGCAGAGTTAGCCTGGATATTTCAATCTTTATGAGAGGAATTTCGGAAGGCTGTAACGGGGGAAAACGATAATCATGCAAAGCGGCGGCGACCGCATGCTCGCACACATCTTGCACCAGCGGTTGGTAAGGCTCCAACGTGCCAATACAGCCGCGCAGTTCACCCCCTTCCGTCAGGGTGACAAAGGAAGCACCATCCGACTGCAACACAGGCGAATACAAACTCAGATCCAAATGGGGCAGCGGTTTTCCCCCAACAGCAAGGATAATCGACTGCCGAGCCAGTTTCAGCAAAATTTTTTTATCACTCTCCGACAGTTTTTCAAACATCATGGCGCTAACCTCTGATACAAACGATTATGATACACCAACGGCTCACCCAGGTCTGCATACTGAACTGCAATCACCTCGCCAACAAAAAGGGTCGAACTGGTCATTGGAAAAATATGCCGAACCAGGCAGTCCAAAAACGCCAGGCCGCCAGAAAGAAAAGGGGCTCCTGTTGATAAGACAAATGTCTCCACTTTTTCAAAACGGCCTGCCTGTTCCGGAACCTTTCCAGAAAAAATATCTGCAATTTCTCTCTGGCGCTGGTTCAAGATCGTTACCCCAAAAACGCCAGATTGACTCACCAAGTGATAAGTTCGGGTTTTATGAGCAAGGGTCACCGTGACCATAGGAGGTTCAAGAGAAACGGATGTAAAGGAATTGACCGTCATGCCATGCTGCTGGTCTCCTGCCCGACAGGTGACAACACAAACGCCGGTTGTCCACCGCCGCATAGCCTGACGTAGTAAATCACCATGAGTCGTCATCGAATAATCTCCAAACAAGCATTTGCAACGATCCTCTTAACTCGTTTATACTTATCTCTAGCAGTCTGAATGATCCTGTTTTCCAAATTTATTGTAACCTTTTTTGACAACTTATGAACGAACCAATTGTGTTAGGACCCAAAAACAAAACCACGCCGCCCCCAAAAAACCCTCAACCCAGTTTCAGTACTTTGGGAGCTATCCAAACCGTCGTTAGCGTTGCGGTCATCATGGCATCTCTCCTGACGCTGTGGACGCCAGGCAATCTCTTTTCAAACCGTCGCGTCGGAGAGCTGCTGATCTCTGCCCAGGCCACTCGCCAGGCGCCGCAGGAAGAACCCCTTACACCCCAGCCTACTTCTCCCCCGGCAAAAATCAAGATAGGGATTGTCGCCGGCCATTCGGGGAAAGAAGGCGATCCAGGAGCAGTCTGCAGCGACGGCCTTCGCGAAGTAGATGTCAACCTTCAAATTGCAGGCCTGGTTCGGCAGCAGCTCATCGCTTTGGGATACGACGTTGATCTCCTGGAAGAATTCGATAAAAGGTTATTTGGTTATCAGGCCGCTGCTTTGGTATCCATTCACAACGACTCCTGCGAGTATTACGAAGACGCCACCGGTTTCAAAGTTTCTGCGGCAATCGAAACAGCCTATCCTGAAAAAGCCAGCCGGTTAACCAATTGTCTGGTGGTGCGTTACCAGGAAAAAACCAACCTGAGATACCACCGCAACACCGTCACAAAGGATATGAGCGATTACCACACTTTCAACGAAATCAACGCTGCCACGCCTGCTGCAATCATCGAAACCGGTTTTCTCAATCTGGATAAGGACATCCTCACCAAACAGCCCGCCCTTGTTGCCGAAGGAGTAGTCGCCGGCATTCTCTGTTATCTCAACAACGAATCCATCCCAGCCCCCGATTTATTGTCTCAATGACCGATCCCGGACGTCTCTCCGCTCTGAATGCCCTGAACCTGGCAAAAAAAGCTCTTCAGAACGGCGAGCGCCAGAGAGCATACCAACTTGCGGGTTATGCCGCCCTGAAAGATGCCTCGCTGGAAGAAGCCTGGTTGATCCTGGCAGCATTGTCTCCGCCTGATGCGAGTCTGCAATTCTTAAAGCGCGCCCTGGAAGCCAATCCTGCCAGTTCGCGCGCCAGGCAGGGCATTCGCTGGGCGCTACAACGCAAACGGAAGGCAAGGTTTCTTCAGGACCAAACCAGCCCAATCCGCACGCTTGCGGGGGAACGCGCCATCGAGGATACCTCTAAAATTTCCCTCATAAAAGCAGCCGCTTTACCAGCGCAGAAAAACGCAAAAAAGGCAGCCAGGCGCAAACCAAACCTGATTACCCCCCTCATCTTCTCCATGCTGGCGATTGGCGGCGTGTTGTGCATGGCCATTGCCTTGTGGTTGGTGTTGTCCCAAAATTGGGTGGTTATGGCCGGGGTCGGCCCCGTTGTAAAACCAGAAGGAGCCTTGTTCAAACCTTCTCTAACGACAACCCCCACCCATACCCCCACAGCAACGCCTACCCATACGCCAACTTTTACCGCCACTCCAACTCCCACTGAAACACCAACTGAAACTCCAACCGAGACGCCTACCCCTTTGCCGACCGAGACCCCCACGGAGCAGCCTGATATCAGCCAGCCAAATGCAGCAACCGGTGGTGAAAGGTGGATTGAGGTCGTTCTCAGCCAGCAGACGTTGTATGCCTACGAGGGAGATCAGCTTATCAACAGTTTTATCATTTCCTCTGGAACATGGATGTACCCAACCGTCACGGGTAATTTCCAAATCTACGCCAAGTACCGTTATTCCACGATGGCCGGACCGGATTATTACCTCCCGAATGTTCCCTACGCCATGTATTTTTATCGAGGGTATGCCTTGCATGGCACGTATTGGCATAATAACTTTGGAACCCCCATGAGCCACGGCTGCGTAAACCTGCGTACAGACGACGCTGCCTGGCTGTATGAGTGGGCTTCCATTGGCACATTGGTTAACGTTCACGATTAGACTGCGAATATCCTATGGATGGCTTCCTTTTCGATCCTGATCATCAAATGACACGGCGAGAGTTCTTAAAACTTACCGGATTAGGCGCGCTCTCTTTGTTCATGATGCCGGGGTTCTCTCAGTTGGATTTCTCGCCGCCATCCAGCCAAAGTGGTTCGCCGGATATGCCCATCGGCCGGGTCTTGGAAAACAGGGTTACTCTCTACGATTCGCCGACCTTCTCCGGTAAATTTATTAAGATGTATTGGAGAGATCTGCTCTTGCCAATTACCGACATCACCATCGGCGACGACAAACCAAGTTACAACCGGGTCTGGTACCAAATGAACCACGAAGGCTATGTCCACTCTGGAAGTGTCCAACCGGTAAAGCTCAACCTCAATCCTGTTCTCCAACGAATCCCAGAAAAAGGACAACTCGCCGAAGTAACTGTACCCTACACGGATGCTATCTGGAATCCGAAGTTTCCCACATCCGTTGCTTATCGTTTTTATTACAGCACCACACATTGGATTGTGGATGTAAAACAGGATGACCAGGGTAAGTTCTGGTACCTCATCCCAGATGATCAATTTCCATTCAGTTACTTCGTAGACGCAACCCACATGCGCCCCATCACCGCCGAGGAGATCAGCCCGCTTTCGAGCGATATCCCTATGGAAGAAAAGCGGCTGGAAATTCGGTTGAACGATCAAGTCGTGGTTGCTTTCGAAGGCGACATCCCCGTCTTTATGACCCGCGTGGCAACCGGGGCGCGTTTTAGTGAAGGGGATTTCCGGACACCGCCAGGTCGCTACATCACCAACCGCAAACGGCCTTCCCGGCACATGGCAGATGGCGGGCTGGCTGCCCCAAAAACATACGACCTCCCTGGCGTCCCCTGGGTTTGCTACCTTACCCGCAGTGGAATATCTTTTCACGGCACCTACTGGCACAATGATTTCGGAAAACCTCGCAGCCACGGCTGCATCAATTGCCTCTCTACAGCCGCCCGCTGGATTTATCGCTGGACCACTCCTGTAGTGCCAGTTGACAGCATCTATTGGAGAGAGGATAATGGCACCGTTGTGGATGTTTTTTACGAGTGAGACAGAGAAGAAATATGGCAAAATATCCGCTTTTCTCCGGCCTGATTGAAGACGAATTCGGTCAACCAGTCGATACGACATACATTGGTGAAGAACCCTGTTATGTGGTCAACGATTCCGGTTTCCTACGCCATATTCCCAGCGAGGAAGTTGACCGTCAGGTGCTTCAGGCAATGAAAGAACAGATTAAAGGTCATGAAGAGGCCATCACTGATCAAACGGTCAAAATGTTAGGCGCCGATGATATTTTCAGTCGAGCTTTTATCATGAAACAATTGCAATCCATTGATGATCAACTTGAAGTCCTTCTGCAAACCGGCATCCCAGAAGAAACCCGCACGTACATGGGAATGGTTGGGTTTCGCGTGGTCATCAATATTCACGGCGAGGTTATTGAGGTAAAACAGCCAGGCGCCATAACCGATGAGAACGGGGAATAATTTTAAAGTTTTGCCGAATACCGGCTAAATCCGATATAATTCTTATAGGGATCAGGTACAATCTGAGAAACGAATTACCGATCAGGTTTTCGATGGAGTTATAGAAATGACAACCTCGGATTTTATCGTCAATGTGACTGAAGCAACGTTTGAGTATGACGTGTTGTCATACTCTCAGAATGTACCGGTAGTTGTGGATTTTTGGGCTGAATGGTGCCGTCCTTGCAAAACGCTAGAACCGATTCTCGAACATCTGGCGCACGAAGCGAACGGCTCTTTTCGGCTGGCCCGTATTAACGTTGATGAGAGCCCCAATCTGGCGATTCGTTACGGCGTTCGGACTATACCGACCGTCAAGGCTTTTAGTGGCGGAGAAGTTGTCGGGGAATTTGCCGGCGCCCAACCGGAAGCACGGGTTCGCGAATTTATTAACAAGATTACGCCGCCCAGCCCGTTAACGCTGGCGCTCGAAAAAGCCGAAAGCATCCTTGCCACACAAAACTGGAGCGCGGCTGAAATTCACTTTCGCAATATTCTGGCTCAAAACCCCGATAATCTCAGGGCGCTACTGGGGCTTGCAATAAGCTTGCTGCCTCAGGGCAAAAGTTTTGAAGCCCTGAATATCCTCCAGTCCTTTCCGGCTGGCCGGGAATACGCCAGAGCTGAATTGCTGCTCCCACTTGCTGAAGCTCAAACAGCCTACCGGGATGGCTTGTTGCCCACAGAAAATGATCTCGACATCGCCTATTCCAACTGCGTCCGGCTGGCCAGTAAGGGGAACCTGCCTGCCGCGCTGGATGGGCTATTAGATATCATGCGGCAGGATAAAAATTACCGTGATGGCTCGGCGCGCCGCCTGATCTTGAGCATCTTAGAACTCTTCAACAGAGAAGATGAACAAGTACGCCAATACCGTTCCGAACTGGCGTCCATTTTATTCTAGGCTATCCTAACTTTCTAAAGGGCTGGGGGGTCAGAACAGACCCCCAGCTTGTCGTTTACATCGAACTGAGTGTTTTCTTGAGCTCCACCATCGCCGTTATTGGGCTCGGATCAACTTCATATAGCATAGCCAGGTAATAAGCCATGTAATCCCCATAATGCAATGCCGTCCACATATGAGCCATCGGATTGTCGCCAGAAGCCTCGATCATATCAGTGGCTATGCCTTGCACCATCATAGTCCGCCGCGTTAGCTCAGCGCGCAGCCGGTTACGAGGATGGTCTGAAGATGATCGCAAGAAAAGCGCCGCCATTTTTGCGAGCAAATCCTCAGGATTGAAAATGCCAGAAAGCGTATTGTGGTCGGCCTCTGGCAGCACATCGTATTGCGCCCAGGCTTTTGCAATTTCATTGACTTGCCCTTTCCAACGACGCGCAACAGGAGCAAGATAATCAGAGCCCATCACCATGACCCAGCGCCCATAGAGCTGTCCTGCCATGCGCTTGGCCGGGTTCAAATACACAGCACACTCCCGCGCCAGGCTGGCCTGCTGTGCTCTCATAGCAGTGACAGTATCTTTGAGTGCTACAGCCGGGTCAGGAATAATCCCCAATCGGGTGAGTATGGACAGCATCAGGCCAAAGGAATACCCGACAGCGGCGCGCGGTTGTCCTTTATGATCAAAAATCCATGCAGGAGCTCCAACTTCCACTGCCAACTGGTTCAACTTCCCGCCGGTGGTAAGAGTCATCAACCGGCAGCCGCGTTCCTTCGCCTGGTGAAACGCCGAGATCGTTTCTTCTGTATTCCCTGAATGTGATGAAGCGATGACAAGCACCCCAGGCCCCCTCACCCAGCCTGGCAGATCGTACTCGCGGACAACGGCAACCGGCACAGAAGCCAGTGGAGCAACATAAGCAGCGACCAGTTCTGCGCCAATCGCTGACCCCCCCATGCCAGTGATCACGACAGCGCTCAGCCCATCGCTTTCTGGGAGGGGCATTTTTTGTCCCATTTCCCAAGCCTTTGCCAACTGCTCCGGAAGCGTATGAATGTGCCCATACATATCTTCTCGATCTATCTCTTTGAACCGCTCGGCATTCTCTAAATCCATATAAAGCCTCCATACTTGATTTATTTCATGGAATGAACCAGGTGACAAATTTTACTTCCAGGATATTTTCAGGCAGGCGCACAGTACTCAAATAAAGGTAACCGGGAAATCCCTGGTTGCTCCGAAAACAAAGATAACTGCCCTCTTGTAAAGCCCGCAGTTCTAGTGGAGTCGAACTCAGTATCCCAAGTCGGCATTCCCACTCCACCGGGCGGTTTGGACCAAAATAGACCATGCTGGCTTGGTTTTTCGGCGATAACAACATCTCACCACTCTGTGCAATTTCGAAGGAGAAATCTCCTTTCGCCGGATCGAGGTTACCCGAGTCCAGATCCAGCGTATCCCCAGGAGAGAGCGTAATCTCTCCTGAAACAACCACCTGAGCGGTAAGCGTGGCGGTGACCGTTCGTTCAGGGGTAGGGGTATCCATCCGAACAACCTGAATTTTGACCCAAAAAGGAGCATCTCCGCTTGGCCCAATCCCGAACAACTGGCCATCTGGGCTAAGTAGCTTCCAATAACCCTGATACTGCCCCGGTGTTCTGGGAGCGACCATATCCAGGCTAATTTCCACAGCATCACCTGGGTTGACAATATTCGCCAGGGGCTGCATGGCTTGAACGCCAAAGGTCTCCCCAGAAAACCAAACAACCGCGTATTCCTGCGTCCAGGCGCAGCTCCCAGAGTTGACCAATCGCCAGATTTTATTGAAGTACTGCCCCGGGAGCATCGGCGTCCCGTCAGGCACGGTGACATCGATGGGTATGCCTGCAGCCGCCAGGTTGCATGGAAAACCACTGGCCTGTTTAGTCAGCTGCAGCAGAGCTGCTGTCCCTTCGACGTTTCCGCCGGTCGTGTTGATCGGATCTTGAAAAGGCTTGTTATCGGTTGGCCCCGTCACGGGAAGAGCAGGTTGAATCACATCCACGCTGGAAGTGGCGGAGCCCCCTCCCGCAAGGGGAGGTTCTAATGATCCAATCAAGGCAGATGCTGTTTTCTTAAGAGATTCAGGGTCTTCTAGAATTGACCCCGGGACGCTGCAGGAGACCAGCGCCATCATCATCAAGATCAAGAGCAGATACTGCAAGTGAAACCACATCGAAAAAGTCACCCTGACTCTCTGCATTATTCATTCAAAGTAACGCAAAACGCTACACTCCAGAACAATAATTTCTACTATTTTTCCCTAAAATATAGCAAATAGAATATAATAAGCATCGAGGACAAGAGCAGGATAAGATCAATGTCACGCTTCAGTCCAACCCCAACGACTTCGCAAGTTCCTCAGCCTGGAGAAACTCCTCAGGCGTGTTCAAGTTTAAGAACGCAACACCATGCGGATCAAAGCGAGTTATATCTTGTTCAGGCAGCACATGTTTTCGAATACCATCCAGCCACGATGTTACCCGCATCTCTCCGCTCATCAGAGCATCTTTGACAGAAGCCCAACACTCTACCCGGCGATAAACAGCCTGCATAGGTTCCAACCCGCCGCCAGATCTGGGGACAACCGCATCTACCCGACTGTTCTTTAACATAATTTCTTTCTCATACAGAATTAATTTTGGATTGACGAACGGAAGATCACAGGCTACCACGGCAACGAAGGGTTCCGCCGCAGTTTGAAAAGCAGTCAAAAATCCACCGAGGGCGCCTTTTCCGGGTAAAACATCCGAAACCATCGGAATCCTGAGAAAGGCATAATCATCCGGGTGATGAGTCGTTAAGATGATTTCGTCGGCAACAGGCTCCAGACGTTTCAAAATACGCTGAACCAGAGGTTGTCCATGAAAAGGCATTAAAGCTTTATTTTGTCCCATCCGGCGGGATTGTCCGCCAGCTTGTATCACTACGCTAAGCACCCTATAATTATACATGGGTTTCCCAATGTTTCGAGGATCGCTTGCTATCGGTACAGACAGATATCCTCAATCATTAGTTCGATGTAAGAGTTTACGGTATTTCACTTTGGCATGGTAATGGAGAAAATATGGAAAATATTGATCTAACCCCATTGCTTCCCGTTTTGGAAAAATATTCCCCCCAGGGTCAAACGGCTCTGCTTCCTGCGCTTCAAGATGCGCAAGAGATTTATGGTTATGTGCCTGAACAGGCAGCCATTGAAATATCAAAAGGGTTAAGGGTGCCACTCGCCGAGATTCACGGCGTCTTGGAATTTTACTCCCTTCTTTACAACAAGCCGGTTGGAAAAACGGTTGTGCATGTCTGCACCGACCCAGCCTGCGCAATGGCTGGCGCAGAAAGCCTCCTCAAGGTCATGAACCGGAAATTAGAATTTCACGTGGAAAAAGGAGAGAGGCTGCCTTCTATTACTGTCGAAAAGGCGCCCTGCCTTGGCTTATGCGAACACGCCCCTGCCCTGATGGTGCAAGGAAAACCGGTTGCTCCCGGCACATCAGATACCTGGGAAGACATTGTCGCCGGTAAAACCCATCTCGCCCGGCCAAGCATCAGTGGCGACATTGCTATCCTGACCGCCGGTTGTAATCAGGGTAAACCAACCGAACTTGCCGGCTACATAAAGATGAACGGATATGCAGCTCTGCAAAAAGCATTACAAATGACGCCTCAATCCGTTATCGCCGAGGTCAAAGCTTCTGGTCTCGTCGGTCGCGGCGGAGCCGCTTTTCCAACCGGGGTAAAGTGGGAAGGCGCTGCCAACACCCCCATGGAGCCGAAATATGTCGTCTGCAATGCCGACGAGGCAGAACCCGGCACTTTTAAAGACCGCATCATGATGGAAAATATGCCCCACCGTATTTTGGAAGGGATAATCATTGCTGCTTATGCGATCGGCGCCAACAAGGGTTATATGTATATTCGTGGGGAATACCTGGTTCCGTACCAGGTCATGAACCATGCGGTGGAAGAAGCGCGTCAGGCTGGTTATTTGGGAAAGAACATCCTGGGGTCCGGCTTCGACTTTGACCTGGAATTGCGCAGGGGTGCCGGAGCGTATGTCTGCGGGGAAGAAACTGCCCTGTTCGAATCAATCGAGGGCAAGCGCGGCTTTCCAAGGGTCAAACCCCCCTTCCCAACCACCCATGGACTTTTCGGCAAACCGACCGTCATCAATAACGTCGAAACCCTCTGCAACGTGCCTTTCATTTTACTGGAAGGCGCATCAGGCTACCGCAAAATCGGCACCGAAAAGAGCCCAGGCCCCAAACTCTTTTGCCTGTCAGGGGATGTCGAAAAGCCCGGTCTCTATGAAGTGCCCTTCGGAGTCACTTTCAGGCATTTATTAGAAGACCTGGCAGGCGGGGTCCGTCATGGCAAAAAAATGAAAGCTGCACTTTTCGGCGGCGCCGCCGGAGCCTTTGCCATTGAAAAAGATCTGGATGTCAGATTAACTTTCGAAGACCTCCGTAGCGCCGGTTTGCCTCTCGGCTCCGGGGTCATCACAGTTTTTGATGAAACAAGAGATATGAAGGACATTTGCCTGCGGCTGGCTCATTTCTTTGCGGACGAATCTTGTGGCAAGTGTTTTCCCTGCCAGATAGGAACCCAGCGCCAGTATGAAATTTTGCAACGCGTCATGCAAGGCGACACCCTCCCCGGCGACATGGAACGCTTGAGAGACATTGGTCAGACGATGACCGATTCATCAATATGCGGGCTTGGCCAGACAGCCGGGTTAGCTATCGCCAGTGCAACACGCCTCTGGCCCGAACTATTTCAACCCCAATGATGATTAGCGAGGAACGGTCATGGCTGACAAAATCACCCTTACTATTGATAACCAGCCGGTAACAGTCGCGCCAGGCACAACGATCTTAAAAGCGGCTGAACAAATCGGCGTTAAAATTCCCACCATTTGCTATCACGATTATTGCACCGCTAACGGTCTCTGCCGGATTTGTGTAGTGGAAGTTGAGGGATCTCGGACGCTCGTCCCCGCCTGCATCGGAAAAGTGTCCGAAGGTATGAAAGTTCAAACACACACAGAAAGGGTTGAGACTTCGCGCAGAACGATCTTGGAGATGTTGGCATCCTCCGTAGATTTATCAGAAGCCCCCGATATTCAGGAATATATTGTCGAATATCATGCCGATACTGCCCGCTTTCCAGAAGCGGAAGAACGTCAGCCTTCGGTCATAGACGATAACCCGATGTTCATTCGCGATTATGCCAAGTGCATTCTTTGCTGGCGTTGTGTTCAAGTGTGTGCTGATGATGCCCAATACACTTACGCCATCAACTTCACCGGGCGAGGATATGAAACCCAGATTGGAACTTTCTTCAACAAATCATTGCCAGAGACAACCTGTGTGTTTTGTGGCCAGTGTGTGGGGGTTTGCCCCACCGGGGCGCTAAAACCCAAGCGTGAATGGCTGTTGCAAAATGGGTTCTCTCAAAACGAAATCATGGAATTAACCCGTTCCCAACGAAAACAGCACACCCGGCGAGAGGTTCCAGTCGCCAATAAGGTAGAACAGGAGTAAGATCATGATCCAATCCAACCGAATTGTTTCGACTACCTGCCCTTTCTGCGGGGTTGGATGTAATCTTGAGCTGCACATTAAGGAAAACTTTATTTACCGTGTTACGACGCCCTTCGATGGGGTTGTCAACAAAGGTAATCTATGTGTCAAGGGGCGTTTTGGGTACGATTTTATCTACAACCCTAAACGGATCACCACCCCAATGATTCGAAAGGAACTTCAGGAGCCCGGAAAACGCAAACAGGCTTTCGACCTCTCCGAGTGGCGACAGGTTTCTTGGGATGAAGCTCTAGACTACACGGCAGATCGTCTCGTTGCAATCTATCAGCGCGACGGTTATCACGCGATGGCTGTGTACTGCTGCGCCAAAGCAACGAACGAAGATAATTACCTGCTCCAAAAGATGTTTCGATCTTTATTCCGCACCAATAACGTGGATCACTGTACCCGGCTCTGTCATGCTGCCAGTGTGGTTGCGTTGCAAATGGCAGTCGGCTCATCGGCCATGAGCAACACGGCCGCAGAAGTTGTAGACAATGATGTTTTCATCGTAACCGGCACAAACACGACCGAGAACCATCCAATCATAGCCCTGCAAATGAAAGCCGCCGTCAAGAAGCATGGCGCAAAGATGATCGTCGTTGACCCCCGGCGCATAGAGCTGGTGGATTACGCCGCCCTCTGGCTGGCAGAAAAACCAGGCACAGACGTTGCTCTCTTTTCTGCCATGGCGCATGTCATCTTAAAAGAAAAACTCTACAATCAGAAGTTCATTGATGAACGCACCGAGAATTTTGAGGAATTTGCTAAATCTATGGA
This sequence comes from Anaerolineae bacterium, assembly GCA_013178185.1. Taxonomy (GTDB): domain Bacteria; phylum Chloroflexota; class Anaerolineae; order Anaerolineales; family Anaerolineaceae; genus Ch132. The sequence continues at coordinate 106,300 of JABLXC010000007.1, read as the reverse complement.
GAAATTCACCCCAGAGTATGCAGAAAGCATTTCTGGGGTTGACCGGAATCTGATCATCCAGGCGGCGCGAATGTATGCCGCCGCTAAAAACGCGGCTATCTATTGGGCGCTTGGAATCCCCGAACATATCAACGGCACTGCCAACGCCCTCAGCCTGATCAATTTAGCTTTGCTAACTGGCCACATCGGACGCCATGGAACAGGCCTGAACCCGCTGCGCGGACAAAACAACGTTCAAGGCGCCTCCGACTCTGGCGCTATGCCCTGGCACTACCCCGGCTATATGTCTGTAACCGAGGAAGAAAATGCCAAAAAGTGGGAACAAGCCTGGAATATTGAGCCTGGTGGCCTGAACCGGCAACGAGGACTGACTACCACTGAAATCATGGGGGCGATTGGAGCAAACGGCGTGCGGGCGTTATATGTCATGGGCGAAAATCCAATGATGTCTGAACCCAATCTCAACCATACTCGCCACCAGATGGAGCAGCTTGAGTTTCTTGTCGCCCAGGATCTGTTTCTTAATGAAACTACCTCATTTGCAGATGTGTTTTTACCGGCAACTTCCTGGGCCGAAAAGGATGGTACTTTTACAAACACAGACCGACGGGTTCAACGTGTACGGCAGGCGATTCCCCCCTTGGGGCAATCCCGGCCAGACTGGCAAATTATCTGCGACCTGGCAAAACGAATCGAGAAACGGCTTGGGCGTCCTCGTTCTGCTTATTGGGATTACGAACACCCCAGCGAGATACTCACAGAAATGGGAAGCGTTGTAAAAGAATATGCAGGCGTCAAATACCCCAGGATTGAAAAGATTGGCTTGCAAACGCCAGTTTGGGATGACCAACATCCGGGAACGCCATTCCTCTTCAGCGAAAGTTTTCCACGCGGCCGGGGCAAATTTCACCCCCTGGTCTACAACCCATCTGCAGAAATGCCGGATGAAGATTATCCGCTTATCTTGACAACAGGCCGCGTGCTGGAACACTGGCATGGCGGCACCCTTACACGCCACTCCTGGATGGACGACCTCTATCCAGAAGCTTTGATAGAAATCAATCCGAGGGACGCTGCTCATCTTGGGGTTAACGATAGGGACGCGGTGCGGGTCAGTTCTCGCAGGGGTACAATCGTGTTGCGTGCAAAGGTGACTCCAAAGGCTAATCCGGGGGTTGTGTTTATCCCCTTCTTCTATGGAGAAGCAGCGGCCAACTTATTAACCAATGACGCCGTTGATCCTCAAGCCAAAATTCCAGAATACAAGGTCAGCGCAGTGCGTGTCAGCCTTGCCCGGCCCGAAGAGCTTCCCAACCCAGAAGCAACACAAGTGCGCGGCAGGTACTAAATTCATAAAAAGAGATACAATAAACTCAAGCTGTTATTAGCAAGGAGTCGGATAAGAAAGATAATTCCTCAATCAACGAACACCTCTCTACAGATCGCATCGAAACCATTAAGGGATTGCTGGCAAAAAGCAAATCTTATGATTATGTTGGCAAAAACCGGGAATCCCTGGAATGCATTGAGGAAGCCCTTAAGTCTGTCTCCCAAATTCAAGACCCAAATTTAATCTCGGAACTGAAATTTCAGCATTCCTGGGCATTAATGCGGCTTGGCAAATACGAAGAAGCGATAAAAATCGCTTCTTCGGTGGTCGCCCAGGAAGGCGAAAACCCAATCGTCGTGCGCGCTTTAACCACATTGGGCGTTTGTAAAGCTGAAAGCGATGACATTGAGGCTGCCGAGAAATATTTTTTCAAAGCCATCCACTTGGCTGGCAAACTGGGCGATTCACTCGGTGAGGGAATTGCACTTCACGGATTATCAACCTGTGTTCATATCCCACGAGGCCGCTTTCATCTGGGGCTAACCACCATGGAGCAGGCAGGCTATTTGAAGGCCATTGCAAATTACCCGGATTGGGGACAGCCGTTTATCAAAGCTTATGTTCACCTCCTAAGCGGCCAGCGCAGAGAAGCCAGATCGGCTCTTGACGAACTCTTACCACTTGTCGAACCTGGCACCCGGCTCGCTGGGGGATATTATTATCTCTGGGCTTTGCTTGACCTGGAAGAAGGCGAGTTGCAGCGCGCTGAAGAATATCTGCGGCTGTGCCTGCGAATTGCAAATCAAACCGGCGCGCCAGATTTGAATATCTGGGCAAGAACCGGTTACAGCCGTTTGTACCGGTTGAAAAACCAGCCAGCCGTCTCACTCGGCTGGATTGAGGATGCGCTGCACCACGCCATTTACTTTAATTATCGCCACTTTCAGGGCGTTTCACTGATTGAGCAAGCGCAAGTGAAATGGCTGTTAGGGGATAAAACAGGTTCTGAATCCAGTCTCGAAGAGGCCATCCAGATCCTTGCTCAATTTCAAGACGCCTACCATCTTGCCCTGGCGCAGCTTTTAAAAGCCATCTGGCAAGATGAGCAGGGCAACCCGGCATCAATCGAAACATGGATCAATGCTGCCAAATACCTTTTAACCAACTCCTTCGTCCACTTAATCGAACGCGAACGCCCTCTCACCTTCCCATTCTTGATTAAGCAAGCCAGAAGCAAAAACCCCGAGTCTCGAAAAGCCGCCGAAGCTTTGATCGAAAACCTGACAGGTATTCCCCCATTGCCGCTTAAAATCTATGCCCTGGGACAGTTCACTGTCTGGCAAGGAAACCGGCGTATTCCTGACCATCTCTGGAACCGTCGAAAAGCTGGTGAATTGTTCCGTTTCTTGCTGCTCAAACCAGGGCGCGCAGTCATCCGTGATGAAGTGCAAGAAAATCTGTGGCCCGAATCGACGCTTGAGACAGGGATCGGAATGTTGCACCAGGCTACTTCGGCCTTGCGGCGCATTCTTGAACCGGATATTCCGGATAAGTTCCCCTCCAGATATCTACATATGGAAGGCGAACGAATCCGCCTTTCTCTGCCTCCAGGTTCTAGCATCGATTTCGAAGAGTTTGAAACCCGCTTGTCGGAAGCAATTCACACAAAAAAAACAGCCCAGCTAGAAAAAGCGCTCTCCTTGTACATTGATGATCTGTTTCCAATGAACCGATACGATGACTGGGCGCAGGATAAACGCGAAGGATTGATCGAATTACATGAACGGGGCCTTTTAGCATTGGGTCAAACATACTTTGAGCAGGGAGAGTATTATCGGGCATTGGATTGCGCCCGCCGCATACTGAAACGCAATAATACTAACCAGGATGCTGCCGCATTGGGAATGCAAGCCTGCATGAAACTTCAGGATGGTCCCCGCGCCGTTCAATTATTTATGGAGATAGAGAAAAACCTCCGTGAAACATATGACATTCCCCCTCGGCAAGACTTAAAAAGGCTGGTGCGACAAATTAAGAGAGGATAAACCGCCAAGCGATCCTTATCAAATCAGCACCAGGTTTGTTTTGTGTCAGTTTTTTGTCAACGGCTTGCTTATAATGAAATCACAAAAAGTGATAATCTCCCCTCAGCGTAACCGCAGGGGATTACGCTGAACAAAGCAAAGCCCTGTTTTCCCAGCCAGAACGGGGCTTTGCCTTTGTAAACAAAACCTTGCCGAAGGAACCAGGTTAAGGCTTGGTCACATCATGAGGCAATGCATTTACCAGGCTAAGAAATTCTTCCCATTCTTCGAAGAAGAAATGTAAGGTTACATTATTTAATTCAAGATGGTATGTAATTTCACCATCTGGCTCTTCAGCCGTCCAGGCCATATAATTCTCGGTTTCTGCCAGCGTTTTCGTTTTTAATTCACGGGGTGAAGCCATTTTCTTTTCCCTTTCTCTATCATCATTGAGCATCATTACCTTTTTGCCCCCTCCTGAACTTCGCCAACCAGTTCGCCAAACGCTTACGCCACTGACTCAAATCGCTTGCTTCCTTTTTTGCGTTCTGTTCCGACGAAAATTTCCTCCAGGGGTCCAAATCGAACATTTTGCTAAAAGCATAGTCCCCAATCAATTTGGCAGAAGCCAGTACCGGGGCAGCCAGCAATACCCCGATTACTCCCAACAAGCTGGCAGCCATCAAAACCGCGACCATCACCGCAGCAGGGTGAACTTTAAGTGCATCGGCCATCAGCGTTGGTGTAACCACATTATCGATCGTCGAGTCGATCACAACCGATATGCCAATGACCAGCACTACATACCAGATTGGTGATAGCCCAAAAATCGTATAGCCCTGGAAATAGGAAACCAGCCCATAAGTTGTCCAGGCAACGGTTGGACCGACATAAGGAACAAAGCGCGCCAATCCGGCTAGGATCGCCAGCCCAAAGAAGAACCTGACCCGCAATATTCCCAAGACCAACGTGTAAACAATCACGGTCAAGGCAATCAGAATCAACTGGTTTCGCAAAAAAGCATTCCAGATACGCGAAAGTTCAACCCCCAGGCGTTTGGTATCTTGAGAATAGCCCGGAATTTGAATGTCAATCAATCGCCCGGCATTCCCCTGCGTTTCAGAGACAATAAAGAAAGAAACCAGCAGGATAAAGAGCGCCCACCCGACGACAGAGGCGGCGCTGGTTGCCAGGCCGCCTACCAGACTCCCCAGGCGTGAAAACATCGGCTGGATCATTCCAATCAACTGGTTAGTCCAATCCCGTAAATCAAGCGTACGGAAATCCAGTTCGAAAGGGCCAATCGTAATCACCTGGCGGCTCAGTTGGTTAATGTAAGAAGGCAAGTTTGAAATGGCCGTCTGTAAAAACCGGATGAGACTCTGGATCTGTTCAAGCAATGCAATGCCGCCCCAAACCATCAACCCTATCAGTATGACGAGGCCAAGCAAATAAATGAGCAGAACAGCAACACGCCAGGGAATTTTCAAGCGCCGGTGCAGTTTCTCAATCAACGGATATACAAGGTAGGAAAGAATAAAAGCCAAAAGGAGCGGGCCAATAAAGTTCCGAAACTTCACCAGAACGCCAGCCAGGATTGCCACAAAGGTTAATGCCACCACCAGCTTGGTATTGTTGCTCCAGCGGGGCGATTTAATTTCCGCAATAGTGTTTTGCTCAGGCGTCTTATCCATTACAATTTGCCATCTCGGTAAATAACAGAAACATTTTAGCCAAAACAAACAAGGAATGCAATACAACTCTCATCTTTTCAAAAAAATTCCCCTCCACCCTGCTGGGGAGGGGAACAGCACAAACCTGAATGATCTCTATGGACAAGCCTCAGGGCCAAAGACGAAACCAAACCAGTTGCACCACAGATTATTCGAATCAACGAACCACAAAAACGCGATGCAGGCACAGATAATTAACAAGACGGCAATCACCGCGATGATAATTCCGACTGGCAATTTCTTCTTCTCCGGCGGTTCGGCAAATTCCGGACTAGCAGGTACCTGTCCAGCAAAAGGTTGGGAAGGCGGAACATAGGCTGGTTGAGGAGGCTGGTAAGCTGGTTGTGGCGGTTGATAGGCAGGTTGCGGCGGCGCAGCATATTGAGGTTGCGCGGTTGGAGCAATTCGCGCTCCCGAAGATGCAATAGTAGCATCCATTTCTGGTTCAACTGCTTCGTAAACCAGGCTGACATGTTCTCCAAAGATGACCAGTTCGCCAGGTCGCAGAATATGTGGCCCCATGATTCTCTGTCCATTGATCTGGGTGCCGTTGGTCGACCCCAGGTCCTCGATCACAAAATTGGAACCCTGCAAGAAAAGGCGAGCATGGCGGCGAGAAACTTCGGGATCATTTATGATGATGTCATTGTTGAGATCCCGGCCAATAAAAAGTTCATTTTTATCAAGGGGATATACCTTTCCAGCCGAGGGCCCTGCACGCATGACAAGCCGAAAACCTGGGTTCATAGATTATTACCTCCTCTGGATCAATACTAACAATAGTGTAACGACTTTGTGTAACTGTGTCAACAATAACCAACCGGTCAAATTCCAAAGACAAGCCCGGCCATAAAAAAGCAATCTGGTACCATACGAATGAACCAGACTGCCTGTGCTTGCCCGAGCTTTACTAGATCGTTTCCAGGTACTGCTCCACTTCCCAATCCATCACCCGCGTGCGGTATTCATTCCATTCTTCCCACTTCGCGCGGGTGAAAATTTCGTAAATATCTTTTCCAAGTGCGTTCTTTACAACCTCATCATTTTCCAGCTCGTTTAACGCCTCTCGCAGCGACCCCGGCAGATCCGTGATTCCCATCTGCTTGCGCTCCTCGGCATCCAGATCATAGACATTCACATTGTTCAGAGGAGCAGGCGGCGTCAACTGGCGGTCGATTCCATCCAGCGCAGCAGCCAACATAGCAGAAAACGCCAGATACGGATTGCAAGATGGATCCGGGCAGCGCAATTCAGCCCGCATAGATTTATTCTGGCCTTGGGTATACAGAGGGATCCGAATGAGAGCCGACCGATTTCTTTGCGCCCATCCGATATAGACAGGGGCTTCATAACCCGGCACAAGCCGTTTGTAAGAGTTAACCGTGGGAGCAATGACTGCAGAAAGCCCGCGCGCGTGGTTGAGCTGCCCGGCTATAAACCCATAAGCCAGCGGGGATAAATGGAAAGGATCGCTCTCTGAGTAGAATAAATTATTGCCTTTTTCATCAAAGAGAGATTGGTGAGTGTGCATCCCTGATCCATTGACGCCAAAGATTGGCTTCGGCATAAAGGAAGCGATTAACCCATACTGCGCTGCAATGGCCTTAACGGTGTATTTAAGCGTCAGCACATTGTCGGCAGTACGGAGCGCGTCTGCAAAGCGGAAATCAATTTCATGCTGGCCGCGCGCAACTTCATGGTGCCCGATCTCGACTTCCAGCCCCATGGAATTTAACGCCAGCATCAATTCAGAGCGTACCCTCACAGCCTCATCGTGCGGCGAAAAATCAAAATAACCGCCGATATCGAAAGGAACCGGGTGGATATCCTTAACGCCATTCTGCTTAAACAGGAAAAATTCCGGCTCGGGACCCGTGTTGTAAACCCAGCCGCGCTTTTTGATCTCGGCCAACATGCGTTTCAGGTTGCCGCGCGGGTCTGCCGCAAAGGGTTTCCCATCCGGCTGGTAAATATCGCAGAACAGGCGGGCGCGCCGCAACTCCGCCGGTGTCCAGGGCAACACGGCATACGTGTCCGTATCGATTCGGAGGTGCATATCGCTTTCCTGGATGCGAGCAAACCCTTCTACCGAAGATCCATCAAACCATACCCCATTATCCAGGGCTCCCGGCAGTTGCTCTACAGGGATATCCAGGCTCTTCACCGTTCCTACCACATCCGAAAACTGAAGAGCGACGAATTTCACATGATCATCTTTTGCCCGAGCAAGTAGTTCCTTCGTATCCATAAAAACCTCCAGGTTAATTAAAGAATGAATGGCATGCGGAAGCATGCCAAATATTAAATCAAGGGTAAAGCCGGCATCCCTTCTCACAATTAACAGTACGCATCTTCCAAATTGAAGATCTGCGTTTCACTGTGTAGAGTTTGTTAATGCCGTCGCCGGCACTTTTCGCTCCACACTTTTTTAGAAGGGAGAAAGAAGCCCGTGAACAGACTCCAGAGGCATCCGCTGATCGATCGATTTTCCCCGGCGTTTTGATTCCGGGTTAGCGCTCTCCTTGCAGAGAGGAACCTCCACCTCGTTATCTCATATTTTTGAATGAGACTCAGCCGCTATTTCTCCAACTATTCAATTGAAAAGAGCAAAATAATCGCCACTCCAATGGTACGATATTAACACAAACGGCGAATTTGTGTCAAGGGACAAATTTAAAAGGAGTGGATAAACATTGGGGTCAGATGAATTGGTAGACATGAGCCGGGTAATTGGGGAAGGCTCGCTTGTGAAGCTGACGTCGATTGAAGCAATACATGAACAGCTTCAGGGCAGCTTTGAGGGCCTCCGGACAACGCGAGAAACAGCGCGAACGACGACCCAAGCGTGCCAGGTAGTGGCGCAGTTCAGCATTGCCCGCTTCGACCGAGTAGGTATCGGTCTTGCCTTGCGAGACTTCGTACACACCCCAGTGATACCACAGACGGTCATAGGCGTCAAAAGCATCGCTGTAGTAACGCTTGGCTTTGGGCGCTTCATCCACCATCTCCTGGATTGCTTTTTGGGTTCGTTGCCAGACCACTTTACAGCCCAAATAGCAGCGGGTGAGACGGTCTACGATGGTGATGATAAAGATTTGGTTTTTTTGTCCCCAATGAAGGTGAACACCTCGTCCATTTCGGCTTCTTTGACTTGCTCGGGTACCGGTGGATCGGGCAGTTGGGCAGCCTGGGCTTTGACCCATAACGATACAGTGCGATGGTGAAGACCCAGATGGCGGGCTATCCGGCGCAAGTTCATCCCATCCACATACATTTGGAGTGCTTTGCGGCGCACTTCTTCGGGATATGCCCATGGCTTGGGGTTTGGGGTGTACTTGATCTGGGCAATACATGCAGCGATATCGCTGACTGCCACTCGGTGTCTTTCCAGATCGGTGCTGTCTTTCAGTTCGATGACATTTTGGACATTCGCTCATACGTATATTATAACCCAAGATTTATCCACTCCCATTTAAAATTTCTTATTCTGGCGGGACGATCTCTCGATCGTCCCGCCAATTCATTCATCCCAAAACCTGTCTTGCCAGGGCAAGTTGTTCCAGCACTTCCTGAGGCGCCGTACCCCCATAAGCGACGCGGTTCTTTACTGAAATTTCAGCAGAAAAAGCTTCCAGAATATCGCTTTCAAAAGCCGGGTGAATTTCCTGCCACGTTTCCAACGGCAGCATTGAGAGCGGTTTGCCTGAGGCTTCGGCTTTCTGCACCGCTGCCCCAACTGCTTCGTGCGCCTGCCGAAAAGGCACCCCTTTTCGCACCAGGTAATCCGCCAGGTCGGTCGCCATCATTTGAGGGTCTATTGCCGCCCGCATACGCCCAGCATTGATCTCAAGAGTAGCGATCAGGCCGCTGAGCACCGCCAGCGAATCCGCCAGGCGGTCTGCTGCTTCAAACACTGCCGGTTTATCCTCCTGTAAGTCCTTGTCATACGCTGAAGGCAGGCCTTTCAAAACTGCCAGCAGCCCGGTCAACAACCCGATGAGCTTTCCGCTTTGCGCTCTTGTCAATTCCAGCAGGTCCGGGTTTTTCTTCTGCGGCATCAGGCTGGAACCGGTCGAAAACGCATCCGAGAGCCGGATAAAACCAAATTCGCGGCTGGAGTAAATAATCAATGCTTCCGAAAGGCGACTGAGATGTACGCCCAACAACGCAGCCCAGAAGAGAAAACCGGCCGCAAAATCCCGGTCAGAGACCGCATCCAGGCTGTTCGGGAAGGGACGGCGGAACCCCAACTCGGTTGCCAGCGCAAAGCGGTCCACCGGAAAGCTGCTTCCCGCCAGGGCGCCGCACCCCAGCGGCAGCACGGAGGTCTCCTCAACCAGGTTCATCAACCGGTCGCGGTCGCGTTGTAGCATCCAGAACTGCCACAGCCACCAGTGACTGAGTAGTACCGGCTGGGCCTGCTGCATGTGGGTATATCCCGGCAGCAACGCCCCCATATCTCGCTCAGCCCTCTCGATTAATGTCCCCTGAAGTTCTTTCAACTGCCCATCTAAGTGCGGGATGGTTTCCAGCATCCAGAGGCGGAAATCTGTCGCCACTTGATCGTTGCGGCTTCGACCAGTATGCAGTTTTCCTGCCAAGGGGCCGATGAACTCCTTCAGCCGGCGTTCAACCGCCGTATGAATATCTTCATCCGACTCCTGGAAGACAAATTTGGAGCCTTTGAATTCATCAGCCACCTTCTCCAGGCCCTGCAAGAGCAATTCAAGTTCCTCCTGGCTCAGGATGCCAGCCCCCGCCAATGCTTTTGCCCAGGCTTTACTACCTCGAATATCCACTTCAGCCAACCGCTGGTCGAACGCCAACGACGAATTCATTCTGGCGGCCAGGGTATTCAGATTTTCTGAAAAACGACCACCCCAAAGTTTCATCCCGCTCAATCCCTTTGGATCTCTTCAGCTTTTACAGGCGGTAGGTGCACACCCATTTCCATCATCGCTTTGACCTTAGAGGACAATCCAAACAGGCGGATAAAACCTGCCGCATCGCTGTGATCATAGACAGGAGAATGTCCAAAAGTGGCAAACTCCTCGCGATACAGATTGTATGGGCTGGTGCGGCCGGTGATGATCGTGTTCCCCTTGTACAATTTGATTTTGATCGTTCCGGTGACATTCTGTTGGGTGCTATCAAAAAAGGCGTCCAGCGCCTCCCGCAACGGGGTAAACCATTGTCCAAAATAAACCATCTCTGCATATTTCTGCGATACCGTATCCTTGTAATGCAAGGTCTCCCGATCCAGTGTGATCGATTCCAGTTCTTTGTGAGCCACGTAGAGTATTGTGCCGCCGGGCGTTTCGTACAGCCCTCTCGACTTCATGCCAACCAGCCGGTTTTCCACCAGGTCCACCCTTCCGATGGCATGTTTACCGCCCAATTCGTTCAACGCTGCAATCAGTGTGGCCGGAGACATCGCTTTTCCGTTCAAGGCTACTGGGCAGCCTTTCTCAAAGTCAATCGAAATCTCTTCGGCCTTGTCCGGCGCCTTTTCAGGGGAGACGCTCAACATATAAACATCTTCTTCAGGAGGCCGGTTGCAGTCTTCTAGTGGCCCGCCTTCATGGGAAATATGCCACAAATTACGGTCACGGCTGTATAAAGAGGGGTTCTTTTCGGGTACAGGCAGGCCGCGTGACCTCAAATACTCTTGCGCATCTTCGCGCGATCGAATATTCCACTCGCGCCAGGGGGCAATCACTTTCAACGAGGGGTTCAACGCCGTAAAAGCCAGTTCAAAACGCACCTGATCATTTCCTTTTCCAGTGCACCCATGGGCAACAGCGTCGGCGCCCTCTTGCTCAGCCACCTCCACCTGCCGTTTTGCAATCAAAGGACGAGCAGCAGAGGTTCCTAGTAAATACTTGCGCTCATAAATTGCGCCGGACTTTAACAATTTAAAGAGATAATTGCTGGCAAATTCTTCCCGCAAATCTTCTACGATGAGCTTGCTGGCGCCGCTCTTGATAGCCCGTTCTTCAAGGTTATCCAATTCCTCGCCCTGTCCCACATCCGCGCAATAGCAGACAACCTCGCAATTGTAGTTTTCCCGCAGCCAGGGGACGATCACCGAGGTATCCAAACCTCCCGAATAAGCCAGAACCACTTTTTTTACATGCTTCTTATCATTCATCTTTTCCTCCAGAAAATAAAAACCCTCCGAGGTGGAGGGTATTCTTTGCGTTTATCAGCCCTAAATTCTTATACACACCCGATTACGCACAACCACCTCTGCAACCGATATGCAAAGGTTCGTCGGCATCGGATGATCGAAAGAAGAGAATTCATGCGTCGAATTATATTCCATCCCCGCCGCCTGTCAAGCAAATATCAAAATGAGTTTTTTGTACAATCAATAGCTTGACCTATTGAACAAATGTACTATAATCAAATTCATAAAATAAACGCACATTTGAAAATTGCAAGATATAATTATTTAATCAATAAACAGGAGCAATTAAAATGGCTCGCAAACCTACCCCTACCAACGAAAGTCTCCCTGGCTCTGCCGGAAATGATATGCGCGAGGCACGCCGCGCTGTATTGGATAAAGCCTTAGGCGATATTGTCAAGCGATATGGCGAAGGCTCTATCATGCTATTGGGCGATGCCCGGCACTTGACTGTCGAGGCGATTCCTACCGGATCGCTATCCATTGATATTGCCCTCGGAGTCGGCGGAATTCCCCGCGGCCGTATCACAGAGATCTATGGCCCAGAATCATCAGGGAAGACCACCATCTGTCTGCATATCGTAGCTGAGGCGCAAAAACTCGGCGGCGTGGCTGCCTTCATCGATATGGAACATGCCCTGGACCCGGCTTATGCAGCGCGAGTAGGGGTTGATATCAACAACTTGCTGATCTCGCAGCCCGATACCGGCGAGCAGGCTCTGGAAATTGCCGAGACGCTGGTTCGTTCTGGTGCTGTCGATCTGGTGGTGATCGATTCGGTCGCGGCTCTGGTGCCCCGCTCTGAAATTGAAGGTGATATGGGAGACGCTACCATGGGGATGCAGGCGCGTTTAATGTCTCAGGCGCTGCGCAAGCTCTCCGGCGCGATCAACCAGACCAAGACTGCCCTGGTGTTTACCAACCAGCTTCGCCAGAAAATCGGCGTCATGTTTGGCAATCCTGAAACCACCCCTGGCGGCCTGGCGCTGAAATTCTATGCCACCATCCGCCTGGATGTTCGTAGGATCCAGTCCATCAAGGTCGGCCCAGAAATTATCGGCAATCGTGTTCGCGTCCGGGTCGTCAAGAACAAAGTTGCTCCACCTTTCAGAACAGCCGAATTTGATATTATGTACAATGAGGGCATATCGAAGAGCGGAGATATCATCGACCTGGCCACTCAGCTTGAAATCATCAGCAAACGCGGCGCTTTTTATTCCTATGGGGATGTCCGCCTGGGGCAGGGCCGCGAAAACGCCAAGGAGTTCCTCCGGCAGAACCTCGATCTCGCCAACGAAATTGAGCACGAAGTGCGTACCCGGGCGCTGAACGGTGAGCTGGCGCTTCCGATTGGACCTTCTACTTCCGAAGATGACGGCGGTGACTACGCAGCGGATTAATAAATCTCTCTGATCCATACTGGCATTGCCCTTGCAACCCTAAAGTTGGAAATGAGGCCGATTCAAAAGTCCTGGCTGTTGAGAATCCTGACTTTAATTACCGTAACGCTGGCCGTCGCGGGTTGTGTGCGCGTTCAGAAGTTAAAACCGGGCGCAGAACAGGCTGAATTCTTTCACCCGCCCACGCTGGTGCCCACCGCTCTGCCGCCGACTCCGACCCTGGCGGTTTCTTCAGGAACAGCCCAAGAGATAAAGTGCCTGAACAGTTTATCTTTCATTTCAGATGTCACCATTCCAGATGGCACTGTGGTAAAAGCCGGTTCCTCTATGGACAAACGCTGGGAGATAAAGAATACCGGCACCTGTAACTGGGGTGAAGGATATACGCTCAGATTGATCTCGGGGTCCGAAATGGGAGTTGAAGAAGAACAGGCTTTGATTCCAGCGCGCAGCGGCAGCCAGACGGTGGTCCGGATAGTCTTTACCGCACCTAGCGAAACAGGCCTCCATCGCAGCGCCTGGCAGGCCTTTGATCCAGATGGCCAGCCTTTTGGCGACCCGTTTTTCATCGAAATCGAGGTTGAAGCAGCTTCTCCAATCTTGACACCATCCCCCCCATAGCTGGTATGACCAAAAATCTTCACAACTTGCAGTGGATTTTAGTGATCGCATTCCTGCTTGCCTTTGCAGGAATGTTGGCTTCAATGATCGTTGTCGCGCTCGAAATCCGCCCTTGGGTCATTCCAATCCTCCGCTCAGCCCGTCAATTTGGGACAGGCGGTCAGCCTCCTCAAAGCATCCTTCCATCCGGTTTTTTTGCTTCCGCAACGCTCACACCATTCCAGCCAGCGGTCACCTGGAGCCCTACACCATCCCCTTCGCCGACCGCTACATCAACACCAACCGCAACGATTACCGAAACCCCTCTTCCACCTACCCCTACAGACACCCCAATCCCTACCGATACCCTTGCGCCCACTCCGCCTCCCCAAGAAGAAAACTCATTCCCGCCAGAGGAGGCTTATATCACCGGGATAGTCGGCTATGCGCAGTTATTCACCCTGGATTGTGAAGCCCGTTCAGCCGTTGATCTGGCCGCCTATTTCGGCGTTTCCATCGATGAGATGGATTTCCTGAATCGGTTGCCGCGCTCAGATGATCCCGAAGAAGGTTTTGTGGGAAATTACTGGGATGCGCGCGGCCAGATTCCCCCGGCCTCCTATGGAGTCCATGCTGGCCCTGTCGCCGCGTTGCTGAGGGAATATGGCCTGAACGCCGTGGATGCGCGCAACCTTTCCTGGGACACCATCCGAAGCGAAATCGCCAGCGGGCGGCCTGTCATGGTGTGGGTAATCAACAACACCCTTCCCGGTTGGCCGGTTTCTTACACAGCCTCCAATGGGCGCACGACCACAGTGGCGCATTACCAGCATACTGTCCTGGTGACAGGGTACAACAGCGAGGATGTTACCATTCTTGATGGGGGTACCGTCTATTGGCGCACGATCGATCAATTCCTTAATTCCTGGTCAGTTTTAGGATACATGGCCGTTTTAATCCAATAATTCCGATTTCTGAGAAAATAAAACGCCCTCATTGAAGATAAAGAGGGCGTTTATGCAGTCAATGTTCACCTGGGGTTAGGTGCCCTCTTCCCACGAGTTAAGGTAAACAATCTGTTCTGGAGTAAGGACGTCCAGTTTGACGCCCATGGCTTCGAGTTTTAGCTGGGCAATTTCCCGGTCAATTTCTGAGGGAACGCTGTAAACCTTCTTTTGCAGCTTGTCCGCATTCTTCACCATGTATTCCGCGCTGAGGGCCTGGTTTGCAAAAGACATATCCATCACCGAAGCAGGATGCCCCTCGGCAGCTGCCAGATTGATCAGACGTCCCTCACCTAGCAAGTAAATTCTGCGCCCATCTTTCATTTCAAATTGCTCAACAAAAGGACGAACCAGGCGCTTGTCAATAGACATTTCTTCCAAAGCAGGAATGTTAATCTCAACATTAAAATGCCCAGAATTTGCCACAATTGCGCCGTCTTTCATCGCTTCAAAGTGTCGGCGATCGATCACATTGATATCACCGGTTACCGTGCAGAAAATGTCTCCAATCCTCGCGGCCTCGTCCATTGGCATGACACGGAAACCATCCATAACCGCTTCTAGCGCAGGCAGCGGGTCAATCTCGGTTACGATGACATTAGCGCCCAGCCCGCGCGCTCGCTGCGCCAGGCCTCGCCCGCACCAGCCATAACCGGCTACCACAAAGGTTTTGCCAGCCAGGAGGATATTGGTGGCGCGCACAATTCCATCGACAGTGGATTGCCCCGTTCCATAACGGTTATCAAAAAGATGTTTGGTCATCGCATCATTGACAGCCACAACCGGGAAACTCAATGCCCCGTCGGCTGCCATCGCCCGCAAGCGGATTACGCCGGTGGTGGTTTCTTCGGTACCGCCGATCACGTTGGGAAGTAAATCCCGGCGCTCTTTATGCAAAGTACTGACCAGGTCTGCGCCATCATCCATCGTCAAATGAGGCTTGTGATCCAAAGCAGCGCGCATATGCTTGTAATACGTCGCGTTATCTTCCCCTTTGATCGCATAGACAGGGATCTCATAATGGGATACAAGGGAAGCAGCCACATCATCCTGTGTGGAAAGTGGGTTTGAAGCTGTCAGGACGACATCGGCGCCAGCCGCCTGGAGTGTTTTCATCAGGTTGGCTGTTTCAGTCGTTACATGAAGGCAAGCCGAGATTCGAATGCCCTTCAAGGGACGTTCCTTTTTAAAACGCTCCTGGATTAAACGAAGTACCGGCATCTCTCGTTCAGCCCAATCGATACGGCGACGCCCTCCTTCGGCAAATTGCAGGTCCTTAACATCATAATTGGTCATTGATTTCCTCCAAATGATCTCGTATGAATTGGTTTTATTTTAATAGAACATCCAGTTTACCATGGTCGTCAAAATTCTTTCGGTACCTGGCAATGTATTCTGGAATTGTGTAATGATGATTTTGGGGCCCCGTTTGTTCCAGACAATAAGTCGCAGCAAGCGCGCCCATTTGGCCGCAGGTTATCCAATCCAGCCCAAGCCGTTTCCCCCTTAAGAAACCTCCTCGGAAAGCATCTCCCACACCGGTTGGATCCTGGATATGACCTGGCTTAACCGCTTTAACGCGGTACTCCCGCCCTTCGGCGTAAATCACCGCCCCATCTTCACCCATTGTAACCACCATGTATTCAATTTTCTTCAGCATTTCTCCCAAAGAAATACCGGTATGCTTTTGCAGCAGTTCAAGTTCATACTCATTGACAAACACGCATTGGGCATTTTCCACGCCCCGCCTGAGCTCTTCTGGAGCCAGGCGGACAATTTGCTGGCTGGGATCGTAAAGGAAGGGTATCTTCAACGCGCTACACTCTTGCACATACTGATCCATCGCCTTCGGATCATTCGGAGAAATCACAACCAGATCAAGGCGTCTGTTTTCAAGGTTTAGAAGCGAAAGTTCAGAGGCGTGCGCCATGGCGCCGGTATAAAAGCTGGCAATTTGGGCATTCGAAAGATCGGTATTTGCAAAAAATGAGGCGGTGAATTTTCCTGGGATCACTTTAACCAGCGAGGTATCGACCCCCTGCGCACCCAACCAGCAGCGATAATCTTCGAAATCTTCGCCAACCGTACCTAGCAGCAATGGCCTCTCGCCCAACAGCGCCAGGGTATAGGCGATATTGGGCGCTGTGCCGCCGCGCTGTTTTACCATTGTATCCACCAGGAAGGATAAGCTAATCTTTTCCAATTGCTCAGGGAGAATATGGTCTTTAAAATAACCAGGAAAAGACATCAAATAATCATAAGCAATCGAACCGGTACAAACAATGGTCATAGTGGCTGTTCTTTCTTCCAAATGGGGATGAAGGCTACCCGGAAAATGCAGTCAATGTAAAACAAGCGCACACTAAAAGACGCCCCCAGGCGAGAGCGTCACCAGCGAACGGCGACAAGTTTAACATGCAATGTATGGTTTGTCAAAGTATTTACACAGGACAGGAACCTTTGGAATATACTATTGGAATAAAATTTCTCGAAAAATCCGACTTTCCAAAAGGTTGTTATAAGGCAAATTATGAAGCGATCGAACAATTTTGATCGCCATCATTGAATATCCTAAGTTTCCAGCGCCGATTCAATTTTCAGCGATAAGATCAGCCAGCGCGTGCAAGGCGTAGAGATAGGACCGCCACCCAAAACCCGCCACCACCCCCCTGCAAACTGGAGCGATAAGAGAGACCTGCCGGAACGGTTCGCGCCCAGAGACATTACTGAGATGCACTTCAACCACTGGAATACGAATCGCGGCGACTGCATCTCGCAACGCCACCGAGGTATGGGTATAACCGGCAGGGTTGAAAACGACGCCATTTGCCCAACTGGCCGCTTCGTGGAGGAAGTCGATTAATTCACCTTCATGATTCGATTGGTGAAACCTTAATTGCAAATCCATTTTCTGCGATTCTTCCAAAAGTCTGGCATTGATTTCGGCAAGGGATAAGGTTCCATAAATATCCGGCTCGCGCACTCCGAGTAAATTCAAATTCGGACCATGTAAAATCAGCGCTTGTTTCATTGCACACCTTCCAATACATCTCGAACGATTTCCATTGAAGGAGAGGAGAACACATAACCGCCAATGCGCGCCGGCAATGCAAACCGCACGCTGCCGTCCTGCCTTTTTTTATCGCCTTCCATCGCGGTCAGCACAGCGCCCTGATCCATCTGGCATGGTAGTTTCGCGGGGAGTCCGAGGTTTTTCAAAAGGGCGGCGATTTCATCAGCAAGGCTGCCTTCAGCCAGCCCTAACCGCTCGGCCAGGCGAGCTTCCAGGACCAGACCGATGGCGACCGCTTCTCCATGACGGATAGTATATCCAGAAACCAGTTCAATGGCGTGTCCAATCGTGTGGCCAAGGTTGAGCGCGGCGCGTTCCCCTTTTTCGTATGGATCCCGACGCACAAATTGCGCCTTAACGGCAACACTCCGCTTTATCAGCATGGCGCGCTCTTCGGGATTCATCGCATAAAAATCCGGGTTGAACGTCGCCATTTTTTGGCAATCTCGCAATAAATCAGGATCGGCCAGCAAACCGTGTTTTATCGTTTCTGCCAAACCGCACCGCCACTCGTCAACTGGAAGTGTCTCCAGAACAGCCAGATCGGCGATGACCTGCGCCGGCGGGTAAAATGAACCCACCAGATTTTTTCCAAAAGGAAGATCAACGCCCGTTTTGCCGCCCAAACTGGCATCCACCATCGCCAGCAAAGAAGTAGGGACCGCGATCCACCGGACTCCACGCATGAAAGTGGCAGCCGCGAAACCAGCCACATCGCACACCACGCCGCCTCCCAGGGCAAGAATCAAACTGCTGCGATCCAATCCAGAGGAAAGAAAGCTTTCCCACAATTTTGAAACCGTTTGGATCGTTTTGTCCCTTTCCCCTGCGGGGATGGTAAAAGATGAGGTCTTATAGCCAGCCAGTTCCAACCCGGCGGCCAATCCTTTTCCATAAAGCGGCATGACATTTTCATCGCTGACCAGTCCAATACTCCCACCAAAACCCATCCCGTTAAGAACTTCTGGAAGGATACCCAATGCTCCTTCTAGAATTCGAACATCATACCCCTCTTCGTGGTTGGGCAAACGAAACCAACCAATCGTTCTTTGGATTTCTTGAACGACTTCGTCAGGTGTGCGTCCCGTTGTTTGTATATTGAGTGGGAAGCTGGTATAATGCTCAGCTCGAGCAAGGAATAATTTTTCCAGGCGGGTTGCCATATCCTCCCCAGCCAGTAAAGGGCGGGAAAGCGCCTGGCCCTCCATCCGGGCCACAAGCGCCGGAAGAGAGGCGGAAAGACAGATTACCACACCGGAACGCAGCGCATGTTCGCGGTTTGCAGGGTCCAGCAGCGCCCCGCCGCCAAGCGCCAGCACGCCAGCCTCATTTTTAATCCATGCCCTCAATTGATCAGCCTCGCGTTTGCGGAAGCCAGCCTCCCCCTCCTGCGCAAACAACTGTCCAATGGTGCATCCAGCTTGGCGTTCAATCAGGACGTCCAGATCATCAAACGGCAAATTCAATTGCCTGGCAAGCAATTCACCCGCTGTGGTTTTTCCCGATCCGGGAGGGCCATAGAGAAAGATGCGCCTGGTATGGCGGTTATGAATCATCGTGGTTCTCCTCTGGCCAAAAAATGTGTGATTCACCTGAAAGCGATAGGCTTTCCACCTGAAGTGACTTCAAAGCTGCATAGCGCTCCTTAATTTCAACCAGGGTATCGCCCCCCAGTTTCTCCAAAAGGGCATCCGCCACAGTAAATGCTGTCATTGCCTCGACCACTACCACCGCTCTAGGCACCTGGCAGGTATCTGACCGTTCATACACCGAAGCCTTCGCCGATCCTGTTGAAAGGTCAACCGACGGCAAGGACATCCGCAAGGTGGGTATGGGCTTAAAGGCAGCTCGCACATGCAAGGGTTGTCCATTCGTAATCCCGCCTTCTAACCCGCCGGCCCGGTTTGTCCTTCGAACCAGCTCCCCTCCTTCCAGGTCGATCGCATCTTGCACCTGCGATCCCGAACGGAGAGAATTTTCAAAAGCCGGGCCAAATTCAAGGCCCTTTACTGCCGGTATACTCATGATAGCATAGGCAAGGCGGGCATCCAGGCGACGGTCCCACTGAACAAATGAGCCCAGCCCGACCGGCAAACCCAGCGCCACCACCTCGATCACACCGCCAAGCGTATCGCCGGTTTTTACCGCCAGATCAATTGCTTCTTCCATCGCCTGAGAAGCCTGTGGATCCGGGCATAACACACTGCTCAGGCGCGCCCGCCGGATACGTTCTTCGAAGGAAAGCTGCGACAGGTCGGCGATTACCGGTCCAATTGCGCTCACATACCCTCCCACGCGAATATTAAACTGAGCCAGCAACATGCGGCACACTGCGCCGGCCGCCACCCTGGCCGTAGTCTCGCGGGCCGAGGCGCGCTCTAACCCAGGCCGCAGATCATCATACCCATATTTAACCGCAGCCGCCAGATCAGCATGGCCTGGGCGCGGAACCACAAAAGGTTTTACCGCGCGCCCCCGCCAGTTTTTATGATCAAGATTCTCGATAAAAAAACTTACCGGCCCGCCTGTCGTACGGTTCTCTAAAACGCCACCGATAATCTTAACCCGGTCTTTCTCAATCTTCATTCGAAGGCCTGCGCCCGCCCCTTGTTGCCGCTGTGTCAGGTCGCGATTGATCATTTCTGGTTCAAGCGGCAAGCCGGCAGGCAAGCCATCCAGAATCATGACATATCCCGGGCCGTGCGATTCTCCGGATGTTAGCAATCTCAGGATCATTCTTTCCTCCACAATCTCAGTCGCTGCATCGCTTCAGCGATCCGTTTTTCATCTGTCGTTAGAGAGATCCTAAAATATCCCTCGCCGCCTTGCCCGAAAACAGTGCCGGGCGTGAAACTTACCCCTGTCATTTCCAGAACTTGCATCACAAAGTCAAGGCTCTTCCAACCATTTGGAACCGGGCACCAAAGGTAAATAGAGCCGTGAGACGGTTTGAGATGGATGCCATGCGCCGCGAGTCCTCGGAGAGCAGCATCGCGTCTGCGGCGATAAACCTCATTCCGTTCTGCCATCCAGGCTTGATCGCCTGTTAGCGCCAAAGTGGTCGCATCCATAACCGGTAGAAAATGACCGCTATTCATGTTCACTTCCAAACGCGCCAGCGGGCGGATTGCCTGTGCGCTTCCAAGCGCTACGCCAACACGCCAGCCTGCCATATTGTGCGACTTGGAAAGAGAATTAAACTCCACAGAAACCTGCCTGGCGCCTGGAACTTCCAGCAAAGAAGGAGCGCGGTATCCTTCAAAGGTCACCATACTGTAAGCAGCATCGTGACAAACCCAAAAGCCATGTTCCATTGCCAGGGTAACTGCTTTCTCGAAAAACGAGAGGTCAGCTACAGCAGCAGTAGGATTATTGGGATAATTAAGCCACAACATGCGTGTCCGCTTCAAAATATCTACAGGGATTGCTGAAAGGTCAGGTAAAAAACCGTTTTGAGGATCGAGGGGGATAAAATATGGTTCAGCGCCCGCAAAGAGCGTAGCCCGCGTATAGGTCATATAACCGGGGTCCGGGATTAAAACGATGCTCCCAGGCTCTGCCCACGCATTGATGAAGTTGAATATGCCAGCTTTGGAGCCAATCAACGGTAAGATTTCCGTCCCTGCATCCAGCTCCACCCCAAAACGCGCCGCATAGAAAGACGCCCAGGCCTCACGGAGCGCTCCCGGCCCCCTCAGAGACTGGTAGCCATGATGATCGGGAGCACGGGCTGATTGAATCAGCCTTTCAATGATTTCAGGCGGGGGTGGCAGATCCGGCGAACCGACATCCAACCGGATGATATCCTTTCCAGTTGATTGTAAAGCGCTGATTTTCTCTTCCAGCGCGGCAAAAAAGTTTTCCGGAAGCGCCTGTACCCGCCTGGATGGTTCAAATGGTATCCATGGTGTCATCGTCATCTTCCTGTTTGAAGGTCTAAGTCCTTCTTTTGGCTCAATTTGATATGCCGGTCAAAAGCCACACGCATAACCTGAACTGGCGAGGGCTGGCCGGTCCAAAGGCTAAAAGCAAGCGCAGCCTGAGCTACAAGCATCCCGCCGCCGCTTATCGCGGGCAGAGCTGCGGCCCTGGCGGCCTTGAGCAGCATCGTCTCGGAGGGGTTATAAATCAGATCGTAGATGAACGATCCTTCCGGCAGTTCTACCCCAGCCGGCCATGGAGATTGGTCGAGGAATGGCAACATACCAACGGGGGTAGCATTCACAATCAGCAAGGGAAAGTTGAGTGCAGCAAAGGTTTTTCTGCCAACGGGATGGCCTTTAATGTACACCCTGGATACCAGGGCGATAACCTGGCGCATAAATCAATCGCCTGGTGAAGATTCCGTGCAGCAATCCACACTTCCCATCCTTCACACAACAGGGCGTCAGCCACGGCTCGGGCGGCTCCGCCTGCTCCCAGCACAAGCGCCCTCCGAGCAGGTAAGGGCCAGGGAGCGAAGGTGGACAACCAGGTATCCAGATCATTTTTAAAAGCCGCAATGTCAGTATTCTCGGCCACCAGGCAATTATCAGCTTTGTAGATCACATTAGCTGCACCAACCCGTTGCACCGCTGGGCTGCGCTCATCAACAAATTGTAAGATTGACTGTTTATGCGGGATCGTGACGTTCAAACCCTGCAACTGACCAGTTCGCATCCTATCCACCAGCGATTTCAGCTCCCCAAGCCCTTCTGGCGAGGGTAAAACGGGAAAAAGATCGTAACTTCCCGGCAGACCGGCTGTTTCAAGCGCCGCTTGGTGCAGCACAGGAGAAAGACTATGACCCAGCGGATATCCTGTCAAACCAAGACGAAAGAATACTTTATCCAAGTTGCCCGCCTATGGAATTTTCTTCGGGCAGAGAGAGAACATCGGCTCCCAGCGCCAGCAAAACCTCTGGGAATTCGGGGTATGATTCAGCAAGAATATGAGCCCTGCTCACCAAAACCGGCTGTTGTGCATTCAATCCTAACACGGCCAGCGACATAGCCAGCCGGTGATCTCCATGGGGCTCCGCAACCGCCCCTCCCGGCGCAATTCCGTTTCCAAAAATCGTAAAACCGTCGGTCCTCTCGCTGACATTAATTCCTTGTCGGCTCAATTCAGCACACAACATCCGAATGCGATCGGACTCCTTCAGTCTCAACTCTGAGGCATCCCTTACCTCAGTCGCCCCTTGCGCAAAGGACGCTGCAATCGCAAAGATTGGAAACTCATCAATCATCTCCACAACCCGCTGGCCGCTCACGCTTCCGCCCCGAAGTTTACTGTAAGCTGCCCTGATATCCCCCACTGGTTCGCCAGCCTCTTCCCACTGATCCAACACCTGAATATCCGCTCCCATTTCCTGTAAAGTAACCATCAAGCCGGTTCGAGAAGGGTTCAACCCTACTCTCCGAAGAATCACCTCTGAACCCGGTGTGATCAGCGCCGCCACTAGGATGAAAGAGGCTGCAGAAAAATCTCCAGGGATGGTCAAATCGAGCGGCCGGAGAAAGGCATTACCGCCTGGTTGTAACACAACCAGCGAACATCCACGCTTCCAGGTCGTCTCGATCTGAACACCTAAGGAACGCAACATCCGCTCGGTGTGGTCACGCGAGAGTGCCGGCTCTACAATGACAATTGGAGAATCCGCCGCCAATCCTGCCAGCAGGATACAACTCTTAACTTGTGCGCTGGCTACAGAAGATTCAAAATGCAATCCCTTAAGATTTTGACCAGGGGAGCGCCCGGAGATTTTCAAAGGAGCCTGGCCGCCCTCTGCCGCATCAATTTGCACGCCCATCCGTTTCAATGGTTCCACGATCCGATTCATTGGCCTGCGGCGTAATCCATCGGAACCGTCCAGCGCCGCTGTGATCCCAGCAGCCGAAACCACGCCTGCCAGAAGACGCATCGTCGTGGCTGAATTTTTGCAATCCAGCGGTTCACCGGGAGGATTCAGCTCGAATAACCCTGGGCTGGTGAGAAATAAATCTCCGCCTTCAAAAAAGTAAGAGGCGCCGAGCATCTCAACTGCTGAGAGCATAGTAGAGGTTACACCAGAGATTAAAGGATGCCGGATACAACTCTGTCCTTTTGCCATGAGCGCAAATAAAATTGCCCGATGCGTGATCGATTTATCCCCAGGAACCGTTATCTCGCCTTTCAGAGAACGTGATGGGTTGATTTTTAACTGCATTGAGAATTCCTTTCCGAAACTTTGAGAATTTCTTGCCGTCGGGTGCAGCCGGTTGAAAGGAGCTGCTCAATCTTTTCCCAATCTTTTTGAACTAACAGAGCTTCAAATATCTCTAAACCATTACGATAATCGGTCAGCATCCGTAAAACATTGTCGCGGTTAGACTTCAACACATCAATCATCAATGAAGGGTTGGTCTCTCCGACACGCGTTGTGCTGCGGAAGCCTGGACCGGCGAGCAAGGCTGCCTCCAAAGGGGTGATTGCCGCCAGCATATTCGCGGCCAGGTAAGGCAAATGACTGGTCGCAGCAACTTTGCGGTCATGAGACTCAGCGTCCATCCAGACCGCGTTCCCTCTCACAGCCTGAACCATCTGAACCGCCAGCTCACGCGCCTTTGAAGAAGTCCGTTCCAGCGGGCACAAGACGAATACGGCTCCTGAATATAAGCCAGGATCAGCATTCAACAAAGAATTGTGCTCTTTGCCGCACATCGGATGAGCGCCCAGTGGATCAAATCGCTCTGGCAGACTTTTCATCCGTTCTAAAACCTCCGCCTTGGTCGAACCCAAATCCATGACGATCGGGCTGCCGGGGTGCAGGCTGGGAAGGCTGGCAATCAGATCCAGGATCGCCCCTACTGGTGTAGCCAGGACAATGACATCCGCGAGAGGAATAAGGTCATCAGAGACCCTGCCGAGGACATCGGCAATTTTTAACTTTCTAGCGTGTTCCAGAACAACTGGATCATTGTCGATCCCAATGAGTGAACGGCAGCGACCATGGATAAGCATAGCCAGGGAGCCGCCCATCAAACCCAATCCAATGATAGCAACGTTCAAAGAGGCGAGCAGCGAAAAGGCAGGAGGACTTTCTTCTTCCATCTTAATCCGCCGCTTACGGTTGGGGCACCGAACGACTGGAGTGACTGACAACCAGGTCACGCCCGATGGCTCTCGCAATGGCCTTCACTTGATTGACCATTTCAGCAAATCGCTCTGGCTTAAGGCTCTGGCCGCCATCCGAAAGCGCCCGGTCTGGAGTATTGTGCACTTCAACAATCAGGCCATCGGCGCCGGCAGCCACAGCCGCCTGTGCAATAGCCGGCACATACTGCCAATTGCCCGTGCTGTGGCTTGGGTCAAGGATGACAGGCAAATGACTCAAAGACTTTAAAACAGGCACCGCGTTGATATCAGTTGTGTTCCGGGTAGCCGTTTCAAAAGTCCGTATGCCGCGTTCACAAAGCATGACCTGGGAATTGCCATGCGAGAGGATATATTCAGCTGCCATGAGCATTTCTTCGATTGTGGCGCTGATTCCTCGCTTCAATAAAACTGGGTAGTGACTTTCCCCAACGGCGTGCAGCAAAGCATAGTTCTGCATGTTTCGTGCACCAACCTGGAGGATATCAGCATAAGAACTCACTACTGAGACCTGTTCTGGTGAAACCACCTCGGTGACCACAGGAAGGCCGGTCGCCTCGCGAGCTTCTATTAAAATCTCTAAGCCAGCTTCCCCTAAACCCTGAAAGGCATAGGGCGAAGTTCTGGGTTTATAAGCCCCTCCCCGCAAGATGTGCGCTCCCGCTTCTTTAACTGCATGGGCGATTTCCAAAGTCTGAGAGCGATTTTCTACGGAACAAGGCCCAGCGATGATCACCACACCTTCTCCACCGATCTCTACCCCGCCGACATCAAAGCGGGTATTTTGATGGCTGAACTCCCGCGAGGCAAGCTTGTAGGGGCGCGAGATCGGCACCACCCGATCCACACCGGGCAGCGTCAAGAACATTGTCAGATATTGGGTCGCCACTCGTCCTTCGCCAATCGCGCCGATGATCACTCTTTCCTCACCGCGCGATATGTGGGCGCTCAAACCCACTCCTTCAATCCCCTTGACCACATCATTAACTTCTTCAGCAGAAGCGCCAACCTGCATCACGATTAACATCATTTCATCTCCTTATAAACTATTAACTTTGTGTTAAATCAGGCCTGAGAGCCGCTGCTTCACGCAGGTAAACGTGAACAACCTCTGCCTGTTGAATTGAAGTGTTCCAGTGGAGCAGCACTCGAATGCACCTCGGCAGGCTGCCTGGAATCGGAATCTCTTGAGCGCACAAGAGCGGAACTCGATCCCATCCCATCAACCGCGCCGCCCTGGCCGGGTGGGTGGAGACCAGGTCAGGTGTGACGGTGAAAAACGCACTCGCAAGATCCTCGCTGCGCATTTTCGGATTGGCTTTCATCATTTTTTCAAGCAACTCCTGGCTGGCGTTTAAAATTTCTTCAGCCGTATCGCCGTTTGCGACGGTTGCTCCTCGAACTCCTCGAACGGTCATCTGATTCACCTCCAATCGTCACGAACAAATCTGCGGCGCTGTTCGGAGCGCCGCAGGTGTTCTTGAAAATTTTCTGATTCGAACAGCTTCTGCTTAAGCGCTGCTACCAGCTTCCCGGAAGTTGTAAAAATAGCCATAATAAAATCGAAAGATAAGAAATATCATCACAAAATCCTTTTAGTCGTGATCCTCGGCAGCCTTGACAAGATCACGAAAAGCAAATCTTGGATAAGATCCCAAAACCCGGAGAAAGGTGGTGTATTCTTCAAGGTTAGCCAAAGCGCGCTGGACTTTCTCCTCAAATACAGAACCGGCCAGATCAATATAGAAAAAGTATTCCCACGGTTTGCCAACTAAAGGACGGGATTCAATTTTTGTCAGATCAATATCGCGCAATGCAAAAACGCTAAGCGCACGATACAAAGCGCCAGCCTGATTTTTCATTGCAAAAACAATCGAGGTCTTGGCATCTTTGCCGGGATCTTCACGCCGCCGCGAGATAATTTGAAACCGGGTATAGTTCGCAGCCGTATTCTCAATATTTGCCGTTAAAACATCCATGCCATAAATCTCGGCAGCCCGACGAGAAGCGATCGCCGCAACACTGGGATCTTTCATTTCCTTCACAATCCTGACACTGCCAGCAGTATCATAAGCAGGCTCATGCTTCACGCCTTCTAAAGATTTCAGAAATCGATCACATTGAGCCAGCGCTTGAGGATGGCTGAGGATCTTCTTAATATCTTTTAGCGATGAACCCGGTATCCCAATCAAACAATGAGAAATTTGAAGGTAGTACTCCCCAACAACTTCCAACGGAAATTGCAGCAACAAATCATAGTTTTGATAGATGCTGCCGGCCACAGAATTTTCAATGGGGATAATTCCTCGTTCACATCGCCCTTCGGAAACCACCTTAAAAACCCTCTCGAAAGTCTCGCAAGGTTCAACCTTAATTCCCTCACCAAAATACGCCAAAGCAGCAGATTCAGAATATGCCCCAGGTTCACCTTGAAAAGCAACAAACATAACACCTCCTTTTATTCAGCGAAAGCGTTGACTGGTGTAGTATCAGGAAAATACGATGCCCCAATCGAACGCTGTGATAAAAAAAAACCGCCCTTTCCGGGCGGTTTTTGAATTTTGGCATTTTAATAAAATTCTTCAATCACGCCCAGCGCGAAGCATGCTTATAAAGCCATAAGCCGCAAAATAAAAATAAAAGGAATACGCCTGGACGTTTTTCATTGAATGGTATTATAAATCTTCTGAAGGATTTGTCAAGAAATTGGGTCTTAAAATTAGATTCTGATCGGGAACATGACTTGCAACCCAAACTTATGGCTTTCCATCTAACTAACCTGACCGTGCTATAATCCTTCATAAGCAGGATATGCGTATGGATAATTTTCTTCAGCAAATCTTCGCGATTCTAACCACACCGCCAGGGAACCTGATCTACCATCTTGCGCTGGCTTTTGCAACCATGGCAGCTTTGCAGGCCGTCTTGGCTGCCAGAAGGGCTAGTCACTTCATATACACCCGGCGGATCCTGTTTGGGCTGGCTGTATTGCTGGCTGGGCAGATTGTGTTATTTGTTTTCAGTGGGCTTTCATGGCAGGGCTTAACCAATCCGCACCTCCTGCTGCCCCCCCTTGAGCGGGCCGTTACAGCAATTAGCTTGATATGGATCATCTGGTTATGGAGCTTCCCAACCCCGGCGCGCTTTGCAGATATTTCGACCGGTCTACTCAACTTTGCTGTGCTTGTGCTGTATCTCTTTACTATGACCGCCTGGAACAACCAGTTAAGCGCCCCTTCTTTCAACGCCAGTGGCCTGGATTGGAGCTGGCAGATATTCTCGATTTTCATTGCAATCGCTGGAATCCTTCTGTTGTTATTTCGGAGACCCGCAGGATGGGGTTTCGGTTTTTCCATGTTGCTCTTTTCTATCACAGGGGCAATCTTTCATTTACTTCAAGGAGCAACCAATGGGGATTTTGCCGCTCCGGTCCGGCTGTTCCAGTTGTGCGCCTACCCGTTGCTTCCGGCACTGGCCCAGCATCTGCACGGGATTTCAGTACCGGAAACAACGTCTCCAGAAATAGAAGGAGATCAATCCGATCATAAACAATGGAAAAAAGATCCTCGCACCATTAACTCTTGGGTTCATCTGGCCTGGCGACAGGATAAAGACGCCCTCTATGCAGGCTTGACCCAGGCAGTTGCTCAAACCATAACAGCAGATCTTTGCTACCTGATGCATTCCGTCAGTAACACGGACGATATTAAAATCGTTTGCGGTTATGACTTGTTGCGAGAAGAACGTCTCCCCGCTATAGTCCTGGAGAAAAACAAACTCCCAGCCTTACATGGTGCGCTCCAACGCGAAAAACCGCTCAGATTGGATCATGAAAACCAAAGTACACCGGATTTTGAAGCGCTGGCAGCCGCAACCGGCCTTAAAAAACCAGGCAATCTTTTGCTGATTCCCTTAAATTCCCAGGGAAATGCGCGCTGGGGTCTCTTGCTGCTCTCCCCTTACTCGAATAAGATATGGGATACAGAAGATCAGACTTTTCTGATGGCAATAGCAGAGCCTATCAGCAAGTTGCTCTTACACTCAGAAACCACCCCAACAACCGCTTTACAACAAGAAAGTCTAAAAAGTGAACAAGACAAGATACTCCCAACCGGCATTGAACAGCAAAGCGCGCTCCAAATCGAAAATCTGATTTCCGTTCAAAAAGATTTACAAACGATTATTGAAAGCCTACAAACTGAAAATGACCAATTACGCGCCGCGTTAAAAACCGAGGCAGCTTCAAAATCGGAGCCGCCGGGGAATGTACAATACTTTGAATCTGAATTGCACCTGGCGCTCGAAGAAGTTGCTCATTTGCAGAACGCCCTGGCTGGCGCAAACATGAAAATCCTTTCGTTGGAGATGCAAAACCGCAATTCCAACCGGGAATCTTCAGATCATAAAGAAGTTGCTGCCTCGATTGTTCAAGAAATCCGCCAACCGATGGCTTCGATTGTAGGCTACACAGATCTTCTTATGACAGAGTCGGTTGGGATTTTAGGAGAACTACAACGAAAATTCCTGGAGCGGATCAAGAGTTCTATCGAACGTATGAATACGCTGTTGAGCGATCTGATCAGGATTTCGAACGCCGTGGATGAAGACGTACAGTACCAGCCTCAGGTCGTTGATGTCACAGAGGTAGTGGATGAAGCCCTTAGCGAAACATCCTCGCAACTTCGCGAAAAGAACATCACCTTGCGGGTAGACCTGCCGGACAGCCTCCCTGCGATCCGCGCCGACCGGGATGCTTTGCAACAAATTATCATTCACTTACTGCAAAACGCCGGGGCGGCCTCACCTCCCGAAGGAATTGTCGATCTCAGGCTACGCCTTCAGGAAGATGAAAACGATTTCTCTTACATGCTCCTCCAGGTGACCGATACGGGCGGAGGAATTGCCACCGAAGACCTGCCGCGAGTTTTCTCGCGCCAATACCGCGCAGATAATCCGCTCATCCAGGGGTTAGGAGATACCGGCGTAGGCCTTTCCATCGCCCGGACGCTTACAGAGGCTCAGGGAGGCCGTATTTGGGCTGAGAGCAATCCAGGAAAAAGCACCACTTTTAGTATCTTGTTACCCATTCAATCGGACACGCTTGTTGAAAGCGAAACCCCTCAAACAGAATGAGAACGTTCCATGATCTATTCTCCGGATTGGTTGCTGGAGGGCTCTCTCTCCTCCTGGTATTTGGGGCTTTATCGCTGTCCCTCATCGAAGGCGCCTCTACCAGTTCTCTGGTCGCCGATAATACCACCAAACCAGCTACCCTCGATCTACAAGAAACCAGCACTACCACGCCTGTTCTCCCTCCTACGCGCATCATCCCAACCCTTCCAGCCGCTCCAACCACATGCCCACCCCCAGCCAATTGGAATGCCTATACACTGAGCGGAAGTGATACTCTCTCAACGCTCTCTGAAATTTACCAGATATCGATTCAGGATATCAAGAAATACAACTGCCTGATCAGCGATAACCTGCTGCCTGGCACTATCATTTACCTGCCGCCTTTAACTCCCACCGCGACCCAGGTGTTGACTCAAACCAACACTGCGACAATCTTCGCGGCGCCAATGATTACCCGGAGCAGTTGCGGCCCTCCAGCCGGCTGGGTACGTTATATTGTCAAACCAAACGACACACTGTTTGGCATCGGGCTCGCGTATGGCGTAGGGGTAAATCAGCTTCAGGATGCGAACTGCCTGGAAGGATCAACCCTGATCTACGCCGGACAATCCCTATATGTTCCCAACGTTCTTCCCAAATATACTCCAACCAGGACCTCAACCCCGACCCCAACCCAACAGCCTACTTCTGAGCCCCCTACTCCTGACCTATCCGCAACTGCCGTCGCGCAGCAAGGGCTAACGCTCACAGCCGAAGTAAACAACCTGGCAACTTCCCAGGCGCAAACCGCGACCGCTCAATCCATTCAGGCTACCGGGCAAGCCCAAACAGCTTCGGCAGAAGCGCTGACGCAAACATCAATAGCTCAAACGTTAACAGCTCAGGCAACCCCTCCCTGAAATCCAGAATAAAAATGTCTCAACTTAAAATTGTCCTTTGGCTGCTGTTGTGCCTGTTCTTGACCGCTTGCACGAGCATGGTCATGCCCATCATGGGAGATTCGTCTCAACCAGTAGAGCGATTGCGATATGATCCAAATGCAACCGCCACACGAACGCCTTTTTTACCGTTGCCTCCCACACCAACCTCTCCAGTGACCCTCACGCCTATCTTTCCAGCAACTCCTCTGCCCAGGCAAGAAAAAACTGCAACGCCGACGCCCTGGACCGAGGGGGTTGAAGCGCCTCCCGAACAGGTCAGCATCCTGATTCTCGGTTCAGACAGGCGGCCCGGCGGAGGATTCCGAACTGATGTCATCCAGCTTGTAATTTTACGAAGCGATTCGGGCAGTGCAAACATCGTCTCCTTTCCACGCGACCTTTACCTTTATTTGCCGGGTGTTGGCCCAGAACGCATCAATACCGCTTTTGGAATGGGTGGTTTTTCCATGATGAAGAGCGTCTTCTCTTATAACTTTGGCACCCAGCCCGACCACTATGTGATGACAGATTTCAATGGATTCATCCACATTATTGACACCTTGAACGGAATTGATGTTGAGGTTGAAAAAGAACTTACAGATAAATGCGATCTCCCAAACCACGTGAATGGTTATTGTACAGTTTCGCCGGGGATTGTTCATATGGATGGGGAAATGGCCTTATGGTATGTCCGCTCCCGCTATTCCACCAGCGATTTCGATCGCGGCCGTAGAAGCCAGGAAGTGCTTGGCGGAATCGCCCGCCAGCTACTATCCTTGCAAGCAATCTCAAAAGCTCCGGAGCTTCTAAACGTCCTGCGGGATAGTGTGGAAACAGATATGACCACCGGGGAAATCCTCGCTCTGGCACCCATCCTGCCGCGCCTGGCGGAACCCGGCCATGTTCGCCGCTACACAATTGGCCCTTCAGAAGGATGGCCCTACATCATCCCAGAAACAGGGTACTGGGTCTTTTGGCCCGATCTTGTTGCCATCCAATCCATCCTGCAACAGGCCATGTATTTTCCTTGATTGTTTTATTTGACATTTCAAAAATTCTCTTGTACACTGGCTGATAAGACTATGCGCAAACCATCGAATTTGCACATGGGAGTCAGCCGTGGCAAAAGAATCTACACCTGTCGTCCACATCACTTCCCTCACACCCTTGCTGCCGGCAATTCGCAGTTGGGAAATTTACTTGCATGACCAGGGTCGCTCGCCGCACACCGTCAAGGCCTTTTCTGGCGACTTGCAATTGTTGGCTTCCTATCTACCACCGGACCGAACGATTGGCGCAATTACCACTGCAGATCTCAACCATTATCTAAACTGGTTGCAAAGCGGCCGCGGAATTCCTTGCAGCCCAAAAAGTTTGAGCCGCAGGATCACATCCATCAAGTCATTCTTCCGCTGGCTCAACAAGAATGGAGCCATCCTGGTAGATCCAGCCGAAAAAGTGCTTCAGCAATCTGTCATCAGCCCCTTGCCAACGATCTTGACAACGGACGAGCAGGAAGCCCTCATCACGGTTGCGTTGAAATACCGTCAGAACAAGAAGCCAGATGCAAGACCCTATACCCTGTTGGTAATGCTCCTGGAAACCGGGATAAAAAAGGGAGAATGCCTGACGATTACCCCCAACCACCTCGAGTTAGAATCACCCGCGGGACCATTTCTTTTTGTGCGGTACAACAATCCCTCTCATCGCTATAAAGAACGAAAACTCCCGCTTTCTCAGGATTGGGTAGAAGCCTACCATGAATACGAAACACAATACGAAATTACCGACAGGGTCTTCCCGTGGTCTCCCCGTCGACTTGAATACCTCTTGGAAGACATGGGAAAAGAAGCCGGCCTGAGCAAACATGTATCCTTCGATATGTGTCGTTGGAGCAGCGCACTCAATGATTGGAAAGCCGGCATCGAGTCCGATAAGATCCGGCAAAAACTCGGAATTTCAAAAATTCAATGGCGCGAAATTGGCCTTAAATTAAAACACCTGGCAGAAGAAAATCCTTAAACGTCCGGCTTTTCAGTATCCTGGCGACCGAGACAGAGATACAAGACTCGTTTCGTTCGCTCTGTCAACCGGCAGGCATGAGCCATCCGCTGTCCGGGAATCCATACAATTTGATCATTTGAGACCACTAAAGGCCAGTTTTTCCTCACAAAACGGGGCATTTTTAGGTTGACCCAAAAATCAGATAGCTTCACCCTTTTTCCTTCCATCCCTAAAGGTTGGAAGCGTTCTCCCGGCCGCATCGTTCTCAGGAGGAGAGGGAATTGTAAACAATCGGCATCCAGCCATGCCTTGCGTGGATCATTTATTTGGGCGAGCGCAGAATGGGATGAAAGCATCTCGCCTTCAAGAACCCAACTATGGTTGAGGGTCACACGAAACGGCGCATCCAACGCAATCGGTTCACGACCCTGGAACTGCGGCCAGTTGTCTCTCGGTAAATCTTCCTCCCTTCTGGCAACAGCCAGCCATTCCCCTGTCAGGTACAGGCTCATTCCCCCTGAAAGCTCGATCCGGCCACGGCGTGAAGGGCTTGAAATAAACTTTCTGCCCCGTTCGATCGCCTCGTATTCGATGTCTTCCTCCCCTTGCAATAAAAAAGCCATTGCCTTACGCAGTACCATGCGCTGCAAGCTGAGGGGTAGTTTTTTCACTCGAACATTATCCAGGATAACAGAAAGAGAATTTATGGCAATGAGACATTCTTTCCAGGCCTGGTTGACAGTATCTTCCAGCAGGGCGGTGTCCGCTTCCAGAATGCGAGACATCCGCCGCAAAGCCTGCTTTACCTTGGGATTATACTGTTCCAGGTAAGGAATTAATTGAAGGCGAATACGATTCCTAAAATAAACTTCATCCAGGTTGCTCTGGTCAAAAATGGGCTCAAGCTTCCGTTCTTTGCAATATTCCAGTATTTCTTGCCGCCACACCTCTAAAAATGGGCGGACAATCGGGATCTGAGCATCCCATTCATGTTGGACAGCGCGAAAACCCATCCCTCTCAAACCAGCCAGTCCAGAACCTCGCAGGATATGCATCAAGACCGTCTCAACCTGGTCATCGGCGGTGTGCGCAATCGCAACTGCCTGAGCATGAAAACGGCGCGCCTCTTGAAACAGAAACTGGTAACGGGCAGTTCTGGCGGCTTCCTCAACAGTCCATTTATTCTCCTGGGCTAGCGTAGTTACCGCCATACTCCCACATACAAACCGGACTCCAAGCTGCTCCGCCAGGCGCCAGACGTAATCCGCTTCTTTACCCGATTCCGGGCGCAATTTGTGGTTAAAGTGAGCAGCAATAACAGGGTAGCCAAAATGCAGCAAAACATCCAGCAAAGACAGACTGTCCGGTCCTCCCGACAGTCCCAACAATACCGGCTGGCTCTTATTTAACCCGCATTCCGTCGCCAAAAAGCGTTCAATGGTCGAAAGTTCCATGTGCTTAAATTATACCCATTCCTTGCCTGTCAAAGATGGCAAAATTTATCCTAAGGTCTTGGCCAAGGACTTTCCAAATATACTTCTCGGTCAGGTAAAAAACCCCTGAGGCCCCTCAATTTTTCTTGCGCCAGATCCAATTTAATGCTAGACTGACAAATATCTAAATGAAAGACCGGGGAAGTATGGCTGCCAAAGTTCTCATTGTTGATGATGACATAGAAACTTTAAGACTGGTTGGCCTGATGCTTCAACGCCAGGGATTCCAGATCGTCGCCGCAAATAACGGAAAACAGGCCATCGCTCTGGCAAAGAGTGAACTGCCTGAGTTAATCTTGTTGGATGTAATGATGCCTGATATGGACGGGTATGAGGTAACCCGCCAGTTGCGAAAAGATCCCAACACCGCAGGCATCGCGATCTTGATGTTCACTGCCAAAAGTCAGGTGGCAGACAAGGTCGCTGGCTATGACGCCGGTGTAGATGATTACTTGACAAAGCCTATCCACCCCGCAGAACTGGTGGCGCGCATCAAAGCGCTGCTGAACCGGGGTAAATTGCGCGGCGCCACAGAGGCTGTTTCACCAAAAGGTTATATGGTAGGATGCATCGCCTCTAAGGGCGGTATCGGCATCTCAACGACAATCTTTAACCTCGGCATCGTGCTGCACCAGCGCCACAAATTGGATGTCATTGTTGCGGAACTGCGCCCTGGCCAGGGATCCATGGCTCTTGACCTCGGATTTGCTAGCCCAGACAGTCTCAACAAACTCTTACAGTCCCAACCCGCGGAAATAAACTCTTCTGCTATCGAAAGCCAGCTTTTACGCACCTCCTACGGCATTCGTCTCTTGATGGCTTCATCCCATATCCAGGACGCGGCTTTGCTCATCCAAACCGAGCAGATCCAACAGCTCACCAGGCACCTGCCTGCGCTTGCTCAGGTTGTTCTCCTGGATATCGGGGCCAGCTTTATCCCCAATATAGAGCAAGTCCTCTCAAACTGCCATGAGCTGATCGTTGCCACCGAACCTTACCCCAGCAGCATTCAGAGAACCCGGCTGCTGTTGGATAATGTTGCCGAGGTTGGTTTTGGCAAATCAAAACTCCTGCATTTGATTGCGATCAACCGCCTGAGAGCAGATATTCAGCTTTCAATCACGCAAATGCAGGAAATGCTCGGCCGCCCGATTGCACAGGTGATCTCTCCCGTCCCCGAACTGGCATTTCAAGCTGTACAGCGCGGCATTCCTCTGATCCAAATCCAACCCGATGGATTGGTCGCGCAGCAGTTCAACCAGCTGGCAACCCAGATTGCAGAACGAATCAAAGAATGAACCCGAAACAATCTAAGCAAGAGAGAATCGAACAGGCCGCCGAACTGATCCGGTCATCCAGGCATGCTGTCGTCTTGACTGGCGCTGGGATATCTACCCCTTCTGGCATACCTGACTTTCGCACGCAAGATACTGGCTTGTGGTCCAAAGACGACCCGATGGAAGTGGCTTCCCTCAGCTCCTTCCTGAGGAGACCAGAACGTTTTTATGCCTGGCTGCGACCATTGCTCATCCAAACCTGGGAGGCAAAACCCAACGCAGCGCATTTCGCCCTGGCGCAAATGGAAGCTCAAGGCGCTATCAAAGCCGTCATCACGCAAAATATTGATGGACTGCACAAAATGGCAGGATCAAAAAACGTCATTGAAGTGCACGGCTCGCTGGACCACATGGAGTGTCCAACCTGCCATATTATGTTCCCCTCTGAAAACTTTAAAGAACTAATGATGGAAGATACCGGCCTGCCTCGTTGTCCTAAATGTGACCGCATTGTAAAACCAGGGATCATCCTGTTTGAGGAATTCCTTCCCCAAGGCGCCTGGGAAGCGGCCGAGGATCATTGTTCAAAAGCAGATGTTGTTCTGGTGGCCGGTTCATCGCTGGTCGTTATGCCCGTCGCGAGTTTGCCTTACTATACCCTTCGACATGGCGGTAAACTGATCATCAACACTTTTTCCACAACGCCGCTCGACGACAGCGCGGCGGTGTTGCTCCCGTATGATGTTGTGGAAGTAGTGCCAGCTATTGGTAAAGCCCTGTGATCTCTTGGGCTTCTCTCAAATAAAACCTAAAAAAAGCAGCTTCAGCTTTCGAGTGGCCTGAAGATTTCCATTGGGGCCACTGCAAAACCAACCAGGCTCGGGCCGGTGTGCGCGCCCAAAACAGGGGCCACTGGCGTTACGGCTTCAAACACGCAATCATAGTGTTCCTTGAAGGTCTGAATGACAAGCTCAACGGCAGCCGGGTTAAAACCATGCAGCGGTTGAACTCTGAGTTGAGTCCCCTCCGGATATAATTTTCCCGCTAATTCAACCATCTTCTTGATTGCCCGTTTGAGTGTCACCTCTTGTACAAGGGAAATATATTTTCCACTTTGGTGATCAACACCAATGACCGGCTTGATGTTCAACAGCGAGGCCAGCAATCCTTTTAAATGGCTAATGCGTCCGCCGTGAATCAAGTACCGCAGATCGTTCAACGTGAACATTCCTTCAGCTTTCTCGCGAATACTTTCTAATAAGGAGTAGATGCGATCAAGCGGCCAACCGGCTTTGACTGCTTTAGCGGCAGCTTCAACCTGCCACCCTTCGGGGCAGGAGAGCGTTTTGGTATCGAAGATATGAACTTTCGCTTCCGGCACCATCGCAGCGCCCAGCTTAGCAGATTCCAGGGTTCCCGAAAGACCGGAAGAAATATGAATCGATAGAATCTCCGGGTCAACCTGCGCCAGTTTGCGGTATAGCTCTGCAAAATCTCCCGGCGATGGTTGAGAAGTGGTAGGAAATGCCTGGGTCTCTTCGAGTAGGCGATAAAATTCCTCAGAAGAAAGATCATCCCCGCCAAGATAGGTCTTTCCTTCCAGCGTAATTTTTAATGGGACGAAATGAATATCCAGATCTTTAAATTGTTCTTTCGAAAGATCCGCTCCCCGATCCGACACTATCTGCATGATTCACTCCAGAAATTTTTGATGGATTACAGACAATGTAAAGAGCATATCATAAAAGCCAAGACCGGCAAATATGCCTTGAGACACAATCAATAGAGCAAGCGCCGTGGGAAATTACCGGCTGCCGCGCCGGCCGAACTGTTTTTCAAGGAGGTCTATTGGAAGATGGATCATCGTTGGGCGGCCATGCGGGCAGGTTCGCGGTGATTTGCAGGCTTCCAACCCTTGCAACAGCATCTTCTGTTCTTCGGTTGATAAAACTGAACCCGCTTTGACCGCGGCTCGCTTGCAAATTCGCGCCGCCAACCGCGCTTCCAATTCTGTCTGAAGCGGGGTCTCGTCTTCTTCAAAGTCCTCCACGGCAACCATAACGGCAGCGACAGGATCTGCCCCGCTAAAGATAGCTGGTATAGCCAGAACTCGGAATAGATTCGGCCCAAAGGGTTCAACTCGAAACCCAATTTTCTCAAGCGCCGGAAGCTGCTCGGTCATCATGCCGGAAATCTGGGGAGGAACTTGAAAAACCTGTGGCGTTAATAACGCCTGAGCAGGGACAGATTGCTCCCGTTGGCGCAGCCACTTTTCAAACAACACCCTTTCATGGGCAGCATGTTGGTCGATCAAATACAGGCCATCCGGGCCCTCAGCCACCAGGTAAGCAGACCCAACCTGCCCCACCAGCCGGAGAAGCGGCAAATCACCGGCAGGGAGCGCATCGAGGGCAGGTTGCTCCTTCTGCGTTCCCTCCTCAAAAGCCGGGCCAACGATGGCCGGAGCTTCTTGGGTTTCAGTCGCCATTTTCCAGGCGGGATCGATCTGCCGCGAGATGAACCGCTGATTCAGAGGGGGCAATTGGGTTTGCCAGCCCTGGCTGACAAGCTGGGCCGGCGGTGAATAAGCAAGCAGCCCTCTTCGGATCGCTCGTTGTACTTTGCCAAATACATCCTCTGGCTGGCGGAAACGCACTTCAGCCTTGGCAGGATGGACATTGACATCTACCTCGGTAGGATCCATGCGAATAAAAATCACTGCCAGGGGGTATCTTCCAATCATCAGCAATGTGTGGTAGCCCTTGAGCAGGGCGGCAGACAACGAAGAATCTTGCACCCAACGTCCATTGACAAAAAAGGTGATTTCCTTACGGTTAGAGCGTGTCAAACCAACCGGGCTGGTAAAACCTTCCAATTTAAAATTTTCATCAGAAAAGCTAATCTCCAGCATCTGCCTGGCAATATCAACGCCATAGATCGCGGCCAATATTTCACGCCGGTCGCCATTCCCGCTGGTTTGCAGCGCCGCGACGCCATCATGGAAAAGCTTGAAGCGAATGTGCGGATAAGCCAAAGCGTACCGGGTCACCAGGGCGTCAATTTGCTGCCGCTCGGTCAGGTCTCGTTTCAAAAACTTCAGGCGGGCAGGCACATTGTAAAATAGATCCTCAACCGAAACCACCGTTCCGGCTGGTGCACCGGCAGATTCTACCGTCCGAACAGCACCTCCTTCTACCACAACCCGTCCTCCCGCCGCCTCCTCTGGCTGGCGCGAGGTAATTTTCATCCGGGATACAGAGCCAATAGAAGCCAGCGCCTCGCCGCGAAACCCAAGTGTGTCAATGTGGAACAAATCTTCCGTCGTCCGCAGCTTGCTGGTAGCATGCCGCAAAATGGCTACCCGGAGTTGATCCGGCGGTATACCAGCGCCATCATCCGAGAGCTCAATCAGCCGCCTGCCAGCCTGTTCGATCTGGATGCTTACCTGAGTTGCGCCGGCGTCGATCGCGTTCTCCAGCAATTCCTTAACAACCGAAGCAGGCCGTTCGATCACCTCACCGGCTGCAATTTGTGAAGCAACAGCTTCTGGAAGAATTTCAATCCTGGACACGGGTGCACCTGTTTTTCTGATTATACCAGCCAGGAGTTTTCTCCGTTCTTTTCTTTGATTCTTGCAGTAAAATACACCCAGTTCAACGTGAGGTAGGTTTGTGCAAATTAATCTATACGCCACATTTCGTCTCATCGCCGGGGAAAAGAAGATCATCGTAGACCTTCCCAATGGATCCACGATCATGGAGGTCATTCGGGCAGCCGTGAAGTCCTACCCCGTTTTAAAAAAACACTGGTTCGACGACCACAATGATCTACACGCCCATGTGCATGTGTTTTACAATGGCGTGGAGGCTGTAACGCTCCCCCAGGGCTTTGATACCCCTTTGAACGAAAACGATGCGCTGGATTTGTTCCCCCCTGTCTCTGGCGGAAGTCTAGAGAGAGTTGACGTTCCAGCATAAAGCGGTTAATATGAAGATGCCCCGGTTGGTCAGGTGATCGCGGCGCGGTTAACTCCGCGTCGAGGAAAGTCCGCACTCCATAGGGCAGCATGCCGGGTAACACCCGGAGCGGGGAACCGCTGGACAGGGCCACAGAAACATACCGCTGCAAAGCAGTAAGGGTGAAAAGGTGGTGTAAAAGACCACCGGCGCAGCAGTAATGCTGCGGCCAGGCAACCCCCATGTGGAGCAAGATCAAGCAGGGACAATGCCGGCCTTTGAGCCGGCGGGAGATGACCCGTCTTCCCCAAAGTCCCGGGTAGATCGCACGAGCGAAACAGTAATGTTCCGCCTAGAGAGATGATCACCGCGACAGAAGCCGTCCCATTGGGATACCCTTCTGTTGAACAGAATGCGGCTTATCGACCGGCCGGGGAACTTTTTTGATACCAATGACCAGGTTAAAGGCGTTTTACCTTGAAAAAGGGCGACTTTCTGTTTCGATTTTTCAAGCGACACAGGCAATCATGACGAAAATATAGCTTGCGCAATATCCGCCGGTTCAACGCCTGGTGATTCTATCTGGTTTTGCGCATAAAATTCAGCTACTCTTTTTTCGATGGCGTCACGTTCGAAAACGATCCCAATTAATGCGGTTTCCAGATCCATCAACCGCTCCGGTGGGTAGAAGAAAAAATCGCCCGACAGGTGAAGACTTGTCAAAACGCTGTGAGAAATTACCACGGTTGCCCGAATTAAACCGCCAGCCGCCTTATACAAATTCTGGGTGACCGAAACGCCCTCTGCGATCTTTACCTGCGCCCCTTTTTTCCGGCGCCGGTCGTTTGCAAACAGCCAATCAGGGGTATCCATTTGCCCAACCAGATCGTTAGCTTTTTGGACAAGCGCTTCATCCAGATCCACAGGCTTCATCTCTCCCAGCAAGGGTTTAAAGTTCTCCACCAGAGTCATTGCCAGTTTATCAACAGGCAACATCTCCCCTATCTCGCGCTCGATTGTGGTCAAATTCTCTCGCATTGTTTTATACACTTTATCGCGAAACTTTTCGTCGGGGACTCGCAAAACCCTGGACATCATTTCATAATTAAAATCCAGGATAAAGTTACCGACCAGCACAATCATGTTCCCAATCTGCGCCGCGCCATTGCCAGAAATTTTTCGATTATTAACCACAATGTCGTTAACCGGCTTATAAACCGCCGGAACCCCGAACATGCGAAATGTCTCAACAACCGGCGAAAGGAACTTCTCGTAAAATTCAAGCTTATTGGCAGGGACATCCAGCCGGTTCTGACCCAAAACGAGCTGGTAAAACAACTGGTTTTCATCCAGGTATACTGCGCCGCCGCCCACCTCCCGTCGAAAAACCGGGATATTATTCAAAAAGGCATACTCGAGGTCAATTTCCTGGCGGGCATCCTGATGGTATCCGATGCAAACATAATGACTCGCCGGCCGCAGGATGAATAAAACTTCTCTTCCGAGGTAGCAGGCGGCATGATAAAAAGCCTGGCTGTACTGCCACGGCACTTTATCCAAAAACAGGTAATCCATAACAATGTCATCCTACCACAAAGCAATTCATAGAAAAAGGCTGCCAGGAATTGAAATCCTGGCAGCCGGGCAAGGAGGAATTTCGGCGGTTACCAAATCCCCATCCAGTCCCTTACCTTTCCTGAAGCAACTAATTTCCCCATTGCCTTGACAACCAATGGATCAAATTGCTTTTCACTACAGCGCTCAAGTTCTCGCACCGCCTCTTGAGAAGACGCTGCCTTTTTGTAAACTCTTCCTTCGGTAATTGTCGTGAACGCATCGGCAACAGTGAGGATCCTGGCCCCGAGAGGAATTTCATCACCTGAAAGGCCCTGCGGGTATCCTGTGCCATCGT
Organism: Anaerolineae bacterium; assembly: GCA_013178185.1. Taxonomy (GTDB): domain Bacteria; phylum Chloroflexota; class Anaerolineae; order Anaerolineales; family Anaerolineaceae; genus Ch132. The sequence goes on along the minus strand of JABLXC010000007.1, from coordinate 65,138 downwards.
AATTCTCATGATGCGCTTGAACATACGGGATAATTGATTTCAGTTCATGGGAGGGCTTCATAAGCACACTTCCCAAAGTCGGGTGCTGCTTAACCAGGCTCCATTCCTCAGGTTCCAAAATGCCTGGTTTTGTAAGAATGGATTTAGGGATGAAAACTTTCCCTACGTCATGAATTTTCCCTGCCAGGGCGATACTTTCAGCCTCCTGAGAATTTAGCCCTAAAAATTGAGCAAGCCTGTGCGCCCATAGACCGGACCGAATGCTATGGAAACGAGTATGCATATCACATTGGTCAATCGAGCGAGAAATTTTTAATAATGTCCCGATGTATCCCTTTTGCAATGAATATTCCAGCGGACCCTGGAAAATCGTCATCCCGGCGAGGCCTTCACGAAATCGGATCCCTGTGATGTCAAAAAAGTTCGCCAACCCATTCTCTGGGAAGCCCTCATAATTCACCACGAACATATGGGTGACATTATTTTCTTTATCCAGTTTGACGGGGATCATCACATTTTGCGAAACACCAAATTGGTTCCAAAAGGATTGCTCGCGTAAATCCCCCTCTTTCTTTATAAAATCATCGAACGTGTCTGTGTGCTTCATGATGTTTGGAAGGCCGTGATGGACTGATAAGCAATGGAGCGTGTTTTACTTTTGGCGCAGATAAGCAAGCTCAGTGACAACTGGTTTCTCTACAACCTGCATTAATTGAACCGCAAAGTCTTCCAACGACTTGGCTTGAATCCGTCGAATGCGTTCCTTGTCTTCCCGCGTGAACGAAAAATCCTCGCCAGAGAAACCAGTTTCGATGGATTTCACAGGATTGGCAAGCAACATCTCGCGAAATCGTTTATTGATAACGGCTGCGTGGATGAGCCGTCCGCATTCCCTCTTAACTGCATCATCAGGGTCATGTTCCACCAATGGTTTCAGTGGAGGGGTTTGATATAGGGATCGTGATAGCAGTGTCATTTTTTCCTCCTTCTTTGAATAGTTCAGCCAAACAAATCACCACTAAGGATAAAAATGTCGCCCGTGGCAGGCGACTCAGGTGAAAAAAACCGGTAAGATATGGCCAGCTTAAGGGTCAGAAAACCCGAATAACGGCCGAAATTGTAAGGTTCAGTTACAGGTCCGTTGTCAGAACGGTCCCTGCAGATTTATATCGCTTGAAAAAGAAAAGATAATTCCGATTACCCGCCGCCAATACCGCCGCTTGCTCCGGGTTTGTAACCGCCACCAATGCCGCCGCTTGCTCCGGGTTTGTAACCGCCACCAATGCCGCCGCTTGCTCCGGGTTTGTAACCGCCACCAATGCCGCCGCTTGCTCCAGGTTTATTCATAGTGAGCTCCTTCTATATCCAGATACACTTCCAAAGACTGATCTCAACCTGTCCGGAGGTTATCCCCCGCCGATACCGCCGCTTGCACCGGGCTTATATCCGCCGCCAATACCGCCACTCGCTCCGGGTTTGTAACCGCCACCAATGCCGCCACTCGCTCCGGGTTTGTATCCGCCACCAATGCCGCCGCTCGCTCCAGGTTTATTCATGTCTGCTCTCCTTATCAAATCAAGTTACAGTTGATATTATGAAGATCAGCGGTCCCAAAACAGGCATTAAAACGGTCTCAAAACAGAAAAAAACCAGCAACAAAGCTGGCTAATACACTTACAAAACTGTAAGGTGCAAATAATAAATATCTGCAGTTACTTTAGTAATTCGTTATATAGCGCTTGGGTTTGGGGGGAAGGTTCTGCATTGACTTCGCGCTGCAAGATTTCAACACATTTTTGATACTGCCGCACCATTGCGGCGCGGTTTCCCATCGCTGCATAAATTCGAAAAGACATGCGATAGGCAGTTTCAAGGCAGCTATCTTCATTAAGCGCGCGTTGAACGTATTCGAGCGCCAGATCAAAATTAGTCATCTCAATGTAAATTTCAGCGACTTGAAGCAGAATATTCAAATAAATTTGTTGCAAGTTCTCCCTGGGGGAATGAACCCAGGTTTCGTTAATCTCAGGAAGAAATGACCCTTTGTAAAGCTTGGTAGCTTCCCGATAATGCGACAACTTGTGAAGCGGTTCCTTCGCCTGTTGTGCAAGCGCATTTTCTCTCAGGAAGACCTCAACGTCATATTCATAATCCACGAGGTTATTAAACCGGTAATTTTCCTGGTCCAACAAAATAACATCTTTTCCAACAGCATGGCGAAGGCGGTAAATGGTATTTTTAATCCTGAATTTCACATCCTCCGGTGGAGCATCCGGCCAAAAAATTGAGCCGATTTCTTCTTTGGTCATTCCTTCTGGATGCGCCAGCAAAAGGAAAAAGAGATCCCGCGCTGCCTGCGTCTGCCAATCCGAGCTTGTAACAACCTGATTATCGATTTTCACCTGCATCTTCCCCAAGGTTCGAATATAAATCTTAGGGGGAGCAAATGGAACAGAAACAGCATGCTGGCGGATATATCGCCTCAAGAGCGGCAGCTGATCCTGGAATGCATCTATCTTGGAGAACAATTCATCGATTTGAGCCTGAATATATTCCAGGCTGCGCAATTGTGATAATTGGTATTGAAACCGGTAGGCAGCCGCGATGAGAGAGACAGGGGGGTATTCAGAGCCCAAAAAAGAGAGAACTTTGATAAGATTCTCCATCAACTTTTCTTGATTGCCCGCCTGGCTGTACGCAATCACAAGATAGAGGCTGGCCTTTTCAGCCTGCACTTTATGTCCTTCTGCCTCAAAAAAATAGCAGGCATCTTCCAGCATCAAAATAGCATCTTGCCATTTGCCCTCGCGTAGCTTTATGCCAGCATTCTCCAAATCGCATAGATACGCTTCCATTGCTTGTTCATCCAGATCTGCAATACGTCGGGCGTCTTCTATCAACCGGTAAGCGCCGCGATAATCTCCAGCCGAGGCCAGAAGAGCGGCATTCTGCACATTAATGTATACATGCAAAAAATTTTCTTGAATGCTTTGTGCAATCAGCTTAGCCTGTCCGTAAGCTTTCTCGGCCTCCTCTATGGCTTCCAACTCACCGTAAACATCGCCAATCCCTGTGAGAATAAAGGCCTCTAAGCGTGAATAATTGCTGGCTCTGGCATGATTAAGCGCTTTTTCAAAAGTATCAATAGCAGCCCTGTAGTCCCCCATCAAATGCTGCAAAACACCCAAATTGTTCATGATATTGGACAGCCAGGAAGCATTGTCTACTTTTTCCCAATATTCCAGGGCTGCCAGATACATTTCTCTGGCTTGTCCGTAATCTCCCAAGTTTTCATATAACAGCCCAAGCTCCAAACGGATGATAGCTTCGTTTTTCTGATCTTTGATCGACATGGAGGTATTCAAAGACTGCTTTAGCCAGGTTAACGCCTCGGTCAGTTTTCCTTGCAAACGAAGGCATATTCCAATATTTCTTAAGGCTTCAGCTTTGACAATTCGCATTTCAATATCTTTTTGAACCAGGTCCAGGGCCTCGCGCGCATCCGCCTGCGAATCATTTAGATTTCCCATGATGCGGTGAGTCACCGCTCGCCAGCCCAAAGCGCGCGCCATAGACCGTCGGTCTTCTGGAAGCGTCATCGCCTCAATCGCCTGGTTGTAGAGCGTGAGCGCCAGGTTGTTCTCGCCCGTAGTTGCTGCAATCCCTCCCTGCAATGCAATAAGAAAAGGGCGCGAGCTAAGCACATCAGAAGGAAGCGCATCCAACCAGGCCGAAAGTGTAGAGACCCGCCCGTCTGCCAAAACCTTTGGCCCAGCCATCTCTACCAGTTTTACTTGTTCGTCAATTTGATTTAACCGGCGGTAAATAGCAAAAGCATGATCCCAATCTTCATCCTCGGCAAACAGCTGCGCCAGAGATCCCTCAATGATCGCTGTTTCCGAAGGACGTTCCCGGAGCATTTTGGACTGCAGAAAGTCCAGAAATAAATAATGGTAACGAAGCCAGGAACCATCTTCCCCAACCGGCAGAACAAAGAGGTTGTTATGTTGAACCTCCTCCATCAAGCCTGGCCAATCTACAGGGGGTATTCCCAAGGGCTTTTCAATGGCCTTTTGGCACCGGTCCGAATTGAACTCCTCTAATAAGGAAGTGCGAAGCAAGAAATCCCGAATATCGGGGGGTTGTTGCTCCAATAGCTGCAAAAAATAATCATCTAAACCAACCCCAGAGACTCTCAACAAGCGGGCCCGACTGGCCGCACTCTGGGGATCGGTTTGAGCCGTCAGTACAATACCGGTTACCCACCCTTCGGTTTTCTCAAAGATCTTACTGGCATCCTCTTGCGTGATGAGATGGTTCTGATTCTGGAGATATAGCTGCTGGATTTCGTCAATTCGAAATGCCAGTTCTTCAAAGCTAAGACCGCCAACCTCCGATCTTGCAACCATCATCGGCAAGAAAGGCAGGGATAAAAGCGTCCGTGAGGTAATAATCAGATGACAGTTTTCATCGACATCCTGGATAAAACGACTCATAAAATTCGTAATTTGGGGATTATCGTTGACTAGATGGAAATCATCCAGGACAATGATGAAATGTTCAGAAACATTTTCGTACAAATCATTGATCAGGGTGGTTGCGATATAGTTGCTATCCAAATTACTGGAAAAATTTTGGAAAGCCGCCCTCGTCCGCTGTCCAAATCCCGGAAAACGTAAACTGATCGCTGCAATCAGGTTGGCAATAAACCGTTGGGGTTCAATATCTAATGCATTAATGGTATACCAACAAACGGGAAGTTCGGTAGTGCTGACAAAATCCAACACCAGAGAAGTTTTTCCGTAACCTGCGGGTGCCGATACAAGGATGAGCTTCTTCTCCAGAAGTTCATTCAACAAATCTAAAAGCCGCTGCCGGGTAACTAAATCCCCCCGCCGACGCGGTACGGTTATCCGAGTTCTGGGTACAGTACTATCTGCTAACATGATCGCAGGGTAACCGGTGAGTGTTCCCGCTCGTTCTTCCCTCTACCTGATGTATGCATGACGGGTTAAAACAAAGAAATTCAAAATCCTTGAACCGGGAATGGTTTCTGCGAAGGCGTTCGACGGGCTATGAATTTCACCTTCGTTATTATACACAAATTTACCGGTTAAAAGTTGTAAATCTCTTCTCTTCGTCTATAATAATTCAAAGCCGATTTGGATAAATATTCTTCGCTGCCCTCAAGATAAAAGGATCCTCCATGCTGACAGTTCGCTGCCTTACTACCCTGGAAGAATTTTCAAACCTGAGAGAAAGCTGGAGAGATTTGCTAGCAACCAGCGAATTAAAAACAACCTTTCTCACGTGGGAGTGGTTGTATTCCTGGTGGCAAACCTTTGGGGGGGACCATGCGCTTCAATTGATCACGGTATGGCGTGGTGAACAACTGGCAGGCATAGCCCCTTTAATGTTGACGCAGAAAAACAAGTGGGGGCTTAAACTGCGGCTCTTGACCAACATCGCATATCATGACCCGGATATTTCCGGTTTTATTGTAGCAAACGGAGACGACGAAGCGCTCGGCGCCCTTTGCAGAGCCATCCGTCAGAAAAGCAAAGAATGGCAGGTTTTCGAGCTGGCAGAAACCCCCGCTGCGCAGATCATTAGAATTTTGCAACTGGGTTGTTTTTCTAAATCTGATTACTTCATCCGAATCGAGAACAATCTCCATCTATACATTCCAATCGAGACGGATTGGGAAACCTACTTTGGGTCGCAATCTAAAAATCTAAAACAAGGGACCAAACGAAAACTGGGGCGTATCGAGAAAGAAGGAAAAAAACTGGACTTCCGCAGGTATACCGGAACAAACGTAACCCCCAAAAACCTGGAAGATATATTCTCGATCAACCAGTATGGCAATTTTCCTGAGACCTACCAGACTCAAAAACAAAGAGAGTTCCACTATCAACTATTGGAAAAAATGAGAGAACCGGGTTATATGGACATCTCGTTTTTGGATTTGGACGAGATGCCGATCGCCTTTCGGTATGGGTTCACTTTTCATGGCTGCTACGAGGATTGGAGACTGGGTTTCGATTCGCGATACAGTGATTATTCGCCGGGAACGCTGTTGTTATATTACTTGATGCGGGATAATTTTCAACGAGGTTTGAGCGGAATCGATCTATTGCGAGGATTGGAAGAGTATAAACGGCGCTGGATCGTCCAGGAAAGGAATTATCTACACCTATATATCTTGCACCGTAAAGACTTGATCACCAGCCTGCTCCTAATTTGGGCGCCCAAAGTGAAAGACCGTCTCTTGAGCTTATTAATGGGGGTGAAAAATGCTTTCGGTAAAGCGCGTTGAAACCGTCGAAGAATTTGCCGGGTTACGAGAAGGCTGGAATGACCTCTATGATTCCAGCGGAATCCATTCCACTTTTTTAACCTGGGAATGGTTATATACCTGGTGGCAGCACTTCGGCCAGGGTAAGGACCTTTTCTTGTTAATCGCGATGGAAGGCGACCGGCTGGTTGGGATTGCCCCTCTGATGCGGTTAGAAATATATAAAAGGGGCTTCAAAGTCCGCAAACTCTGTTCTATGGCTAACCTGGATACGGATGTAAGCGGCTTTATATACCCTTGCGGAGGAATAGATATTCTTCGCCAGTTATGTGCATTTATTATTAGCTTCCAAGACCAATGGGATCTCCTGGAACTAAGCGATGTCCCGCGCACTTGCCTGGATCCAACAATTTTCAAAGACCATTTTCACCCAAATGACTTCCATTTTCTTTGCAAGCCAACCATACACTACAACATTCAGATTAACTGTGACTGGGAAAGCTATCAAAGGGAGATCTCTGCACACTTCAAACACAATATTCGAAGGCGCAAAAACATGCTAAAAGAGGATGGCAAAAGTTACTCGATCATCCATCTGCGGGGTGAAGAGATCCAACCGGAACATATGGATATGATCTTTGACATCCAATCGCACAGCCGGCATCCATGCACTTATGAAACCCCCCAAGAAAAAACTTTTCACAAAGATCTGATTGCAGTTACCGGGAAAATGGGGTGGCCCGGAATTTCGATCATTTTTCTGGACGAAGAACCGGCTGCCTATGAATACGGGTTCATCTTCCATGACCGTTTTGAGTTCTGGCATAGTGGGTTTGACACCCGTTTCGAACGGTACGCGCCGGGGAACATTTTACTACTGGATATGATAGAAAATTTTTGCTCGCAGGGCGTTCAGGAATTGGATATGCTCCGAGGAGATGAAGGCTACAAAAAACGGTGGAACAGTAAAGAACAAAGCTATCACCATTTTCAGATCATCAAGAAGAAATCTATGCGGTGCATGGTGCTATACGCCTGGCTGCCTGCCCTCAAAAAACACATCAAAAACATCCCACCTCAAAACAATCATGTCGATAACAATAGAGACGATTAACACCACAGAAGCCTTCAAGAACTTGAGAAAAGAATGGAACCGCTTGCTGGAACAAAGCCCGGTTCAATCCATATTCCTGACCTGGGAATGGCTGTACACCTGGTGGGATCATTTCGGCGCTGACAAGACCCTTCATATCTTGCTGGCGCGAGATTCCAGCGAGATTGTGGGCATTGCCCCTTTGATGATCACCACCGCGAAACGGCTGGGGTTCAGGTTTAGAATGCTGCGCAATCTGGGAATGCCGGATGTAGATGTCGCCGGCTTGATCGTGAAGGATGGCGATCAAGAAGTTGTTAACCACTTCTGCCAGGAAATTCAAAACGCCTCAAGACAATGGGATATCTTGGAACTGGGTGAATTCCCTAACGCTGTGCTTGATCCTCAAACCATCGTGCGCCAGTTCCACGAGGCTAATTACCTGAGCCGCCTGATGCCCAAATTGCATACCTTTATCCCCACAACGGGAAACTGGGAAGATTACTATAAAACCCTGGCAAAGCATCACCGCCGTAGTATGCGCAGAAAAGAAAGGCTGTTGGCAGAAGAGCACAAATCTGTTGAATACCAGCGCTTTAATGAGGGCAAAGTTCGGCCAGAACATTACAACATCATTTTCAACATCAATGCAAAAGCGCGTTTTCCAGAACTTTATGCCACAGAATCATTAAGGAACTTCCATCTGGCGCTGGCAAAGCCGGATGTTTTACAACACGCTGTGGACATCTCCTTTTTCCTGGTAAACAACGTTCCAATCGCCTTCGATTACGGTTTTTTGTACAATCAGGTATATGAAGCCTGGCGAGGCGCCTACACCCCCCGCTGCAGCGAATATTCTCCTGGCAGCCTGATATTCTTAAAATTATTGAACCACAATTTTACTTCCGGCTATCTGGGCGTCGATCTTCTTAGAGGGGAACACGATTATAAGAAACGCTGGCGCGGCTATGACCGGCCTTTTACCTTGCTCTGGGTCGTCCCACGCCGAAAAGTTCTTGCTTGTGCAGCCTATATCTGGCTGCCCGACCTGAAAAAACGGGTGGTTAGCCTGCTCAAACGCCGCAATGCAGATTCCCGTGATGCTGAGGGGGAAGATTGAGAAGTTATTCTTGTTTACGAATAGTTTTTTTGAGAAATTGTAAAGTTTCAAACACAAGCTGGCGTTGTAAAACCCACAGCGTTCCGATGTAGAATCCACCCCCCACCAGAATACCACCCACCAGTTGAATAATGTCCGGAATGCCAGCCATTAGTTTCATAGCCAGAGAAACCGCCACGCTCATCACACCTGCTGCCAGAAAAGCTGGCGCTAAAGCCTTCAGGATTTGAAAGACAGGCATTTTCAATACCCAGGATGCGACAGAAAGCTCCAGGATGGTGGTGGTAATCGTCAAAAGGGTTAAAGACCAGGCCATCGCATAAACGGATTGAAAGGTTAATGCCACCCAAACAAAAATTGGGACTTCATAAAGCACCTCAATCAAAGAAAGCCGGGAGAGGATGTAAGGCCGGCCGGTTGCTTTGTACACGCTGCCAGCAGAGTAAGAGAGGGAAAGGATCATACTATACAAGGCGATAGCTTGAACAACCGGGATCGAGCTTTCCCACTTCTGAGAAAAGACGACCAGGACAAAGGGGCGGGCAATCAAAGCCAGACCTACTCCAATGGGAACAGTGATCAAGGAAAGATAGCGGGTTGCAATCTCAAATCCCCGGCGCAACACCGCCAGGTCTTCCTGGATTGATGTATAAACAGGGAAGATAACCTGACTGACGATGCTGCAAAATTGCCCAATCAGCAAATCTGGCACTCGAAAAGCCAGTTGGTAGATCCCCAGGCCAACAGAGCCGATATAACGCCCGATGAGAATAGAAGGTGTACTGCTTTGGATAACAGATAAACCGCTCACCCCAACGATATTGATCCCATACGCAAGCATACTGCGCGCTTTTGAAACCGAAAAACGAAAAGAAGGCCGCCAGGGATAAACCAACCAATACATCACCACCCCACTCAACGTCCCGGCTAACTGGCCTGCAATCAAGCTCCAGTAACCAAAACCCAACGCCGCCAGCACAATCGAGATGACGCCTTTTCCAATCGCTCGTACAAATTCTGGCAAGAATTTTTTTCGAAATTGCAGCTCCTTGCTCATCAACACGCTGTGAACATTCCCCATCGCAGAAATCGGAAAAGTCAACGCCAGCAGGCGGGTGACCGAAACAGCGCGTTGATCCCGAAAGTAACTGCCTACCCACGGGCCGGCTGCCCAAGTGATCAGGAAAAGAGAAACAGCCACGGCAAATCCAAGCCAGAACCCAGTCGAGCTGGTTTCTTCATCCTTTGGATGATAAATCAACGCCTGGCCAATTCCCAAATCGGCAAACACATCCAGAAAACCAATCACAACCAGGGCATATCCCGCCACGCCAAAGTCATCTTTTTCCAGCAGCCGCGCCAGAATGATCGTGCTTAGCAATACCATTACCTTGCCGCTGTAATAGGCAATATACGACCAGAATGTGCCGCTGATTGTTTTCTTGCCCAGGTTCAATGCCAGGTTTTCCATGAAGTGTTCGAGCTCGCAATCATTCTTGAGATATTCACTCGATTATATACGTTTCAACAGAATCCGGCAAACAACGAGGCCGATTCGTTAGGGCATTCGCATTCCATTGTTTGCAACCCACTAGAGAGAAATTTTTGGGTTATGTAATCACCCTGCCAGTTCGTGGTAAGTAAAGAATGGTTTCGATTCTAATTTGGATTATTCAATTTTCTTGCATCGCCGAGATAAATTTGAGTTACGGTAAAACAAAGGCAAACTTCATAAAATAAGGCATGCAGCGAGATAAGTCTTCGCGCTGAAATCATGGAGCAAATCCAGGTTCTTCCCGCTCTTCTATCCATCCAGTTTGGCGCCGTGATCCAAATTGCTCAAGAGATCAACAAATTAAGCCTCGCTACGCATTCCTGGCTGCCAGAGGCGCCTCTGACAACGCAGGACGCTATACTACGAATTATGGATTGGGTTCGATGAACGGGCTGCTCGTTGCGCTGGCAACGCCCTCCTTATTCACTTTTTACAAATCTCTGATCAAGAAGAAACCCTCAAGCTGGCGCAGTCTTCCATACAAATTCCGGCAGGCATTCCAGAATGGATTTCGCCTCTAATTACCATTGTACCAGGCCAATTGTTTGCCGATCACCTGGCGGGCTTACAGGGGTTCGATCCAGAGAACCCTCACTATTACTCTCCAGAAGCAGGATCAGAAGTTAAGCTCGTGCTGAATATCAGCCAAAGAGGGATAGAGCCGGCGGTACAGGTTGTAATAGGGTTCATATAACCTCACACTTGCAGGATCAGGCGCTACAGAACCGGTCAAACAGATCATTTCAGTGCAGGCAGCGTCGACATCCGGCCACATTCCTGCTCCTACGCCAGCCAACATAGCCGCCCCAAAAGCAGCGCCTTCCGTGGTATTGACCGTGACTAGCTCGGTTGCCAGCACATCAGCCAGAATCTGCTGCCACAAGCGGCTTTTCGAGCCACCTCCAGAAACCCGCACCTGTTGGACCGTGTCCAAACCCGCCGACCGGATTAACTCGAAGCCATCTCGCAATCCAAACGCGACGCCCTCCAGCACCGAGCGGCTGCAATGCGCTTTGGTATGGCGCACCGTCAAACCGACAAAGGCGCCTCGCGCCATCGGGTCTGGATAAGGTGTTCGCTCCCCTGTTAGATAGGGCAAAAACAATAATCCTTCACTGCCTGGAGGTATACGTTCTGCAGGTTGCAACAGCTCCTCAAAACTTTGACCCGGTGAAAAAGTATCTCGGTACCAGCGCAGACTACCTGCCGCAGACAGCATCACTCCCATCAAATGCCAGCGGCCAGGAACAGCGTGGCAAAAAGCATGCAGCCGTCCTTGAGGTTCGATAAAAGGCTGGGCCACCGTGGCAAACACAACCCCTGAAGTCCCTAAAGTGAGCGCTACAACACCAGGCTGAACGGCGCCTACCCCAACGGCCTGCGCCGCCTGGTCACCGCCACCTCCAACGACCGGCGTACCAGCCGCCAGACCGGTTTCTTCTGCAGCCTGGCGGCTAATCCGTCCTGTGATTTGTGTCCCTTCATACACTGTAGGAAGCCAGGTGCGGGGGATCTCTAATGCTCGGAGGATTTCATCCGACCAGATGCGTTCTTTCAGGTTTAAGAGAATAGTTCCGGCTGCGTCGGCGCAATCCGTCGCGAACTCTCCGGTCAAGCGATAACGAATATAATCCTTGGGCAGCAAGATATGGCAAATTTTTCGATAAATTTCTGGTTCGTGGCTGCGTACCCAAAGAATTTTAGGCGCGGTAAACCCTGTGAGGGCATCATTACCGGTGATTTCAATCAACCGCCGCGCCCCAACCCGTTCACGAATCTGATCGCATTCCGCGCCGGTGCGCTGGTCATTCCATAAGATGGCTGGCCGCAGCACCTGCCCTCGCTTATCTAGCAGAGTCAATCCATGCATCTGTCCTGTTAAACCAACGCCGATCACCTGGCTACCCGAGATGCCGGCCTGCTTCAAAGCCTGACGAATCCCCGTCCTCACAGCCTGCCACCACTCTCCAGGGTCCTGTTCTGACCAGAGCGGTCTGGGCGTCGCAATCGAATGTGGTTGGGTTACGACTGCCACCACCAGACCAGAAGCATCAACCAGGAGCAGTTTTGAACCGGTCGTAGACACATCGATTCCAAGCAAATAATTAGGCGTCATTTCGCACATCCGGATGAGGAAAATTTATCGAAAACCAGCGGTCCGGTTCTGGACAGCAAGATCTAACGCAACCCCATTAGCAGATCGGTTACCCATTGATCAAGGCGCTCATACTGCAACCCCTTGCTGGCAATCTCCTTTCGATCAAACACAAAGGCTTTCAAAGCGGCGGCTTTTTCACGGGTGTACGGGCCCTGAAGATCACCTAGGGCTGTGTTCTCCGCCTGGATTTCTTTAAGGAGCGATTGGATCTCTTGATCCTGGTTGAACTGGCGCGCCTTTTCCTTAAAGATCAGGTATGTCCTCATACAACCGGCTGCAAAGTCCTTAACGCCTTCTAAGTCCTCGGTTCTAAAGGCATGGGCATCAAAATGACGGCTGCCATCATAACCTACATCTTCTAAAAACTTTACCAGGAAGAAAGCCTGCTTCCAGTTTTGGGTTCCAAAACGCCAGTCCTGGTCGAAACGCACATAGTTCTGATCGTTCAGATCGATATGAAACAGTTTTCCTGCTTCCCAGGCCTGTGCAACTGCATGAAGAAAATTCAAACCGGCCATGTGTTCATGCGCCATTTCAGGATTGACACCGACCATATCTGGATGAGCCAGCGTAGCAATGAAACCCAGCATCGCGCCAGTGGTGGGGAGATAAATATCTCCGCGGGGCTCGTTGGGCTTGGCTTCGAGTGCAAAGCGATAACCATAACCCTGGTCTAAGTTATATTCACAAAGATAATCCAGCGCCTCACGCATTCGTTTGATGCCGTCTGCGGGGTTTTTTGTGGAGTCCGATTCGACCCCTTCACGGCCGCCCCAAAATACATAAACTTTGGCTCCCAATTCTGCGCCAAGGTCCATACCGCGCATCACTTTTTGCAAAGCGTACAATCGTACCCTGGCGTCATTCGAAGTAAAGGCCCCATCTTTAAAAATCGGATCTGAAAAGAGATTCGTCGTCGCCATAGGCACAACCAGACCGGTCTCTTGCAATGCTTTCCTAAAATCCCGTACAGTTTGATCTCTTTCAGAAGGGGTGGCGTCGATTGGCACAAGGTCATTATCATGGAAGTTAACCCCATAAGCGCCTACTTCAGCCAAAATGTGAACAAGCTGAACGGGCGTAAGCGAGGGGCGTACTGGCTGCCCAAATGGGTCAGCCCCAACGCTACCCACCGTCCATAATCCGAAAGTAAATTTATGCTCAGGCTTTGGCGTGTAAAGATCAGACATGACATTCTCCTTTTACCTAAATAATGTTATTTTTGAAGAAACGAAGCTGAAAAGAAATCATCCAGCATATAGGCAATTCCACCCATCAAGCAAGTATCTGCGCCATGAGCAGAAGAGACAATTAGGACAAACTGCGCTGGCGGCTCAAGAACGAACGGTTTCAATTCTGATTCGATGATCGGAATAAGGAACATACTGGCAAGGTTTGGCGCTCTCCCCAGGACCTCCAGCTCGGGGTCGAAAATGTTGATGAGATTGCCAATCCCTATTGCCAGGTTCTCACCTTCCTCTTGCATAACTCGAAGCGCCGCAGGGTCGCCCGCGCTCCCAGGCAAAACCACCTCATCAAAGGTTAATGAAATACTTCCTTCCCGCGATCGATCGCGCAATTTACCGCTCGAAGCCTCTGGCAAAAGTTCGCGCACATGCCTCAGCACGGCCTGCAGGCTAACATAAGTCTCCCAGCAGCCCCGTTTGCCATCACCGCACAGATTGCCCTCTGGATCAATCGTCATGTGTCTGATCTCTCCTATAAAACCACAAGTGCCTCGGAAAAGCTCCCCGCCAACCATGATCTCCCCTCCCAGGCCAGTACCTGCGCTGAGACAAACAATATTTTCCCTTTTGCCGCGCCAAAACGACACTCGTCCAAATCAGCGCTGTTGGCCTCATTCTTAATAAACACTGGCAGTTGAAATCTTTAATGAAAGAACAGCCGGATAGGGGGCATTACGCCACTCCAAATTTGGCGCAAAAACCAACTTGCCTTCAATAGCATCTACCAGGCTTGTGACGCCCACACCAATCCCAATCGAGCGTAGCCCATGGTTTTTCCGGGGGAAAGGGCTTCTGCTGTTAAGTGTTGGGCAGATTCCAAAATAAAAAACTGGTTTTCAGCCAGAAAAGAAGGTATCTTTTTCCGAAAAAGTTTCCTCACCGCGCAATCTGTTAAAGAACAGGGAGAAAATCAACCCCAATATCCAGCGATACCACGCAGCCCCCCAGTGGCTTGAGCGTTAAGCGCAGATCAGGGCGTCCAATGCTACTTGCCTCTAATTCAGCTTCAACAACAAAACCGGCCGCGATCAGATCTCCCACAATACTTGAGATCGTTGAGCGGTTACATCCTGCGCGGGCAGAAATCTCAGCGCGGGAGAGAGGCGCAAAATTCCGGATGCAATCCAGAACAATAGAGGTATTGATCCTCCTTACAAATTCCTGACCAGAGATCTGGCTGGCCATAATTGTATAATTTTTTTGCCGCCTCAACAAACTAATTGAGAGTATAAACCAACAAAAGGTCTTGCGTCAACCTACTTGTTGTTCTAACTATTTTTGAAACAAAATAAAGTAAAATTAATGCTTACCTTTCGTCTGTGGGTTGTGAAACCGATGGCTATGGTTAAAATCGAAACTGTCCATAATATTCGTCCTGACCTGGGAAACGAATTTTCCCCAGGGGAATTCGTTCCCAGAACCAAAGCAATGGCTGAAGCATACCAGTGGGGTAAGCAACTGCACGCCGGGCAAAAACGGTTAAGCGGCGAACCCTACTTTGAAACCCACTGCGGTTGGGTCGCGGCGTTTATAGATCGACTGGTGGGCAATGAAGCCTGGACCATTGCGGCGCTGCTACACGACGCCGTTGAGGATAAGGGCGGTTCGTTGCAGGAGATCAAAGAACGTTTCCCTGGAACGCTTGGAGAAGAAGTCGCACACATCGTTGATGGGGTCACCAAGTTGAGCAACCCCCGCGACGGGCGCTCGCGCGAATTGGAAACCCTGCGCAAGATCGCCATGTTCCGAGACCCGGCCGTCTTCCTGGTCAAATTGGCTGACAAAAGCCATAACATCCTGACCCTTCAGTACATGCCAAAGAGCAAAAGAGTACAGAAAGCAACCGAAGCGATTCGCGCCTACGGCAAGCTTGCTGGTATTCTAAACTGTTACCGCTGGCGCTGCTGGCTAGAAGACACCGCTTTCCCTCACGCCGAGCCCGATACGTATCAGTTTATAAGAGAAAAAATCGATCAGGACCCGCGCATGGATCCCGCTTTTATCAACCCGATGATGGAACAACTTGCCCAGGTGATGGACAAGGCAGGTATCCCCGGCGAGATAAGAATTACTGTAAACGGGTACTGGCAAGCCTGGCAAAAATTGCGCCGGCTGGCGCGTGCCAGAAAAGCTTCCATCAGCGACTTCTCGGCGCTCAACGATTTGATTAGTTTTCGCATGGTGGTTCACAGTAAAAATGAGCGGGATTGTTATCTGCTGCTGGCAGATGTCAATCGCTACTTTGGGAACTACCTGGATCAAGATCGTTTTGATGATTACATCGCTTGCCCCCAAAATGGTTATCGCGCTCTCCAGGTCACCACATGGTTACCAGATTACGGCGCTGTTGAGGTTGCCATCGCAACGGAGGAGATGGAAGGCGAAAACCTTTGGGGAGTGGTTTACGCAATAAACAACAAAAAAGACATCAGTTACTACAGGCCAATTGAGATCTTAACGCCAACCGGCGGCGCTCGCTTTCTACCAGAAGGTTCCAGCGTTTTGGACGCGGTGGCCTCCATTCAACAAGAGTTTCTTTTGGATAAAATCAGCGCCGTAAAAGTAAACGACCAGCTCGCCCGGCTCTCCGACAAAGTAAAACCCGGCGACATTGTTGAAGTAGTCACCAGCGGCAGCCGATTAACGCCCACTCAAGAATGGTTGAACTTTGCTAATGATACAACCGCACGACTGCTGCGCGTTGTCCTCGCGACCGAGTCCCTTAAAAAGGCAGCGGACTTGGGCCGCGAGCAAATCAAACCGCTCCTCTCTAACAAGGGCATTCTGGCATTGGAAGATGTACGCGTCCTGGAACAGGATAAATTCGATAACCTGATGGAACAGTTAGGCAGCGCCAATCTGGACGATCTCTTTGCGGCCATCGGTGGAGGCGCCATTCAATTAGCAGAAGTAGATCGGGCGCTAACCCAACTGGGCATTTCGAAAGAAATGCTAAACTGGACAACCGTGCTGTTACGCGGCGATTCGAAGGCAAACCGTCCTGGCGTCCTGGCGCAACTGGCCGGGCTAGTCTCCGAGGTTGGGGGAAATATAGTAAGATCCGTTAATGATACCCCTCCCGATGGCGGGTTTAACATCCGCCTGGTCATTAAGAACCTTAATGCCGAAAAACAGGCAAAGCTCAAAAAGGCCTACGAGTCTTGTGGTATTCAATTTGAGGTTCTAGAACTCGTCTAAACAACATGTCCTCGACCATCGCTGTTCTCTCGGATACCCATGATAACCTTGCAAATTTGAACCTGGCGCTTGACATTCTCCGCCAGGAAAATGTTCAAACCATCATTCACTGTGGCGACCTCACCAATCCAGATACGGCATGGCATTTTTACGGTTTTAGGGTAATTCACACGACCGGAAATGGCGACCGGCTTTCAGGCGAAATCCGAAACATCCTCCAAAAAATGAATCCGGGCAACTTTTCAGGTCCTGTCTACGAAGGGGAATTAGACGGAATCAAATTTGGGGCCACCCATAGCCATATTTTGGGAAAAGTGGAAAGCCTGGTCAGAAGCGGCCAGTTCAAATACATTTTTCATGGTCACACCCATAGCAGGCGCCAAGAGAGAATCGGCGATTGCTTGGTGATCAATCCCGGAGCGCTTGGCGGTTTGAAACGCGAATCTCGCTCTTTTGCGTTGCTGGACCTGGCTGCAAACAGGCTTACGTTCAGAGAGCTGTCCTAGCCAACAATCCCTTCATTTTTGCATTACAATAGATTCATGCATATCGCATTGACTCACGAACAGGCTGATTTTGATGCACTGGCTTCTCTGCTGGGCGTCTGGCTTTTGGACGAGGAAATTTTTCCGGTGTTGCCGCGACGGATGAATAGGAATTGCCAGGCGTTTATTTCCTTTTATGGAAGCGAACTTCCCTTTGTTGAACCACGCGATCTCCCGCCAGAAGAAGTAGAAATGGTCACGTTGGTCGATACACAATCCTACATCACCGTGAAAGGCGCCAGTGAGAAAACACAGGTGCGGGTTATTGATCACCACCCGCGGCGGCTTGATCTTCCAGATCAATGGAAAATTGTGAATATTGAATCTTTAGGGGCCTGTACGACAATATTTGTCGAGCGATTACATGAAATTAAAAAACCACTTTCATCCTTGCAGGCAACCCTCCTGCTCCTGGGTATCTATGAAGATACCGGCTCGTTAACCTACAACAGCACAACGGCGCGGGATATGCGCGCTGCTGCGTACCTTCTGGAAGAAGGGGCCTCCTTGCGGATTGCGATGGATTATCTCAATCCGCCGCTCACCAATGGCCAACGAGAAGTCTATGAACAACTTTTGAATCAGATGGAGCTGCATAAAATCCATGGGCAAAAAGTTGTTCTTGCCAAAGCAACCGCAGAAAATTTAACCGAAGAAATTTCCAGCATTGCGCACAAGATGCGAGACTTGTTCGATCCAGACGCCTTGTTTGTTCTGGTTACCACAGCCGAAGGTATTCGTTTGGTGGCGCGCGCCACCACCGATCAGGTGGATGTATCTGCCATCGCCGCCTATTTTGGCGGCGGCGGACATGCCCGCGCCGCAGCCGCCCTTGTGCACCCTGATGAGGGTTCAACGAAACTGGATGCGCTCAATAAGGTCTACCAGGAGTTGTTAGAAATCCTGCCCGATTTCATCCGCCCCCCGATTACAGTCGGGCAGATCATGTCACGCCATCCCTTAATGATTTCCCCGGATATGTCCGCTAAAGAAGCTGCTCATCTGATGCAGCGATACGGTTACGAGGGATATCCGGTTGTAAAAGAAGGGCGAGTCATTGGATTGCTGACACGTCGGGCGGTTGATCGCGCCCTGGCGCACAAACTCAACCTCCCGGCAGGCAGCCTTATGGAAGCCAATGAGATCAAGGTGTATCCAGGGGACTCTTTAGACCATTTACAGCAGGTGATGATCCAAAGCGGCTGGGGGCAGATTCCGGTAGTATCGCCGGAAAGTGGCGAGGTGATCGGAATCGTCACGCGCACGGACCTGCTAAAAATCCAGGCTGGCAATAATACTCTGGTCAGCGGCCGGGAAAATTTTGCAAAACAACTGGAAGAAACCCTTCCGCCGGGACGGTTGGCGTTATTAAGAGTAATCTCCGAAACCGCCCACACCTTGCGAGCGCCAGCCTATATCGTGGGTGGTTTTGTCAGAGACCTATTGCTGGATCGTCCCGGACTGGATTTTGACATCGTCATCGAAGGAGATGCCATAAGCCTGGCGCGCTCCCTCGCGCACCAGTTTGGTGGAAGGGTGATCGCTCACAAAAGATTTGGAACCGCTAAATGGCAGATCCAGGAAGCGCGCGCCACGATCGCCCAAAAATTGTTAAACCAAAATCTGCCGGCCCCCCTTGACTTCCCGGAAAGCCTTGATCTTATCAGCGCTCGAACCGAGTTTTATGAGTACCCAACAGCCCTGCCAACCGTGGAACACGGCAGCATCAAGCTGGATTTGCACCGGCGGGATTTTACAATCAACACGCTTGCCCTCAGGCTAGATGGCAGGCATTTTGGCGAGTTGTACGATTACTACGGCGGATTACATGACCTGCAAAAGAAACTCGTCCGAGTGCTTCATTCGCTCTCTTTCGTTGACGATCCCACGCGGATGCTTCGAGCAGTACGATTCGAACAAAGATTTAATTTCAGCATCGAACACCGCACCCTACAGTTAATCACCGAAGCGCACACGCTTTTACGCCAGCTTTCCGGTTCCAGGTTGCGACACGAGTTCGACCTGATCCTGGCAGAAGAAAAACCAGAGCGCATGTTTGCCAGATTGAAAGAATTAGATCTACTAAACGCCATTCACCCCGCGTTGGATTGGAAGGAAGAACAAGCCGCGCCGCTCTTACGGGTATTGCATGACCCTCTCGACCAGCGTTGGCGTCTACCTGAAAGCTTCGGCCATTTCCCTATCCGGAGAGCGCTGGCTTACCTCGTTTGGCTGATGCCTTTACTCATAGAGGAAAGCCAGGCTGTTGCCGAAAAATTGCGCTTACCTGCCGCCATACAAAACGCCCTGAAGACAGGCCAGCAACTTCTGGCAGAATTGCCTGCCCTCGTATCAGCGCCCGTCAGTCAGCTTGTAGAACGCCTGGAAAGCACGCCGCGTCCGGCTTTGTATGCAATCTATTGCCAGGGTACTTCGCCTGAAGTGAAACATCTGATCGAGAAATATCTAACCGATTGGCAATATATTCAGATTATCACGGACGGCAAAGTGCTCAAAGCCATAGGCGTCACGCCTGGTCCTATTTACAGCCGCATTCTTGCCACACTGCGAGCAGCGCGCCTGGATGGGCAAATAAAAACCGATGAAGAGGAGCAAGCTCTTCTCAGCCAAATGGTTCGAGCCATCGCAAAATTTGATTGAATACTCACCCGTGAAAAGCCGATTAACGTAGCGCTTCCAACAAAGCAGCTCCTCGCAGTCCTTGCTCAACAGCTTCCCTGCCGGCCTGCAATTCAAACCAGAGGTTGACTTCGCCAACGTCATCTGTGAATCGCACGCCAGCATACCCCATCCTCGTGCCTGGGTAGGTGTCCAGAGGAAGCGATAACAAAGCTTCGATGATGCGATACAGAATCCCGCCCAAAGCATCCTGATCCTGGATATCCTCAACCTTCGCAATCACCCGAAAATCCGTTTCCATCACCGTGAAGCTGGTAGCTGACTTTGTAAGTGTATTAACACAATTTTCGCCATAAGCTTCGGCTTTTACTTCCACGTGATACAACCCGGCGCGGTTAAAAGCCGCCGTCGCCTCTTCAGAGACATCCGGGAGGGAACGGGTTGTCCAGGTATAGGCGCATGGGCCTCCGGTTTCAGTTTCTGGGGTGGTTGTGAGCAAGGCTTCATTTTGAGGTGGCAAGGCAGGATTAGGGGTTGGTGTTCGCATTGCAGCAGGCAATTCAAGCCATGGCAGCCTGCAGGCCGTCAAAGCAACCAACACTGGCAATAGCAAACACAAACTTCTCTTCATCCCTTCTCCTGCCCTGAGTTATCCCTCTTGAAAGTCAACCAGAGAGAAGATCTGTCGCGATCAACGCCTTCTTCGCGGTTCACCAAAACCATAGCCTCGCAAAAAGTGGCGATATCCTCTTCGCTGATCCCGATCTGGCCAGCCCTTTCCGACACATGGGCGTATAACAAAAAAGTACCATCCTGCGCTAATAATTTTTGTAGATTTTCGTGGTATCTACGTCTCGAGTGTTCCGGCAGGCTGTGGTAACAACCAATGTCAAGCACAAGGTTAAAAGGTTCTCCCCACCTTTTGATGGCGGTCACATCCCCAGTAAAAACATGGTTTGGGTTAAACCCGGCTTCTTTTAGTCGCTTTCGGGCTCGCCTTGCGGCAAGCCACGCAAAATCAACCCCCGCAACTTGCCAGCCAGCCTGAGCGAGTGTGAGTAAATTAACGCCAGTGCCGCAGCCAAGATCCAGCGCCCGCCCAGGAGGGTGTTTTTGAATAAAATCAATCAGCTCGGGGGGCGAAGAACCGGTATCCCAAGGCGGCTTACCCAAATATTTGATATTAAAGACCAGCCAGTACAGATTGCGTTTCATGATCATGATTTGTTTCTAAAACGAAATCTCTTTTGCAGTTAAACTACTGTTATAATATACCATCATCTCCATGAGAACTAGCCCGACACTCGTGCAAACAATTTCGGGCTTCACCAAACTTTACTCTAAAGTAAAAAATACAAGGAATACGAAGAAGGGTCCTCATCCATGAAAGAATATACAACCGAGTCGATACGCAATGTGGCGCTTGTTTCTCACAGTAGCGCCGGTAAAACGATGCTTGCAGAGGCATTTTTGCATTTTACTGGAGCTACTACCCGGTTGGGAAAGATAGAAGATGGCACCACCGCATCCGATTACGATGAAGAAGAAATTCGCCGAGGAATTTCTCTTTACACGACCGTGCTCCCCATCGAATACAAAGATGTAAAAGTTAATCTTCTGGACACACCCGGCTACAACGATTTCATAGGCGAGGTAATTTCAGCGCTGCGTGTCGCAGACAGCGCTCTTGTGTTGGTCGATTCCGTCGCTGGCCGTGAGGTCGGTACCGAATTAACATGGAATTATTGTGATACCTTCAAGCTGCCTCGATTCGTTGTCATCAATAAGATGAATCGGGAAAACGCAAACTATGAGAAAGTGCTTGCCTCCATGGAAGAATTTTCTTCCACCCGGCTGCTTCCTTTCCAAATCCCATGGGGGGAGAAGCTAAACTTCAAAGGTGTGATTGATCTGTTGACGATGAAAGCCTATGAA
The DNA here is from genome assembly GCA_013178185.1 of Anaerolineae bacterium. Taxonomy (GTDB): domain Bacteria; phylum Chloroflexota; class Anaerolineae; order Anaerolineales; family Anaerolineaceae; genus Ch132. The sequence goes on along the minus strand of JABLXC010000007.1, from coordinate 43,349 downwards.
GGAGATGGGAAGAAAGTGGCGGACATTCCATCGGAATTCAAGGAAGCCGCCGAAAGCGGTTACCAAAAACTGGTGGAAGCGGCAGCCGAGGGTGAAGACGCTTTAATGGAAAAATACCTTGAAACCCTTGAGCTTACACCTGAAGAAATTGTGCGCGGCTTGCGCAACGTCATCCGTCGAGGCGACTTTATTCCCGTATTTCTGGCTGCTGGCTCCGCCGAAATAGGGATCGCGCCCCTCTTGAACGCAATGGTTAATCTCTTGCCATCCCCCAACGAAATGCCGCCCGCCGTCGCAGAAGGTAAAGGTGAACAAGAAGAGCTCCCGGCCAGTGATGCCGGTCCGCTGGCGCTGTACGTTTGGAAGACCACTGCCGATCCATTCGTCGGAAAGCAAACCTATTATCGCGTGTATTCGGGAGTTCTTACCTCCGACAGTCGAATTTGGAACCAAACCAAAGGCGTCGAAGAAAGGTTGGGAACTCTGCAAATTCCGCGTGGAAAAGACACCATGCCCATCAAAACCATCCACGCCGGCGATATCGGCATGGTGGCCAAGTTAAATGAAACCTCAACCAGCAACACGCTATGCGATCGAACCCATCCGCTTATCCTGCCGATCCCTCAATACCCCAGCGCCCTCTATCGCGTCGCTATCTTCCCCAAAACACAGGCAGATTCTACCAAGATCAGCTCATCGTTGACCCGCCTTTGCGAAGAAGATATGACGCTTTCGTGGTACAACGAATCCGCTACCAATCAAACCATCCTGCAAGGCATGGGCGATCAACATATCGAGGTTGCAATCCGGCGGGCTGAAAGTAAATTCCAGGTCGGTTTGATCATTGCAGAGCCTAAGGTTCCTTACCGCGAAACCATCAACAAAAAAGCGCAGGCCATGTACCGGCACAAAAAACAAACCGGCGGCGCTGGCCAGTTCGGCGAAGTGCATTTGCGCGTTGAACCGAAAGAAGACGGCGATTTTGAGCTGGTCAATGATATCTTTGGCGGCGCTATTTCCTCCAGCTACCTGCCAGCCATTGAAAAAGGCATTCGCGCCACCATGAAAGAGGGAATTCTGGCTGGTTTTCCTGTTCACAGCATTCGCGTATCAGTTTTTGATGGCAAAGAACACCCCGTCGACTCAAAGCCGATTGCATTCGAAATTGCCGGGCGCGAAGCTTTCAAACTGGCTTTCAAAGACGCCAACCCCGTTTTGGAAGAACCGATCATGACCGTGAAGATCATTGTGCCAGAAGCAAACATGGGCGACGTGCTCGGAGACCTGAACACCCGGCGTGCGCGTGTACAGGGTATGGAGACCGAAAAAGGAAAGTCCACCATCACAGCCACTGTACCGTTGGCTGAAATGCAGCGCTATACCACCCAATTGCGCTCCATTACAGGGGGGCGTGGTTACTTCACTATGGAATTTTCACACTATGAGGTTGTGCCAGCTCATATCACTTCTGAGATCGTAGCGGCGCGTCAAAAAGAAATCCAGGAAAAACGCGAAGAGTAATCTTCCCCCGACTTTCTCCAACCAGATTTTTGCCGGCACCCCTTTCTGGGGTGCCTTTTTTACCAATCCGCTTATGCGTTCTGACCATTTTCCACTACAATAAACCCATATTGCGAAATGAAACTTGGCCCTCCGATCCCCGAATTTTATAAGCCAACGTACAAAGCTGCCGCTGCAGGTTTTCTTTTTTTAATTTGCTTTGGTTTATTGAGCGTTAGCATTTATTGGATCACCCAAGAGAACACACTGGGTTCAGATTTTTACATTTTTTATCTGGCTGGCAATGCCATTCACCGTAATGAAAATCCCTACAGCGATGAAATCGCAGAACAGGCGCAAAGAAGTGTTTACAAAAGGCTGGCAAATCCCGAGGAAGATCAACTTGCTTTCGCCTATCCGCCTTACGCTTTATTGCCAGTCATACCGCTTCTATTCCTTCCATTTGAATGGGCGCAGGCTGTTTGGATGGCTTTGTGCATACTGCTCTTAGTTTCAGCCGTTTTTTATTCCTCTGCTCGATTGCGGCCCTGGTTGCTGGTTTCCGTGCTCTTTTTCTATCCAATCAGTTTTGGATTGATTTTGGGGAATTTTGCGATTCCTATCGCCGCTGTCTTACTGGCCTGCTTCTCCGCCCTCACCCATCAGGCAAGCCGAAGAAAAAGCTTTCAAATCCTCTGGGGCGTCTTATTAGCCTGGACAACTTGCAAACCTCAATTTTCCTGGCTGTTCGTTCTCTTCCTTCTTCTGCTGGCAATCCAAAAGAAATTTTTTTGGGTTACTTTTAGTTTTGCCATCGGCCTTGCGTTTTTCCTGTTTTCTTCATTTCTCATCTTGCCGGGCTGGCCTCAAGCCTGGTATAACCGGTTAACCCAGTATTCAGAATATAACCAAACCTGGTTGATGATTACCTTCTTCTTGACGCAAATGATGCCTTTAAAACCAGCCATCCTTCTGACGATCATAGCAGGCGCAACCGCGCTTGTGGCAACCTGTTGGATAGGCAGGCGTTGGTGGGATGGAAAAATACCGGATCTTTCCATGCTTGCATGGATTGCATTGATCGTGTTTCTCTTTCACCCACGCGGCAAATCCTATGAACAAATCACTTACCTCATTCCCCTTATTCTATGGACGAGCCGCCAAAAAAGGTTCTGGTCGTGGGCGGTAAGCATCACCTGGTTTGGCAACCTGCTACTTTTTGGAATCACCTTTCTCATTTCATTGACCCCCAACCAGCCAGTCACTTTAATCGAATGGCCGCTGGCAGGATATATCCTCTGGCTCATCTGGCTTTTGATGACCTCGAAGCCTGAACCAGAGGCAAAGTTATTACAGCCATCGCAATGAAAAGACTTAAACCCATCCTGGTAATCATCCTGGCGATGAGTGTTATCGCCATTCTATCTATTACTGCTCACTGGCTGCTGCAACAAAATTCTATTGGCGTGGATTTTTACAGCCATTACGTGGCAGGACGCGCCTTATTTATGACAAAAACTTCCCCTTACCTTCCTGAAGTCACTCAGGTCATTCAAATGGGGATTTACCAAAGATCAGCAAAACCCGGCGAAGACCAGTTTGCCTTTGTTTACCCGCCTTACCAACTGTTTTTATTGCTGCCTTTCTTCTTCCTCTCGTTCGATTGGGCGCAAGCTGTCTGGCTGGCTATCAACATTGTCTTGATCACAATCGGGGTTCTGATTGCCATCCCACGTCCCCCAAAATGGCTCCTTTTTTCCGTGTTGTTCCTCTATCCATTCAGTTTTGGATTGATCATGGGGTCGATCGCCGTTTTTCTGGGGTTTCTTGTCCTTTTGTTTTACAGGAACTTGGTTACACCCGTTCGCCCTTCTCCAGCGCTTCAGATTCTCCTCGGCGCGCTCCTGGCATGGGCAACCTGCAAACCTCAATTCATGTGGTTGTATACGGTTCTTTTCGTGATAGCCAGTCTCAAGTACAAATACTGGCCTTTCCTTTTCAGCCTCCTCATCAGCCTCCTTGTGCTGGTTTCGATCAGCTTCTGGCTTGTTCCAGGTTGGGTTCCGCAAATCGCCAATAATCTGGTCGCCTACTCACAATATAATCACAGCTGGCCTACCATCACCAGTTTCCTGTTGCTCTTGTTCTCTCCAAAGACAGCCCTCGTTCTGAGCGGATTCATCTTCTTAGCGATCCTTGCCATTACGACCTGGCTTATCTTGAGCTGGTGGCATGGAAAATTCTCCACGCTTCCCCTTTTCGCCTGGGTAGGGTTGGCAACTTATCTGATCCACCCCAATTCCGCCCCGTATGAACAGATTACGATGGTTCTTCCCGCGCTGATCTGGGCAGGGCAATCTGCCGCCGGCATCCCCAAAAGGGCGCTATACTGGTTCGGAGGGATAGTCATTTACTGGCTGATCTTCATCTTGGGAAGACTGCCAGAACCAATCCAAACCATACATGACTGGCCTGTCTTCTATTATCTTCCTTGGGCGCTCTGGATGGTTGTACAGTCCAAACGTTCGATTCCGAACACGCCAGCCCTCATCCCTTATGATTAAAGTGTCTCCTGGAAAGAGAATGCGGGTATAATAAGTGCCTTACGACAGGGTTTGCAAAAAATTGTCCATGTTCAACCGAAAGGGTCGCATGAAATGAGGGTTACAGTTTTTGGAGGCGCCACACCCAGGGTTGGGGAAGCCGCTTATGAGAGCGCGCGAGCATTAGGAACTTCGTTAGCCCAGCATGGCCACACCGTCTTGACTGGCGGGTATACGGGTACAATGGAGGCCGTTTCCAGGGGAGCGGCTGAAGCCGGAGGACACGTAATTGGAATTACCTGTGAGGAAGTCGAAAACTGGCGGCCCGTTGGGGCCAACGCGTGGGTTATCGAGGAATGGCGGTGTACCACATTGCAGGAGAGGCTGGATAAGCTGATGATCACCTGCGATGTTGCCATGGCGCTTCCCGGTGGCGTCGGAACGCTGACAGAAATTTGTCTGTTATGGAATCGCATCCTGATCGCTTCGATCCCACCCCGTCCGCTCATCCTGATCGGACACGGCTGGAGAGAAGTCTTTCAAACTTTTTTTGAACAGCTTGGGGAATATGTCAACGAACGTGACCGCCGCTGGTTACTCTTCGCTGAAAACAACGAACAGGCCATTCGGCTATTCCCTTTCCACGAAAAATAAATCTTGAACGCCGTCATTTACTTTTTTGAGGTTTTATGAGCGAAGAAAAATTACCTTCTCGAGCTGAAAACTTTTCTGAATGGTACAACCAGGTCGTTTTACGAGCTGAGCTGGCAGATTACGCGCCTGTACGCGGGTGTATGGTCGTCCGCCCATATGGTTGGGCATTATGGGAAAACATCCAGGCTTCGTTAGACCAACGCTTCAAAGCGACTGGGCATGTCAATGCGGCCTTTCCGATGTTGATTCCAAAATCATTTTTGGAGAAAGAGAAGGAGCATGTTGAAGGGTTTTCGCCCGAATTGGCTGTTGTAACAATCGGCGGCGGCGAAGTACTGGAAGAGCCGCTCATCGTCCGTCCCACTTCAGAAACAATTATCGGCCACATGTACTCGAAATGGATCAAATCCTACCGCGATCTGCCGGTTCTGATTAACCAATGGGGAAACGTCGTCCGCTGGGAAATGCGCACACGCCTGTTCTTACGCACGCTCGAATTCTATTGGCAAGAAGGCCACACCGCTCACGCCTCCTATGAAGAAGCAGAGGAAGAAACCTTGCGAATGCTGGAGGTCTATACCAGGTTTGCAATTGATGACGCTGCGGTACCGGTACTCCCCGGCCGCAAAAGCGACAGCGAACGATTCGCAGGTGCCCAGCGCACATACAGCATCGAGGCCATGATGGGCGATACGCGCGCCCTGCAAGCTGGCACCTCCCACAATTTGGGGCAGAACTTTGCAAAAGCGTTTGATATCCGTTATCTGGACCCCAACAACCAGCTCCAATATTGTTGGACGACCTCTTGGGGGCTCTCCACGCGGTTTGTTGGCGCCATTATCATGACCCATGGAGATGACCAAGGGCTAATCTTGCCGCCACGTTTAGCGCCGATTCAAATCGTCGTCATCCCTATCTTCCGAAATGATGAAGAGAAATCCGTTGTCATGCCCATCGTGGAACGCCTGAAAAACGAATTGGCCAGTTTTCGACTTCGGGTAGATGACCGGAGCGAACTTACCCCGGGCTTCAAGTTCAATGACTGGGAAATGCGCGGCGTGCCTCTACGACTAGAGATTGGCCCAAAAGATGTTCAAAACCACACCGTGATGGCTGCTCGAAGGGATATCCCTGGAAAAGGCGGCAAGACTCTTTTAAATCAAGATCAAATCAGCTCACAAGTAACCACGCTGTTGGACAATATTCAGAAATCGTTGCTCCATCGAGCGACAACATTCCGCGACGAACACATCTACAATCCCAAGAATTACGAAGAGTTTAAACAAGCGGTCACCCAGGGATGGGCTTTTTCCTGGTGGTGTGGCAACGCTGAGTGCGAAGGTCAAATAAAAGAGGAAACCAAAGCAACTACGCGCTGTATGCCAATGGATCAACCTGAAGGAAAAGGGACCTGCATCTACTGTGGTGAACCCGCTCATGAAAAAGTGTATTTCGCCAGGGCTTATTAAGAGGAGATTGGGAGAATTCCCCTCTCCTCTCTCCAAACCATGCCAGCAGTCCAGTTAGCGCGCCTAAAAAGCCAGATCAATGAACTAACCTGGAAATTTACCAGGCCAGCCGAGTTCCAGCGCGAGCTCCACGATTTGTTTGACTTCTACAGCAATCAGGTTTTCAAACCCGGAAGGGCCGTCCCTGCAAGTCGGCGGATCGAATCCTTTCATATCCCACCCGTCATTTTAAACCAGCTGGAATTAGCGTTGGAACCATTCGTCCGTGAAAACCCCGGCTCGGCGTTACTGCTTGCCGATACCTTGTGGAAGGACAGGTTTCTGGAAATGCACTTACTGGCGGCTTCACTGCTCGGTATGACGCCCATCTCTCATTCTGCTGAAATCATCCAGCGCCTCAAACAATGGCCGCGCCCTGGCATCGATTCAAAGAGCCTTGAGGCCTTATTCAACGCAGGGGCACGCAGACTTCGTCATGAAAGACAGGAGCTGTGGTTTGAGGTGATCCGAGACTGGTTAACCAGCACGTCAGTCTCAGTCAAGAACCTGGGGATCTATGCTCTTATTCCCGCAGCAAGAGAAAAAGAATTTGAAAACTTACCGCTAATCTTTCAGATGATCCATCCACAGATGGAAAACCCAGCGACATCACTTCAGCCCGCCCTGATTGAGCTGCTGCAAATCCTGGCAAAAAGGACACCTTCGGAAACATTGTTTTTTCTTAAACATCACGTCGGATTGACCGATCACCCTGCCACCTTCCGCATTATCCGACGGTTAATTCCGGCATTCGACAAAGAATATCAAAGCCGGCTCAAATCTTTTCTTATGGAACGAACAAAATCCGCCAGCGAATCTTAACCTACCCGCTTCATCGCTCGTCTGGTATAATTCTTTTCGTTGACTGGTCCTGGCTGCGGCTTCGGCTGCGGGTACGGAGACTTGCTAAAAATAAATTAAGGAGAAAGCAACGTCATGGCTATACCAAAGGAAGATAAAATTCAACTGATTACATCTTATCAAACACATGAAAAAGATACTGGATCGGCAGAGGTTCAAATAGCCCTGCTGACAAAACGCATTCTTCAACTGACTGAACATCTGAAGGTTCATAAACACGATGAATCGTCCCGCCGTGGTTTGCTCACCCTGGTTGGACAGCGACGAAGACTGCTGGTCTATCTCAAACGCAAGGATTTCAACCGTTACGCAGCGATCACCGAACGACTGAACCTTCGTCAGAAATAATTTAGTCTGGTATCTCCAGTAGATGGGATGGCAGTACCCATCTACTTCTTTTTTGTAGATAGCAGATCAAATCAATCGTTTAGACCTGCCGGTTGGGAATTGAAAGGATTGGAAGAAACTCTTTCTTCTCCTGCTTTCAGTCCCTAACCAGGCGGGGTAAAAAAAGAGGGATATAACAATATGAAACCCAACACACAACAAGTTACCGCCATTGTTGGCGGTCGTCAAATCGTCTTCGAAACCGGAAAACTTGCCGCACAGGCTGGCGGCGCAGTCACGATACGCCTCGGAGACTCTTTGGTATTTGGAACCGCAACCATGAGCTCCAAACCCAAGGAAGGTCAAGACTTCTTCCCGCTCAGTGTAGATTATGAAGAACGAATGTACGCAGGAGGACGTATTCCCGGTTCGTTCTTCCGCCGCGAAGGAAGACCCAGCACCGAGGCTATCTTGATTGGCCGACTAACAGATCGCCCTATTCGTCCCTTGTTCAACAAAGACATGCGGAACGAAGTCCAGGTGATCCTATATTCTTTTTCGGCCGACCTTGAGAATCCTCTGGATATTCTGGCGATTAATGCCGCTTCTGCCGCTTTGACAATCTCGGATATTCCGTGGGGCGGTCCCATTGGAGCGGTGCGAATCGGCCGTGTAAACGGCGAATTGATCGTGAACCCCAGTTTCCAACAGATGGACCTTTCCGATCTCGATTTACGGATTGCCGGAACAAGTGACGCAATTCTCATGGTCGAATGCGGCGCAAACGAGATCCCTGAAGAGGTGATGGTCGAAGCCCTCAGTTTCGGCCATGCATCATTACAGCCACTCGTTGAGGCGCAAAAAGAACTGGCTGCCATAGCCGGCAAGCCCAAAGCCGAAGTACCGTTGTTTACCCTGGACAAAACCCTGAAGGACCGTGTACTCGAGCGCGCCGGGGCCGAGATTGAAAATCAGCTCGACGCCCATCAAGGTAAGCATGAACTCAATTCGGCGATTGATGCCCTTGAAGAACAAGTGGTAGCAGAGATGGCCGGAGAGGACGAAACGCTCATCGAGCCATATAAAGAAGCCTTTCATGAAGCATATAAGCAAATTGTCCGAAATCGTATCTTATATCGAAATCTCCGTCCTGATGGGCGAAAAACTGAAGAGATTCGACCCATCTGGGGTGAAGTCGGCATCAGCCCACGCGCCCACGGCTCCGGGTTGTTTACCCGCGGTGAAACGCAAGTGCTCACCCTGGCAACACTGGGGACGCCTAGAGAAGCCCAGGAACTGGACAGCCTGACGCCAGCAGAAACCAAACGGTACATCCATCACTACAACTTTCCACCATTTTCAACGGGCGAGGTAAAATCCATCCGCGGCCAATCCCGCCGCGAGATCGGCCATGGCGCTCTGGCAGAACGTGCGTTGGTGCCTGTAATTCCCCCAGAAGATGTTTTTCCATATACCCTGCGCCTGGTTTCTGAAGTCCTTTCTTCCAATGGTTCAACCTCGATGGCGTCAGTTTGTGGTTCAACCCTGGCGCTCATGGATACCGGTGTTCCGATCAAAGCACCTGTGGCAGGCATCGCTATGGGTCTGATTATGGAAGGCGAGAGATACGCCATCTTGAGCGACATCCAGGGCGCCGAGGATCATCTAGGGGATATGGATTTTAAAGTTGCCGGCACGGCAAAAGGCATCACCGCGCTTCAAATGGATATCAAGATCAAAGGCATTACTCCCAAGATCATGTCCGAGGCGCTGCAACAGGCGCGCCTGGGGCGCGAATTTATCCTCGGAAAAATCCTGGAGATTATCCCAGAACCCAATCGAGAGCTAAAACCACACGTTCCACGCATCACAACCATCAAGGTCCCCGTTGACAAGATCGGGGCGATCATCGGCCCTGGCGGTAAGATGATCCGCGCCCTTCAGGAAGAAACCGAAACTAAGATAGATATTGAGGACGACGGCACTGTCTATATTGCAGCCGTAGATCGGGAAAGCGAACAAAAAGCTCGTGACCGCATCCTATCATTGATAGAAACGCCACTGATTGGCCGCATCTATACTGGAAAAGTCGTCCGCATCACCGACTTTGGTGCATTCGTCGAGATATTACCGAATATTGACGGGATGGTTCATATCTCTCAACTGGACAGCGAACGGGTCAAATCTGTTGAGGATGTCGTCCAGGTTGGGGATGAAATCACCGTTATGGTAACAAACATAGATGACAGCGGCAAAATCCGCCTCTCCCGCCAGGCGGTTTTAGAAGGCTGGACCGCAGAAGAAGCAATGGAACAAGACCGGCAAGGCCGAAACAGCGGAGGCTCAAGACCTTCGGGAGGTAGACCTTCAAACCGCTCTGGCAAACCTGGCAGGTTTGGAAAAAGCAACGACAATCGGCGGAATCCGCGCGACCGTTAACCCGGTGGAATTAATATAAGAGACACCATAAAAAGGGAACTGCGCTAAAAAATTGCGCAGTTCCCTTTCTGTTAATCCTGCGTTGGGAGATACGGCATCAGCGGCCCCTCAATATTGAGAAATTCCGCCAGGGCAGCTCGCATTGCAGTTCGATCATCCCAGGGATACTCCACAGTTCCAAAACACATGGACTGCTCATGGCCCTTGCCACACGAAATAACAACATCCCCCTTTTTTGCCAGCGATAATGCAAACCGAATAGCCTTCCCACGATCTGGTATCCGCCAGTAAGATTTCCCTTCAATGCCGCCACTCTTATTTGCCGCCTCGCTCATCTCAGCCAGAATTTCTTCCAGCGCTTCTGTGCGCGGATCTTCAGCCGTCAGTATCGTAAGATCTGCCAGTTCTATTGCGGTCTCAGACATCATACGGCGCTTGGCGCGGTCGCGCAATCCTGCGGAGCCGAAGACTGCGATCACCCTGCCCGTCGCCATCTGGCGGGCAGTTTGCAAAGCCACACGCAAAGCATTGGGAGTATGAGCAAAGTCCACAATGCAAAGAAATTCTTGCCCCATCTCGATCCGTTCCATTCTTCCAGGCACAGCCGAAAGGGAAGCAATTCCAGCCGCGGCGGTCTCATGATCGATCCCCAGGCCATAGACCGTGGCCGCCATGGCTGCCAGACAATTTGAAACATTGAACAGCCCAGCCAGGCGGCTGCTTACTGCCTGACGGAAGCCTTTTCCTACTGCAATAAAATTTAGACCATCGTGATTTTGAACAACTTCTTCCGACCAGAGGTCTGCGCCAGGGTGAAGGCTGTATGTTGCCTGACGGACGCGGGTCAATTCATGGAGATAAGGATATGACCGGTCGTCTTTGTTTAACACGGCCAGGCGCGGGGTATTCCGCTCTTTGGGTTGGGTCTCCGCCAAAAACCGGAACAGAAGTGCTTTGGCGTCTCGATAGGCTTCATAACTTCCATGATAATCTAAATGCTCGTGGGTAATATTGGTCACGACACCAAGATCAAACTCGCAGCTCCCAACCCGATATTGGGCTAACCCATGGGAGGTAGATTCTAAAACGACATGCGTTATACCCTCAGAACACATCATGGATAAATAACGCTGGACATCCGGCGCTTCTGGTGTTGTCACGTGAAAACCGGTATCCAATTCTTCCGACCCCAATTTAGCGCCAACCGTAGAAATCATCCCAGCCCGGATACCTGCTGCCTGAAGAATGCTGTAAATCAACGCCGAGGTGGTTGTTTTTCCATCCGTACCAGTAACGCCGATCATCGTCAGCGAACGCGCCGGGAAATCATAAAAAGCAGCCGAGATTTCCGCCAATGCCTTACGGCTGTCTTCCACTCGGAAATACGGGACCGGCAAACTCGCCGAAAGCGCATCGCTTCCAATCACAGCAATCGCCCCCCGCTCAACCGCGTTCGCGATGTAATGATGTCCATCAGTATTGCCGCCTTTTAACGCCACAAAGATATTTCCAGGCTGTACTTCACGGGAATCATAAACTACGCCGGTAATTTCCCTCGCAGGCAATCCCTCAGTAGAAGCCTTGAAGAAATTCACCAGGCTAAACAATTCTGGTAAAGTTCGTCGGATAACTTGGGTCATAATTCGGCATTTTCCTTCTAAAAATACGGCTCTGGCAGATCAAGATCTCCATCTGCCAAAGCCGTGTGCCTGGAACTTGTTACGAAAAATTTAGTACAAGCTTTGCCGCAAAGATTGGATCTGTCCAGCAACCGAGCCATCTACCACCCGGTCTCCAACCCGGACGACCAATCCCCCCAGGATAGTGGGGTCAACACGAAACCTGACTTCTACATTGCTCTTCAAGGTTTGGTGGAGATCATTTTTGATCATCTCTTGCTCTTTGTCCGAAAGCGGCAGAGCAGTAGTCACCTCAGCAAAGTCACCAGAAAGGTCTTGGTCTTTTAAAACTACCAGCCGTCCATTTTTCACGCCCGCGAAGAATTCTTGCAAAAGGGCTTGTTGGCGTTTTTCATCCAGGGTTTCGCCAATCAATTTTTGAGCGGCCGCAATCGAAATTGAAACCACCTGGTTTCTCAGATTCGCCAACATCGTATTACGTTCTTGTTCGATATCCGCCAAGGCAGCTTCGCGCTGTTTCACGATCTCTGCCTCAGCAGCATTGCGAATCTCCAGCTCCAGCTTTTCAGCGCGGCTCGAAGCTTCTCGGATCACCTCGGCGGCGTTTTGCTGGGCCTCGTTAATAATTCTTGCCGCCTCTCGTTCCGCGTTGGCGCGCGCCTCAGCAGCCACCCGGGCATCTTCGAGTCCTTGCGCCACAGTTTCGCGGCGCTTATCAAGCATTCGTAGGATCGGTTTGACCACCCAGGCATTGATCACAACAAACATGATCGCGAAATTAAATAACTGAACAAGCAAATAACCCAGACTAATCCCCAGTCCTTCCAAGGCTGCTCTCCTTTTTGTTCGGCAATCCTAAAGCACAAATAACATTAAAAACGCAATCACCAGACAATAAATCGCGATCGCCTCAGAAAATGCGATCCCAAGGATCATGTTAGTCAACAACGTGCCATAGGTATCAGGGTTGCGAGCCATGCCATCCAGAGCGCCCTGAACGCTCAGCCCGATGCCCACCCCAGCGCCTAATGCTCCAATCATGGAAAGACCAGCACCAATGAATTTGGCTGCTTGAACGATTGCTTCTTCCATTGTCAGAAATAACCTCCTCGCTAAGAAATTCAAAAACAGTACTTCATCGCTGGTTAATGATGGTCTTCACCACCATGACTTGCCACGGCTTGCGACATGAACACCATCGTCAAAATGCCAAACACAAAAGCTTGTATCAACCCGATAAAGAATTCGAACAACAAAACTCCCGATTGCGCAAAAACCGGGAGCATCGTACCAATCAAGATAAGCAACACAAGGCCAGCAAACATATTTCCAAACAACCGGAAGGAAAACGAGAGTATCTTGGCAAATTCTGAGATCAACTCCAGGATGCTAACCGCAAAATCAATGACGCCAAAGCCCGGTTTGGAGAAAATATTCAAAACGTTGAAAAACTTCTGCACGAAATACTTCAAACCCTGCGCTCTTACACCGATGACCTGCGTCATAAAAACCGAAAAAATAGCCAGGGCAACCGTAAAATTCAGGTCTGTCGGTAATCCTCTGAAAAAGCCAACCACGCTGTATCCCTCGCCATGCGCTGCCTCTCCTTTGACCACTGTATAGACATTTGGAGCAAGCTGTTGAACCGGCGCCCCATGTTCGGAGTGGTGCAGGATACCAATCGTTTCAAAACCTGGCAACAATTTTGTGAGGTTGGCAACCAGCACAAAAAGCATGATAATCGCGAAATAAGGGAAAATCACCCTGGCCCATTTTGAACCGGCCGCTCCTTCCGTCATTCCATAGAGCGCTTCAAACAAAGCTTCCACAGCGCCGGTGATTCCCTTCGGTACCAGGCTGCCGCTTCGGACGGCGATTTGCACCATAATGACTACCAAAATTAAAATAACATCAACCAGCAACATCGCCAGCATAGTGTTGGTGAGATAGACTTCACCCAGCACAGGTAGCACGAAGAGTGGTTTTTCGGATAATTTTTCAGCCGCAACCTGGATGTGAGGCTGAACAGGCGGATACAGGTTAACGCCTATGATCCCAAGAATGACAAAAAACAAGATAATCCATCGATTCACACCCCAGCGCCATTTACGAGTCTTGGTTTGTTCCAACGCCTGGTTCCTCCTCGGAATGGATCCGTTTCCCTTGAGCATCGCCTGCCTTGATGCGGGCAACCGCCCCTCGGACAACAGCGAGCATCGAAAACACTGAAATTGGAATGCTGGCAATCAGCAATATTAACGTGATAATCGGGCGTGTCTGAAAGCGATTATCTAACCACAAACCACCCAAAACCGCTGCCAGCACAATAACCAATGTAAGAAACCCAACCTGACCAGCAACAATTGCAAGCGTTACATTAACTACTGAGGTTTTTCGATCAGGTTTCTCTGGTTCCTTTCGGATCATGATGGCGCGATTATATCAGAAGCAAATTTGAACGTCAATAACCCAAAAAGGCCGCCCCAACTTTAGCAGTCCAATCGAATACAGGGGCAATGACAATCCCAAGCCCGATGACAGCCGAAATACATAGAGCCAGAGCAAGTTTTCTCGAAAAAGGCACCATCAGAGGCTTTGTTTCCTCCTCCGAGCGGTGTAGATAAGCAACTTTCAAGACGACAAGGTAGTAATACAGCCCGATCACAGAATTCAATACGCCAACCACGGCCAATCCTATCAAATTCGCCTGCACGGCCGCCCCGAAAACAAGCAATTTTCCAACAAATCCCGCAAAGGGGGGGATGCCGCCCAGGGAGAGCATCGTTGCCAACAAGCCAAGCGCCAGAGCTGGCGAACGCCGGCTGAGCCCTGCATATCGCGCAATTTCATCGGATCCTACCGCTCGATTAATAATGGAGATAATTCCAAAAGCGGCCAGGTTGGTCGCCAGGTAACCAATCAGGTAATAAGCCACTCCATTGACGCCCAACACCGAACCAGCAGCGACCCCAATCAACATGTACCCAGCCTGAGCGATGGATGAATATGCCAACAATCGTTTGATATTTTTCTGCACCAGCGCTAACAGGTTGCCAATGGTCATACTGGCAATCGCAAGCGCCGCCGCCATCGCACTCCAAACCGGCGTAATACCAGAAAACGCCAGCATCAAGACGCGGATGAGAACCACAAAGCCCGCCGCTTTAGAAGCCGTGGATAGAAAACCTGCAACTGGAGTCGGCGCGCCTTCATAGACATCCGGCGCCCAGAAATGAAAGGGAACGGCGGAGATTTTAAAACCGAAACCTACGAAAGCCATCAACAACGCCAGGATTAAGATTGCAGGAGGTATCCCTCCATTCTGGATGATTCCCGCAATCGCATATAATTCTGTGCTGCCCGTAAAACCAAACAGCAAACTGAAACCATAGAGCATCACGGCAGAAGTCATCGCGCCATAGAGGAAATATTTGATGCCCGCTTCAACCGATTTTTGGTCGCTGATCCGGAACCCAGCCATGACATAAAGTGGGATGGCGGTTGTTTCAATTGCCAGGTATAACATCACCAAATCAGCGGAGGAAGCCATCAGAATCATGCCAAGGGTGCTGACAGAAAGCAAAGCATAAAACTCCCCCCGATCACACAAAGCCGGCGATTCCATGGTCTGCAACGCCGTAATGAGCGCCCCGGCAAGAAAGACCAATCGAAAAACAAAAGTGACCCAATCAACGCGCAACATCCCACCCCAGATTAATTGAGGATCAGCAGACGGGCGCGTAAACCAAAGACTTAGAAAAATCGAAACCAGCAATCCAAAGACAGTCAACCACCCTAATTTGCGGCAGCGATGGTCGCGCCAGATCAAATCTAAAACCAGATTCGCGCCGGCCAGCGCAACCAGGAAAATCTCAGGCAGTATCATGAAAACCATTTCGTTCATCTCGCCGGGCATGATTTAGCCGCCTCCCAGAAGTAAAAGCACTCGATCAACGCCAGTCTGGAGCGTTTTTGTCATCAAAGAAGGCATCCAACCCAGAATTACCATTAGGAATGATAACAATGCGATCGCTGCCTTGTCTTGAAGAATAATTTCTCGAACCGGTTCCAATTCTGCCGGAAGATTCCCAAAAAACACCCTGCGGATCACAATGAAAATATATCCCGCCGTCACCAAAACGCCCAATATCGAGATGATCGCCACCAACGGAGCTGCCCGCCACGCCCCCATAAAGATTGGAAATTCCGCCACAAAGCCAGAAAAGCCCGGCATCCCCATCGAGACCAACCCCCCAATGATAAAGCCGACCGCCGCCCAGGGCATTTTCTGAACCAGCCCTCCCAGACGGGCAAGTTCGCGAGTATGAGCGCGGTCATACACCATTCCAACTACTGCGAAGAAGAGAGCCGTCATAATCCCATGAGAGAACATTTGCATCCCAGCGCCCAAAAGCCCTTCGCGAGAGAGCGTAGCAAACCCGATCAATACCAGCCCCATGTGAGATACCGATGAAAAACCGATCACATATTTAAAATCAGTCTGGTTCATCGCCAGAAACGCGCCATAAACTACATTTACTGTGGCAAGACCTAAAATGAGTGGCGCCCAAATTTTGGCTCCTTCAGGCATCAACATAATTCCAATTCGCAAGGCAGCAAAAGCGCCCACTTTCATCTCTACACCTGCAAGCAGCATAGAGATAGCCGTTGGCGCAGCCACATGCCCATCGGGTGCCCAGCTATAGAAAGGAAAGATGCCCCCCAGCACTGCAAAACCAAAAAACACAAAAGGGAACCACAATCGCTGAAACGCTATTGAAAAGTTCGCCTTTTC
Organism: Anaerolineae bacterium; assembly: GCA_013178185.1. Taxonomy (GTDB): domain Bacteria; phylum Chloroflexota; class Anaerolineae; order Anaerolineales; family Anaerolineaceae; genus Ch132. Next base: position 27,082 of record JABLXC010000007.1, on the reverse strand, counting down.
AAGTGCCAGCAGATCAAAGGTCTGCAATCCCGACCCAAAATAAACCGCCAAAACTCCCACCAGGGCCACCACTGAGCCCAAAAAGAGATATAAGGTTAATTTCATTCCCCCATATTCACGAGTTTGAGGAGAGCCCCAGATGACAATCATCAAGTATTTTGGAAAAACCGCCAGTTCAAAAAAGAAGAACAACATAAAAAGATCTAAAGAGCAAAATACCCCCACCACACTTGCTGCCAGAAACATGAGAAAAGCAAAGAACTCGCGAGGACGATCTTCAATATTCCAGGAAACCAAAACCCCACAAAATACGACTACACCAGCCAATAGCACCAGCGGCAGACTCATCCCATCCAAACCAGCATAAAACGAAATGCCTAAAGCCGGAACCCAGGTAATTTTCTCAAGAAACTGGTACCCGCCCTCTAACCGGTTATAACTGATATATACAAAAAGCGAGGTGGCAAGTAAGATGGAAGCAGCAGCGAGAGCAATTCTGCGTATCCAGTTTTGTTGGCTGGCTGGCAGCAACAGAATAATCAATGCAGCAACCACCGGTGCAAAAATTATGACGCTCAGGGCAGGAAAAAGCATCCATCACCTCTCAGAACCATGCGTTCACAGCCTGGTTGATGATTCCCACCAGCCAGGCAGGCCAAACTCCAATGACCAGCATCAGAATCATTAAGGGAGAAATAACGATCAACTCGCGGGTATTGATTTCAGAAAGGGTATGCGTCCAGCGGGTATTCAAAGGCCCATGCAGCACCAAACGCACGGCCTTTAAGATATAAGCTCCTGTGAAGAACAACCCAACGGCGCTGATTGCCGTCGCGAGCATGATCACCGGCCACGCCCCTCGAATCACTAAAAACTCAGAGACAAAGCCGCCAAACCCTGGCAACCCCAGCGAAGCCATAGCCGTGAAGAGTAGAACACTGCCATAAATCGGTACGAGTCTCCACAACCCACCAAAGTCCTTCAAATTCCTGGTGTGAGTGCGATCATAAATCACGCCCACCAGGAAAAACATGCCAGCCGAAGAAAGGCCATGCGTAATCATTTGCAAAACTGCGCCATTTGTCGCGATGACTGCATGCTGGCTTCCGGCAGCTAAGGCAGCCACTGCAATCCCCAGAATGACAAAACCCATGTGGTTGATCGATGAATAAGCCACCAGCCGTTTAAAATCGTTCTGCCCCCACGCCCCCAAGGCGCCAAAAACAATCGCCAGCGTAGCCAGCGCGGCCAATGCGCCGCCATACTGTTGCGACTCGGCTGGAAAGAGCGGTAAAACCAGGCGGAGGAATCCATAAGCTCCCAGCTTGAGCAGCACGCCTGCCAGCACCATCGAACCAGCCGTCGGCGCTTCGGTGTGGGCATCTGGCAACCAGGTATGAAAGGGCCAAATTGGCACCTTGACTGCAAAAGCAATCACAAACGCCCAAAACGCAATCCCCTTTACCGTCTGTGTTGACAGGCCAAAGAGCATAGCTTCCTGCATGTCAGGCCATTTGATGAGCAATTCGGAGAGATCAAACGTCCCAGCAACAACGCCCATCATCTGGATGGCCAACAACAAACCCAGCGAGCCACCCATGGTGTATAAGATAAATTTTAGAGAGGCATAGTTGCGGTTGGCGCTCCCCCACTGGTTGATCAAAAAATACATTGGCACGAGGCCTACTTCCCAAAATACAAAGAAAAGCAAGAGATCAAGCGATAGGAACACCCCCAGCATGCCCGTTTCTAACAGCAAAAAAAGCGCAAAATAAGGTTTGACTTTTTCCGTATTGTTAAATGAAGCCAATAGAGCAAGAGGCGTTAGAAACGTTGTCAACAACACCATCATCAAGGATATTCCATCCACACCCAGGTGATAGGAGGCATGGATATCTGGATACCAGTCCCACCGCTCGCTAAACTGGAAACCAGCCGCAGATGGATCAAACTTTGACCACAATACCAAAGCTACCCCAAAGGAAGCTGAGCTGGCAAGAAATGCAAACCAGCGGATCAACCCAATCCGCCTCGAAGGCAATAGAAGGAGGATAATAGCTCCTCCCGTGGGGATAAACAAGATCCAGGATAAAAGATGACTCTGAAAGAGATTCATTCCCTCTCCATGTGCAAACTCTCAGGCCAGGATAAACAGGTAAAAAAGAACTGCCCCTAGCATAAAGGTGAACAGCGTTGTCAGGATCAAATACTGCTGTACTTTTCCACTCTGCATCTGGCGCATCCTTCCGCCCAGGTCGCGCAAGCCCTCCGAAAGCCTGTCTCCAGCGCCTGTAATAATAGGTAGATCAATCCACCGGCTGAAGATCCTGCCCAAGCCAAAAGCCAGTTTGCCAATCCCCTCAACAATCCCATCCAACAGTACCCGATCGATCCATCGGGAAGTAAACGTTTCCGCGAGCCATTGGGTAGGGCGAACAAAAATGAAATGGTAAAGCTCGTCCATGTAATATTTATTTCTCAAGATCCTGAAGAGCACACCCAGACCTCTTTCCAGTGGATCTTTGTCTCCAGCTTCCACTTTTCGATAGGTCCACCAACCGAGCAGCAGTCCGCCAATCGAAACTGCGATTGAAGTAAACAAAGGCGTCAAGCTATAACTTTCGGGGCCATGAGCAGCTGCCATCTCGCCCACAAATTCCCCAAACCAGTTTGGGATTACTCCCCCTAAACCAGGAAAATGGTCAGGGATACCCACCCATCCCAGCGCGATTGCAAAAACCGATAAAACCAATAAGGGGAGAGTCATCACCCTGCGCGATTCGACGGCATGATTGGCAGAAAGCGTTCGCGGCGCGCCCAAAAAAGTAAGCGTCACCTGCCGCATGGTGTAAAAAGCGGTCAGCAAGGCTGCCGACGCAAGCAGCACAAAAATTACAATGTAACCGCCCCCAAAAGCGCCCGATAGGATCTCATCTTTCGACCAAAAACCCGAGCTAATCAGCGGAAAACCAGAGAGCGCCAATCCGCCCGCCGCAAAAGACCAAAAAGTGACCGGCATCTTTTTCCGCAACCCTCCCATATTCATCATATCCTGGGGATCAATTTTTTCACCGCTGTGCAAGACGCCGTGCTCCATCCCATGAATAACAGACCCAGATCCAAGGAAAAGCAACGCTTTAAAGAAGGCATGGGTTACCAGGTGAAAGACCGCCGCAGTATAAGCGCCAACTCCAAGCGCCGCAACCATATACCCAAGTTGTGAGATCGTTGAATAGGCCAGTACCCGTTTGATGTCATTTTGCGCCACAGCAATTGTCGCCGCAAACAGCGCCGTAAACGACCCAATCGCAGCCATCCAGAACATCGGCGGGGTCAGGCTCTCGCCAGGCAACCAACCAGCAGAAAGTAACGGAAAAAACCGCGCCGCCAGATAAATGCCAGCAGAAACCATGGTAGCCGCATGGATCATAGCAGAAACCGGCGTTGGACCTTCCATCGCGTCCGGAAGCCATACATGCAGAGGGAATTGCGCCGATTTGCCAATCGTCCCGGCAAACAACAACAACCCTATCAAGCCAGCCCACGATAACCCCAAAAGCGGTGAAGCTGCCTGAGCAAGTGTTTCAAGCACTACCTCATTTGAAAGAATTTCCCGGTAGCTCAATGTTCCAGTCAGGGAATAAAGCGCCGCAAGCCCTAAAAGCATGAACATATCGCCCACACGGGTGGTCATGAAGGCCTTCACCGCCGCATCGCGAGCAGATGGCCTGGCATACCAAAAACCAATCAAGAGGTACGAACACAGCCCCATAATTTCCCAGGCCATATACAGCACCAGCAAATTATCAGTCACCACCAGGGTAAACATCCCAAAGGCAAACAACGCAATAAAAGCAAAAAAGCGGGAATACATAGGTTCAACAGATGGCACAATATGGACTTGCCCGAGCGCATCTTGAACGCTCGCACCATGAGGAGGTAACCCCGCTATGTCATGATCGCCTTGCGGCTGTCCAAAGTTATGATACCCAACGCTGTAAATAAAGATCATCAGCACAGTCCAGGCCACAAAGAAAAGCGTGACCACTGTAAGAGGATCCACGTGAATGCCTATGCGCAGCCAACCTTCTCCCAGAGGCAGCCACGGGATGGAAGCCACCAGGGGATGTTCACCCAAATCGGTACTGCGGATAGCGCGAAAGAACACAACCATACTGAAAAGCCAGGATAGACCCGCCCCTATCAGGGCAAGCCAGTGACTCAATGCTCGCTTGCGATAGGTAAATATTGCAATGAGGAAAAACGCCAGCGCCGGAGGTAAAGGGATAAGCCAGACAAGTGTCGCGGTTTGCATCACCTTAACCTCGCAAGAGATTGATTTCTTCTGCATTCACGGTAGTTCGTCGGCGGTAAATGGAGATGATGAGCGCCAGACCAACGGCTGCTTCGGCGGCAGCAGCCACAAAAACAACCGCCACAAACGTAAGCCCGCTCAAAGACTGTGGGTACAAATAACTCCAAAAGGCAAGCAGGTTAATGTTGACAGCATTCAACATAAGCTCTACCCCCATCAAGATCCCAATCAAGTTTTTGCGAGTTAACACCCCAAAGATCCCAACAACAAACAACCCTGCCGCTACAATCAGGTACCAGGACAAAGGAATCATCCTCGCCCTCCTCTCCGTTCCATCGCAATGTAGACTGCCCCCACCATGGCCGCCACCAGAAGCACAGAGGCAACCTCAAAAGGGATCACAAAACCATTCGGATCCGTTAAGGCTTTTCCAAATTCGAGGATATTTTCACCGCTCGTGCTTGAAAGATCCCTCAAGGTAGCAAACGCGCTCCACGAGCTAAGAACAAGGACGATACTTGCAAAAATTAACAGCGCCAATGGCGCAAAAAACCACCAACCTCGATTTAAGCTGGCAACTTCCGCATCCATAATATTGCGCGTCAACATCACCGCAAAAATGATGAGAATAGCAATCGAGCCAATATAAACCAATATCTGGATGATGGCAAAAAATCTACTTCCCAAGGTGGCAAACATAAATGCCACCCCCATCAAGGTCAACACCAGAAAGAGAGCAGCGTGCATCATTCCGCGAATACTTACCACCATTACAGCCGAAAAGAGCGTTATAGCCGCGACAAGCAGAAACACAATTTGTAAAGGTGTCATCCACTTACTCCACAGGAGTATTAGAAGAGATACTTTCAGCCCGTGCAACGGGACGAGGTTCTGCAACCAACGGGCGTCTGGAATTGCGCTTCTCAACCCGCGCCAGAATCAAGTTCAACACCCCAAAAACAATTCCGTTGACGGCCAACAAAACAAGCACACGAACAATGTGCGGTTGAGTGAAAACCAACCGGTACACCAACGCGGTAAGCATTAGCAAAGAGAGCGACAGAGGGATCAGTAACTTCCAGTTGATAGCCATCATCTGATCAATCCGAAAGCGCGGCAGCGAAGCCCTCAACAGGATGATCAGAAAATAGACCAAACTGGTTTTGAGTGTGTAATACACAATCCCAAGAACAGGGTATTCCACTGCCCCTGGACCTCGCCATCCTCCCAGGAAAAGCGTAGCAAAGATCAGGGAAACCGTCAGCGCATGGAGAAATTCCGCAACATAAAACATACCAAATTTTAAACCGGAATATTCAACATTAAAACCTGAGACAAGCTCAGACTCTGCTTCAACCAAATCAAAAGGGGCGCGCCCAATTTCTGCCAGGTTTGTAACAAAAAAAATCAAAGCAACCAGAGGCGCCAGAAAGATATACCAGACATCCTGTGCCAAGACAATATCATTTAAAGCCATCGAACCGGAAAACATCACTGGAATCAGCATCGTGATAGCCAGTGGAACACCGTAAGAGATCAATTGTGCAATTGCCCTAAAGGCCGCCAAAAGCGCATACTTGTTATTCGATCCCCATCCAGCCAGAATGATGCCCATCTCACCAACTGCCCCCAGCGCAATCACAAACAAGACGCCAACGCTCAAATTAACCCCATAAAAAGTCACGGTGAAAGGCAGCACCGCCCAAACAGTCAAAACTGCAGAGACGGCAAGAACCGGCGCCAGGTTATAAGGCAGCCAATCGCTTCCGGTTGGGGTAATCATTTCTTTCGTAAAAATTTTGATCAGATCGGCAAAAGACTGGAAAATCCCCCACGGGCCTACCCGATTAGGACCAAAACGATCTTGAACACGGGCTACAATTTTACGCTCTATCCAGATCAGCATCGTAACCAGGAGCATGGCGCTGGTCGCCAAAATAAAAGCCCCCGTCAAGAAACTGATAAAAAGCACCCATTCAGGAGCCAATCCCAATCCTGTCAAAAATTCTTGAAATCTATTCGCAACAAACGTATATGGATCGCGCAAAAAATCCATCAGCTAATCCCTTTGATGACAAAAATCACACCCACTCCAGGGCGCCTTTTCTCCAGGCGTAGAGCAATCCACCGAGCAAGATCAAAATAAAAATGATTACTTCTACAACCGCAAAAAGAGGGAGCTGGTTGTAGGCCACAGCCCACGGGTAAAGAAAAATAATTTCTACATCGAAAAGCAAGAAGACCAGGGTGTAGATATAGTATTGAACCTTGAACTGCACCCAGGTTGCGCCAACCGTTTCCACGCCACACTCATAGATTGAATTCTTGATTGGGTTAGGCTTTTTAGGGGCAAGAAAAGATGCAATGGCAATAGCGGCAGCCGGGAGGAACATAGAAATTACGGTAAAGATTGCAACGTAAGACCAGTCGTTAAGCATGGCCATCCCTTATTAAATTGTTGGAGATTAACAAGAAATTACCTCGACCCCTGTTTTCTGATGATACCGATTGTATCATATCCTCAACCACGATATGTGCTTCAAGAGTAAAAATTTCAATTAATCAAATTTCCTGATCTTTTTCTTTTCAAATCGTCTCCATAACCACAACAATCCATCTTGAAGAAAGGGGATGCCCAGGATGGTGCTTGTAACAGTTCCCAATATTCCCGTCCAACGCACCACTTTTGCAGGTAGCCCCAGGACGTTCACAGCCTCAATTTCCACCTGGCGGGCTAGCAGCGTTCGGCGGTCAACCTCGCCGCCTGATTTTGGTGCGATATTCAGGTACAGCCAGAGCATTCCACGATATTTGCCAGTTTCGTTCGGATGAATACTCCAGGCAAATTGTACTTTTTGCCCGGGCCGCAGCGCTTCGCTCATCGTTCCCTGAGGAGAAATATCCGGCCCGGTCATATCCAGCCGGGTTTCAAACACAAGGTTGTGGGTTTCATACAGGTTTGGCAGCTCTACCGGTGTCCCCGATACAGCGTGCCCTGCAATTTGCGCCGTTGGGGTCAGCATACCTTTTTGATCCACCTCAAGCGTCAACAAAAGAAGATCACTCTCCCCCACCCGGATAGATTCGGGCCATTCAAGGATCAAAAGACGCTTCTCGTTGACGGCTGAAAGCTCACTTGCAGGAGCAGGGAACGGAGAAGCTTCGGCGGTAGCCGGCAAGGCAGCAGGAAGGGTCTTTTGATCTGCCGCCGCCGGTTCAGAAGAAGGCGCAGACTGCAAAAGCAGGTAACAAGAAACCAGAATCAGCGCGAGAGGCAATGCAATCAATCTGGCCGCCATTCTCCGGTCTGCTCTCATGACCTTTACTCTCCAGTCACAGTCACAACGATGGTAGCCATCGGCAACACCACTCGTTCACGGTTCTGCGGCCAGCTCGAAATCACAACAAGTGCCAGCGAAACGAGCAGAAGAGCCAAAATCCACCAACGGTGCCATTTCTTCTTTGCCAGCATGCTACTATTATATACATACTCCAACTACGTGCATGCCATGTTATGGTGCGTTATAATTTCACCGTAACGCTCAATCCTTACTTTGGGCGTTCCTATTCCGAACCAATGAATCGTTTCATCTTACTTACATCTATCGGAGGTGACATGGCCCACTACCCTGCTGAACCGTTTCGCATCAAAGTGACAGAACCCATCCGGTTAATATCGAGGGAGGAGCGCAAGCAGGCAATGGAAAAGGCTGGCTACAACCTGTTCATGCTGGCAGCCGAGGATGTTTTTATTGACCTCCTTACCGATTCTGGCACGGGTGCCATGAGCCAGTCACAGTGGGCAGCCATGATGCAAGGCGATGAGTCTTACGCCGGCGCACGGTCGTATTATCGCCTGGCAGAGACTATGAAACAGATTTTTGGCTTTGAATATTTCGTCCCCACCCATCAAGGCCGCGCCGCCGAAACAATTCTTACCGATTTGCTGATCAAACCGGGGATGTCAATCCCATCCAACATGCACTTTGACACAACGGATGGGAATATCCGCGCTCGAGGGGGTCGTCCTGTCAACCTGGTAATTGACGAAGCCTTCAACCCAAAATCTCGCCACCCCTTCAAAGGGAATATGGATCTGGATAAACTACGAAATTTCATCCTACAGGTTGGCAAAGAGAGTATTCCCTTTGGCGCGATGACCATCACGAACAACGCCGGCGGAGGCCAGCCAGTATCGCTGGAAAACATCAAGGCAGTCTCAGAGCTGTATCATGAATTCGGCATTTTATTTTTCATAGACTGCTGCCGCTATGCCGAAAACTCCTATTTTATTAAGCTAAGAGAACCGGGATGCGCCCAAAAATCCACCCTGGAGATCGCCAGAGAAATTTTCAAGCTCGCGGATGGCGCATGGATGTCCGCCAAAAAAGACGGCATGGTCAATATGGGCGGCTTTCTGGCAATGCGCGATGCAAATTTATACCAGCGCGTCTGCAATGCCCTGATCCTTCGCGAAGGCTTTCCCACCTACGGTGGCCTTTCAGGGCGCGATTTAGACGCTCTGGCGGTTGGATTGATGGAAGGATTGGATGAAACCTACCTGGAGTATCGCCTCGGCCAAACGGCATATCTGGGCGAACGTCTGATCGAAGCAGGCATCCCAATCATTGAACCGCCGGGCGGCCACGCCATCTATCTGGATGCCGGTTCCCTCTTGCCACACATCCCGCACAACGAATACCCCGGACAGGCGTTGGCAGCCGAACTCTATTTAGAAGGCGGCATTCGAGGGGTAGAGATCGGCTCAGTGATGTTTGCTTACCCTAACCCAGATACGGGTGAAATCACCTATCCCAGGTTGGAACTGGTTCGATTGGCACTCCCAAGACGCGTCTACACCCAAAGTCATTTGGATTATGTCGTAGAAACAATCATCCGATTGGCAAACAGACGAAATACATTGCGGGGTTTTCGCATCACTTATGCGCCAGAGCTTCTCCGGCATTTTACCTGTCGCTTTGAAGCGCTGTAAGGCTCTTCTATCCAGATTGGCGGTGTCCTTTATAGCCAGTATCCTTCACCAGCCAGACCGCTCTGCCAGATTTTCGCACCCTATGACCCATCGCCCTTTTCGATTGCTTTGGCTTCGTCCCAAAACATATCCATCTCTTTGAGCGTCATTTCATGAAGGGAACGGCCGGTTTCACTCGCTCTCTTTTCGATATGTGCAAACCGCCGCGCAAAACGCTGGTTCGTTGCTCGCAAAGCCGATTCAGCGTCCACCTTGTACCAACGCGCCAGATTGACTGCTGCAAAAAGCAGGTCTCCCAACTCAGTTTCACGGCAAGCCTCATCCGCCGCCAGCACCTCTTCTAACTCTTCGCGAACTTTTTCGATCACCGGTGTGATCTCATTCCAGTCAAAACCCACTCGCGCCGCGCGCGCCTGGAAAGACTGCGCCTGAGCCAGCGACGGCAAGGCCAATGGAACGCCATCCAGCAATCCCTTTTGCTTCTCGTTCCCATTTTCTCTGCGTTCGTCAGCTTTCAATTTTTCCCAGTTCCGAACGACACGATCTGAGCTATCCAGCCGGACATTGCCAAAAACATGCGGGTGGCGTCGGACGAGCTTCGTGTGAATGCCCCTCAAGACATCCGTCATCCTGAATTCCCCCTCTTCGGCAGCAATCTGGGCATGGAGGACAATTTGAAGCATCAGGTCGCCCAATTCTTCTTGCAACCCTGCGGCGTCAGCCTGGTCCAAAGCAAAAATCACTTCATACGTCTCTTCGAGCAGCGTTGAACGCAGGCTTTCGTGCGTCTGCTCGCGATCCCACGGGCATCCTTCTGGAGCGCGAAGATGCGCCACCAGCTCCTGGAAGGCTTCAAAAGAAGTCTCTTTCTCTAAAGGGGTGACGTAAAGGGAAGATAACAAACCGATATGCCTGCTGCGATCAATTTCAAAGAGCGGCAGGTTTTCTACCACGGCCTCGCTGGTGCCGGCTGCGTGCACCAATTTGACAGGATGTTCGTCAGGATATACCGCCATGAGCGTGAGCTTTACATTCGACGCCACTTCGCGCGAGTAAATTTGGGAAATCAGAACCGGCATATCTGGTGGAAAAGCAGGGTGGTGCTGGGACGCCAATTCAAGCGCATCGACCAGCGCACACCTGGGAAAAGGATCCAGATCCAGCAGTGTAAAGGTTGGTTCCAAAAAACTAAGCCCATCCAAAACGCGCACCGGGATTTTTGCTTCTTTGGCCCGGCGAACAATTTCTGGACTGGTAGCTTCGGCTACGAAGGGGTGCCCCGGAACCGCATACGTCACACCTTCTGGACGGCTTCCCAGTTCAAGTACGCTGGAGACGATCTTTTCATAGACTTCTTCAAAGGTATTTCCGGTTTCGTAATATCCATCAAATGAAGAAATTTTCTCCACCGGCAAATAAGCTGCTATAGGATGGTGGCGAGTGCGCAAATAAATTACCTCCGCCTTCTCCAGCCATTCAGCAGCCTGGCAGGTGAGCAAACCTGGATCACCTGGCCCCAAACCCACGATTGTAATGCCGTTAGAAAGTTCCTGACGGTCCATCCTTCAATTAAAACCTCTATTCTAAAAATACCTCAGGCGATCAAACCAAACCGCCTATTAAAAAATTCTAAAGGTATTATATCTTGCTTCACTCGGCTTTCTGTAAACCCCAATAAGTGGCAAATCATAAACGATGATGACAGGGAGGCAATATAAAACTTCCCTTCTCCAACTTTATGAGAAGGGAAGTGTGATACCGATTCACGATATTGCCAGGCGCGCAGGCTTTAGAAGCATCACGCGTTCGAATACACGCCGTCAAAACGTCGAATTTTAACGTTTTGTGTAGGTAGGCGCTTTGCGAGCGCGCTTGAGGCCTGGCTTCTTGCGTTCTTTAACCCGTGGATCACGCGTTAGAAAGCCGCCGCGGCGCAGGACGGGCGTCAAATCCGGGTTCATCTTGGCCAGGGCACGAGCCAAACCGAGTTGAACAGCCCCCGTCTGACCGGTAACCCCACCGCCATCCACTTTGACCGTAATGTCGTACCCTTTGCGGTCATAACCGGCAGAGAGCAGCGGAGATAAAATAACCTCAGCATCTCCAAAGCGGGTGAAAAATTCTTCCAATGATTTTTCATTGACTGTAAATACGCCCGAGCCGCTCATAATCCGAACACGAGCAGTGCTTTCCTTGCGACGACCAACACCTTCATAATACTGCACAGACATAATTCCTTTGCTCCTTTACGCAACCAGATCGGGGTTTTGAGCTGCGTGGGGGTGCTCACCACCGGGATAAATCTTCAAGCGTTTGATCAACTTGCGCCCAATCTTATTATGAGGAAGCATCCCCCATACCGCCGAGCGGATCACGCGGTCAGGATGGTTGATCATCATATCGCGCAAGCTAGTCGTTCTAAGACCACCAGGATAACCCGAGTGGTGGTAATAATTTTTGTCGGTCAGCAATCTTTGTGTCAAGCCCAACTGGCTGACATTGATCACAACAACATAATCGCCCATATCCACACCAGGGGTAAAATTCGGTTTGTGCTTACCCAACAGGTAATGAGCAATCTTCGTTGCCAGACGGCCAAGGCTCTGATTAGAGGCATCCATCAGAACCCATTTTGAATCCGGTTTGCCTTTAATGACGTAGGTCTTTTCCACGTTCATCTTCTCCACAACAATCGTTTTCCATAATTTTTTACAGCTTTACTCAATTCTTCTTGCCTGTTTTGTACTTCACAACCGCCAGTGTCAGGCCGTTTGGTGGAGCCAGACCTGGCATCTGTTTGCGAGCTTCCTGAACGGCCAGCGACAGATCTTCCAGACTGATTTTTTCCCTTGCAGCCATCACTTGAAGATAGACCATCCGCCGAACCATGTGGTACAGAAAAGCATCTGCGGTGACTTCAAAAACTAAGCAGCCATTCTGTTCTTTCCAGTCCGCCTGGTAGATCGTTCGCACGGTGCTGCCATTGGGCCGGGGCGGGGTTCCAAAGGCAGAAAAATCATGTTTTCCAGGGAGCAGGCTGGCAGCCATTTGCAAGGTAGAGAGCTCAACAGGAGGCCAGACCCGCCAGGCATAGCGTTGAATCAGTGGTGCTCGCTGCGGCTGGCAATAAATGCGATACTGATAGGTTCTCGAACAAGCATCATAACGAGGGTGAAAACTCTCATCCGTTTCGCAAACCTCTCGCACAGCCACATCCTCCGGCAAGTTCGCATTCAGGGCTTTCTTTAGAGCGTCAGGAGAATGCGCCCAATTCAGTTCGAAGGAAACCACCTGACCGGTCGCATGGACGCCAACGTCTGTCCTGCCTGCCGCCAGAATGGAATGACCCTGCCAGCCTAGAGTAACCAGCGCTGACTCAAAAACCAACTGCACTGTGCGGATCATTCCCTGGCGCTGAAACCCAGAGAATTCCGTACCATCATAAGCAAGAATAATTTGGTAATGTGCCATTCCAACCGGGGATGACCGGAAGGATTATTGCTCAACGAGTTCCAGCATGACCATCTCGGCAGCATCACCCAATCGCAGGCCAAGCCGGAACATCCGCGTATAACCGCCATTGCGGTTAGCAAAGCGCGGACCAATATCATCAAATAATTTCTTAACAACTTCTGGGTCATTCCCCAACCGGGCTGCCGCCTGTCGCCGGGCGTTGACCTTTTCAATGTCGCCAGCCTTTTCGCTGTTTCTCGCCAGGGTAATCAAGCGTTCCGCTTCGCCGCGAATAAACAACGCCTTGGCTTTCGTGGTTTTAATCCGTCCATGATTAAATAACTGGCGGATCATCGTCTTGCGTAAACCATCACGCTGATCTTTGCTTCGTCCAAGTTTAAAACCTGCAACTTGATGCCGCATCTCTCATTACTCCATATCCGTGTCATCCTGAAGGAAACCCTTTTCCTTCATCTTCTGGCGCAGTTCGTCCAGGCTTTTCTCGCCAAAGTTTCGGATGGACATCACAGCCTCGTTGCCCTTCTCGAGCAACTCCAGGACATCCCCCACAGTGGTAATTCCGGTGCGCTTTAGCGAGTTAAACACACGCACCGAAAGATCCAGGTTTTCGATTGGCGTTTCAACTGCCTCGCTGGTCAAACGAGTGCCAGATATTTCCTTTTCTGGGCCAATAATCAGAGTCTCTTCGCTGATCCCAGAAATAAAACGCAAGTGATCAATCAAGATTTTTGAAGCCGTCCCCAGGGCGTTTTCCGGTGTGATCGTGCCGTCGGTCCAAATTTCAAGCACCAGGCGATCATAATTGGTGCTTTGACCGACACGCGCCGAGCCAACAGTCCAATTAATCCTGCGTATTGGGCTGAAAATTGCGTCAATTGGCAGTTCCCCAATGGGTAGCCGCCCTGTGCGCTCGTTAGCCGGTGAATAACCCCGCCCACGTTCCACAGTCATATCAATTTCCAGACTGGCGCGTGTGTCATCCACGGTGAAAAGGTAAAGTTCCGGGTTGATAATTTCCACCTCAGGAGGAGTCTGAATGTCTGCAGCCGTCACAGTGCCACCGCCGCGCACTTCAAGGTGCAGGTGGGCGCTTTCCACATCGTGGAGGATCATGCGCAATTGCTTGATCTGAAGCATCACCTGGATAACGTCTTCCTGAACACCTGGAATATCGCTAAACTCATGAAGCACATCAGAAATACGAATGGAAGTCACCGCTGCGCCTTCCAAAGAAGATAGCAGCACCCGGCGAAGCGCATTTCCTAGTGTAACGCCATAGCCTCTCTCCAGAGGGGTTATGATAAATTTTCCGTAGTTCCGGGCTTCGGCTTCCCGTTCAACTTTCGGTGTTACAAGATTACTTAATGAAATCACGGTTCACCCCTTTCCGACGCACCCTGTAGTACCGCGCGCCGGTTCGATTGGTGTTAGCGCGAGTAGTACTCAACAATGAGCTGCTCGTTCAGAGTTCCATCGATCTCAGCCCGTTCAGGCAGACGCAATACACGCCCGGAAAGGTTTTTAAGATCACGGTCCAGCCAGAGAGCGCAATTGCGTTTCTCTGCAAAATCAGGCAGTTCTTTGAAGAGCGGTTTACTGCGCGAACCTTCACGCACTGCAATCTTGTCGCCAGGACGCAGCAGCATGGATGGAACGTCTGTCCTGCGATCGTTTACTAAAAAATGCCCGTGGGATACCATCTGTCGGGCTTGCGACCGATTCTCAGCAAAACCCATTCGATAGACTACATTATCCAGGCGCAACTCCAGGGTCCGAAGCAGGTTCAAACCAGTAAGGCCACGTGTTTTAATGGCCACGCCAAAGTAGCGGCGGAATTGTCTCTCAAGGATTCCATACACCCGGCGAGCGCGTTGTTTGGCCCGCAACTGGCGGCCATAATCCGATTCCCGGTCGCTGCGTCCCTGGCTGGAACGGCCATGTTCGCCAGGGGCATAGCTGCGTCTCTCAAAAGCGCACTTCTGCAAGAAGCAGCGCTCACCTTTCAAAAACAATTTCTCACCTTCACGCCGGCACAATTTGCACACCGGCCCAGTATATCTTGCCATAACATCCCTCTCCTATGATTATACGCGGCGTTTTTTCGGAGGCCGGCAGCCATTATGCGGAACCGGCGTAATATCAGCGATAGAGCGCACCTTGATCCCCATTGCCTGCACAGCGCGAATAGCAGATTCACGGCCAGGGCCGGGACCTTTGATAATCAAATCCACTTCTTGAACGCCCATCCCCTGAGCCGTCTTGATAGCTTGTTCTGCAGCCAGACGAGCGGCAAAAGGCGTGCTCTTTCGAGACCCCTTAAACCCGACCGCCCCTGAACTGCTCCAACAAACAGTGTTGCCCTGCTGGTCAGAAACGGTGACAATGGTGTTATTGAAAGAAGCGTAGATATGCACCTGCGCTGACGATAGGGTGCGCTTTACCTTTTTAGGGGTTGAGGACCTGCGCGTAGAACGTACATTTTGAGCCATAATACCTCGCGATCAACCTCACATTCAAGTCTTTGTGTCTCTTTGCCAGTTTTCGCCGGGCAGCCTGCCGCTGGGTGAGAAGGAAGGAACCCAAACTGCCCCACCTTATCTGGTTCTGAGACAGCTTATTTCTTCGTTGCTCCACGGCGGCGACCGCGTCCGGCAACAGTCCGGCGAGGACCCTTACGGGTGCGGGAATTTGTGCGTGTCCGCTGTCCTCGCACAGGAAGATTCCTTCGGTGCCGCAAGCCGCGATAACAACCGATCTCAATCAATCTCTTGATGTTCATCTGCACTTCTCGGCGCAGATCACCTTCAACTTTATAATTCTTACCGATGTACTCGCGCAGCGCGATTGCTTCCGCTTCAGATAAATCCTTCACGCGGACATCAGGATTCACTTTCGTGGCTGCAAGGATTTCGTGCGATCGGCTCAGACCAATTCCATAAATATAGGTAAGAGCGATTTCAACGCGCTTGTTGCGGGGTAAGTCAACACCTTCAATTCTTGCCATGGTTTATCCCTGTCTTTGTTTGTGTTTCGGGTTTTCGCAAATCACATATAAGCGACCGCTTCGCTTGACGATTTTGCATTTCGCACACCGTTTTTTTATGGATGTTGTTACTTTCATGATAGACTCCTAAATAATTCCTTCCAGCTTACAGCCAAAGCTAAAATTATACCGACTCTTTTCGAATGTGTCCAGAAATTCGAACCGGTGGTTCGTTGTTTTCCAACAATGTCAGTATTTCTGGCCCATTTTCAGTGACTGCAATCGTATGTTCAAAATGAGCGGTCAGTGAGCCATCCCGAGAACCAACGCGCCATTGATCGGCAAAAACTCGCGTCGCGGCGGTTCCAACCAGCACCATGGGCTCCAATGCAATCGTCATTCCAGGGCGCAAGACGATTCCACGTCCTGCAATGCCATAATTTGGCACCTGCGGTCCCTCATGCATTTTTGTACCCACCCCATGCCCCGTGTACTCTCGGGTCACGTAAAAACCCCGGCTTTCTACAAACTGCTGGATCGCAGCCGAGACATCGCCTACCCGGTTTCCTGAGACCATTTTTTCGATCCCGATGTAGAGCGCTCTCTCCGTAGTTTCGAGCAATTTCTGGGCAAGCTCGGATATCGCGCCCACACCCGCCGTAAAGGCCGAATCGGCGACAAAACCTTCATAAACAGTACCGCAGTCTATTGAAACAATGTCTCCCTCTTGAAGTTTTCTCTTCTTATCCGGGATGCCGTGCACCAGTTCATCGTTTACGCTCACGCAGGTGCTGGCCGGAAAAGGATAAGGACCCGGATAATTCTTGAAGGGTGAATAAACCCCATATTTTCGCAGGACCTCTTCGGCGGCGGCATTTAAATCCGCTGTAGAAACCCCAGGACGAATAACTGAGTAAGCGGCGGCAAGCGCTTCTGCATTGATCTGGCCTGCTCTCCGCATAATAGCTAATTCGTCTGAGGTTTTAAGGGTAATTTGTCGATCCCACGTCATTCCAGAGAAACCCTCATACTACTTTTTCCAGAAAAGAAACAATTTCGCCGGCAACCTCTTCAATGGACTTTGTACCATCGATTTCCATCAAGAGATTCTTTTGGCGGTAATAATCAATCAGAGGCGCTGTTTGATCAAAATAAACACGAATCCGTTTCTCAACCGTTTCAGCTTTGTCATCTTCGCGCTGGTATAGTTCGGAACCATCGATATCGCAAATTCCTCTTGTTTTAGGAGGGTTATACTTTTCATGATAGACATGTCCCTGGGCACGACAAGACCACCGGCCGCCTAACCGTTCGATCAGAACTTCGGCGGGCACCGAAATATAAGGCACTGCGGTTACTGATTCGTGGTTTTTTGCAAGCATTTCAGACAATGCCTCCGCCTGAGCTGGCGTGCGCGGAAAACCATCTAACAATGCGCCTGCTTTACAGTCAGGCCGTTGAAGTCGGGCTTGAACCATCGCGATCGTCACGTCATCAGGAACGAGCTCGCCGCGGTTCATATACACTTGAGCGAGCTTCCCAAGTTCGGTCTGTGCTTTAAGGTTCTCACGAAAAAGATCACCGGATGAAATATGCGCCAGGTCCATCTTCTCAGAAATAATTTTTGCTTGCGTACCCTTGCCAGCGCCGGGCGGCCCCAACAGAACGATGTAGATTGCCATTCTCCTTTACCCCTTGATCAGGCTTTCGTCATATCCATGAAGCTTGAGTTCGGTTTCGATGATCGTAAAGGTATCACGTACAACACCCACCACAATCAACAAGCCAGCAGCCGAGATCAAGAACAGGCCAGACTGCCGCGCGCCTACGGGCAACAGCAAGCCTAGCAAATACGGCAAAACAGCCACTAGTCCCAAGAACAACGCGCCGGGCAGGGTAATTCGTCTTTGCACTTTGGTGAGATACTTTTGTGTCGGAGAACCGCGTACCACACCCGGAATCTGCGCGCCCTGACGCTTCAAGTTTTCACCATAGTTTTGTTGTGTGAAAAGAACATCGGTGTAAAAGAAGGTGAACATCACAACCATGATGAAGTAAAACAGGGCATACCACATGGATTCAGCGCCAAATGTCCGGTACACACCCAGCGCCACACTCCTCACCCATTCCGTTTCTGCATTTGTGAAATAACTGGCCACAATCGCCGGAAAAGTCAGGATCGATTGGGCAAAGATCAGCGGGATCATCCCTGCCATATTGACCATCAGCGGCAGGTTGCTTCTGACCGGCATAGACATCCGATTCCCAACTCGTCGGCCAGGGAACAGCACAGGCACATTGCGGCGTCCCTGCTGGACGAATACAATTGCAAAGATGATTAACGCCAGGATCGCCAGAATAACAAGCAGCAGCCACCAGCCGTTCTGTCGATCACTAAGAATGCCGACCAGATAACTTGGAATGCGCGATACGATTCCGGCGAAAATGATCAAAGATAGGCCCTGGTTGGGGATGCCATATTCTGAGATCAATTGTCCCAGCCAGATGCCGAACATCGTTCCTGCGATCATACTGATGATGTTGGCCAGTGTGGGAAGCAATGAAGCGCCAGAGAAACCAAAATTCATCAGGATCGATTGCCCGCCGGTCAGCGAATTAAAAATATTGATCTGGCCGATAGCAGACAGTGCCGCCATCGGAACAGTCAAGATAACCGTCCACCGCTCCATCCATTTCCGGCCCTCGGTAGGATTGTCTTTCATTTTCCGTTCAAGAGCAGGAATAATGGGTACCAGGAGCTGCAAAATAATCTGGGCGGTAATATATGGATACACGCCCATCGCAAGGATCGAAAACCGAGATACAGTACCGCCTGAAAGCAAATCCAACAGATTGAACAGGTTCCCTGCCGCTCCACCAGATTCAGACAGCGTCTTCAACACTTCGGCATTGATCCCTGGAACCGGGATATTCGATGCCAGGCGATAGATGATCAACAGCAAAAGCGTGATCAGCAACTTCTTTCGAATGTCTACAGATTTCCACAGATAGCGCCAGGCTGAACGCTTCATTCGTGGGTCTCCTTCTATAAGCCGATTAGCCGATTACTTCCACGCTGCCACCGGCAGCTTCAATTTTCGCCCGGGCGCCCTTCGTAATGCGGTGTGCCTGAACCTTCAGAGCAACCGAAAGCTCGCCATTTCCGAGAATGGCCACAGGGTTTTTCGGTTTCGACAACAGATTCGCTTTTGCCAACAATTCAGGGGTAATTTCTGTGCCAGCTTTAAAGCGTTCCAATTGGGTTAAGTTGATTTCATTATATTCCACCCGGTTCGGCGGGGTAAACCCTTCACCACGCATAAAGGGCAGACGACGATAGAAAGGCAGGTTACCGCCCTGGCGGTACAAGTGCCCACCTTCACCAGATCGCACACCCTGCCCCTTGGTGCCATGACCGGCTGTCTTACCCTGGCCGGCCGAGATTCCCCGCCCAACTCGCTTGCGCGATTTCTTCGCGCCTTCGTTTGGCATAAGATCATTGAGTTTCATTCGCTATTCCTGCTCTTCTATCTTGACCAGATGATTAACTTTCTGAAGCATACCGCGCAAAACTGGAGAATCGACCTGCTCAACCGTCTGATGCAGACGGCGCAGTCCTAACGCTCGTATGGTAGCTTTGTGCCTTTCGGTATGGCCAATAGCGCTTTTGATCAGAGTAATTCGCAGTTTTTTCACTGCGGCAACATTTTTCTTAGGCATGTTTCCTCCGCTCCCAGAACGGTATCAAATCCTGCACCGGTTTTCCTCGATGCGCCGCTTCTACTTCAGCCGATTTGAGCTGTCCCAATGCCTGAAAGGTCGCCTTGACAACATTCAACACATTCGCGCTGCCCAGCGATTTCGTTAGAATATCATGCACACCCGCTGCTTCAAGCACAGCGCGCACCCCACCGGCAGCGATAACGCCCGTCCCGGCCGAGGCCGGCTTTAACAAGACCACTGCGCCTCCAACTTTGCCTGTAACTTCATGGGGAACGGTTGTGCCTGTCAGAAAAACTTTGCTCATGTTTTTACGAGCGCGGTCGCTGGCTTTGCGCATGGCATCTGGAACAGCATTGGCTTTACCGACACCAAGCCCAACTTTGCCGTTGTTATCACCCACAACAAGGGTTACTCTAAATTGAAACCGACGACCACCCTTAACCACTTTAGCAACACGAGCAATTTCGATAACGCGCTCATCGTATTGTTCTTCCAGTGTCTGGTATTCAAGCATCTCCATCATTTATGGTACCTTTCCTTATCTCCTAGAATTCCAGGCCACCTTCGCGAGCGCCTTCTGCCAGGGCCTTAATCCGCCCAATATAAGCGAAACCGCCGCGATCGAAGACCACTTGCTTAATCCCTTTGTCCACAGCGCGTTCCGCCACCAGTTTGCCCACCAATCGAGCTTGCTCGGTCTTCGTCATGCTTTGCAATTTCTCACGAAGTTGATGATCGATGCTTGAAGCCGCCGCCAGGGTGTTTCCAGCCTGATCATCAATTACCTGGGCATAAATTTCTGCCAGGCTGCGGAATACACTCAAGCGCGGACGCTCCATCGTGCCAGATAAGTACTTTCGCACACGTTGATGCCTTCGAATTCGAGCCTCAGAACGAGTTTTTTTCGCCATACGATTATTCCTTACTTCTTAGTCTTACCAGATTTGCCAGCTTTACGCCGAATCTTTTCACCCAGATAGTGAATACCTTTCCCCTTATAGGGTTCGGGGGGGCGAATTTTTCGAATATCCGCAGCTGTCTGGCCAACTTGCTCTTTATCCGAGCCGATCACTTTAATTTGGCGCGCTTTGGTATCCACCTCGAAAACGATTCCCGCCGGTGGTTCAACAACCACTGGGTGTGAATATCCAACATACAGCACCAAATTTTTACCATCCATATCAGGGCGATAACCAACGCCATCAATTTCTAAGACTTTTGTAAAGCCGGTGCTTACACCCGTGACCATATTTTGTAGAATGGCGCGGCTGGTTCCATGCAAAGCGCGCACCATCGGCTCGTCAGAAATCCGCTTCACAATGAGTTCATTGTTTTCCAAACTAAAATCCACAACCGGCAGAAAGGTGCGGGACACTTCACCGCGCGGACCTTTAACTTTTACCAGGCTGCCTTCAACCTCAACCTGAACGCCAGTTGGAAGAACCACTGGGCTACGTCCAATACGTGACACGATAATTCCTCCTTGCTCCCCAGTTACCAGACCTTACAGATAATTTCGCCGCCAACACCAAGCTGGCGAGCGCGCTGGCCGGTCATGACCCCTTTGGGAGTCGATAGGATAGCGACACCCAGGCCCGAAAGAACCCAAGGGATCTCGCTCTTCGGGGTATATACCCGGCGGCCAGGTCGGCTGACACGCTCCAAGCCCGTAATAACAGGACGGCGCTGCCGACGTTCGCCAACATATTTGATGCGCAAACGAAGCATTTTCATCGAAGGACGAGCTCCTTCAACTTCTTCAAAACCTTCAATGAAACCCTCTTCCTTCAGTATCCGGGCGATTTCAACCTTGATTTTTGAACTGGGCATGGCCACCGTGCTTTGCCCGGCCATCATCGCATTTCGGATGCGAGTCAACATATCTGCAATTGGATCATTCACACTCATCGTTCTAACCTCCAGCCTTTACCAGGATGACTTAACCACGCCTGGTATTTGCCCTTTTAGAGCTAAATCTCGGAAGCAAATGCGACACAGGCCAAAACGACGGATATAACCTCGCGGCCGCCCGCAGAGCCGGCAGCGATTTCGCACCTGGATGGGGTTCTGCCGCCGAATTTCACGATACATCATGCATTTCTTTGCCATATTATCCCTTCCTGAAAGGCATACCGAGCAGTTGCAACAATACTGCTGCCTGATCGTCCGACCGCGCCGTGGTCACGATGGTAATTTCCATCCCACGGATCTTATCGATCTTATCGTATTCAATTTCTGGGAAGATCAGTTGCTCGCGCAATCCCAGGGTGTAATTTCCACGACCATCGAATGCATCGGGAGAAACACCGCGAAAATCGCGAACTCGCGGTAAGGCGATGTTCATCAAACGGTCGAGGAATGCCCACATTCGATCTCCACGCAAGGTAACCTTGGCGCCAATCGCCCGGCCTTCCCGAAGTTTAAAATTCGCGATACTCTTTCGCGCCTTGGTGATAACTGGTTTTTGTCCGGTGATCTGGCCCAGATCGCTGCTGGCCGCCTCAAGAGTCTTGGGGGCATCCAGTGCCTCTCCCATGCCAATATTAATCACCACTTTTTCAATGCGCGGCGCCTGCATCACATTCGTCAAACTCAACGCATTCATCAAAGCGGGCACGATTTCTTTTTGATACTTTTCTTTCAACCTGTTCATGTTTCAATGCGCTCCCAGGCGGGTCTATTCGTCAATTGACGCATCGCACTTTTTACAAACCCGCTGCACTTTTTCGCCTTCACGAGAAAGTCCTACCCGTGTTGGTTTATTGCACTTTGGGCAAACCAGCATCACATTCGAAATATGGACAGGCGCCTCAAACCGAACTTTTCCGGGATTGACGGTACGTCCTTGTGATTGAACCTGACGCTGATGTTTTGTGCGTAAATTTACACTCTGAACGACAACTTTCTGCTCACCAGGGACGACCTTAATCACTTCACCCCGTTTGCCCTTGTCTTCAGAACGGCCGCTGATAATCTCTACAGTATCACCTTTACGAATCTTCATACTCATGGCTTCACTCCTATTCTCACTGGCGCTAAAGCGCTTCCGGCGCCAATGAGACGATCTTCATAAAACCTTTTTCACGGAGTTCGCGCGCCACCGGACCGAAGATACGAGTACCCTTTGGATTAATGCCGTCATTATCCAGAATAACCGCTGCATTATCATCAAACCGGATGGTTGATCCATCATCGCGTCGCCACTCTTTCGAGCAACGAACAATCACAGCTTTAACGATATCGCTTTTCTTTACGGAGCCTTGCGGCGCAGCAGATTTAACTGTGCAGATAACCACGTCGCCCACATATCCATACCGCCGGGTGGATCCACCCATAACATGAATAACCAATAGTTCACGAGCGCCCGTATTATCCGCGACCTTTAGACGAGTTTCTTGCTGAATCATTGCTTACACTCCCTCGTCCGCCAGGGCAGCTTCTCCCAGACGTTTGACAATTGCTTCAACCACCCAGTGTTTCTCACGCGAAATCGGGCGGCTTTCCACAATTTGAACTTCATCGCCAACCTGACAATTAAGTTCGTCATGGGCTTTGATGCGCTTACTTGTGTGAACAACCTTGCGGTAAAGGGGGTGGCGATATGTCCGCCGGATTTCCACCACAACGGTCTTCATCATTTTATTACTGGTTACAACACCCGTTAATCTACGACGATCATTCATTTTTCACCTTCCCGCTGGAGGCCCAATTCTCGTTCTCGCAGGATTGTTTCAAACAACGCAATCTGGCGGCGCGTCTTTTTCAGACGGCTGGTATCAGTAAGTTGCCCGGTCACCAGCTGGAAACGCAAGTTCATCAATTCCTGACGAGCATCAGCCAGCTTGGTTTTGACCTCATTCGTAGAGAGTAGCCTGATTTCTGATAGTTTCATGCCTGCTCTCCTGCTACAATCTCATGCCGGGAAACCACTTTCGTTTTAATAGACAGCTTATAAGAAGCCTGCCGCAGAGCTTCTACCGAGACCTGCGACGGCAACCCGCCAATTTCAAACATAATCCGCCCAGGCCGAATAACCGCCACCCAGTATTCAACGTTTCCCTTCCCTTTGCCCATACGGGTTTCGGGGGGTTTATGCGTATATGGCTTATCCGGGAAGATGCGGATCCACATCTTGCCACGACGGCGCATCACCCTTACAAGTGCACGGCGTGCAGCTTCGATCTGCCGGGCAGAAATCCAACCCGGTTCGAGAGCTTGCAGGCCAAACTCACCAAAGGCAACTTCAGCGCCGCGCAACGCTTTTCCGGTCATCCGGCCACGTTGCTGCTTTCGGTACTTGACACGCTTTGGCATCAACATAATTGCTACCTCTCTCATCTCCCAGGGTTCAAACACCCGGGACAGGTTTTACTCACTGACGTACACACCCTCAGTGGACTCAATCTTCTCTTCCACTTCTCGTAACACATCACCGCGATAGACCCAAACTTTAATGCCAATCTGGCCATAGGTCGTCAATGCTTCTCCCCTTGCAAAATCAATATCAGCTCGCAAAGTCTGCAATGGAACACGACCTTCACGCAGCCAGACACTACGAGCCATCTCAGCCCCACTCAATCGCCCTGCTACTTCGATTTTGCAACCCAAAGCGCCTTGACGAATGGCCTGCTGAATTGCTCTTTTCATCGCCCGGCGGTAACTGACGCGACGTTGTATCTGGCCTGCAATATTTTCAGCGACAAGATACGCATCCAGGTCCGGATTTTTGATCTCTTTGATTTCCAGATCGATCTTTTTTCCGGTAAGCGCTTCCAGGTCCTGGCGCAGTTTTTTAACAGCCTCGCCTTTTCGGCCAATCAAGATACCAGGTTTCGCAGTGTGAACGATTACCTTAACCTTGCCAGGAAAACGCTCAACTTCGATTCGAGAAACGCCAGCTTTTTCCGATTCTTTGTGAATCAATTTGCGAATCTGCAAATCCTGATGAAGCTGGTCAGTATATTCGGTGCCATCGGCATACCAACGCCCATCCCACGGACGGTTAATATTCAGGCGGAAACCAATTGGATGTACTTTTCGACCCATAATCTACTCCCGTTCACGCAAAATCACGGTGATATGTGATGAGCGTCGTAAAATCGGTTTAAATCTGCCGCGTGCACCAAACCGGCGCCATTTTCGAGTCGGCGCCTCATCGGCCGTGATCGTGTGAACATATAGGTCATCACGGCTGACGCCAAAGTTCTCTTCTGCATTTGAAACAGCAGATGCCAACAATTTATGGACGTGCCGGGCAGCTACTTTTGGTGTAAATTTCAAAGAATTGAGCGCTTCAACAGCAGGCTTCCCGCGCACTGTATCAACCACCAGGCGAACCTTTTGGGCTGATACGCCGCAAAAACGTAATTGAGCTCGAATATCTGTCGCCATGGGTTACCTCTTCGAGGATTTCTCGGCTACATGGCCACGAAAGTGACGAGTAGGCGCAAACTCCCCAAGACGATGGCCAACCATGTTTTCAGTCACATAGATCGGAACATGGCGGCGGCCATCATGCACTGCAATGGTGTGACCAACCATTTGCGGAAAAATTGTGCTGGCCCGACTCCAGGTACGGATGACTTTTTTCTCGCCCCGCGCGTTCATGGCCTCAATTTTCTTCAGCAACTTCGGGGCTACATAAGGCCCTTTTTTAAGTGATCGTGACATAATCTTCGTCCTTACTCACTAATATCTATTTCCGACCGCCGGTATTACGACGACGTACAATATACTTGTCAGTCTTCTTGTTACGGCGTGTTTTATATCCGAGGGTTGGTTTACCCCATGGACTCTTTGGACCAGGCATACCAACCGGCTGACGACCTTCACCACCGCCATGCGGATGATCGCGAGGACTCATTGCAGTCCCCCGCACCGTTGGGCGGATTCCCATGTGGCGTTTTCTGCCTGCTTTGCCAAGCTTGACATTGCCGTGATCGACATTACCAATCTGGCCAATCGTGGCATAACAAACCTGGCGCACCAACCTGACCTCACCAGAAGGCAAGCGAATTTGGGCAAAATCTCCCTCTTTCGCAAGCAGTTGAGCTGAGCCTCCAGCCGATCGCACAAGTTGCCCACCGCCATTCTCTCGCAATTCAATGTTGTGAACCGTAGTCCCAATTGGGATGTTGGCGATCGGAAGGCTGTTGCCAGGTCGGATCTCAGCGGTCGGTCCCGCCATAATCGAATCACCCACCCTCAACCCCACCGGGGAAAGGATATATCGCTTCTCACCGTCCAAATAACTGATCAGAGCCAGTCGCGCCGTGCGGTTTGGATCATACTCAATCGCTTTAACCACGCCAGGGATGCCTCGCTTATCCCGTTTAAAGTCAACCAAACGGATATATCTGCGTGAGCCTCCACCGCGATGCCGAACGGTGACGCGGCCATACATATTTCGGCCAGCGTGCTTTTTCAAGACCACAATCAATGATTTTTCGGGTCGAGTTTTCGTGATCTCATCGAATGTATAACCGGTCATGCCGCGCAGACCGGGGGTAACCGGTTTATAAACTTTTACAGCCATCATTCTACCCCTTCAAAGAACGGAATGCGGTCTTCCGGCGCGAGGGTAACAATCGCTTTCTTAAAACCGCTTTGCCGGAGAACCAGTCGGCGGCTGCGCGCCCGGCGGGTTTTTTTACCGGGTACATTCATAATGTTTACTCGCAGCACCGTCACATCAAAAAGGGTTTCCACTGCGTCTTTTACCAGCGTCCGGGTGGCTTCGTTCGCCACTTCAAATACGTACTGGTGAAGACCGTTCAACTGATAATTTGATTTTTCAGTCACCAGTGGGCGTCGGAGCACGTCATAGATCGTAGCCATTTCTTCTCTCTCCTATCCCAGGTGTTCCGCAATTCGGTCTAAAACAGCCAGCGGCAGCACCACTTTATCGAACACCATCAGATCGCGTATGTTCAAGTAATTTGCCAGCAAGACTTTGGCGTCCGGAATGTTGTTAGTGGATCGGATCACCCCTTCGTAAGACTCTTTGTCAGGGATCAAAACTAAAGCGCTGGATTCTCCCACCAGGGCATTCAACGCCTGAGCCATTAACCGTGTTTTGGGTTCCTGAAGAACCAATTCGTCAACAACAACGATCCCCGATTCCGCCGCTTTAACAGAGAGAGCCGAACGCAACGCCGCCTGCCGCATCTTGCGAGGCATAGCCTGGGCGTAACTGCGCGGGTGAGGCGTATGAATTTTACCGCCGCCCTTCCATTGGGCTGCTCGGGTCGAACCTTGTCGAGCGCGACCGGTGCCCTTCTGTCGCCAGGGCTTTCGGCCGCCGCCAGCAACCTCGCTACGGGTCTTCGTATCATGGGTGCCAAGGCGAGCATTTGCCATCTGGCGGACATAAGCCTGGTGCATCAAATCTACATAAATTGGGGCTTCAAAAACACCCGCCGGAAGTTCAACGGTGCTGGTTTTCTGGCCCTGCATGTTATAAACATCAACTAACATGATACCTTTGCTCCTTTGCGCAAAACAAATTCCCTAAGGTTATTGTTTGCGAGCCTCCTTGATCATGACAAGACCGCCGCGGCTGCCAGGAATGGCGCCCTTAACCCCTATTAGATTG
>JABLXC010000069.1 GCA_013178185.1 Anaerolineae bacterium | reverse complement strand
GGGTCATGATTTGTAGACGATAGATTTCTCTTTCGCTCATGGTGTGTAGTTTGTCCACTTCTCTGTCCCTTTCGTATGGGGACATTTTAACTTTGGTAAAAGGGGACATTTCTACTTTGGCTTAACATTTTTGTCGCGATTCTGGACGATTCTCCTAAAACCATGATATACTTGACCGGCTTAAACCCAAACTGCACGCTCCCCGACCAGTTTTTGCGTGCTGCCAGCGGCAGTGGAGAACCGGGATGACGGGGGCGGAGGAATAACGCAAAGGAGAATAGTTATGGCAAGTATCATCTCGATGAAAGCGCTTCTCGAGAGCGGTGTACACTTTGGTCACCGCACCAACAAGTGGGATCCCAGGATGAAACCCTTCATTTTCACGGAGCGAAATGGGATCCATATTATTGATCTTCAGCAGACTGTCAAATCTCTCAATACAGCTTATAGCCTGGTGCGTGACACGGTGATGCAAGGCGGCAACGTCCTCTTTGTTGGCACAAAGCGGCAGGCTCAGGAAACCGTCCGCGATGAGGCTATTCGCTGTGGGATGCCCTATGTCACCGAGCGCTGGCTGGGTGGGATGTTGACAAACTGGTCTACGATCTTCCAACGTATCCAGGAATTGGAACGCCTGGAAAAAATGCGCGATAGCGGCGAAATCAATCGCCTGACCAAAAAGGAGCGCATTCTGATCGAACGCGAGATCAAACGCCTGGAAATCCGCTTGAGCGGCGTTCGCAACATGAAGCGCCTGCCCGAGTTGATTTTTGTGATCGATGTAGGCCGAGAATCCACCTGCGTTCATGAGGCCAATCTAAAAAATATCCCTGTGATTGCGCTGGTAGATACCAACTGCGATCCTACAGGGGTGGACTACGTGATCCCTTCCAATGACGACGCCATTCGCGCGATCAAGCTGCTGGTTGGCAAGATGGCGGATGCTGTTTTAGAAGGCATTGGTATGCGCAAGGATGAGTTGATTGAAGACTTAATTGCCGAACCGGCTGGCGGACAGCCCCTCGTTGCTCGGCGGCCCACGGTTTACCGGGAGGAAGAACTGGAAGATGTCGACTTGCTCGGCGAGTCTACGCTGGCCAAGCTCAGCCGTCGTGACGCTGAAGCTGCCTCTGAAGAAGGGGAAGAAGCAGTGGATGATGTGGTTGATGAGATAGACGATGATGCTTTTGAGGCAGCTGATGATGCTCCTGAGGCCGACGAAGCCTGAACGATTTACGCCGTATATAGAAAACAGAATAGTTTAAGGATTTATTGAACATGGCTACGATTACGACCGAAATGATTAAAGAACTGCGCGAAGCAACCGGCGCTGGCATCCTGGATTGTCGCAAGGCTTTGGAGCAATCGAATGGTGATATTAACCTGGCGATGGATCATCTTCGCGAAAAAGGCCTGGCGCTGGCCGCCAAACGATCGGGGCGTAAGGCTTCAGAGGGTGTTGTTGAGTTATATTCTCATGGCAATGGCCGCGTGGGGGTCATGGTGGAAGTGAACTGCGAGACAGATTTTGTCGGCCGCTCCGAAGCTTTCCGCAAACTGGCGCATGAGCTGGCGCTTCAAATCGCAGCCAGCGCTCCCCTTTATGTCAAGGAAGAAGACATCCCTGCCAGTGTGCTGGAACACGAAGCGCAGATTGCAACCAACAAAGCGCGGGAAGAAGGAAAGTCGGAACAGGTCATTCCGCGCATTGTTGAAGGCGCGCTCAAGAAGTATAAGGATGAGTTTGTCTTGATGCGGCAACCCTACATCCGCGACGAAAACATCACCGTTCAAGAATTGATCAATCAGAATCTTGCCTCCATCGGTGAGAATATTGTTGTCAGGCGTTTTGTACGGTGGGCGCTGGGTGAACGCTCTGAAGACCAGGAACAGGAATAATTTATTCTAAAAGGCCAACCTATGGTTGGCCTTTTTTATACCCAAAGGAGGGTTGATGGAGGACCTCAAATATCATCGCATTTTGCTCAAGCTGAGCGGAGAAGCGCTGGCGGTGGACGGCGGCTTCGGTATTAATCCCAAGGCGGCTCACCGGATTGCAGAACGGGTGCGCGAAGTTCGTATGATGGGCGTAGATGTTGCGATTGTAATTGGGGCAGGCAATTTGTGGCGCGGTCGCGATGGCTTAGAGCTGGGCATGGAGAGAGCCACTGCCGATTATATGGGCATGCTTGCCACGGTGATGAATGCCCTGGCCTTGATGGACGCCCTGGAAAGCATTGAAGTAATCACCCGTGTCCAGTCGGCTATTGAGATGCGTGCCGTGGCGGAACCCTATATCCGTCGCAGAGCTATTCGTCACCTAGAGAAAGGGCGGGTGGTAATTTTTGGTGGCGGCACAGGTAATCCCTATTTTTCTACGGATACGGCCGCGGCGCTCCGGGCGATGGAAATTGACGCAGACGTTCTGATCAAAGCCACGAAGGTTGACGGGGTCTACGATTGTGATCCGAAGCAGAACCCTGACGCGGTCAAGTTCGAGGAATTGACGTATATCGAGACGCTCAACCGCCGGCTCGAAGTGATGGACAGCACGGCTATTTCTCTTTGTATGGAAAACAAGCTACCAATCCTGGTGTTGAATCTTTGGGATGAACATGCTTTGCGGCGCGCACTGCTGGGTGAGCATATCGGCACCCTGGTTCATCCCTGATTGAAAGACGATTTACCCTTCTAGGGTAGAGTCTTAAAAGATCGTCCGGGTTTGAATGCTATCTTTTTTAGATGGCTCAACCCGGATGTTTTTTAGGGCGGTGTTGGACGACTAATTTGCGAAATCGTAGAACAAATAGTATGTCGAAGGATCGCCAGGCGGGTACACCAGGGCAGAGCTGGGGCTGCCGATCGCGGCGCGACGTATCTCCCACCCCGCTGCAGTTCGATTGAGGAACAGGTAAGCGCTATGATTTAACCAATGCACCTCGGCAGCCATGCCCGTATCGCTTAAATTCGCGTAGCCGCCGCCCATCTGGCCAATCTGGGTGTTGTGCGCCCCACCACTGACAAAGGTAAAGTGCATTCCGTCTGGCGACCATGTAAGCGGTGAACTGGCCACGCCTGTGAAGAAAATGCTATCCCCACTTCCATCCGCATTGGCAATATGAACTTCGGTGATGTTATCTCCAAACACAGCGCCATCGCTGATATACAGGATGCGGGTTTGATCCGTTGAAAGCGCAACCGGCGTGAGGAAATTGACGTTGATACTGCCCAGCCTGGCGGCAGATGAACCATCTATAGGGATGCGCCAAAGGGTGGTCGGCTGGCCGGGGGAAAGGGGGTCTTCAGGAGGGATGGCAACCCACAGGCTGCTCGAGTCGGGAGCCCAAATCGGTTCTGCCCGATAAGCGTATTCGCTGTAGGTGATTACCGGCGTATAGGTGAAAACCTGCCGCAAATCGCTCCCATCAGTGTTGGCGATACTGATGCGGTCCGGTTTGATCAGCGCCATTTTTGAGCCATCTGGAGAAAAGTAAAAAGCGCCGCCCACGCCGGGCGCAAGGATATGGCGTTTTTCACCACTATCAGCATTTACAAACCAAAGATCATCCTGGATGGTGTAACCAGGCCCTTCGTACTTGGGGGTAGTTGTAAAAGCCAGACTGGAACCATCCGGTGTCCAGGCGAGGAAATCCGGCGCGAGCCCCTGCATGATAGGGTCGGTCTTCATGGCGGCAAACTCATCTATCGAAACCAGTTGCCGCTCGCTGCTGCCGTCGCTGTTGATCACCCATAAGCTGTGATTTAAAAGGTCGCTGCTTTTGACGTAGGCAACCCGGCTACCATCCGGCGCTGCAGCCAGATCGACCACACCGCCTGAAAACGTCAATTGCTGCGCGCCGCTGCTCTCGCTCCAGCTCCACAGGTTGCCGTTGCTGTCATTGTAAAAAAGTCTCAACACAGGTAGCGGTGTAGGACTGGCCATCGGCGCGGGCACTTCAGCCGTTTGGGTGTCGTTGGCTGCCGCCGTAAGCTGGGCGGCTACCGTCGCTGCAACTTGCGTAGCGATTTCATCTGCTGCGGGGGCTTCTGTCTCGCTCCCGGTCATGGAACATGCCAGAGAGGCAAATACCAGCGCTGTGAATACCAATAAAAAAGGGGTCGATTTCATAAAGCTCTCCGGTTGGGCTTATTTTGGCGGCTAATGACGCTTTCGCTTTTTCTTTTTATGGCCGTCAGCCTGAGGGGAGACCTGGCCGGAGCCTGTATTTTGTTGCGAATCGGGTTGAGCATCTGGGGCTGGGATGGCTACGGGCGTCGCTGTGCGCACGGCGTATGTGAACAGGCGGCTGATCACACCGGCGCGTATATCGGCCAGCAGACTCTGAAACATGGTTGAAGCCTGGCTTTTGTACTGCACCAATGGATCGCGCTGGGCGTAGGCTTCCAGGCCGATCGAAACCCGCAGGGCTTCTACTCGCGTCAGGTAATCTACCCACTGATCGGAAATCACCCGCAATAAGAGCTGGCGGTTGATTTCGTTCTGAATGCGTCGC
This sequence comes from Anaerolineae bacterium, assembly GCA_013178185.1. GTDB lineage: Bacteria > Chloroflexota > Anaerolineae > Anaerolineales > Anaerolineaceae > Ch132. The sequence continues at coordinate 3,201 of JABLXC010000069.1, read as the reverse complement.
CCAAAAATCAAGCTAATCAACTGGCGCTCATCTTCTTCAAGGCTGCCGAATGGCTTTGCGGCTGCCAGTTCGAATTTCTCTTCGCCAAGTTCCTGCCGGATTTCTTCCTGAATGCGGGGGTCGATCTGCTGTAGGGTAACCTGTTCGATATTGGCCAGGCGCTGTATTTCAGAAAGACCTCGGGCACGCTGCAGGGATTCCAGCGCGCCTTCCAGATGTTCCAGGATGCGCTCGGTGATTTCTGCCGGCGTACTTTCCTGGATCAAAGAAGCTGCTAAAAAATGATAGCGCAAACGCTGGTACCGCCGCTGTGTTTTACGGTGCGTTCTGGCATCGAAAGCGAGTCGGGACCCGACAGAAAGGCCGCGCAGCAGGTCAATGATCATCCGGTCGCTCAGCTCGCCTGCGGGAATTCGGCTCAGAATAGCATCCAGATCGCGGGAAATCTGACCTTGCTCTCCAAGCAGGCGTTCGATGCGCTGTTGAAAAACCCGTTCCACGGCGTGGTAGATTTCATCGCCGATTTCGTCCCATGTGCGTTCTTGCAATTGGGCTGCGCGCAGGCCGATTTCTTCTTCGAGGCGGCGCTCGATGGTGGCGATCAGGCGATTGGTTTGGAGGAAGGTGAGGGTCGTTTCGATCTGGTTCCGAAAGGCGCGTCGCGTCTCTGGGTCCCCTTCCGGCAGGCGGCGAAGTTGCTCTGGAGAAAGCTTGATGGGTAGATGCAAGAGCTCCTGGAGTTCGTTGAGCAGTTCTTGGGGACGGCGCGCCGCGGTTTCCTCGTTTTCTTCCAGCCCATCGAAAAAGGCGTCCAGCGCGTCCAGCCGTTCTCCGATCTGGTTCTTTAGCCCTTCTTCCAGGTTATCCAGCAGGCTGTTGATGCTGTTCAACAGGTGATCGCGTTCGGTAATGATCGCCCGTTCGACCAGATCCAATAGGGCGGTTCGAACCTCGTCCGGTTGGGGAATGCCTTCGGGCAACTTTGCGCGAACGGCGTCAATCAACAGGCGGTGGCTAAAGGAAGGCTGGCTGATTTCTTCAAATTGGAAGGAAGGTTGGATATCATCCAGGTAAGCCAGCAGTTTCCAGGGACCTTCTTTATCCTTGAGCGCCTCTGGAATGCGATTTTGCAGATCGGTTCGCAGCATTTCTAACACATCTTCGCTCAGGTCTTCTTTGGTGAAGACCCGGTCGCGTTGTTCGTAGATCCGTTTGCGCTGGCTGTTCAGCACATCGTCATATTCCAGTAAATGCTTGCGCACGTCAAAGTTGCTGCCTTCGACCCGTTCCTGGGATTGTTCTACCAGCCGCCCGAGGATGTTCATTTCCAGCGGCAGGCTGTCATCGAAGAAAATGCGCTTCCAGAGGTTTTCCACCTGCTGGCCACCGAACAACCGCATCAAGTCGTCTTCAAGCGATAGGTAAAAGCGCGAAGAACCAGGGTCGCCCTGGCGGGCAGAGCGGCCGCGCAGCTGGTTGTCGATCCGCCGGGCTTCGTGGCGTTCGGAGCCAATCACATGAAGACCGCCTAATTCCCGCACCCGTTTCATTCCGTCCAACGATTCCAGGAAGGCTTTGACGGATTCCCCGTAGATTCCGTGTTCTTCCGGGGAAATCTTTTCAAGTGCAGCCCGCCGCTCCTCATTCGTCATATCGTAGGGATCCATGCCGGCCCGACTGAGGACGCGGTTGACATCGCGCAGGATTTCTTCAGTTAGTTCACCACCCAGTTTGATATCCACGCCACGCCCGGCCATATTGGTGGCTATGGTGACGGCCCCAAAGGCCCCGGCCCGGGCGATGATTTGAGATTCCTCATCGTGCTTTCGGGCGTTGAGAACCTGGTGGGGAATGCCGCCCTGGATGACGCGCAGCAGGCGCGGCCGGTCGGCCGGGCTAAGTTGGAGGATGGTCTCCAGGCGGGCGAGATTTTCTGGCTCTTCCAGGTTAAGACTCAACCCCAGCGTGCGGGCAACTGGGCGCAAGTCGCCGGTGTTGATCTCGTCCAGTTGCTTGTGAAAAGGCTGAAGTTCAGGTACCTGTCGGTCGAGAATTTCGATGTTGTGTTTCTCCATCCATCCCTGGCGTATCAGTTCGATCTGAAGAAGACGCCGCAGCGGTTCGGCGCCTAACCGCTCTGAGAGGCGCTCGGAATGTTCAACAGAGGTCGTGCCGACCAACTGCGGCCTGCCGATGACATGATAACGGATGATCTCTCGCGTGATGGCGCGCAGTTTGGCTTCTTCGCTTCGGTAAACGACATCAGGATAATCTTTGCGCCGCCAGAAGATGGGTTTCTTCTCAGGATCACCGCGCTGGGTATAGTAAGCATACTTGTACCCCTGTTCGTCCCTGGCTTCCACTTCTTCCAACCCACTTTCAAGGCGTTGTGCCTGGTATTCCAGATTGGTTGGAATCGGCAAGACATCCAGTTTGTAAATCTTATCAAACTCCTCGGCCTCCGTCAGGGCGGTGCCAGTCATCCCCGCCAGCTTCTCGTACATACGGAAATAGTTCTGCAACGTGATAGTAGCATAGGTGACGTTGGCCGGTTCGATCTTAACACCTTCTTTGGCTTCGATGGCTTGGTGCAGCCCTTCGGACCAACGCCGTCCCGGCATCAGACGACCGGTAAATTCATCAATGATAATGACTTTGCCGCTTTGAACCAGGTAATCCTTATTGCGGCGGTAAAGGAACTGCGCCCGTAAAGCCTGTTCCAGATACCCAAGCAGGCGAGCCTGTTCAGGGGTGATATCTTCCGGTCGTTCGGGATCGCGCAGTGGCATTTCCAGCAGTTCCTCGACATGCGCTTCTCCGATTTCAGTCAGGCTGACGGTGCGGTCTTTTTCGTTTATTTCATAGTCGTCAGGATTCAGGGCACGCACAATTTGCGCCATGCGCAGATACCACTCGGTTTCTTCTTGCGCTGGCCCGGAGATAATCAACGGCGTGCGGGCTTCATCGATCAGGACATTATCCACTTCATCTACAATGGCGTAGTGGTGTCCACGCTGGACGCGGTCTTCCAACCGCAGGGTCAAATTGTCCCGCAGATAATCGAAACCGAATTCGCTGTTGGTGCCATAGGTGATATCCGCCAGGTAGGCTTCCCGCCGTGGCACCAACCGGAGCTGGTGCTGGTCTTCATGCGGCGAGGTCTTTTCGGGATCCACTAGAAAAGCCAACCGGCCATTTTCG
>JABLXC010000068.1 GCA_013178185.1 Anaerolineae bacterium | reverse complement strand
GGGTCATGATTTGTAGACGATAGATTTCTCTTTCGCTCATGGTGTGTAGTTTGTCCACTTCTCTGTCCCTTTCGTATGGGGACATTTTAACTTTGGTAAAAGGGGACATTTCTACTTTGGCTTAACATTTTTGATCTTTATTTTGACAAAAACCCTGCTGTGTGTTAAAATTTCAACCAGTGCCTGATTTTTTAAGGTTGTTTACATGCACTATTTTTTAATCTTGATGAAAACAAAGGTTTTGAGATAATTTGCATACCCCGGGTGCAATCAGGCCGGGGTATGTTTTTGAAAGAGGTATTTTTTTATGACAGAACAAGTTCTACGCATCATCCCCCTGGGCGGACTGGGGGAAGTGGGGAGAAACATGATGGTGTACCAGTACGGCGACGCTTACCTGGTCGTTGACGCTGGCCTGATGTTTCCGGACAGCTCGATGCCGGGCGTGGATTACATTATCCCCGACATCCAATTTCTGCTCGATAAAGTGGACCGCATCGCGGGCATCATTATCACCCATGGTCACGAAGACCACATCGGCGCTATTCAACATATTGTTGAGGAGATTCCGGCGCCAATCTATGCAACGCCGCTGACGCGCGGTCTATTAGAGGTAAAACTGGCCCGTTCCGGCTTGCTCAGCAAAGCCAGGTTGAACACGGTTCAGGCTGGCGAGACGGTGCAGGTTGGACCGTTTCAGGTTGAGTTCTTCCACGTGTGCCATTCGATCCCGGATGGCGTAGGGCTGGGCATTCAAACTCCAGCCGGGTTGATCGTCCACACGGGCGACTACAAGTTCGACCAGACGCCCGTTGACAACTGGCCAACAGATTACGCCCGCCTGGCAGATTTCTCACAGCGGGGCGTTCTGGCGTTGCTGGCAGACTCGACAAACTCCGAGCGTCCTGGTTGGACGCCTTCGGAGCGGGTGGTAGACCAGGCTCTGACGCAGGTCTTCAGCCAGGCAAAAGGGCGTATCATCCTTGCTAGCTTTGCCTCGCTGATCTCGCGCATGCAGCAGGTTGCCAACGCAGCCGCGCAGTTCAAGCGCAAACTGGCTTTTGCAGGCACCAGCATGGTCGACAACTTTAAGATGGCGCGCAAGCTCGGCTACCTGGATATTGACGATCAACTGATTGTCAACCTGGATCAGGCGCTGAACCTCCCCGACGAACAGGTTGTGATTATGTGCACCGGTTCGCAAGGCGAGCCTTCTTCTATCTTGGGGCGGCTTTCTACCGGCACGTATCGCCAGTTTGATATCCAACCGGGCGACACGGTGGTGTTATCTTCTCACCCCATTCCGGGGAATGAGGAGAACGTTTATAACACCATCAACCGCCTGTTTGGACGCGGGGCAGATGTTCTGTACGAGGCCATCGCGCCGGTGCATGTCTCTGGCCATGCCAGCCAGGAAGAGATGAAGCTGCTGATCAACCTGGTGCGGCCGCGCTTTCTCATCCCGATTCATGGCGAGCTGCGGCATCTGAAACAACACGCCAGGCTGGGCCAGCAGATGGGCATTCCGGCTGAGAACATCCTGGTGGCGGAAAACGGCCAATCCATCATACTTCATCAGGATAAAATCGAACTCGGCGAGCGGGTGCCTACCGCCAATATCTTTGTGGATGGTTCCGGCGTCGGCACGGTTGACCACGACATCATGCGCCAGCGCGAGCTATTGGCGCAGGATGGCTTTGTCCTCATCAGCCTGGTTTTCGATAAATACTCCGGCAGCCTGGTTCAGACACCGAATATCTTCAGCCAGGGCTTCATTTTAAACGGCGAAGCCAGCGAGATATTTGATGAAGTGCGGCGGCGGGTAACCGAAAAAGTAAGCCGCTCGAACGGGAACATGCAAAAGGATGTCGAGCAACTGGTGCGCAACTATCTCTACGAACAGACCCGCCGGTCGCCGAGGGTCTTTGTGCAGGTTGCGCGCGTTTAAACCATGCTTTCCTGGCGTGCGCAAACGATCATCAAACCGGCGGTCACAGTCGCCGGTTTTTTTATGGAAGAGCGGCGCGGAGAGGGAGATTTAAAAGGTCGCTGCTTTTATCCTGCCCCCAAAAGGATCACTGCCACGGCGCGACGATCAGTGGGGCTTTTTCGTTATCGGCGGCATAACCGGGCGCCGGCAGCGTCCAGGCTTCGGCGATGGTGCGCAGGAGCGAATAATGCGTGTAGGGCGTTGGATCGAGAAAGCCCGGCTTGACCCGCTTTGAAACCAGCACGGTGGGGATGCGCCCCCCGCCGGTCTCCAGACCACAGCAGGTGTGCTCCCCCTGCCCTTCGTCCCAGGTGAGAATGATTACGCCATCCTCCAGCAGGCCGGGGTAGGAGAGCAACCGCTCCATCCAACCCGCCAGCCAGTGATCCACCACGCGCATGCCGCATTCCTCCGGGCGGGTGTAGCTATCATGCGCCGAATGGCACAGGTTGGGGGTGATAAAGACAAAATCCGGCAAAGCGCCTTGCTGGAGGTCTCTTTCCAGTTCTTCCAGTGGGACCACATGGGCGCGGCAACGCTCCGTGTTTTCGCGAATGGGGCGGAAGAAAATGAAGGGGTTATGCTTTTGCACATAACTGAGGGTATCCTGCAAATAGCAGGGTTCGGGCATACTCTCTTGATAGGACTTCCAGTCGCGGCCGCTGAGCTCGATATAATCTGGCAAAGAAGGGGCGTCAATCACCACATCCGGGTAATTCGTCGCTATCCCAAAAGTGTTGCCCCCGATCATGGCAATATAGTTGGGGAGGCTGGGATGGAGAATGGCATAATGCTGGCCTAAGAGGGTAAATTCCTGGGCAAGGCGGTTGAAAACCGGCATTTCAGGGTTATTAATGACGGTTGTAAATTCTTTGTTCTCGAAGACGATGATGACCACATGGGCGAATGCCGGGATGAGCGGAGTTGGGGTGGGGGTTAGCGAGGGTGCAGGCGGTTCCGTCGGCAGGGGCGGCGGCGTACGGGATGGAGAGGGGAGCGGCGGGGCTGCGGTCGGCGCGGCGGTTTCATCAAGAAGTCCGGCAGGCGTCGCAAATTCCCCTGGCTCAGGCATGCAGGCGGCTGCCAGCAAGATAAATAAGGTAACTGTTAAGATGAACCGTCCAGCCCTGGTCAAAGCCTGGAAGGCCATTGCTCCTCGCTCCAGCCGTGTTGCCCGCGCAGCGGGACAAAGGACACCGAGGTGATGCTCTCGCGGATGTAATTATCGCCGCTGCGCTCCCAAACTTGCAATTCCTGGTAATGGCGTGAACCCACCGGCAGGACGATCTTACCGCCATCGGCAAGCTGGTTCAGCAGGGGGGGTGGGGGCTCCGGAGCAGCCGCGGTGACCAGGATGCCCTGATAAGGCCCACCCTCCGGCCAACCCAGCGAGCCGTCTCCAACATGCACCTCGACGTTGAGGTAGCCCAGCTCTTGCAATACTTTTCTGGCCTGTTCCGCCAGTGGAGGATGAAATTCTACCGTGTGAACCAGCTTAGCCAGTTGCGCCAGGATGGCGGCCTGGTAGCCGGAGCCGGTTCCAATTTCCAGAACGGTTTCATCCCCTTGCAGATTCAACAGGCTGGTCATCAAAGCCACGATGTAAGGCTGAGAAATCGTCTGGCCGCAATCAATGATCAGCGGCTCATCGCTGTAAGCGTATTCGGCCATATCTTCGGGGACAAAGCGGTGCCGCGGCACTTTCAGAAAGGCATCTAACAGGCGCTGGTTTTTCAGCCCCCGGCGGTTGATTTGTTCCCAGATCATCTTCATGCGCTGTTCGAGATAATCCTCGCCCATATCGTTTCCTCCCCAATTTTCTAAAAACGACCAGCTCAAGACCGCCTTTCGCACTCTTCTGCCAGGGCGCGGGCAATCTGGCGGTCAACCTTGCCCATTGGAAAATCCTCTAGTTCTCCAGGGCGCACCCAGCGGATCTCGCTGGCGTGCAGCGGTTGCGGCTCTTCATTTCCTAATAGTGTACACGCAAACGCGTGGATTGTGACGCGGAAATGGGTGTAGGCGTGCTTGTAAATTCCCAAGGTGGCCTTGATTTGCACGGCGGCGCCCAATTCTTCTTGAATTTCGCGAACGAGGCAAGCGGTAATATCCTCTGAGGGTTCCTGCTTGCCGCCCGGAAACTCCCACAGGCCGCCCAGCAACCCGGAAGAGGGGCGGCGGGCGATCAACGTTTTTCCGTCTCGCTGGATCACGGCGGCAGCCACCGTGTAATGAGGGACATCGGAACGCGCCTGGCGGACAGGGCGCTGTTCTTGAATCCCCAGCAGGCGCGCCTGGCAAAGGCCATCCAGCGGACAGCCGCCACACGACGGGGCGCGCGGGGTGCAAACCATCGCCCCCAGGTCCATCAGCGCCTGGTTATAATCGCCGGCGCGACCCGGCGGCAGATTTTCGCTCGCCAGCCGCCAGAGGGTTCTTTCCGCCTGCGGAGAACCGGCGGGCAATTCGATGTTATAAAAGCGTGACAACACCCGGCGGATGTTGCCGTCCAGCGTGGCCTCATCCTGGCCAAACGCGATCGATGCAATCGCCGCAGCCGTATAGCGGCCAATCCCCGGCAAGCGCTCTAACTCCGCTTTTGAGGCAGGTAGATTGCCCTGAAACTCCGAAACCAGCAGGCGGGCGGCGCGATGCAGGTTGCGGGCCCGGCTGTAATACCCCAACCCCTCCCAAAACCGCAAAACCTCCTGTTCGGTCGCGGCGGCCAGTTCCGTCAGGGACGGAAACCGCTCCATCCAGCGCCGGTAATAAGCGATCACCGTTTCGACGCGGGTTTGCTGGAGCATAATTTCCGATACCCAGACGCCATAGGCATCAGAACGCCCGCGCCAGGGGAGAACGCGGGCGGAATGAGCATACCATTCTAATAAACGCCGGGAAATTTCGGTGAGCATCCCTCTTGCCTGCAAGTTTTAAAACTGAAAGCCGCCGTGCGCCTCCACCAATTTTTGTGAATAATCGTTCACAAAATCCAGCAGACGATTGTTCAGACTGATCCAATCCGGAGAATTTAACAGCAGCCTGGCTTCGGCGGCTGAGGGCAGCACGGCGCCAACCAGGATCTGGGGATGGCTGCCAAACACGGTCGCCCAGGCGTCGGTCAGCTCAAAACCGAGGCGCTGGACGCCTGGGATGAACTCGCGCACCACGAATTCAAAATATTCCTGTTCGCGCTCAGGCATGATATTCCATGTCATGATTAGCTTCACTGGCAAGACGGGTTTTCTCCTGTTCAGGCTTTCGGGCAATCCAGCACAACTACTTTGGTCTCTTCGGGCAGTGAATTCGGGCTGGTTACTTTTAATGACGCTTCAGACTGAACACTGCTGAGGCCCATTTCTTTGAGGAATTTTTGAATCGGATCAAGCTTGATCGAACAAGCAGGGGTAGCATAGTGCATGGGGATAACAATATTGGGCTCCAAGAGGCTGATGACTTCAGCCGCTTTGGAAGCATTGAGACCAGAACCACCCCCCACCGGCACCAGGGCGATCTTCACCGGCCCCAGCGCCTCTACCTCTGTCTGAGAGGGAACGCGGTTGATCGCGCCCAGATGCGCAACCGTGATCCCATTATAATCAATCACGTATAGGGTGTTGCGCGGTTCGTTTTCCGTCTTTTTGGTCTGGCCATTCGTCTGGACTCCGGTGATAAACACGCCGCCCACTTCGTATTCCCCCGGCCCCCGGATGAGATAGTAATCGCCCTTGACTGCCTGGACATGATTGTGACCAGGAACGTCGTGGCTGACCGTCACAATATCCGCTTTGAGTTTCAGGGGTTCATAACCGACAGTGCGATGATCAAACGGATCGCATACCACTGCCGCCATGCCGCGTTCAGCCAAACGAAAACAGGAATGTCCATACCAGGTTATTTCCATGAAACCTCCATCTTACCGGGTTGATTATACATTCAAAACATCGCAACGAAAAGACAGGGTGGAGGCAGGTATAATTCAGACCAATGAAAAATCCCTCTCCGGCAGGGAAACGCCAACAAATCCCCGCGAAACGGCGGCGGGGAGAGCTATTGCTCTCTCTTTTGGCTGGTGGGGCGCTGGCCGGGATCGGATATCTCTATCTCATCAATCCCGCCCTGCCCACCCCGCGGCAGGTTTTGATGCTGGCAGGGATCTTCCTTGTCAGCGCCCTGGTCTGTTTTACGATCCTGACCCAAGTTCTGGCCGCCAGGCTCGCCGTTCTGGGCTGGAAGATGCTGGTCCTCCTGGCAGTATGCGGCGCGGCATGGGGCGCCCTGGCGGTGGGACTGTTTCCGCATTTTCCAAAGCTGGCGGCGTCCAGAACGATCACCATCCAGGTTTTAGACGATAAGAACCCACGCTCACAGGGCAATTTCGTCCGGGTCGTTTACCTGCACTCAGACATCCAGAGCGACAGCCTGGCGCGCTTCACGACCGAGGGCGGCTGGCAGGTCAACGGGGAAGAATTTACCATCGAAAACGGCAGAGGGGCGCGGCTCACCTGGCATGGACGCGCCTTAAATTCCGTTACGATCGGGCTGGAAGCCTCCCCAACCGGTGGGATGGCACTCATCAGGTGGGATAAAGAGGCCAGCGAGGAACTGGATCTGTATGCCGACACACCCAGGGTCATCACGGCCAGCCGGGAGTTTTCGCCTTCATTCTTCAGCAGGGCGCTGGTAACCGGCAATTTATGGCTTGTTTTCGCACTGGCTGGCTTTTTGGCCCTGGCGGCGTGCCTTCCTGCCCCGCTGTTTCGCCTGCGGGCGCTGGAAACGCCATCCGCCTTCAGGTGGCTGGCTTTGGCAGGCCTGGCAGCGGCTTTGCTTGTTATCTTTGAAAACAGCGGGCTGCTGCGCGATTACCCGCTGAGAGATTCCTCGGTTTTTTTGTACAGCGGGCAGAACATCCTTTCAGGGGGGATTCCTTATCGCGACGTATGGGATCATAAAGGGCCGCTGATTTACTTCATCAACGCCGTTGGTCTTTTGATCGGCAATGGGTCCCGCCTGGGAGTACTTCTGATCGAATTGCTCTTTGTCGCGTGCGTTTTTCTGGCGCTCTACCGGGGGGTGGAAAAGATTTGGGGGCCTCTGGCTGCTTTTGGGGCGTCTGTAACGCTGCTGGCCGGTCTTGACCGGCTGTACGACGGCGGCAACCTGACGGAGGAATACGCTTTGCTCTTTCAAGCGCTCTCCATCCTGGCCCTGCTGGCCTACCTGAAGCGGCCCGCCTGGCAGCATGCGGCTGGTACCGGGCTTTTGGCTGCGCTGGGGTTCTTGCTGCGTCCCAACCTGATCAGCACGCAAATGCTGGCGGGCGGCATTCTGCTGCTGGAAGCGCTCCGGCGCAGGGAGCAGGGTTATCCAACAGGATGGCAAATTCTGGCTGCGCTGGCAGGCGGCTTTATGGCGCCTGTGCTGGTAGTTATTCTTTTTTTTGCCTGGCATCACGCTCTGGGCGACCTGTTCGACCAGATGATCATTTATAACCTGCTCTACTCGCAGAACAGCGGGATCAGCCCGTCCGAACAGATCCTGATCCCCTTTAATGTACTGAAACACTTATGGATCACCCCGCTGGCCGTCGCCGGGCTGGTCTTCGGCTTTGCCGGACTCTGGAAGGAAAAAGAAGCCTGGGTCCAACGCCTGCTGCTGCTGGGTTGTATTGACCTCCTGGCCGGTCTGGCGATCTATAATGTCTCCGGGCGGGGTTTCCGGCACTATTTTCTTAACATCTTACCCGCAGCCAGTATCCTGGCTGGATATTTGTCCTGGAAACTGAGCGTAGCCGCCGTGGCTCTTAAGAAAATTTTGGCAAAATCTCATTCCGGTTATTATCTTTTTGCGTTTAGCATGGCGACATGGATCTTCATCAACCTGGCCTTTTACCTCCCGGATTTTATTCGCAAGGTACGAGCGGTAGCCGCGCCCGTTGAGAAGTGCAACTACCTGAACGAAACCCTTGAGGAGAAGGACACGGTGTTAATGTGGGGCATTGAAACACCTTTTTACATCACAACCGACCGACGCGCACCAACCCGCTTTATTTACCAGACGCAACTGGCGCAGCCCTGGTACGGAAGCGCAAGAATGGGTGAAGAGTTGGTCGCCGCCCTGGAACGAGAAAAAACCCCGGTGATTGTAGACACCAGCCCGACGAACTCTGAATTTCCGCCGCTATCAGAGGATCCGGCCGCGCCGGATCGGTTTTCGGGGGTCGCCTCAATCGCGGTGGTGCGCAGCTATGTTACACAACATTACCGGCTGGAAGGCAGCCTGCCTTGCTTCACCGAGGAGTGGAAACTCTACCGGCGACTCCCTGTTAGCCCAAAGTTAAAATGTCACCCAAACTGCCAAAGTTAGAATGTCCCCTTTCAGGGAGCAGCTTTAGTAGGGTTACGAGTAGATATGGGTGAACGCCAGGGATGGTTGGGTGCAGGCTTATG
>JABLXC010000067.1 GCA_013178185.1 Anaerolineae bacterium | reverse complement strand
ATAACACTCCCAATCAACTTAAGAAACATTCCGATGAATTTCATTTTCTCCTTCATTTCCTTTATCTATCTGATACTGATCTTCTGGTCGGGCTCCCTCTCGTAGGACCCGGTTATAACGAATTTCCTCCCGATACATTCGGTCCAGTGCCACTTCAATCACATCGCTTTCACTCCGTCCCATTACGCTTGCCATCGCTCTTAATTGACTCACGCCTTCTGGGCTTATTCGAAAAGATCGTACTGGTTTACTCGCAGAATTTGTTTTCGGCATTTTTAACCTCCTCTAACAAATAGTAATACTAGAGTATACTATTGTCAATCATAAACACATAGATCTTGTCAGGAACCAAAGGGGAGTCCATAATTGGAATAATCTCTTTGTCCCTTTTGCCAAATTTTTCCGAATTACTTATAGAGCTCAAAAATAAATATTCCCTGCAGGATGTTGTTGAAGTGATAAGAGGAGAAATTTATGGCAGAAAGCAGTATGGAATTGACGTCAGAAAAAATTGATCGAATGACAGATGAAATAAGGATAATAAAAGCCGCGAGACAGGACCCCAAGGTATTTGGAGAATTGTATAAGTTGTATGTTGAACAAGTCTTCCGATACCTTTTCAGCAGGATAGGTAATGTGCATGAAGCAGAAGATGTTACAGCTCAGACATTTCTTGCGGCTTTTGAATCCTTTGATAAATTTCGACAGGATGGGCACTTTGCTTCCTGGTTATTTGGAATTGCTCGTAATAAAGCAATGGACCATTTCCGCCGACGGGATCGTTCGTCACATGTGGATGAATTCAATGAATTACCTGTGGAAGACTATGCCTTAGTCAGGATGATAAAGACAGAACAGGAAGAAGCATTGTCAAAACTCATCCAGACTTTGCCCGAAGAAGACCGCGAACTACTCCGTCTCCGTTTCTTGGCAGATATGAGTTACCCAGAAATCGCTCGTTTTCTTCATCGTAATGAAGACGCTGTTAAAAAAAACTACATACCGGTTACTGGCACGGTTGCATAGCCAGTTGGAGGTTTCAAATGAATGAAAAGTATTCAACCCCTCAGTTTGAGGAGAGTATTCGTAAGTCCTTTGGAGTACCTGAGATCCGCTCCATATTTGTTGATGAGGTGTATAGCAATTTGATGCAACAAGCGGCGACAAAATCTAAAAAACCACATCCGTTCTTAGGTCTGCGACCTGCATGGACCGTTACTTTCGCTATTCTTGCTCTGATGATCATTGGTACCTTAGTTATTGGTCCACAGCGAGTTTACGCTGCAGTCCTTCAGCTCTTTGGTTATATACCAGGTGTCGGGATTGTGGACCAAAACAGCCCTATCCGGGTGTTAGCCGAGCCGGTAAGTGTCACACGCGATGGAATCACTGTCACGGTAACTTCAGCGACATTGACAGGTGATAGGACCCAAATCGCGTATCGAATCTTTGGTGTCCCCGGATCAGCTTACCCAGACCGCGAGGACGTAGCAGGCTGCCGGCTGGGCGAATATTTACGCCTCGCGGATGGGACGCAACTTACTCAAATCAATTTTGGTTACGAGCCTGTACCCATGAGCGTGAACGAGGCTGTTTTTGTGATTCCGTGCATCGCCAATACCTTACCCGGCAAAATACCAGAAAACTGGGAGTTGCCGCTGCGCTTCATACCTGCTCCACCAGATCTGACTGTGATGCCTGTGATCGAGCTTTCGCCCTCTCCGCAGACCAACCTGACCCAGAATGCCACTGCCAACGGCACATCTGTTCCACCTGCTGATAATTCGGTGACTGTGACTAAAGTGATTGAAACCAGCGATGGCTATATTCTAGTCGGAAATTTTCAACCCCAAAGCAAACCCGGTGAATCCTTTCAACAGACCGGTGCCATGGAGATCCATGATGCCAGTGGGAAGAAGGTAGCTTATACCTATCCACAGGACGTCAATGAGGCGATCAACCAGGAACCGGGTGGCACCGGTTGGGCGGCGCAATTCAAGGCTGCCGGCCTGGTTTATCCCCTCACAATCAGCTTCTCTGACGTTAATATCTACCGCGCTACCCCTGATGCGTCAGCAGAATTTACTTTTGATGCCGGTGACAACCCTCAGCCTGGCCAAGAATGGATGATCAACCAGGATATCCAGCTTTCTGGACACAGCTTACAACTGGTCTCGATCACCGCTAATTCGCAAGGAAGCTACTCGTTCAATTTTCAGGTCGACCCGAATGTTTTCAGCGCCGATGTACAGATTGAGGGATTCACTCCCAATGGCGGAGGCGGTAGCGGTGGTGGGGGTCTGACAAACGGGAAGTTTGAAACAACTCTAGCTTATGCCCAACTCCCGACCGGTGTTTTGACCATTGACATCTCGCATCTGGTGTTGATCGGCAATACAGTCACATGGCAGGGTCAATGGTCTCCCACAACGGTTCGCACCGACATGCCGGCAAACCCAACACTCCAGCCTGGTGTGTGTTTGACAGCCAACTCCCTTGAGCAGGTGCAAACAGTTCCTGCCGGGTTGTTCAATGGAAAGGTGTTAATGTACGAACCGTTGGATAATTCTGATAAATGGGGTCTGGTCCTCTACAACCTGGACGGCAGCGGAAAGCAGGTATTGGTGACAGATGCGAGTTGGGGGATATTCTCACCGGATGGCAGTCAGATGGCATATCCATCTGCAGACGGCATCCACGTGATGGACCTGGCTGCGAATACAGAAAAAATTCTGCCGGGTTTTGGCGCTTTCAACATGCATTGGTCGCCGGATGGAAAGCAGATCGCCTACGTGGGTATGGGTGACGGCATAGTGGATAGTGTATTTATCATTAACGTGGATGGTACTCCAGCGCGCCAGATCTCTGATTTCAGTTACGAATCGGTCATTGGCTGGTCACCGGATGGCAAGCTTTATTTCGTCGCACCTTATACCGGAGGTGCCGCCTGGAAGGTATTTTCCTATGACTTGGTCAGCCGAGCAACCCTGGAGCTTTCTACAATCGAGAACGGCACACCAAAATTCCTTAACCCCAAGCTCTCACCTGACGGGAACTGGATTGCTTACCGAGGTCGGGATAACAGCAGTCTGTACCTCGTCCACCCTGATGGCAGCGACATGCATTTGGTTTTGGATAACGTCGGCGCAGTTGGTATCGACTGGACATCATCCGGTTGGCTGGGTGTGAGCATCGGAATAGATGATCCCTATGTACAAAAAGTACTCCTGATCAACCTGGATACCTGTGATAGCTATATCATGAACGGATTGCATGGTCAGCTCGGAGGGCTGGTGATTAAATGAATCAGCCAAGACCTTGATTGATATGAGAAATGAGAAGGAGGGCAAACCCTTGTTTGCTCTCCTTCTATCACACTTATTACTCAAATTCTAACAACCAGGCTATCAGTAAAAAGACAAAGATTCTTTGGATTATTTTTTTAAAACGTGATTCAAACGAGGTAAAGATGAGTTCTAATATTACCCAAAAGCTTATTGGGATTTGCATTTGCATCATTATCCTACTAAATGGATGTTCCGGAACGAACCAACAATCTTCGGCCTCTTCCGCCATTCCGTTGGTGGCGTCAGCGACTTCAATGAGCAGCCCCATTTCAACCTCGACACCAACAGAGATACCCGCGACTGCAACAACAACCGTGACAGCCAATGGTAATTTCTCCATTCAAGACACAGCAACCTTCGTGGGCGAGAATTATCCCGATAATTCAGTTTTCACACCGGGTCAAACCTTCACCAAAACCTGGGAGATTAAAAACACGGGGTCATTAACCTGGACGACTGCTTATAAACTCGTCCTTTCCGCGTCTCCCCAGGGTGATTCGTTGGGCAGCCCATCTCAGATTAATTTTCCGCAAGAGACAGCACCCGGGAAAGCTGTTAGTCTTTCTGTTCCACTGGTGGCGCCGGCAAACTCGGGGACTTACTCAGTATATTGGATGATCAGGAATGTGAAGGACGAGGTGGTTGCCGTGGACGGGGCCAATTTATGGGTAAAGATACAAGTTTGTAAAACCAGTCAATCCTGCAATATTCCTGTAGCTGGAGGGGGAGCTATGGTGACGGCCGCCAACGCATCGGTTACGGTGACCAATTTTACTTACGATGCACAGAGTGCTAAAGTGAATTATTGCATTGCCATATCTGGTCTGTCTGATTGGAAGTCCTTACGTGCATACGGTTCCTGGCCCAGTGCTCCAAAACTTCTTGTTGATAAAAATTCAGTGCCCTTTCTGGCGGGCGGAAGTGATTATCCAATGGGGGATGGTTGCGCATATATGCAATATCAAGTTGGTGCTTCAGAAATTGAGCAAGCTCAACAAGTTATGTTTGTGATTGATGCACTACGAATGGATTCGCCGCCTGGTGATCCGGACGCTTCTTGCCAGATTGCTCGGTCTACTCTCGTGACACAATATCCAGGCTTGAATTTTAGTTGCAATTTCAGTATGGCAGGTTTTTATACCGATTTGCAAATTCCGAATGGAATGTCACGAAATCAGGCAGATACAATTATCATGGATGCTATCCAAGGGGCGATATACGGCCCTTGGACTTTGATTCTAAAATGACAAACTTTCTCAATGTTATTCCATTGGAATTGTCGTTTAAGGCGATCCGCGAGCAGGTGGTCTCCTCGATTGTGTTGAACATCCACATGGAACAGATGAAGGACGTCATGCGGAGGGTCGTACAGGTTTCGGAAGTGCGGGGAATGGCAAGCGACACGATTGTGATGCAGGACATTTTTGTCTTTCATCAGATCAGGTTTCAAAACTGGATAGTGCATGGAGGGTTAATACCCACCGGTTTGAGACCGAAATTTCTTGAAAAACTGGCCGCCAACAGCATTGAGAATGCAAATAATACGTTCGAGCTGTCAAGGATTTGAGCGATTAGAAAATAAACGAATCGGTGCTATAAGACCTGCTCTACCAATGCAGGCTTTATGTTGACCAAGTCTAAAATGATCTACTAAAAACCATTCCAGGAGTTTATTGGGGACTTACCTGTAGAAATCCCTACCTTTCACAGGTAATTGGACTGTGGAAACCCACAGGTGCTATTTGATCGCTTATCAGTAATACAAGAGTTGACTAAGGTACAATTATTTATCCTCAATTGTTACTGATCCAACAAGATAAAGGATTGTCATGGAGTTACCCAATTCATTCAGCGAAAGAGAAAAGGCAGTTGTTGAACTTCTTCTGCAGGGCAAAAGCAACAAACAAATTGCTTTAAGTCTTGGCATAACGAACCGCACGGTTGAATATCACATGGGAAATATCTTTGCCAAGCTGGGGGTAAGCTCCCGGTCAGAAGCAATTCTAGCAATTACAAATTACAAAAATCATCCATCCAATTACTCGGAGGTGGAGGATTTACGGGAATCCACAGTAGTAAATGCTCCTGAAGTGGTTAATAATGGTCAAAAACCGCCACGGAGGATTCTCATGAAAAAGTCAAAGTATTTTTTTGCAGGTTTAGGGCTGCTGGCAGGCATCCTGATCATTTATTTTGCTTTTCCAAAAATATGGGGCAGAAGCGCATATATGCCTGAAACAGCTCGGTTACCAGATGCAACGGTGTCTTCTTCGCCTTCTGCCCTTCCTTCTCAAGAACAAACCATACCCGTTGATGACCAATATTCCTTTACGCAGACAATTGATTCGGTCAATGTAAGGCTTTTAATCAATTGGTTTTATATTGATGAAAGTAGAGTAAATCTAGAGTTAGCTATCTGTGGCCTTCCAATGCCGGATGGTTTCAAACCTGTTTATTTAATTGATCCTGCAAAATTAGCACTAACGTATGCAGATGGAAAGCCCATTCTATTAGTGCAGCGTGACAACTCCGGTAGTGAAGGTGGAGGAGGCGAGGATCAAGTATCGGATGAAAAAGAGTCTTGCTACAGGCAAACTTTCGATTATTCCTTCTCGAATGATCAGAGGGAAATCTCTCAAGACGATACCTATACGCTGGATATTACCATTGGTGGATCTATTACCGGTGACACCGGAGAGGTCAAGTCACTACTATCGACCACATTTCATGTGCAGGTTAAGCCCACATACTCCGGATTATTAACTTTCGCAACCAATAAGAGCGCGGAAATTGATAATAAAACTGTTACATTTAAAGGAATAGAAGTAAATCCATCCAGTGCAGCTGTCATTTTGTGTGTCAATGCTCCAATCGGGGAACAATGGATTCCCGAGGTTGAAATTCTCTATAAAGGAAATATTATCTATGGATTCAGTGGGGGGCTCATGGATAGCACAAATGAAGACCCAGCTACTGAAATGTGTTATCGACTAAATTACTCGTATCCATTCCAAATTGACACCAATTTTGCTCCCAAAGCAGACCTGTCAATTCTGGTAGCTAAATTAACCACAGTTCAACCGGAGCGATTATCTTATGAGGTGGTCGCGCATGCTCAAAATAAACTTGGCGATGAAGGCATTGAATTTAGCTATGTGGTTATCAGCCATGGCTCCTATATTTCAATTACTAAGAAACCAGAAGGAATGACGGAAGCGGAGGCTGTGCAGAAAGCGCTGGATTTCCTGACCGAGAAAGCGATACCATCAAAAGTAATTTTATTTGATCTCAATTAATCTTCGTTCAAATAAAATATAGAGCGATACATGCAGCCGAAAGACCCCACGATGAAAAAAGTCACTTGTATAACTTTGCTCTTGATCCTTTTCTCTGTTGCTGGTTGTTCATCAACAAGTGAACCGACCCTATCCCTTGAACAGGCAACCGGCACCGCGATCGTGTCCAGAAAGTTCACAGAAGCTGCTGCAGCTACCCTGTTCCCGACAACCAGCTTTCCAACCGAAGTGTATCCAACTCTGGACTGGATGGGTTGGACGCCATCGCCCGGAGAGATCACTGCCGGCGATAGTGGAAAAGTATTTGATTTTGTGCTGACCTCAAGATTTTCGATTATCCTCCGCGAATCAGATTACCCGGTCGCAAATATGGGGTCGAATTGTGTCCCCGATCTCGTCCTCGGGCGCATTTCCAACGTAGAGCCTGCCCCCCCGGATTATTACGTCTTTCGCTATGAGGGAGTCGGCATAGGTCAATGTATCATTCAAAATGGCTCATTTGAGGTGACGATCAATATCATAGATCAAAATTGATGACGTGTGAAGTGGCGTTGTTCTAGAAAACAAAGGGTAATGGCGCATTACCTCTAAAGAATAAGTTTCTTGTACCCCCCTAGGATAAGGGGTTTCTTCTTGCTATGATTAGAATCACAACCAAATATCTGTTCGGTCGCTGATAATCATCAGCTGTTCTAAAAAAACCTTGGAGCGACCATCAGCTTCTTCCCTGTCTACGCAACTTGCGTGCGTGTAAATAGGTGTTGAGATCTGAATGGTCGCTTTTGTTTTAACTAACTTTCAAACCCGTTAACCGGAAAAGGAGAAAAAATTGAAAGAAATTCCAGTCTCAAAGCGCAATCTGATCATTGCCGTCATCCTGGCAGTTGTCATTGCTGTCGGTATCCTGGTGATCGAAAACTGGCCACTTCGTACGGAGCAGAGTTCAGCAGCATCAATCAACGAAGACAGTCTGGGGTCTACTGCAGCGGTCAATGCCATCGAGCAGGTCTTCCAGGTGAATTATCAGGAAGGAAAAGAAGCCTGGCTTGAGCGTATCTGCGAGGTAAGCACTCCCGCTGGATGTGAGCTGTTTTCGGTTGGCGCAGACCGTATGTGGGAAAAATACGTGGATGCCAAATCTGTGGTTACAGCTGCCTCTCAGGCAGCAGAAAAAGTAGCAGACAATGGTTCCGAGCAAGTCTGGCAGATGACCATCACGCTATCCTCTCCCTTACCGGGTAGCAATAAAACCCAGGATGCAGCATATGTTGTTCTCGCGAAAACAGAAAATGGTTGGAAGTTTGATCGTTTCCTGATGGAAGAAGAAATCAATGCCATCCTCACTCGAAAAGAAACTTCTCCCACGATGGTTGAAGAAGGAAATAAGCAGTGAAAAGATTTTTCCTAATCATCGTCGTCTTGACCTTGCTCATACCATCTGCTGTTTATGCTCAGGGTACTGATCCCTGGTCAGAAGTTTTTCAGCCGGATGGAAACCTGAATCCTGATTTGATTGATCTGGGAGTTACCACCGATCACCCTGATTGGATGTCAATTGAATTGCCCTTTGGCCAATCCATTGATCTTGATGCAAATTATCACCGCTATCAAACGCCAAGCGGGAATATCGTTGTCTTACCCTCTGCTTCGACATTGTTTTTTATGGCCATGAACCCCCAAGAAAGTGGTTTGACCGGCTCTTATGGATCGTTGGGAAACGGTTACGGCAGCCTGATCTCTTTTCTTGGGCTAGTTGCCGGCGATAATCTGGATTGGAGCAGAGTACAGGCGGAACATCCAGAGTACACCAGCCCGGATCAATTCTGGGGAGCGGTTCTCAATGGACAACAAGATGTGTGGACCTATTTCTCCGGGTGGGGATTCATCACAACCCTGCTTCAAATGACGTGGAATGATGGTGCTCTCCGCTCGTTGTATCTGTTGTATTTGAATGGTTCACAAAACTGTGCGGCCATTCCAGGAGGATGCTCAGGGATCGTTACCCCACCTCCTCCCCCAAGGGAGTGTCCTGATCCAACCGTTTCTATGCAACAACCTGTCCTCGTCATTCAGAAAATCGCGCCGAACAATCCCCTGGTTGTAGGACAAGATACTGAAAATCGCCGCGGTGCAGATATCCAGGTCAGGGTGACAGTTCCTCCAGTGATTTTCACCTGGTATGAGCCGATTTATGAAGAAAGAGATGTTTGCCGCTCAGCCAATTCCGGAGAAACCGCCAATTGCAATACCGGAGCTGGATCAGCTGTCAATGATGGTGTCTCAGATACAGAAATGGTATTCAAGGAATGCCGGACACATGTAGAACATTTACCGGATGCGGTAGCTTCTCTGCAAGCTACTGCATCATTAGATGCCGCCAGCCAGGATTGGATCACCGGTAGATTAGGTCAAACCCATTATGAAGCCTTCGTCCACCAGGCAAATTTCACCCTGATTCCCGGAATTGGTTCATGGACAGGCGGATGTGATGGCGGGGGCACCTGTACTGCTACTGGTCAGGCAC
>JABLXC010000066.1 GCA_013178185.1 Anaerolineae bacterium | reverse complement strand
TGCCATCTACATACATCTGCACGGCTTGCTTGCGCATTTCCTCTGGATAGCCTCTCGGTTTAGGCTCTGGAGTGTATTTATACCCACAATGCATGCAGCGATACCTTTGTGCACCAGATTCCGTTCGACCAGCCTTGTTCTGGCGTTTCGTTTGTTGGCATTTCGGACAGCTTTTCATTCCTCTATTCTAATCCAGAAATTTAGCCACTCCCTTCTACCGATAAATTCTGCCATCTTTTTTTTTCATGGTAGAATTCTCTAGTTTGCGATTCTGACTTAACCCCTGCACATCACAGGGATTGAACCATCAATTTATTTTTGGAGGAAACATGGCACAAAAGAAGTGGGTTTATTTATTCAATGAACTTGATCAGGCTCAGACCTATGTAGGGGGCGACTGGGATCGAGTTCGTGGATTGCTGGGGGGGAAAGGTGCCAATCTGGCTGAGATGGTTAGGATTGGTGTTCCTGTCCCGCCTGGTTTTACAGTAACAACAGAAGCCTGTAATGAATATCAAAAAACCGGCAAATTCCCAGAAGGTCTGTGGGAACAGATGATGGAGGCGCTGAAGGCTGTTGAAGTAGCCGCTGGCAAGAAGTTCGGTGATGCAAGCAATCCTCTGCTGGTCTCCTGCCGATCTGGCGCAAAATTTTCCATGCCCGGCATGATGGATACTGTCTTGAACATTGGATTGAATGATGTCACTGCCGAGGGTATGATCCGGTTGACCAACAATGAGCGGTTTGTCTGGGATTCTTACCGCCGCCTGATCCAGATGTTTGGGTCGGTGGTAATGGAACTGCCTGATGAAGCTTTTGAAGATGTTTTGGAAGCGCACAAAGCAAAATATGGCGCAAAACTGGACACCGATTTGAGCGCTGCGCAGTTGAAAGAACTGACTGGATTGTTCAAAGAAGTGGTTAAGAAAGAAATCGGCTCTGAATTCCCACAAGACCCATTCGTGCAGCTGCGATTGGCCACCGAGGCTGTTTTTAAGTCCTGGAATGGCAAGCGCGCCGTGGATTACCGCCGGGCTGAAGGTATCCCGGATGACTTGGGAACGGCTGTCAACATTCAGACGATGGTGTTTGGAAACATGGGGAATGATTCGGGCACCGGTGTTAACTTCACACGCAATCCGGCGACCGGGGAACGGAAGATGTACGGCGATTACCTCTTGAACGCCCAGGGCGAAGATGTGGTGGCTGGCATCCGCAACACGGAAAAGATCGAAAACCTGGTCAACGAATTGCCAGAAGCCTATCACCAGTTTATGGATATCGTCAACAAACTGGAAAAGCATTATCGTGACATGCAGGATGTTGAGTTTACCATCGAACGCGGCCGGCTGTGGATGCTGCAAACACGCAATGGTAAACGGACGGCGCCAGCCGCCGTTAAAATTGCAGTTGACATGGTCAATGAAGGCTTGATTAGTAAGGATGAAGCAGTAAAGCGTGTTACCCCTAGCCAGGTGGATACTTTGTTGCATCCTCAGTTTGATGTTGAGGATCAGAAAAAAGCTCGCAAAGAAGGGCGTCTATACGCTTCTGGTGTGAATGCGTCGCCGGGCGCAGCAGTGGGCCAGATTTATTTCGACGCAGATACCGCCGAGAGAATGGCGAAGGAAGAAAAGCAAGATGTCATTATGGTGCGGCCTTTCACCAAGCCGGATGATGTGCATGGCATGCTGGCTGCCAAGGGCATCCTGACCAGTGAAGGCGGCGCGACCTCTCATGCAGCGGTTGTCGCCCGGCAGTTTGGCGTTCCCTGTGTGGTCGGCGCTTCCAGCATCAAAATTGACCTGGAAAGACGCACCATGAGCGTTGGCGACCAGATTGTCAAAGAAGGCGAGTGGATTTCAGTAGATGGGACGACCGGCGAGGTCTTCCTGGGCAAACTGAAATTGACGGTTCCGAACCTGGAAGAGCAGAAAGAACTGATGACCCTTTTGGAATGGGCAGATGAGATTTGCGCCCGCCCTGGCATTCGCAAGGCGCCAGATGGCTGGCCGACGCGTGGTTTGCAGGTCTGGGCAAACGCCGATTATCCCAAGGACGCACGCCGGGCACGGACATACGGCGCGGTTGGCATTGGATTGTGCCGCACTGAGCATATGTTCTTTGAACCGGAACGGCTGCCCACCGTACAGCGCATGATCCTGGCAAAGAACAGCCAGGATCGCAAAGTAGCGCTGGATGAATTGCTTCCTCACCAGCGGTCGGATTTCGAAGGGCTGTTCGAAGCTATGGACGGCTATCCGGTCATCATCCGTTTGATTGACCCACCTCTGCATGAGTTCCTCCCTTCGGAAGAAGCCTTGTTGGAAGAGGTGATTACCATGCGAGTTAAGGGCGAGACCAAGGGCCTGGCGGAGAAAGAAGAGCTACTCAAGACTGTCCGCAGCCTGCATGAAAGCAACCCAATGATGGGGCTGCGCGGCATCCGTTTGAGCATCATGATGCCCGAAATTGTTGAAATGCAGGTGCGCGCCATCTTTGAAGCTGCTGCAAATGTGACGCTCAAGGGCATTAAAGCCAAACCGGAAGTGATGATTCCACTAACCGGGCACGTCAATGAGTTGAAATTGATCCAGCCCGGTTTGGAGAAAATTGCCAAAGAGGTCATGGAGGCGAAGAAGGTTTCCTTCCCATATAAATTTGGGACGATGATCGAGATCCCGCGCGCCGCAGTAACAGCAGCAGAGATCGCCGAAATCGCTGAATTCTTCTCCTTTGGCACCAATGACCTTACCCAAATGACTTTCGGTTACAGCCGTGACGATGCCGAACGAAACTTTCTGGTCAAATATGTAGAAGACGGCATTCTACCTAAAAATCCGTTCCAGACGATTGACCGGGATGGCGTGGGGCGGTTGATGGATATTGCCGTCAAAGACGGCCGTAGCGTACGCGTGGATTTGGAAGTCGGAATTTGTGGTGAGCATGGCGGCGACCCGGAATCGATCGAATTTTGTCACCTGGTTGGCAACAACTATGTCAGTTGTTCCCCATTCCGTGTCCCGATTGCCCGTTTGGCTGCAGCCCACGCCGCGTTGAAGTACGCCAACTAGCCGCATAACCCTGTAAAACGATGATTTTTACGGGGCTGCCGAGAATTTCTCCTGGCAGCCCCGCACTTTTTTAAACTCTTGTGGCCTGTTTGGATGATCGAATACACTAATGATCATGAGAACTTTTTATACAACTTGTGTGGTCGCGGCAGGCTCACACAAGGTTGTGTGCATAGAAAGAGTCCAGTAGGTAATCTGGTATAATCGGTTGGATTTATCATCATAATTTCTAAATGCTGCGCTTAGAAAGGCAGAACAATTGGGGAGGAACTTTTTGTATCATGGAGAGCAAAGATTATCTTGATCTGTATCGCCAGATGGTCACCATCCGCCTCTTGGAAGAAAGATCTGCAGAACTTTATCAAAAGGGAAAAATCGGCGGGTTCTTACACCTGTATATTGGTCAGGAAGCGGTCAGCACAGGTTTGATCTCTGCCCGCCGCCCTGAAGACCGGGTGATTACTGCTTACCGCGATCATGGCGTCGCGATTAACTGCGGGCTTTCTCCCCATGAAATTCTGGCGGAAATGCTGGGAAAAGTTACCGGCTGCTCACGCGGTAAGGGGGGGTCCATGCATCTGGCGGACGTGAAAAAGAATTTTTTTGGGGGGCATGCCATTGTGGGAGCTCACCTCCCGATCGCTTCGGGTCTTGCTTTGGGGGATTTGTATCAGGGCAATCAGGCGGTTACGATCTGTATGTTTGGCGATGGCGCCACCAATATCGGTTTCTTTCATGAGGCATTAAATCTCGCTAAGGTGTGGAACTTGCCCGTGTTATGGGTTTGCGAAAACAACCAGTACGGTATGGGTACGGCGGTTGATCGAGCTTCGGCGGTATCGGAAATCAACCAAAAGGCGATTGGGTATGGGATGAAAAATGAGCGGATCGAAGGGATGGATGTGTTGACTGTCCGAGAGACTGCGTTACGGGTCTTGGAAGAAATCCGGTCAGGCAGCGGTCCCCAGCTTTTAGAAGTGATGACCTATCGCTTTCGGGGGCATTCCATGGGCGATCCTGAGCGGTATCGGAAGCAGGAAGAGGTCCGACGGTGGGAAGAAAACGATCCCATCGGCATCTATCGCAAGAGACTGACTGACCAAAAAATTGCAACACAAAAAGCATTAGACGCTCTTGATCAAGAGGTTGAGAAAACGATCCAAGAAGCGGTGGAGTTTGCAGAAGCCAGCCCAGAGCCTGATGCAGAAGAACTGTTCAAGCACGTGTACGTAGAAGGATAAGGGGTAGAACGATGGCTAGAATGACCATGCGAGAAGCGATATCAAAAGCCCTTTGGGAAGAAATGGAACGTGACCCCAAAGTCTTTATTCTGGGCGAAGAGGTTGGCGTTTGGGGTGGTACTTATGCTGTGACCAAAGGCTTTTTTGATCACTTTGGCCCTGAGCGTGTTCGCGATACACCTATTGCAGAATCGGCGATTGTTGGCGCGGCAATCGGGGCGGCGCTGACAGGACTGCGTCCTATCGCGGAACTGATGACGATCAATTTTGCGTTTGTGGCGATGGATCACATTGTCAACGAAGCGGCCAAGTTTCATTACATGTTTGGCGGCCAGATGACGCTGCCTTTGGTGATTCGCACGACGGGGGGCGGTGGCCGGCAGCTTGGCGCCACTCATTCTCAAACGCCTGATGCGATTTTTGCTCATTTCCCTGGCCTGAAAGTGGTCGCGCCGGGCACGCCTGCGGATGCAAAGGGGCTCTTGAAAGCGGCTGTGCGCAGTGATGATCCGGTGCTTTTTATCGAACACGCTACCCTATACCAGACGCGCGGTGAGGTCCCCGAAGGCGACTACATCATCCCAATTGGAAAATCTACTGTCCAGCGACCTGGGCGGGATGTCACCTTGATAACTTACAGCAAGATGTTGGATGTCTCAATGCGGGCTGCTGAGACGCTTGCACAGGACGGCATCCAGGTGGAAATCATTGACCTGCGCACGCTACGACCATTAGATATGGAACCAGTGCTTGAGTCCTTTAAGAAAACCAATCGAGCTGTGATCGTAGAAGAGGGCTGGCGTTCTTATGGCGTGGGGTCGGAAATTGCCAGTAGAATTTATGAAGAAGCCTTTGATTATGTTGATGCACCGATCAAGCGGGTGGCGCAAAAGGAGGTACCCTTACCGTACAACCGGACTTTGGAACAGATGGCAATTCCCTCTGTAGAGGACATCGTTTTGGCTGTAAAAGAGGTGATGTGATGGCAGAGATAATCACCATGCCCAAATTGGGTTTCGATATGGCCGAAGGCACCTTGATGCGCTGGGTCAAAGCCGAAGGAGAAACGGTTCAGAAAGGTGAGGTTTTGGCGGAGATCGAAACAGATAAAGCCACCGTTGAGGTTGAATCGGCCTTTAGCGGCATCGTTCATAGGCACCTTGTGGAGGAGGGCGCGATTGTGCCGGTTGGCAGCCCTATCACAGTGATTGCCGCCCCTGGAGAAGAAGTAAAAGAGACCCTTGTGACCGGCTCCCTGCAGCAGGAACGTGCCGTCGCCCAACCAGCGACAACAGAACCGAGAGAGGCATCTGCGACAACAAGCGGAGCAGCTGCTTTGAGCGAAAAAGAGAAATCTCTGCTGAGGGCATCTCCCCTCGCCAGGAGGATGGCCAGGGAAAACCAGCTTGAACTTGAAAAAATCGAGGGCAGCGGCCCCGAAGGCCGGATCGTCCGCAGGGATATCGAGCAGGCATTAAAGGCTGAAGGCCAAAAACTGGCGGTTACGGAATCTTCATCTCTTGGATTACCACCCCTGCCTGCGCTGGCAGGTGAAAAGTTCGTGTCCGCTGCTGGCGACCAGCGTGTTCCGATTAATCGCTTGCGAGCTGCCATTGGCCGTAGGATGGTTGAATCGAAACAAGCCCTCCCTCATTTTTACGTAACGCAAGACTATGACATGGAAAAGGTGATGGGATTGCGCCAGCAAATCAACGCTCTGCTGGTAGAGGACGAGAAGCTATCGGTCAACGATTTCATTATAAAGGCAGTTGCGCTTGGCCTGCGCCAGTTCCCTAACCTCAATGCTTCTCTGGTAGGAAATGAGATCGTCCGTCATGGCGCTGTAAATATTGGTGTGGCGGTAGCAGTCGAAGGGGGACTATTGACGGTTGTTGTTCGGAATGCGGACCTGAAACCGCTGCGCTTGATTTCGCGCGAGGTTAAAGAGCTGGTTGGACGCGCCAGACAGGGGAAGGTCCGGCCGGAGGATATTGAGGGATCCACTTTTTCCATCAGCAACCTGGGAATGTTCGATGTGGAGCATTTTATTGCGATCATCAACCCGCCAGAAGCAGCCATTTTAGCCGTGGGGGCTGTGAAACTGGTTCCAGCGGTGATGGATGGCGAAGTGAAGCCTCGTATGCGAATGAAAACCACGCTGTCGGCAGATCACCGCGTGACGGACGGCGCAGAGGCAGCGCAATTCCTGCAGGCACTCGGACGTTACCTGGAAGAGCCGCTTCTCTTGTTAATTTAGGTTGTTCTTCATTGACAAAATCAAAACGCCCGCCGGTGAATTCTTGGCAGGCGTTCTTTGTTCATTGGACTTCGTACAATCTCCTGTAGATATGTAAAAATTCAAAAATCTGCATGATGTATTTGCGCGTTTCGCTGGCACGAACGACCTCAACGAACAAATCTGGATCGCTGGCAGCCAGACTGTGCCAGACGCCAGCATTTCCTGGCCCTCCGTTATAAGCGGCCAGGGTGGCAAAAGGATCGCCGTTGAATAAATCGCGCTGTCTTGCCAGGTAGTGGCTTCCCAGGCGGATGCTGACATAGGGTAAATAGAGATCCTGGTCGGTATAATTTTGCGGCCAGCCAAGCTGCGCTGCCATCTCGCGCCCGGTGGCTGGAATGATTTGCATCAAACCTCTCGCTCCGGCTGTGGAAAGCGCATAACCCTGGAACATGCTCTCCTGCCGGATGATGGAGAATAAAAACAAGGGATCGAGATTCTCCTGCTGCGCGGCCTGAAGGATGTTTTCCTTGAAGTATAAACCAAAACGGATGTGATTGTAGTAAGCGGGCGCAGTAAAGGTGCCGTTATCATCCAGGTTTGCAAGATCGAGGATCTGGCGGCTGGTAAAGATGGCAGATTGGTAAAAACCCAGGTCTAACAGATGGTCTAACAATCTGAAGCTGTTAACCGCATCTAATTGCAAGTCTTGCCGCAGCGCTTCAAACTCTGCTGCCGCCCTGCTATACTGACCAACTTCCCAAAAAGCATTACCCCGACGGAGCCGGGGATCCTGTTCCAGTTCTGCCAGATTGTTTAAATCTGTTTCGGGAGGAATGTTAAACGTAGCCCGCAGCCATATTTCTGCCGTGCGCCTTTCTTCTTCCAGGTTGTAGTTGAGGTTGTAGATACCGGAGGTCTTAAAAGGGTCGATTCCGGCAAGTTTGTCGCGGGCGCGCTCGCTGTAAAAAGTACCTGGATCGATGACCGAAGCCTGCTGCCAGGATGCCTGTGCGCTGGCCGGATCATTGGCGGCAGCCTGAGTTTTTCCGATCCAGAAATGGGCTGCGGCCTGATCTGCGGGTTGAATTGCCAGGACCAACGCTCGCTGGAACACCACTTGCGCCTGCTGGAAATTCCCAAGCCGGTAATGTGTGATACCGGCAAGAAACAGACCACGGTAGCTCAATTCTGCGGATGGGTAATCATTGATCAATCTTTCCCAGGCGGCTGCAGCTTCATTGAGTAAGTTGCCGCGTTCGTACGTCCGTGCGGCCTCGTAAAGAAATTCGGGCGCTTCGGGCGCGGCGGGGTTCTGATTGACAAATTCAATGAGTGTTTGAGCAGCCTGTGCATACTGGTTGAGATAAACCCATTGCGTATATGCTTTCTCATCGAAAGCAGCGGAATAGAAACGGTCATTGGGGTGATCGGTGATGAGTGCATTCCACTCATTGATAGCGTTCTCGAAATCGCCCATTTGGCGGTGGCTCAGGCCTTTGTAAAAATGAGCTGTCCCATTATGGTCGGGATTGGTTTGCAGGTAACGACTTAAAGCATCAACTGCAACTCCGTATTGCCCGGCGAAATAATCTACCAGGCCGCGATTTAATTCATCTACGGGAATGCCTGATTCTATAAGAACAACCAGGCCGCTGTATGAATCATAGGCTCTTGGGAAGTTGTTAACGGAATCTTGAAAACGGGCGTGCGCCTGTTCGGGAATACCCATGGCAAGATAGGATTTACCGGCCAGAAAATTCGCCTGTGCTTTCACATAGTCATTGGTGGAGGCTTCATAGATCTGCATGAATTTTCGGATTGCGCCCACGTGGTCGCCCATAGCGGCGTATTCCTTCCCGATTTTGATTTCCAGGTCGGTTGAAGCGCTCAATTTGGGCGCTTGAATGGCAGCTTCGTAAGCTGCTATAGCGCCGGTGTGGTCGCCGGCGCCTGAAAGGGCATCTCCGCGCAGCTCTTGGACATAGGCGTCAATTAAGCCTGGCCTGAAATTGAGGTACTGGCCGAACGCTTGGGCGGCCTGGGCGTAGTCTTGCCGATCCATTAGGATTAGACCTCGAAAGAATTGAGCAAGCGGCATTGCCCCCGTATCGGAATAATCATTGATCACCTGGTCTATGTAGGAGAGCGCCTGGTCGTACTGCCTATTTAGAAGATAAGAGCGCCCAATCCCAAGAAGCGCCCCAGCGCGAGTTTCGTCCTCAGTGGCATAATCGTGTGCAATTTGAAATTCGCTCAAGGCGCGCTCAAAGTTTCCTTCGAAGAGGAACATTTCGGCCTGTTTAACTCGTACAACGGGCAATGGGGTGGGCGTGGGTGTGGGTGTTGGAGAGGGCGTGAGCGTGGGAGTCTGGCTGGGAGTAGGAGAAGCGAACAGGGAGATGCCATCACCAGAAAGCCCGGGAAGACTGCAACCCAGGCTGATCAAGAGCAGAAAAAAGAGTGTAACAACCGGTTTTTTCGCCATAATCAAGCCTTATAACGGAAGTTCAGAATTGTGTCAATACTGTCAGGTGTTATTGTTAAGCCAAAGTAGAAATGTCCCCTTTTACCAAAGTTAAAATGTCCCCATACGAAAGGGACAGAGAAGTGGACAAACTACACACCATGAGCGAAAGAGAAATCTATCGTCTACAAATCATGACCC
>JABLXC010000065.1 GCA_013178185.1 Anaerolineae bacterium | reverse complement strand
CCATAAGCCTGCACCCAACCATCCCTGGCGTTCACCCATATCTACTCGTAACCCTACTAAAGCTGCTCCCTGAAAGGGGACATTCTAACTTTGGCAGTTTGGGTGACATTTTAACTTTGGGCTAACAGCTTCAGATCAGTGAACAGGCTGAACGATGGCTGGCTAAGCAAGGATTTAGTTCTCAATTCGGGGCGCGCTATCTGCGGCGAACGGTCGAGCAGTGTGTACTATTCCCTCTCAGCGCTATGACGCTTCGCGGCGAAATCAGTCAGGGCACAACCATTTGCCTGGATTGTGAAAAAGACCAGATCAAAATCTCGGTGCAGGGGTAAGCGCTGCTTCCATACCGGCCTCCATGGTTGGTTTCTTTTACAGAACGCCGCAAAAATGCTAAAATGATCGCTGATTTATCCTGATTTTGAAACGAAAGACCGATTCCTTTCGTAAATTATTTAAGCTTTAAGCGCAGAGTAAGGATTAAAATGCCTCTTTTATTCCATTCCGGTTCAGCCGAAAATGGGTCAGGTCAGGATTCGAATGACCATCATCACCTGATCCGGTTAAAGAACGTTTATAAGACCTACAAAAACGCCGCCGGCGAGTTCCCGGTCCTCAAAGGCATTAATGCCGAATTCAAGCAGGGTGAGTTTGTGGGCGTCATCGGAAAATCAGGTAGCGGAAAATCTACGCTGATCAACATGATTACCGGCATAGATCGCCCTTCATCCGGTGAGATCTGGGTTGGCGATGTTGCCGTTCACCAGCTGGATGAAAACCAGATGTCCATCTGGAGAGGAATGCACCTCGGAATCGTCTTTCAGTTTTTCCAATTGCTGCCCATGCTGACCCTGTTGGATAATATCATGCTCCCAATGGACTTCTGCCAGACTTACCCATTAAGGGAACGAAAGAGCCGAGCTTTGGAACTGCTACGCCTGGTGAAAGTTGAACCTGCTACCGGTCTAACCCGATAACCGTATTCAGGTAGAGCCACAAAAAAGCAGTTGTGCACATTGACCGTGTCCGGCATCGTGGACGATGCTACCGCGATCTCTGCCATATTCAGCACCCAGGTCTGTGGCTACGTTTTCAGCCAGATGAGAACTTCCTGGAGAGATTTTTTAACCAGACGACTCCGCTGGATAAAATCATTAGGGCACTCAAAGTGAAAGACAAATCAGCAGGGTATTCTGCAAGACAAGAAGACAAGCCTCAACTTCCAATGCAGAATAAATTCCAGGACTTTATGTAAAAATATGGTTAACCACTCTGCCACTCAAGCCTGGTGTACTTTTTTAGGGCATCCTCGCTGAGCACAATCCCAAGCCCGGGACCTTGGGGAACGGCGATTGACCCATCCTTCTGAATGGTAATAGGTTCATTAAGCATAAAGTCCCTGGACTCATCTGTCCAGGCAGGCGGGTCAATTGGGATTTCAAACCACGGGCAGTTTGGTACTGAAGCCGCCAGGTGCAGATTGGCTGCCATGCCAATGCCATTAGACCAGGTATGCGGTATGAAAGGCTTGAAAGACATTTCTGCCAGGGCTGCAACCTTGCGTAGCTGTGATACACCTTCAGAAAAAGCTGCATCGGCCTGGATTATATCGTAACAACCAGCATCGATTAGCTGTTTATACTCGTGCAATCCTTTGTTCAGTTCCCCACCAGCAATGGGAATATCCACCGTTGCGGTTAATTGGGCAATCTGTTTGTAATTGTAACGAAGTAAAGGTTCTTCGAGCCAAAGGATATCCATTTCCTCCATAGCTCGGGCTACGATGAGTGCATCATGGTAAGACCAGGCACCCACTGTTTCGGGGCAAGGCATGACATGCGATTGATTGGCATCCACCATAAATTGCATCTTATCGCCAAAATGGGCGCGGATCTTCTGAACAAATTCAATATCCTGACGAATACAAGGTCTTCGCAGGCGCAATTTAGCTGCTTTAAAACCAGATTCGGCCAACCAACTTAAGCGGTCGATACATTCTTCTGCACTTACCACCTCGGCCAGGCTGGCATAAGCAGGTATCGAATCCTGGAAAGCCCCCCAGATGCGATACAAGGGAAGACCAGCTTTTTTTCCGATGATATCCCATAGAGCCATTTCGACTAGCCAGGGGTAACTGCCGTCCTTTGCTCCGACTCGGATCACAGGGCTGATCTGCTCAACCATGAAGGGGTCTTTGCCCAGGATGTAGGGTGTAACTAAGTCGGCTACAGTGTACAGGGCAGCCCTACCTGCATCCGGACCAGCCCCAATTCCCACCAGGCCTTCATCGGTAGCTACCCGAATAACCAGGCAGGATGTTTGAGTGAAGATCCGACCGGGCGCCCATGACGGATGAAGTGGGGCCGGTAATGGATAATCCAGCAAATTGCAAGTTATTTTTGTGATTTTCATTTTTGCACATGTTCCCAATGCTGTGGATGATTTTTAGATAATGAAAGTCTACTTGTCTAGAAATTCCAAAAGGCGGTAGGCACCTTCCATAACGTGCGAGTGGATGTTTTCAGAGGCTTTTCTGGCATCACCCTCAATCAAGATGTTCAAAGTTTGCTGATGCCAGGAGGCAATATGAGGGTAATCACGATAATAGTTGCTGACAGTGTATAAAACCATTTGAATTTGACGACTCATCTGCGTCCAGATTTTTATGCCTCGCGTGTGACCTGAAATAGTCATGATCGTTTGATGGAATTGGGTATCGAGACGCGAGCTGATCAAACGATCCTGAATATTTGCGGGTTGTTTCATTTCTTCAATAATGTTCTCCAAGGCAGATATCCATTCAGGGGTGAGATTTTTGACCGCGAGCTCAACCGCCATCTTCTCAATTGCAGCACGCAACTGGTAAATCTCCAGAATATCATCCGTAGTAAGGTTGATTACATAAGCTCCCCGCCTTGGATAAACCCTTACTAATCCTTCCATTGCGAGGGAGTGAATGGCTTCGCGTATCGCAATACGGCTAACCTGAAGCTGAGAGGCAAGAGATTGTTCAGTAAGATGTTGACCAGGTTTTAGTTTTCCCGAAATGATCGCTTCGCTCAACTGGGCATAGACGTGATCTGAAAGGATGGACTGGCGAACAGGTTCAAGTTTTAGATCGTCCAATACCTGGTTATATTGTGTGTTATGCTCTTTCATAAGATACTCTACGATAATTTTATAATAGGCCAGCGCGGCCCAATTTCGCTCACACCTGCTCTGCGAGCCACCTGCAAGTATCTGGTGCGAACATCATCAAGGATTTCTTCCTCATTCATCGTCAACACCTTACGCCCTTGCATAATGATTTGACCATCAATAACCACCATATCAACATCGTT
This sequence comes from Anaerolineae bacterium, assembly GCA_013178185.1. Classification (GTDB taxonomy): domain Bacteria; phylum Chloroflexota; class Anaerolineae; order Anaerolineales; family Anaerolineaceae; genus Ch132. The sequence continues at coordinate 7,287 of JABLXC010000065.1, read as the reverse complement.
TCCCTGGGAAGCAAAAACGACACTGGCGACTGGATTCCAGACAGGGGTCAGATTTGGCGAATCTGTATTAATGATAATAAAGTCCGCTTTTTTGCCAACCTCAATCGAGCCTACCTGATCATCAATGCCCATAGCGCGCGCTCCGTTGATTGTTGCCATTTCGAGGATGGTTTCGCTAGGCATGACATTGCGAGTACGGTGCGCCATGCGGGCGACGTGGCTGGCAATTCGCAGATCACGCAAAAGATCCATGTTGCTATTGGACGGAGTACTGTCCACACCCAGCGATACGTTTACACCAGCGGCCAGCATTTCGGTGACTGGGGCTGGCGACCAACCGATGGTAGAGTTGTTCGCCGGGCAGTGCGAGACAGAAGTGCCTGTCGAAGCAGCCAAGTGCCATTCCTTTTCGGTAGAAACGCAGAAATGAGCCAGCACAGTGCGGGGGCCGAGCAGCCCGCGGTCATGGACAAATTCTGTGAGAGAATCATATCCCAATTTTTTGGCATAAGCGATATCTGATTGCTGTTCGGACATGTGGATTGTGATACCCATATTTCTTTTACGAGAAAGAAGACCAACTTCTTCATACAGGGTGGGGTTGTTGCCATCGCCAACGGACCGGCAACCAAACCAAACCTGTATCCTACCGTTGCCGGCGTTTTCCCATCGATCATGAGCTGTAAGGGCGCCATTAATACATTCTTCTCTAGTTTCGTACATCCCAGGGTGCATTCTAAGCTGGTCTTTTTGCTCAGGGGTAATGTCCATCACTACACGGCCGAGGGCTGCTCGGATTCCTGACTGCAGGCAAACTTCAGCGATATTGTCGAAACCGTAGATCCCGGCAAGTAGACATTCGATGAACCCTGTAGTGCCGGATTTAAGCATTTCGAGTACACACAATGCAGCACTGGCGCGGGCATCGGCTTCGGTGTAGGAACCCTGAAGAGGCCATGTTCGCGTTACAAGCCAATCACTAAGACCGTCAAGGGATTTGCCTTCGGAAATACCGCGCAGCATACATTGGGCTGTGTGGACGTGTGTATCGATCAGGCCTGGCAGCAGGATATTGCCATTGCAATTGATACGTTTCTTTTCCCGGAACTGATCGAATAGCTGCTGAGATTCACCGATCGCAACAATGCGATTTCCGGTAACAGCCAGGGCTCCACGAGAAATAATCTCACGGCGGGGATTCATTGTGATGATGGTAGCGTTATAGAAAATCATTAACAACTCCAATGCATGTTTTCGGATCGAAGCCGGTTAACCTTTTAGAGCCCCTTCAAGCATTGCTCTGAAGAAAATTTTTCTACCGAAGATAAATAAGATCACCATAGGGATAAGGATGATCATACTGGCAGCATTGAGTGCATGGTAAGAGACTTCGAATGTAGTTTGGTAATCGTACAAACCAACGGGGGCGGTGCGGACTGCGTTATTGGATAATAAGGTTACCGCGAATAAAAATTCATTCCAGAAGTAAACCACAGCCAAAAGGAAAACGGTGAAGATACCCGGGATCGCAAGTGGCACCGTCACTTTTAAGAGAGCTTGAACATTGGTACATCCGTCCACTCTAGCAGCTTCCTCTAGCTCGACCGGGATGGCGTCGAAGAACGATCGCATCACCCAAATTCCAAAGGGTAGTTCGGTAGCAGCATACACCAGAATGATGATCGTGTGTGTATTAAGTATCTTTAGCTCTGTGCCAATGCGGTAGTAGGAAACCAGGTTTGTCAGGCCAGGGATCATGAAAAGGGCGAGGATGGCAATCTCAAGGGCCTGGCTGCCACGGAATTTATACCGTGAAAAAACATAACTGGCCAGAGTGGCTATGGTAACCGAGATGATTGCGGCTGCCAGAGCATTGATGGCAGAATTGGGAACATAGGTGTTAAGTAAATAACCCTGTGTGGCTAGGCGGTAACCATCGAGGGTCCAATTCACGGGGAAAAAGGTGGGAGGGATCGTGATGACATTTTCAGCACTTTTGAAGGATGTCATGAATGAATAAAGGATTGGGAATAACATAATGATGCTGAAAAAGGATAACAAACCGTTGGTAACGATGGCATCAATTCTCTGCTGGAGTTTTGACCTGACCATTTTTGCCTCTAAAATTATTTCGCCCGCATCAGGCGAATGTAAACGATTGCCATAGTAATATTAATAAGGAACATGATCACAGATATTGCTGCCGCTAATCCGAAATCGCCGTAGAGCCAACCTTTGCGGTAAAGGAAGACCGCCATGGTTGTGGTGAACTCGCCAGGACCACCCTTGGTAGTGGCCAGGATAAGCCCAAGAGAATTAATCCCCCGAATCGTCGTCAGCAAGATGGCAACCAATAAGGTGGGTTTAATTAAGGGAAGGGTAATTTTCCAAAAACTTTTCCAGTGATTCGCACCATCCAAGGCAGCAGATTCATAAATCTCTTTTGATATGGTTTGCAGGGAACCAAGAAAGAGGAGGGATGTAAAGGCCTGGTTCTTCCAGACGGACGCGAGAATCACGATTGCCATGGCGCCCCAAGGCTGAGATATGATCGAAATACCCCCGAGAATCGGATTAAGAGCTACCTGGATGATTCCGTAAGACTGCTGGAACATCCAGTTCCACATAGTACCGCCAACCACTTCCGAAACAACCATGGGAAGAAAAATACAAACCATATAAACCGTTGTCAAACGGCTGCGCCGATTAAAGAGGAGCGCCAGAATAATTCCGACAGAAACGCACAGTAGAAGGTAAAAGAAAGTGAAGATAAAAGTGCGTTGCAACGCTTCATAAAAATCTGATTCTTTGAGCAAGCGGGAGTAGTTCCTCAACCCGACAAAGAGCAACTCCCCGCCTTTTAATCGATTCAGGCTGATGTAAAAGGAATACAGAGTTGGATAGACCTGAACAAGCAATAACATGATTAACGCTGGCCAAAGCAACCAAAGCGGTTTTTTTTGCGACCTATTTTTTAATTCGGAAGTTTTGGCTACCAAAGCTCCAGAATTCATAAGCCCTCCTAATAAGTGGATTAGTTGGGCGGCTTTTCTAGCCGCCCAACTCCAAACCAATCTTACAATTTACTCTTCCAGCAAAACATTTGCTTCGTTTTGGGCTTTTTCAAGTTCAGTCATGATGTCCAGATTTTGATCCAGTATCAATGTAGAAACAGTGTCTGCAAATTTCTGCATAATCTGGTTTACATTGTTGGGGATTGGATCCAATTTTACTGTGTTGGGCTCGATCTTCGCGAAAATTTCCTGCCAGTAGAGTGTATCGGCATATCGTGGGTCTTCCTTTGCTCCCTGTGCGATCGGGATATGGCCAACGGCATAGCAAAACTCTGCATTTTGCTCAGGCTGGACGATGTATTCCATGAACGCTTTTGCGCCATAGACGTTTTTAGCGCCTTTCATGATTCCCCAACCGCGGCCTTCATAGGGGCTATAGGATTTGCCACCCGGAGCTGTAAGCATGGGAGCAATTGCAACTTTACCATCTGCCACTGCTTTGATAATGCTCTCGCCGCCCAGGTCATATTTCTCACCGCCAGGTGTGACCACTGGGTAAAGGAAAGCATAGGACCAGGTACCAGCCATAAAGCTAGCAGCTTTACCATTCTGGAAAATCGACTGGCTGTCGAAGCCAGGACTCATCATGGATTCGGGAATATAGCCATTTTTGTACATTTCGCGGAAGAATTCAACAACCTTAACGGTTTCGGGAGATGCCCAGGCAATTTTCCCATCAACCGCAAGACTCCCGCCAAAGGATTTGACGAAGGGGAACAAGCCGTACTCACCACCAAAAATTTCGGAGACCTTGCCAGCCATGGCGAAGTAACCCAATTCCTTAAGGCGTGGTGCTTCTTTTAACATTTCCTCGGTGGAGGTTGGGAAGCCGTTCGGCCAAAGTTCTGGGTAGTAATACATTGTAGTAGTGGCAAGGGACATCGGCACACAATAGATTCTGCCATCCGACCCACGACAAGAATCAATGGCATCCTTTGAAAGGTCAGCATATGCTGGGGATGATTCGACATATTCAGTGATATCTTCCAAAACTCCATTAGAAACCAGGAAAGGAAAGGAGATCATGTGAACTTCGAGAACATCGGGAACTTCGCCACCGGACTGAACGGCCAGGTTTGCTTTGGCAAAAAGCTGGTCGTAGGGTTGATTGACGTTGACAATTTTCCCACCAACACCTTCAGAGATTTTAGGTAGCATTTCGGAGAACATTTTATCACGGGCAGAAGCGGGGGTATCAGTATTGTACTGCGTCCACAATGTGACGGTTCCGACTTCCTGTTTTTCTTCTGCAGCAGGTTGGGTTGCTCCAGCTGCTTCGCTCTCTGCTGGTTTAGTCTCTGCCACTGCTACCGGTTTTTCTTCTGCTGGTGCTACAGGAGCCGGTTGGCAACTGGCAAAAGCCATCGATAAAACGACGGCCACACCCAGGGTTACGATTAACTTGGTTATTTTCATATTCTAATCCTCCATGATTTGTTCAAATTTTGAGTTTGATATGAGCAGAGCATGATGGGAATTGTTTTTTTGAAGACCTCCAGTTTTTAAGATTTCTATCTCAGATTTTGGGGAGATACAGATTCTCTTTGGATTGGTTTTTAACTTCAGTGGTCTTATCGGTTTGGTAGTGCGGGATTTGAAATGGCGAAAAGTTGGTTGAAAAAAACATGAAAACCATATTGGTAAATTAATAATATGTAAATTATTTATTGTATACAGTTTACATTAAACACAAATAAATTCAAGATTTTTTAAGGTTTGCACTTGTCTAGGCAAGCGAGCAACTAAAGATAAGTATGAAAACACCTAGAGGATGTGTACACTTATTGATTTATTATTAGTGGCAAGCTAACAACTATACCTGGAGACGGGCGAGTGTGTCGGCAATCAATAATATGCCCATTGTTAGAACGAGATTTTCAGGCAGTCGAAAACGGGGTCAACCAAGAGAAACTGGCAGTTGCAAAAGCCCGCCTCGAGAACGCCAGAGCTCTGCTCGATTCTGCCAGAGCGGGCCTGGCTGAATTAGAACTGGCCGCGCCCTTTGCCGGAGTGGTTGTCAGCAACGATCTGAAGATCGGTGAGCAGACCGGACCGGCTGCGCCCAGCCCGGTGATCCTGGCGGACATCAGCCGCTGGAAAATCATGACCACCGATCTCACCGAGCGGGATGTCATCGAAATCCACCCGGGCGACCCTGTCGCCGTAACCTTCGACGCTATCCCTGACCTGAACCTCTCCGGTAAGGTCGAACGCATCAAGCCCCTCGGGGAAAACCGTCAGGGCGATATCACCTACACCGTCATGATCACGCTGGATTCGTTGGACGACCGCCTGCGTTGGAACATGACCAGCTTTGTGACCTTCGAACCCTGACCCCGGCAAAACTTTTCTCTGTTCGCTCAAAACCCACGCCTCCTGACCGGCGGGGGTTCGTCTTAAGGCTGCTGGGTAAACTGCCAGGGGCAAAGCTTGCGATGCAAAATATCCGCCGTGAAATACATCCCCAGCCCCATCAGGCTCATCGCCAGAACCCCGGCATACATCTTGGGATAGTCAAATAGCGTGCTGCCTTGCAGGTAGATGTAATACCCCAAGCCGCGCTGCGTCGCGACCAGCTCGACCACATACAACACCGCCACCGCCGTGCCGATAGACTGCCGCAGCGCCGTCAAAACCGCCGGCAGACTGGCAGGCCAGTACACATAGCGGAACAACGCCCGCCTTCCGGCCCCCAGGCTGCGCACCGAATACAACAGTTCCGGCCGGATCGTAGCAGCCTGGTCGCGCACCAGCACCAGGATCTGGAAGAACAAAATCAAAAAGATGATCACGATCTTCGAAAGGTCATTGATCCCCAAAAAGAGAATCACAACCGGCACCAGCACCACCTTTGGGATCGGGTACAGCAGGTAGATCACCGGCGAAAAGATGCGATTCAAAGCGCTGTACTGCCCAAGCGCCAGACCTGCCGGCGCGGCCAGGGCGATCGAGATCAGCATCGAGGCCACCACCCGCCAGGCGCTTGCCAGAAAATGCCCTCCCAGCTCACCGGGGAACTCTAACACAAATTCCTTCAACACCAGCGCCAAAGATGGCAAGATCGGGCGGTTGACCACCAGCGCCAGCAGCTCCCAGCCAACTGCCAGAACCAGCACCGCAAGCAGAAGGCTCCGTCGTTTCATATCGAAGGCTCCAGCATCTGGCGTAGCTGTTCGATCAGCGCCTGGGCTTCGCTTGACCCCAGCGCGGCCGGCGCGCTCTGCACGATGCGCGCCTCGCGGTTCGGCGGATTCCCCAGCACCAGCACTCGCCTGCCCAGCAGCGCCGCCTCTTCGATGGAATGCGTCACCACCACGGTGGTCAAACCTCGCTCAACGTTCAAATTCATCACGAACCGCTGCAGCGCCTCGCGCGTCGGTGCATCCAGCGACGCAAACGGCTCGTCCATCAACAGCAAATCCGGGTCCAGCGCCAGCGTCCGCGCGATAGCGGCGCGTTGCCGCTGCCCGCCCGAAATCTGTCCCGGAAAGCTCTCCGCCGCCTCTGCCAGCCCTAGTTGACTCAGCCATTCATTCACCCGCTCGTCCACCTGAGGTATAACCTCGTCGCGCGGCGCATGGCGGCCGTCTGGTCCGTAAAACTGCCGCACCCGCAGCCCAAGCGCGATGTTCTCCCGCACCGTCGCCCAGGGCAGCAGCCCGTAATCCTGCAAGATCAAACCCGTGCGCGGTCGCGGCCGCTCGAGGATCTCGCCGCCCACCCGCAGCGCGCCCTCCTCCGGGTGCAGCAACCCGGCCAGCAGGTAGAGCAGCGTGCTCTTCCCGCAGCCAGAACTGCCCAAGATCGCCCACGCCTCTCCCCGTTCAGCCTTCCAGTTGAACCCTTCGAAGATGCGCTTCCCGCGCCCGTAGCCAAAAGTAACACCCTGTAGATCGATCATCACAGGCAGCGCTCAACCTCTCGCAAGCAGGCGCCTTCCCAGGCTCCATTCAGGGCAGCAGCGAGGCGTCAACGCAGCTTTCATAAGAAATTGCCTTCTCCACCGCCCCCTTCGACTGCACCCACGCCAGCGCATCATTGAATTGTTCCCTGCTGGGTACCGAAGCCGTCGGGAAATCCGGCAGCGTATAACCGGCCAGTACGGTCGTGGGCACCAGTTTCTTATCTGCCATCAGCGTATTCCAGCGGGATTTATCGCTATGGATGGCGTTTACCGCCTCCTCGACCGCCTTCAAAAAAGCCCGTACCGCTT
>JABLXC010000064.1 GCA_013178185.1 Anaerolineae bacterium | reverse complement strand
ACGCACTTGAGTGCGCCTTGCGTGTATTTATCTACTGCTACAACAGGCGTCAACTCTACAAGCAACTGTACCCTGCCTATCCAGCCCATGTGAGGGATTTCCTTGATCCACTATTTTAGCCACTCTCTGTGTTTGATTCAGGAATAGTCTGAAAATGAACATGCTATAATCTAGAGGGTTTGAATTTTGTTCTTTCTTAACCCATTTGATCAGGATATATCCACATGGCAAATCCTTCTTCAAAACCCGAAAAGACTCCGGCCGTCAGTCCTGCGGGTGCAAAGATTTTCACTCCAAAACCGATTACAAGCGTTCAAGATACCGGGCTTTCGTTCTTATGGTTGATGGATCATACATTAAAAATCTTGTATTTTCAGGGATATCTATCTGGTTATAAGATTGCAGAGGAAATTGCGCTGCCCTTTTCTGGCGTGGTGGATCAGGTGCTAGAAGCGTTAAAACGGGAAAAACTGGTCGAGGTTCGTTCTTCTCAAATGGGATTGGGAGAGGGCGCTTACCAGTACGCGATCACAGGGGCTGGAATCGCCAGGGCGCGCGAAGCTTTAGAACGCAGCCAATATGCAGGCCCTGCGCCTGTTCCGCTGGAAGCCTATACCGAAGCCTGCCACCGGCAAAGCCGAGGAAGGCTTCAGGTAACCAACCGCACCATGCGCCAGGTTCTATCGCACCTGGTTTTGTCTGAAAAGACTTTTCACATGCTTGGCCCCGCGGTCAACTCTGGCACATCGATTTTCCTTTATGGCCCACCCGGAGATGGGAAAACCAGCGTCGCAAGGGCGATTGGTAATCTGATCTTAAGCCAGAACATGTATATTCCTTATGCGATCTATGTGAATGGGCATGTTATTACAATCTATGACTCTAATAATCACGAACTTGCAGAATCAGAGGAAGAACCGGCCACAAATGGGGCTTTGAGATCAGGGGTAAGGCCAGACCCGCGATGGGTGAAGATCCGAAGGCCTTTTGTAGTTGTTGGTGGCGAGCTGACCTTAATGGGGCTCGACCTGGTCTTTAACGATGTTCAAAAATATTACGAGGCACCCTTCCAGGTAAAAGCAAATGGAGGAATCCTGTTGATCGATGATTTTGGCCGGCAACAGGTGCGCCCGCGCGATTTGCTTAACCGCTGGATTGTTCCGCTTGAAAGCAGGATTGATTATCTTACACTGCATACTGGAAGGAAAATCGAGGTTCCTTTTGATGTGTTGGTAATGTTTTCTACCAACTTGCCGCCTAAAGAATTGGTTGACGAGGCTTTCTTGCGGCGGCTGCGCCATAAAATCGAAATAGGCGATCCTTCTTATGAGGAATACCGGGAAATCTTTAAGCGAGTGGCGCAGACCAAGGGCATCCGATATACGGACCAGGGACTGGCCTATTTACTTCAAGAATGGTATATCAAACGGAATCGAAAATTGCGTGCTTCTCATCCCCGTGATTTGTGTGACCAGATCCTGGATATTTCTCGCTACCTGTCTCTCGAACCAGAGATGACCACCGAAATGATCGATCGGGCAGCCGAGTCGTATTTTGTCGAGTTATGAATAGATTGGAAAACCTCCCTAAGCCCGTCATTTTTGCCCATCGTGGAGCTTCAGCTTACGCGCCAGAAAATACTTTGGCGGCTTTTCGGGCGGCGGTTGAGCAAGGCGCCGATGCCATCGAATTAGACGCCAAACTTACTCGCGATGGAGAAGTGGTGGTTTTCCATGATGCAACCCTGAAGCGTATTACCGGGATTGAGGGGAGAGTCAATCAGTACCGACTAGCTGAATTAAGAACTATGGATGCGGGAAGTTTTTTTTCGCCAATGTTTCGGGGAGAGAAAATCCCAACATTAGGCGAGGTCTTTTCCGAGGTTGGATCCAGCGTATTGATTAATATCGAATTGACAAATTACACATCTCCCGGTGATAACCTGGTTGAGAGAGTGATCGAGGTGGTAAAACGGCACAAAAATGCAGACCGGCTTCTGTTTTCTTCATTTGACCCCCGCAATCTCTTGCGGATAAGGCGGTATTTGCCGGAAACACCTGTAGCGATTCTAGCCCTGCCAGGGATAGCTGGTTTTGTCAACCGCTCATGGTTTGGGCGATGGTTCGCGCCGAAAATTGTTCACCCTTTCTATACCGACGCCGGGTTCTCGTATATCCAAAAACAACATCGCCTAGGGAGGCGGGTTCACACCTGGACCGTTAACGGACGCGAGGTGATGCAAAATTTATTTTTAGCAGGGATTGACGGTATATTTACAGACGATCCTAAACTGGCCAGAGAGGCGCTTTCTCAAACATGATTAAGAAAACGGGCATCTCTCTTTTTGTAAACGTTCTATTGCTGTTGGCGATCTTTTCTTCTGTCATCTTATTTCCACCAGGGCAAGTGAAAGCGGAAAGTAAATCGCAAGTGAGTACGCCAAACTTGCTTGCCCAGGCAGCGCTTGCGAAGATGACCCCTCCCCAAAAAGTGGGTCAATTATTTGCTGTTACCTTTAAAGGCAGGGATCTGAGCACTTCGTCTCAAATTTATCAATTAATCTCAAATTATCATGTCGGCGGCATTATTTTGACCGCTGCGAACGATAACTTTTCTGGTCCTGAGAACACGGTCACCGAAGCATTCGAGTTAAACAAGCGATTGCAGCAGGCAGCATGGGACTCGTCTCAATCAGTTCTGAACGATCCGATCACAAAAAAAGAATATACGCCAATCTATATTCCCCTTTTTATTGGAATTTCTCAGGAGGGGGATGGTTATCCATACGATCAAATTATTAATGGGGTGACCTCCTTGCCAAACGAAATGGCGATTGGAGCAACCTGGAAAACCGACTACGCGCGGATCATCGGAAATGTTCTGGGAAAGGAACTTTCCAGGTTGGGTTTTAACCTCTATCTGGGACCCTCTCTGGATGTTCTCGATGTCTTGCGGACAGAAGATGGCGAAGATTTAGGAACCCGCACTTTTGGAAGCGACCCTTTTTGGGTGGGCGAAATGGGTAAGAAGTACATCCAGGGGGTTCACGAAGGCAGTGATGGCCGGATCATTGTTATTGCAAAGCACTTTCCAGGGCGAGGGGGATCCGACCGTCCCCCAGAAGAGGAAATCGCGACGGTACGAAAATCTCTTGAGCAATTGAAGCAGATCGAACTGGCCCCTTTTTTTGCAGTTACAGGAAATGCGCCGGAAAAGATTTCTACCACGGATGGATTGCTTGTTTCACATATCCGTTATCAGGGTTTTCAGGGAAATATCCGAGCGACTACTCGACCTGTGAGTTTTGATCCTGGCGCGTTGCAGCAATTGATGGATCTGCCACAATTTTCGACATGGCGAGCCAATGGAGGGATTATAGTTAGCGACAATCTTGGCAGCCAGGCAGTTAGAAAGTTTTTTGATCCTAAAGGGAGCCTTTTTGATGGCAAACAGGTAGCGCGTAATGCTTTTCTTGCAGGTAGCGACCTGCTTTACGTCGATAATTTTATCTCGCCTGGCGACCCGGACGCGTATACCACGATCATTCGGACGCTTGAATTTTTTACCCAAAAATACCGCGAAGATCCTGCTTTTGCCCAGAGGGTGGATGCTTCTGTTGAGCGGTTACTTACATTGAAGTATCAACTCTATTCGGACTTTAATCTGGAAAATGTCATCCCTCCTGAAGAGGGGTTGAACGAAATTGGAAAATCGCAGCAGGTTGTTTTTGAAGTTGCTCAGAGGGCTGTAACGCTGCTTAGCCCTGATGCCAGCGAATTGGCAGCAACATTGCCCGAACCTCCCCAAGCTCGCGAGCGCATCTTGTTTTTCACGGATGTCTTACTAGGCAAGCAGTGCAGCATCTGTGTTGATCAGGCTGCTTTACCGGTCGATGCATTGCAGAACGCGGTGGTGCGATTGTATGGCCCTCAGGCAGGCGAACAAGTATTTCAATATCGTCTGACTTCGTACTCCTTTATGGATTTGCAGGGTTTCTTAAACAACGCGCCAGATTTGCCGCCGTTAGAGGAGGATCTTCGTTCGGCTGATTGGGTAATTTTTGCAACCTTAAAAATGGATCGAAACCGATCCGAGTCGATGGCGCTTAAACGTTTATTATCTGAGCGACCAGAGCTTTTGACAAACAAGAAAACGCTGGTGTTCGCTTTCAATGCTCCATATTACCTGGATGCTACGAATATTTCTAAACTTTCTGCTTATTATGGTTTCTATAGTAAATCCCCAATGTTTGTGGATGTTGCTGCCAGGGTATTGTTCCAGGAGATTAATCCCTCCGGGGCGTCGCCAGTTTCTGTTCCTGGATTGGGTTACGACTTGATCACTGCGACTTCCCCAGACCCTGCCCAGGTCATACCACTTCGTTTGGATCTGGAGGCATTGGCGATCCCCCAGCCCACGTTATCCGCGTTTACTTTGACGCCGCAGGCGCTGCCGCCAGCAAAATTTCGCGTGGGAGACATGATTCCATTGACGACCGGTGTAATTTACGACCATAACCATAACCCTGTACCTGATGGCACGGTTGTAAGGTTTCTGTTTACAACGGGAGGAGAAAGTGGTCTTACCCAACAAATTGAAACGACAACCGTTGGCGGGGTGGCAAAAGCTGCGTACCGGCTTACCAATCAGGGATTACTGGAAATACGAGTGGTCAGCGATCCGGCTTCCATTTCTGAACTGCTTCAACTTGAAGTCTCTTCTACTGAAGCAGCAGCAATTACCTCTGTGGCTCCCACTTTGCAGATTACCGAAACCCTAGAGCCTACTGTCACTCCGACACCGGAAACGCCGCTGGTGGATTCAAGTGACAATTTGGACCGTATGGTGCCCAATGTTGGCAACTGGTTGTTCTCGATCATTCTTGTTTGGGGGACGGCTTTTGGTATCTATTGGATAAACAGAAGTCGCGTGGGTCATCGTTGGTCTTTGCGTTGGGCTTTGATGTCGGCTATTGGGGGATTGGCTGTGTACGTTTTTATGGCCATTGGGGTGATTGCAAATATTTCGTGGAATGGCTTTGACGGGGTGCTCCAACAGGCCATGATGATCTTTGGCGGTATTCTGTTCGGTTGGTTCTCGGGTTATTTTTGGTGGCGTCGAAAGAATGTCGTTTTCCCGCCTGCTAAGGGTTGAACAAAAGGCAATCTCAACGCGCCAGCGTTATGATTAAACCGAGCATCGTCAATCCTAACGCGCCCCAAAGAAGGTACGTTTCTGATGGACTAAAAAATGATACTGAACTCCGAATTGGCCTGGTTGGCTGGCGGGTGATGATGGGGCGGTCACCTACCAAACTGCGGCGAAATTCCTCGATATTTGCCGGCCTGTCATCCGGGTGCAATTTCAAGGCCCACATAACCGCTCGAGCCGTTCTAATGCTGATGGCCGGGTTAATCTCATGGGGTGGCGCCAGACTATCAGGATTTAGGAATCTCTCTCGTGCATCAGTCGGTGGTTGATTGGTCAGCAGGTGATACAGCGTTGCGCCAAAGGCGAAAATGTCGCTTCGCACATCTGTGTGCCCGCTATCACCGCCGTATTGCTCCAAAGGGGTGTAAAGCGCAGTTCCCTGACCCTGGAGAATTGTGATGGTGATTTCGCCTGGGGCAAGCAGTTTGACCAGACCAAAATCAACAAGTTTCAGCAAGCCGGTTGGGGTGAGTTTTAGATTGCTGGGTTTGATATCCCGGTGGAGAATGGGCGGGTTCTGATTATGCAGGTAACTGAGGGCATCGGCAAGCTGATTGGCCCAGTTGAGGACGTCGCTTTCTTGTAGGAAGGTTTTTGTCTGCCTCGCTTCGATCATAAGGGTGCGCAAGTCCTTACCGGGGACATAATCCATGATGAGGTAGTCACGACTGCCGATTGAGAAAAAGTCAGACACCTTCGGAAGGTTTGGATGGTCAAGCCTGGCCAAGATCGTTGCCTCGCGAAGGAATTGGTCGCGCGCTTCTTGCAGGAGCGCTGGCGGCAAAGAACGATCATGTTCTACTTCTTTGAGGGCACATTGCCGCCCGGAGAGTCTTTGATCGTCAGCCAGGTAAATACTTCCCATTCCACCCTGTCCAATGATTCGGATGATCTTATACCTGCCGCGCAAGACTTCCCCGGCTTTTAACGGGACTGGCATCGGTTTGACCTCTATGTGAATTTATTGATATCCGCCGGAGGTGATTGAGCTTCGGCGTGACACTCCGGTGTTATGATGAAAGGATAACATAAATTATAAAATTCTGCTATTATTGAAATGTCTTTATCTCTCGTTGGGTTGTATGGAGTATAGTGAGTTGTTTATGAAGGAGGGGTATGGATAATCCGATGGAAAATGACCTGCCTGTGTTGATTGCTCAGGCAGGCCCTTTAAATGGAGAACGCTGGTTGATCCATGATGTGATTACTATTGGAAGAGATGCTGCGTGTGAGATTGTTGTCCCTGACCGGCAAGTATCTAGATTTCACGCAAGATTAAGCGTGCAGTCGGAGGGGCTGTTGCTCGAAGATCTTGCGAGCAAAAATGGCACATATTGTAATGGTGAAATGGTCTCGGAACCAATTTTTTTGAGCGATGGGGATTTGGTTCAAATTGCGCTGGTTCAAAATTTTGTGTATTTAAGCTCAGATTCTACCGTCCCGATGGAGGCAGGAAAGGCTTCTCGGATAGGAATTCGGACGGGTAAGCTCTTTCTGGATGGCCGTTCAAGACGAGTCTGGATAGGAAATGTCGAGGTGCTTCCGCCCTTATCCGCTCAGCAATTCCGACTCTTAAAAGCATTATACGATCAAGAAGGAAAAGTGGTCGCCCGACAAGAGCTTGTAGAAGCCACCTGGGGGAGTGAAGAAGCGCGCGGAGTTTCGGAGCAGGCATTTGACGCCTTGGTACGGCGTTTACGGGATCGTCTGGGGCAAATTGACCATACGAACCCTTATATTATCACTGTCAGGGGGCATGGTCTGCGATTGGAGAATCCGCCTGAGCAATAGGGATTTCTTGTTAATAGAAAAAGACGCCGGTAGAAAGATATGCGCGGCGTCTTTTTTTGATTAACTTTTCAAGTTATTCATCATCGAAAATCGTAAAGCAGCATGATATGCTTCTTGTAGCTTATTGAGCGTTGCTTCGGGTTGCTGCTGCGACTGTGCCTGGACAATCAAATTTGCGAAAAAGCTGAGAAAGTCAGGAGTAATCTGATCTGCGTTTTTCTCTAATACCGCTTGTTTTGCTGATTCATCTTCAGCTCTTAAGAGGTTTTCGATGACTTCTATCTCTTTCGGGGGGGCGGTGAGTTTTTGGAGAATCGCTCCAATTTTTTGCAGTTTTTCAATTTTTCCAAGGTCACCGGCTTGACGCGCTTCTTGAAGCTCGGATTTGACAGCCTCGATAAAGAATTCATCCACGTTATCCAGCTTTTCCTCTAAAGCTTTTTCGGTATCCTGCGCCAGAAGGATATCTGCAAGCAATTTGCGGGAGGACTGCATTTTGTCGTTGACAGCTTCATCGATCGCTTTTGTCATTTCGAGTAGTTTTTCTCGTAACGCAATGAGTTTCTCTTTTTCCTTGTCGTCGCTGGCGTTTTCAATTCGTTCGGATAAAAGCTGGAAAAAGGTGTAATCCATCCCGGAGCGCGTCATTCCTACGAGCGTTGAAAGACGGGTTTCAGTAGGAGCTGAGATCATCAGTTCTAGCAGGATTTCTCGCGTCAGGCCTTTTTTGCTGGCTTCTTGCAAGCTTTTTATCGCTGCCTCAGCTTCTCGCGCCTGGGACTGTAATTCTCTGCCGACTGCTGTTTCGTTCAGTAATTGTTGCTGTAATCCGGCCAGTAAATGGGCGGTTTGTTGATCTCCCTGCGCCATGGATGCTTCTATCAGACGATTCATGATGCCGAAGAAGTCTGTATCAATCAATTCCGTTTCTTGCTTGATAATTTCTGACCTGTTTTCTGGCGACGCGCTCAAAAGCCTTTGCAGAAGCATGATGCGCTTTTGTTGGCCTTCTATCATCTCTTTGGTGATGCCATCTGCTTCAAGAATGCGCTCAATCATCGTGTCTACCGTTAACATCGTTTGAGGACGCAAAAGATAGGCTTTTCGCTTCTCTGGTGGCAGCCGGTTCAATACCTGGTTGATTAATGGGCCAATCATTCTTTCTTGTTCGTTGACAGGCAAACCAAGCTCGGGTGGGAAGTATGTCAACAAGAGTTCTTTTTCTGCGTCATGATAAACGAGAGGAGTGGCTAACATGCCCTGGTAACCACAGTTCGGACAACGAATTTGGTTTACTGATCCGCTGAGCAATCTTTGTTTAGCCTGGGGATCAGCAGTGGTATCGAATAATTGATCAACCTCAACGATCACCGGTTGTCGACAGCGCGGGCAAGAAGTGGTTGTTTGTGGCATTTGGGTCCTTTCATATCTTTCAAGTTGCGTGTTTTGCGATTATACCACCCGCTGATTATAGAACGACAATTTCTTAGTCATTCTGGCTGCCGGGGCAAGGAGAAACAGATTCGGGCGCCTTTCCCTGATTCAGGATCAACCCAAATACGACCATTGTGTGCCTCCACAATCGCTTTGGCGAGGTACAAACCTAGACCAGCGCCTTTTTTTTGTTTGGCCATGTCTGGGGCTCGATAGAACCGGTCAAAGACATGTGGGATATCACTGGGGGCAATTCCAGGGCCTTGATCGCTGACACAGAGTATTACCAGGCCTGGTTTGACCTGACCTGTGATGTGGATATTGCCATTGGGCGCATATTTTATTGCGTTGGATATCAAATTAGAGATGACCTGCTGTATGCGATTTTCATCTGCAAGAATGATAGGAAAGTTTGGGGGAAAATCCATCGTGATGGTGTGGCGGTCGGTTTGAGTCTGGAGTTTCTTGACGATCCTGCTTGTAAGGTCTGGCAAATTTACATCAGACCTCTTCAGTTTTACGCCGCCTGCTTGAAGTTGTGAGGCATCCAGCAAGTTTTCGATTAGAAGTGTCAGGCGATCTGCTTCTTCTTCGATGACGGCCAGGCTATCTTGAACAATGGATGGATCCCATTTTGCATCTTCACGTCTGAGCGTGCTGACATACCCTTTTATTAGGGCAACGGGCGTTTTAAGCTCGTGACTGATTATGGAGATAAACGTGCTTTTTAATTCATCCGCCTGACGCCAGCGAGTGATATCCCGAATGGTTGCTATTGTGTTCATTAATTGTCCCTCTTGCGAAAGGAGCGGTGAGTAGGTAATACCAACTGGAAGTGGAACTTCTGAATTGGCTCTGCGCAAGTCGCCTTCTACGTAAAGGGATGCGTGGGGCGTAAGCGGCCATCCTCCGGCCTCGGCCTGTTCCAGAGTCAGGCCCTCGGGTGGATTTGCCCAGCGAATGATCTCTTCGTGTTTATAACCCTGGATCAGATTGATAGGGATCTCCAGCATTCTTGAAAGAGCCGGATTACAGCGTTCGATCGTATGATCAGGACTGAGGATCATAATCCCATCAGCTGTTGTATCGAGGAGCGCGTCCAGCCGCTGTTTTTCCCGGCTAATTTGTGAATATAAAAGAGCATTCTGAACAGCAATGGCAGCCTGGTTCGCAAAACTGCTTAAAAGGGCGCGATCGTTGCCCGAGAAGCTTGCCCTATAATTTCGGAATATGAAGATCATGCCCACAATTTTTTCGCGGGCCACGAGGGGAAGACCGACGCCGGTTAAGAGGCCAAAACTGGCTATCCGGGTTACTTCCTGCAGTATATGATTAATCTCATTTAGCTCAAAGCCTTCTGGATTATCTGTTTCTAAAGACACCTGATTGAGCAGAGGCTTGAGGAAATGAAGAAACCCTGCGGGCAAGCCCAAGGAAACCTGTACATGCCAGCCTTCAGGATCGGTGCGTAAAATAATCAGGCCAGCCTGGCCAGCCAGCATTTCAATTGAAATGGAAAGCACCCGCTCCAGAAGTTTGTCTAAATTAAGTTCCTGGGTTAGGGCGCGAGCCAATTCTAAGAGGTAATCTCTTTGTCGTACTCTGAAATCGGGCAGCATCTTCTTCTATCCAGGTGGGGTGTCCGGGCGCGCGAGTCTCAAAGCGCTTGATAACCCGGCGTTATCCGCTAACGCGGCGGTTGTTATCCTGAGATTATGGGTGTATTGCGGGGAAATGATATGTTGGTAGAACGCGACTCTCATTGGTTCAGCGAACAATTGTCCGCTAAAAGACCCTCTACCGCCAAGGAGGATGATTGAAGGATTGAATACATGTAAAAAATCTGTCAGGGTTTTGCCATTAAATTTGTCTGCCTTCGTGAATGGTTCAATGGCCAGCCGATTTCCCTCTGACGCAACTTGAACGATCTCTTTAGCGGTTGGCGGTGGTGAGCTGGTCACCAGGGATGAACACCCGTTAGCGATTTGGGTTGAACCATAGGGGCTGTTTGCTGGTCTGGAGGCCATTGCCTCCAGATGTCCTTTTTGCCCAGAGCTATAGAAGGGGATGTTTCGATCAACTGTCACATAGCCCAGTTCGCCTGCCAGCCCTCGCCAGTCTAACACAACGCGATCGTCCAGGATAATTCCTTTCCCAATTCCGGTGCTGATGGCAAGGTAGAGAATACCGTGATCGCCCTGGCCGGTGCCGAATTTCCATTCCCCAAGCGCTACCATGTTGGCGTCACTTTCTATGGATACGGGAACACCAAAATTCTTTGAGACGATAGGCTTCAAAGGAAAGTTGCGCCATTCAAGATAATGGGACGCTGCGTAGACTATACCACTAGGAGGGTATAACAAGCCTGGGGCCGTGATCCCGATAGCGAAGACAGTGTGTTCTTGCGGCCATAGTTCCGAGATAGATCCGACGGCGTGCTCCGGGCGTATCTCCTGACCTCTTGTTGGAATTTTCTTCAAAGTTAATGGGGGGTTCCCGTTTTCAGGGAAGATTGTGACCCGTATACTCGTCCTTCTAATATCCACGGATAGGTATGTTCTCACGAAAAAATTATAGCACGGTTTCACGCGAGGAAAATTCGGGCTGGTTTGAAGCAACAGTAAAATTGTGTTAGCCCAAAGTTAAAATGTCACCCAAACTGCCAAAGTTAGAATGTCCCCTTTCAGGGAGCAGCTTTAGTAGGGTTACGAGTAGATATGGGTGAACGCCAGGGATGGTTGGGTGCAGGCTTATGG
>JABLXC010000063.1 GCA_013178185.1 Anaerolineae bacterium | reverse complement strand
AGCGATAGACCCCAACCGTATCTATCCGATTGTCTTTGACCGGCTTGCTCACCTTCCCCCAGCGCTGGAAGGTTTCTCCATGACAGTGGGGACAGCCTTTCGGACGAGTTTCTGTGCTTGGCTTGACTTCTGGCAGTTTCAGAACAATAATTGACATGGCAGGCTCCTGGGCGATGTCTGTGTGATAACTACCATCTTACCCGGAGCTTGCTCTTTTTGTCAAAACCCACCGCCTATGTTACAGTCACATATAATAATGGAAACCGAACAATGTACGTAGAAAAGTTAGTGGTAAAAGTCAGTAGCCTGTATGAATGACCGTTTTTTTTCCTTTTCGAAACAATGGATTATCGCGATGGACGATGATCTTATCGTTGTCAATAAACCCTCTGGCTTACTCACCATCCCGGATGGCTACAATCAAAACCTTCCTTCTTTGAGCCGTCTGCTGGAAGAAGAATTTACAAAAGTATGGGTTGTTCATCGCCTGGACAAAGAAACAAGTGGTCTCGTTCTATTTGCGCGCTCTCCCCAAAGCCATAAATTCTTGAATTCTCAATTTTCCGATAGAAGAGTCAAGAAACTCTATGCTGCCATTATTTGTGGGCATCCGCAATGGCAATATTTTGATATTCAACTGCCCTTGCAAATAAATGGCGACAGAAAACACAGGACCATTGTAAACTTGGAATGTGGAAAGCCTGCCCGGACCGAAATTGGAGTAATTAACAGGTTAGAAGAAGGGTTAACGTGGATCGAAGCACTACCCCATACTGGCTATACGCATCAGATTAGGGCTCATTTGGCCGCCACCAACTTCCCTATCCTCAACGATTCGCTATATTCCCAACCGGCGCCAACCAAAACGCTCTACTATTCCCCTTACATTTCTCGTATCGCTCTACACGCACATCGAATCGCATTTATCCACCCCACCAGATATCAGTCCGTTGAATACTCAGCTCCTTTCCCCCATGATTTTCTAAAACTTATCGGCGATAGCACTCCAATACCAGGTTCTTTGTGGTAATTAAAATCGTCGCTGCCGCATTCTACTCAAGAATGCGGCAGCGATACCAAAGAAACTTTTTTACACTTCTGGAACCGGCTTTTCGCTCTGCGAGATTGCCCAAATCATTGCTCCAGCAAGCGCCGCAACAACGATCCAACCCACAACGCCTAAATCTTGATATTTGACGATAACCGGCGCTGCCAGCAAGCTAACCAGGTTCACAACCTTGATCATCGGATTCAAAGCTGGCCCAGCCGTATCTTTTAATGGGTCACCAACCGTATCGCCAACCACGCCCGCTTTATGCCGCTCAGATCCCTTGCCGGTATTTGCTTCTAGATCGCGAGGCTCGTCTTCAATCGACTTTTTCGCGTTATCCCATGCGCCGCCAGCATTCGACATAAATACAGCCAACAACTGACCTGATAAAATAACTCCAGCCAGAAAACCACCCAATGCCTCAACCTGGAGCACCAAACCGATGATGAGCGGCATAACAACCGCGATCGTTGCTAAGGGAATCAGCTCTTTCTGTGCCGAGCGCGTCGAAATGCCAACCACCCTTGCATAATCCGGTGTGACAGTCCCTTCCATAATACCGGGGATACGGAATTGCTTCCGAACCTCTTCGACAACCTGACTGGCAGCGCGAGAAACGGCACGAATGGAAAGCGAACTAAATAACCATGGCAGAGCGCCGCCCAAAAGAAAGCCGATGAACACTTTCGTATCCGACACGCGAATGGACTCAAGGACGGGCAGGTTCAATTGCAATTGCACTCTTCCCACATCCGTGATGAACGATGCAAATAAGCTCACAGCCGCAATCACAGCAGATGCAATTGCAATCCCTTTTGTAATCGCCTTGGTTGTATTTCCAACCGCATCTAAGTCGGCCATAATTTGGCGCGCATTTTTCGTTTCAGCATCATCCATATCGTGCCAGGCCATCTCACCAATGCCATTGGCGTTATCTGAAATGGGTCCATATGAATCCATTGCTACATTATTTCCAGTATGGCTGAGCATACCGATCCCAATCATTGCAACTGCATAAAGTACGTAGACAGGAGCCTGCCCACCATAAAGAACCAGGGCGCCAATAAAAGACGCACAGATAACGACCAGCGCCCATACACTCGATTCCATTCCCACTGAAAGACCAGAAAGAATAGTGGTTGCCGGACCGGTTCGCATTGACTTCACAATCTCTTTTACCGGCTCACGTTTCGTAGAGGTAAAGTAAGATGTCAGTGGGTTAAAAGCCACAGCCAGCCCAACGCCGATGGTAGTCAACATCCCCAGTCGCCAATCGCCAGCGTAGAAAATCGCTAAAACAAAAGCCCATAAAATGGTGTTGATGCTGGAAACCTCATAAGAGCGGAACATTGCTTCTTCAGCGTCATGCGCTCTCAAGAACTTAATCGGGAACCGTTCCCAGATCGGGACAGTAAAAGTACCCAGGATAGAGCTGATAACGCCAATGGCTCGAATGATGAGAGGAAAAACGATCCATTTCAAATTGCCATCGATCCCAAGCAGCGCCAGGCCAAGGATCAACGCAGAAACGATCGTTACCTCGTAGCTCTCGAAGATATCCGCCGCCATCCCCGCGCAATCCCCGACATTGTCGCCCACCAGGTCCGCGACGACCGCGGCATTGCGAGGGTCATCTTCTGGAATATCTTTTTCTACTTTTCCAACGAGGTCGGCGCCAACATCCGCCGCTTTGGTATAAATGCCGCCGCCGACGCGCATGAACAACGCCAGTAACGTGCCACCAAAACCGAAGCCGAGTAGGGCGTCTGGGGCAGCTTTCCCAAAGATGATGAAAATCACAGTTCCGCCAAACAAACCCAATCCATCAGTCAGCATTCCAGTGATCGTTCCGGCATAATAAGCAATAGAAAGTGATTCATTCAAGCCGCGCCGGGCAGCCGAAGCAGCCCGAACACTGGCTTGAATGGCCATCCGCATACCCAACTGGCCTACAATTAACGAAAAAGTTGCACCCATAATGAATGCAACTGTCCGTCCTACCGCTACAATAATTTGGGCGTCTTTCGCTCCGAACTCTTGGACTGCTTCGTGACTTGGCGGAACAACATAAACACTCAAAAATAGCGCGATGGTTAAAAGTCCAACCGCCGGCAAAATTGTCCGAAGCTGCCGTTGAAGATAACTGTCGGCTCCGATACGAACCGCATTCCATACATCCTGCATTTTCTGGGATCCCTTATCTTTCTTAAGGACATTCCCTCTAAGCAGCCAGGCATAAAGCAAACTAATAAATGCAGTAACAACAACAAGGACCACGGCTACCTGCTCGAAATTATTCAGCCCATGCCTTGCTAACCCAAGTAGGTTCATTGTTTATCCTCCGAATGGTATGGTTTGCCTCAAACAGCACAATTTTACCCGAAAACTATAATTCCATTTGAGCAAAATAGCAAAAGATTAGCATTACATTAGAGCTTCAAAACCCTATTGACTTTTTCCCGCAGCATATTGTATAGTGTTATGCGGCTCAAACGAGCCTTTAATTTTGTAAATTGCTAAGACAATTACTGCACTGCAGATAAATTTATCATCATCCAGGACAACCAATGATCCATGTATCTAATCTAATAAAAGATTATGGCAAACGTCGGGCTATCAACAATATATCGTTTGATATCAACAATGGTGAAATTGTAGGCTTTTTAGGCCCAAACGGCGCTGGGAAAACAACCACGATGCGGATTCTAACCACCTACCTACCCCCAACTGATGGTGAGGTAGAGATCGGCGGTTACAACATCCTGGATAATTCGCTGGAGATTAGACGCATCGTCGGATACATGCCCGAAACAGTACCATTATATTCCGACATGACAGTTTTTGAATATCTCATGTATATGGCAGGTCTGCGAAACATCAAATCCGCCGAAACCCGTGTGACTGAAGTGTTGGAATTGGTCAGCCTGACTAGCAGAGCCGATGGCTACATAGGCAAATTATCCAAAGGGATGCGCCAGCGCCTGGGACTCGCGCAGGCCTTGTTACACAAACCAAAGGTTCTGATTTTGGATGAGCCAACCATCGGGCTCGACCCCGCCCAAATTATTGAAGTCCGAAATTTGATCAGGGAAATCGGGAAAGAACATACCGTTTTACTTTCAACGCATATCCTTCCAGAAGCTCAGCAGGTCTGTGACCGTATCTTAATCATCAATAAAGGCCAAATTGTTTTAGACGATTCAACTGAGCGGCTTCAAACCCATCTAACCGGTGCAAACCGAGTCATGCTCAAAATTCGCGGGCATGAGATAGAAGAGGCAGCATCGCTTGTCGCGACGACCCCCGGCGTGACATTTGTCGATATTAAAGAGGATGACTTGTTAGAATTTGAATGCTCAGCTGCTGAAGACGCCAGGCCGCTGGTTGCCCGAACGGTCATCAATGCCGGTTTCGATTTGCTAGAGCTAAAAACGGTTAGTATGAGTCTTGAAGAAATTTTCCTGGAGTTAACCCGCGACGAGCCTCTTGCGCCCGAATTTAATGAAACGCCAGGACTCGATGTAGAAATCGAGGGGAGATAGCCTGCATGCGAAATATTTGGCTGATTGCTCGTAGAGAATATCATCACTACTTTATTTCCCCCATAGCGTACGCAGTGGCGTTCGCGATCTTATTGATTTTAGGGATAATTTTTTACGCCAACATCGTTGGCGCCATGTTGCAACAGATTGCCCCCGGCATGGAAATTGTCTTTGGCCCGTTGGTTTCGCTGCTTATCTTTACAACACCAGCAATTACGATGCGATCCATTGCAGAAGAAAACAAAATGGGCACACTTGAGCTCCTATTGACTGCACCCGTTCGGGATTGGGAAATAATCCTCGGAAAGTGGCTGGGGGGATTTCTCTTCTTAGGCACGGTCCTTCTCGCCACCTGGCTATATCCGATTGTTCTTAACCAGCTTGTATCGCCCGGAATTGAACAAGGCGTATTGGTTTCTGGATATTTAGGCATCGTAATGATGTCCGCCGCCATTATCGCAATCGGGGTAGCCACATCTTCCCTTTTTGGCAACCAAATTGCAGCATTCTTTGCCACCGAAGGAATTCTTCTCCTCCTGTGGGTGATCGGAGCCCCATCCCAAGCAATGGGAATGATGGGAGGTTCTCTTTTACGGTATCTTGACATGAGCGAACATTTTTACCCAACATTTTACAGGGGAATCGTAGAGGTTCAAGATATCATCTATTTCCTCAGCCTCACCTTTCTGGCGCTATTCATTGGAAAAATTTCAATAGAGGTCAGGAGATGGCGATAATGAACCCGAAATTGAAGAAGTTCGCCCCCATTGGCTTATACCTCGCCGCTGCAGCTGCGATCGCCGCTGCCGGCATTTATATCGTAATGAAGGACTTTAATCTGCCATTACAAATCAGTCTCGGTTTGATCGTCATCGGCCTGGCAATCTTTACACTCCTAAACCCTGAAAGAGCGCGCCAGTTTGTTTCAGGCAAACAAGCTCGTTACAGCAGCAACCTCCTCCTCCTTTCCATCTCAGTAATTGGGATTTTGGTCGTAATCAACTACCTGGGTTATAAGAACACTAAAAGATGGGACCTGACCGAGACGCAGGAACATACCCTTGCGCCAGAAACAATTGACACGTTAGAGAAATTACAGGAGCCTGTAACCGTCCAGGCTTTTTATACTTCTCGTATTTCCAAAGATGCAGCTCAGAAATTATTGGATAGCTATCGATATGCCGCTAAGGGCAAATTTGAATATCAGTTCATTGACCCTGAAGCAAATCCCTTAGAGGCTCAAGCAGCTAAGGTAACCCGTGACGGGACAATCGTCCTGAAAATGGGCACTCGCCAGGAACAGGTTACCTATCCTGGTGAGCAAGATATCACGGCAGCAATCATTCGTCTGGCCAATCCAGGCGAGAGAACCATTTATTTCCTCGTTGGTCACGGTGAAGTAGATATCGAAACCGAAGCCGAAAATGCCTATACGCAAGTTCGCCAAGTCTTGGAAAACAAAAACTACACTACTAAGACCCTCAACCTCTTGAGTAGTCCCACCGTACCGGACAATGCCAGGGCCATCGTCATTGCCGGTCCCAAAAAACCACTCACAGAAAAAGAAACCCAGGCGTTAGATACCTATGTGCAAAATGGTGGTTCCCTGGTTATCCTGACCGAGCCGAGAGAAATTACTTTTCAAGATCAAAAAGATTACCTGGCAGAATACCTGGACAATAAATGGGGTATTCAGCTGGATGACGATATTATCATAGACCCAAATGTCAATCCGCCTTTAATAGCCATCGCGAATAAATACGATCAGCACCCAATCACCGAAAAGTTAATGAATGTCGCCTCAATATTCCCGACATCCCACAGCATTCAGTTTGAGGCAAAAGATGACCAAATTAAGCTCTCGGCATTGATCTCAACCTCCGACATGGCCTGGGGAGAGACAAATTTTGAAGGACTAAAAAATAATCAGGTGAGTCCGGATCAAGGAACTGATTACATTGGGCCGCTTACCATCGCTGTCGTGGGCGAAAATGCCAAAACTAGCAGCCGCCTCGTCGTTATTGGCGATTCTGATTTCGCCAGTAATCGGTACTATCAAGAATATGGCAATTCTGATTTAATTGTGAATTCAATTGACTGGGCTTCTGGGCAAGAAGATCTGATTTCGTTAACGCCAAAGAAGCAAATCACGCGCATTTTGCTGCCTCCTACGCAAATCACCTTGGGATTGATCCTGTTAGGCTCTGTTTTCGTCCTTCCTGGAATCGTTGTTGCGACAGGAATTTCAACTTGGATTTCTCGCAGGCGCAGGGGTTGAAATGATTAAACGATCGACCTGGGTCACTCTGGCGTTTTTTGTTGTTCTGGTGGGGTTTGCTATCTATTGGCAGAAGTCACCCGAAACTTTCATGTCTCCTACCCCAACGCCAACGCCTTTTCCAATCTTCTTGCCAGGTTGGAGCGAAAAAGAAATCAGTTTAATTGAAATATCTGCTCCCGATGAAAACATCATTGTTTTAAAACTGGATTCGACAAAACAGTGGGCTCTGGCAAACTCAGATCATGATCAGGTCGCACAAGGAAAAATCGAAGAACTTCTAACAACCCTTAGGACCGCAACGATTATTTCTGCAATCAACAATCCCGTTGATCCCGCAGTTATAGGGTTAGAAGAACCGAAATTATCAATCCGACTGCAAAACACAAAGGGTGAAACTGTTCTCATCAAAATAGGGGATAAAACGCCCACTGACAGTGGATACTACGCACAGATGGATGAAAATCTGCCAGTTATCTTAAGGAGCATTACTGTTGAAGATTTGGTTGTCATGACAAAAAAAGAAAGCTTAATAGCAACGCTTCCCGCCCCCGAAGGTACCCCTTCGACAAATCCATGAAAGAATGGTTGTTGGCTGTAAAAGCTTGGGTATTGATTTTTATGATAAAAAAGTGTATTCTGATTGAGAAGTGGCGTTGGTTCCTAATAATCAAGCCCATAACTTCTTGACCGAAATAAATAACTAAACAACAAGCTTCGCTTGCGAAGAGGATGATATACGCGTCTATGGATGATGAATTAATTAGTGTTGTAGATGAAGAAGAATATCCCGCATTAGCGCGACTTATCGAGTTGGGAAGACAAAAATCTTACGTCACGATTGATGACGTGCTTCACTTCTTTCCAGAAGCCGAACAGGATGTCGAACAGCTTGAGGAAGCCTTTGCTGCTCTAATGAGTGCTGGCATTCCTTATGTTGAGGACGTTACCGAAGAGCCTACCGATGAAGAACTCGATCTCAGCGGAGAAATTGACGAGCCAGAAAAGGAATTTGCTCTCGACGACCTGGCAAACATTGACACAGATGACACGATTGGGTTATATCTAAAAGAAGTTAGTCGCGTCCCCTTGCTGACCGCCGAAGAAGAGGTGGAGCTGGCTCAAAGGATTGAGCGTGGACGTATGGCACGCGAAGAGCTGGCGCGCATCAACGTAAGCAGTCGCCGCAGGCTTGAACTGCGCCGGTTGATCGAAGACGGCTGGGCAGCCAGGGAACATCTTATCACAGCAAACTCTCGCTTGGTAATCAGTGTTGCAAAAAAGTACATGGGACGAGGCGTGCCATTTCTTGACTTAATTCAAGAGGGCAACATCGGACTTATTCGGGCAACAAAAAAGTTTGATTACCGTCGTGGCCACAAGTTCAGTACCTACGCTACCTGGTGGATCCGTCAGGCAGTAACACGGGCGATTGCCGATCAGGGTCGTACAATTCGCGTCCCAGTACACATGGGCGATCAGATCAATAAACTATTGCGGGTGCAGCACCAACTTACCCAGCGGCTAGGACGCGAACCGACTGTTGACGAACTGGCTATTTCACTGGATGTCCCACCCAAAAAGGTGGAAAACATGATCCAGGTTGCTCGTCGCCCCCTATCTTTAGAAACACCCACGGATGATGAGGAAGACTCGGTCCTGGGCGATTTCATCGAGGACGATGAAGCTCCCCCGCCGGATGACACAGCCACGTATAACCTCTTGCGAGAGCACCTCGAAGAGGTATTAGAATCACTGCCGCCCCGCGAAGTCAGAATCCTACAACTCCGCTATGGGCTGATGGACGGACAGGCTTATACCTTAGAGGAAGTAGGCAGGAAAATGGGCGTCACCCGAGAACGCGTTCGGCAGATTGAAGCGCAAGCCCTCAGCAGACTCAGACACCCTTCGGTGCGCCGGAAACTGCGCGACTATTTAGGGGAATAAAATTTTTCAAAAAAACGAACACGCGCGCTGGATACAAGCGCGCGTGCATAATTTAAAGGATGTTAAGACTTTCAGGTGTTTCTAAAAAGCTTGCAATATCCTTAAGATTGTTGCATACTAAGCGTGGGAGGATATAAGTATGGCAAA
The DNA here is from genome assembly GCA_013178185.1 of Anaerolineae bacterium. Taxonomy (GTDB): domain Bacteria; phylum Chloroflexota; class Anaerolineae; order Anaerolineales; family Anaerolineaceae; genus Ch132. The sequence continues at coordinate 3,582 of JABLXC010000063.1, read as the reverse complement.
AATATCCTTGCGGATTTACACAAAAGAAATTGAAAACTTGATTGACAGAGGGCAAACCGATGAAGCTATCGCCCACTGCAAATATGTTTTAAAACAGTTCCCCAAACACATCGACACTTACAGGTTGCTTGGAAAAGCTTATCTGGAGAGTCGTCGTTACACCGAAGCATCGGATATTTTCCGCAGGTTACTATCCGTCATCCCAGATGATTTTGTCGCCAACTTGGGAATGAGCATCATCAAAGAAGATGAAAACAATCTAGATTCGGCGATATGGCACATGGAACGAGCTTTCGAGTTCCAGCCATCCAATCCTGCTATTCAAAGCGAGCTTCAGCGATTGCGCAGCCGCCGAGATGGAATCGAACCACCCAAAGTGCGGCTTACAAGGGGCGCCTTGGTCAGAATGTATGAACGCGGGGAATTATACCCCCAGGCAATCGCTGAAATTAAAGCTGCCCTGGCAGAAGACCCGAAAAGGATTGATTTGCTGGTGACGCTCGCGCGTGTCTACTATTTGGCTAATCAAAAAGTTGAAGCCATCGAAACATGCATTCGCCTGATTTCAAAGTTACCATTCTGCTTCGAAGCGAATCGCATCCTGGCAGAAGTCTTACCATCTACCTCGCGCGCGGAGGATGCACTCGTGTACAGGCAGCGGCTGAATGCCCTGGACCCTTATAGCGCCTTTCTTTCAGAGAGCGTCACAGCTTCCAATCTAGTGCCAGATAATGCAGTCCTTGTAGAAAGACTGGATTGGCAACCAATCCAAAGCGAAACACAGCCGCAATGGGCGCAATCAGTTGGTGTCACACTGGACGAGCAAAATGGTCTACCTTCCATAATCGAGGATTTCTTTGATCGAAATATAGACAATAGTGAAGAACCCCAGGACACCAGCGACAACAATGCAGATCGTCACGAATCCCAAAGCAGTCTGCCACAAGCTCCAGCCATTCCAGAAAATGAAGAAATTATCCCTGACTGGATGTCAAATGCAGGCTGGGCCGTGGCGCATGAAACAACAATCGCAGAAACTGCTGGTACACCTCAGGAAGAAGGTGCAAGAAGTGAAGAAGAAAAAGAATTGTCACCCGCCAATATTCCAGATTGGCTTCAATCGCTTGCCCCTTCCGATTCCAATCCAACATTTCCTATAGAGGGTGAGCAGCAAAAACTGGAAATTTTAGAATCAATTCTGCCTGTCAGTGAATCGAGTGAAAAATTTGATCTCGAACAAGAAGCGCCGACTTCACAATTTTTACAGGTTAGCGGCGCGGATGTTATTTCGGCTCCACCTTTTGAAGAAAGTGTCGCGAACCAGGTTATGGAGGGAGCAATGGATAATACTTCGCCATTTGAAAATTTACCACAAGATGAAGAAGATCTGCCAGATTGGCTAAAAGACCTGGCGGATGAAGAAAAAAGCGGAGAAGACCAAGATGTCACCCTGCTTCCCGATCAAGAACCAGGAATAGAGCAAAAGGCAGTAGCGTCTTCCGAATTAGATGAAGCCATGGCCTGGTTAGAATCGCTGGCAGCCCGTCAGGGCGCCGATGACGAGACTCTCACGATACCTCCCGAATTGAGAAAGAACAACCCTCCCGACTGGGTTATGGATGCCACATCAGGAATAGAGCAATTAACCACCGCAGAAGAGGCTCTACCGCTTTCAGAAAAAACGGAAACGGATGCAACCTCAGGATCGCTCTCGCTCATAGAACCAGAGTCTCCAACATTCGAGGAGCCAGACCAGGAGATAGAAGGTGTTGCCGCTCCACCGACGCCGACCGTAGAAGATGAAACTGCTTTCAGTTGGCTCGAGTCGTTGGCAGCAAGGCAAGGCGCAGATGAAAATACTTTGATTGAAAAATCAGACAGCCGTTCAACCAACCCACCTGTATGGGTCTCAGAAAGTTCTCTGCTTGAAACAGGCGGAACTGAACTCTCCGAAAAGGATAGCGACGGTACTTACGACGAGATACCAAATATTTACACGGATGCAGATCAATTAGCCGAAGAATTGCCCGAATGGCTGAAAGATATCGAGCAGCCAGCTGCCAGAGATGAGTCAACCGACTCACTTCCAGACTGGCTTAAAGAAACAGAATCACAAGCATCGGCAGATGTCAATTGGATTAGCGAGGCAGAAGCCATTTCTCCGCCAGCGGAACAGGAGGAGCAATCCACCCCGACAGGTGAGCTTCCAGCTTGGCTCAAAGGGCTGGATGATCAGCCCCCTGTGGCCGAGGTAGAACTGACCCCAGAATCCGCCAATTTAACCACTTTAGATCGGGTTGAAGCCCAAGATCTCGGTCTTGAAGAAAATATTCAGAGCCAGGTTTCATTGGAGTCCCCTGAAAGCATCGTACCCCAGGAATACATGGCTGAAATTTCGACCGCCGAAACACCTGAACCATCTTCAGATGTTTCAAGCGAAATTGAAAGCGCCCGCCAACTGCTTGAAAGCGGCCAAATTGAAGCTGCCCTGGAAGCGTACAACCATCTTATCGAGAATCATTCATCCCTGGAGGAAGTAATCCAACATCTTCAAGAAGCGCTCTATCGCTATCCTGTCGATATTGGATTGTGGCAATCCCTCGGAGATGCATTAGCAAAGACAAATCGCCTTCAAGAAGCATTAGATGCTTACACAAAGGCTGAAGAATTGCTCAAATAGGAAAGCTGAAGTAAAATACCCCAAAATTTATCGGAGGACTTTGTTGGAAAGAACATTGGTACTTATTAAACCCGATGGGGTGCAAAGAGGTCTCATCGGTGAGATTATTAGCAGGCTAGAAAAGCGCGGACTGAAATTGGTCGCCGCGAAATTTATGTCTGTCACACGTGATCTCGCCGAAAAACATTACGAAATACACAAAGGAAAACCTTTCTACGAAGGCTTGATTAACTACATCACTTCAGCGCCTGTGCTGGCAATGGTTTGGGAAGGGCCGCTGGCAATTGCGGCAGTACGCCAGACCATGGGATCAACTCGGCCCACCGAAGCTGCGCCAGGATCGATCCGACACGATTATGCCTTAGTGGTAGGGAGAAACCTCACTCACGCTTCAGACGGTTCAGAAACAGCGATTCAAGAAATTGGCATTTGGTTCCGACCGGAAGAGATTGCAAGTTGGGAACGCTCGTCTGATCCTTGGATATTCGAACAAAATTAAGAAATAGGTCGAAACACTCAGAAAATTGGAATTTTCTCCCTCCCTTTCTTCGTTAAGACATTTCTGCTTTGGTTTAATACCTCAGAATCTTAACGCTAGCCCAAAGTTAGAATGTCACCCAAACTGCCAAAGTTAGAATGTCCCCTTTCAGGGAGCAGCTTTAGTAGGGTTACGAGTAGATATGGGCGAACGCCAGGGATGGTTGGGTGCAGGCTTATGGGCTTTGGATGCATTGAGCAACTCGAAATCAACTGATTTGGCAGCGACCACTTTGGCTTGTTCTGCCTGTTGAGCGGAAAGCACAAAGGCGAGGGGCTGGTTTTTGTAGAGGACGGTGATTTCACCTTTGGAGTTTTCCAGGACGATCACCTTGGCATTGCGCATGGCATAAGTTGGGCGGTCG